>JAEZDN010000037.1 GCA_023433275.1 Verrucomicrobiota bacterium
GCCATGCTTCATGCCGGGTGAGGGCACCCGGCCCACAACCGGGCCCGCGTCCTCCGTCTTTCCCCAAATCTTTCTCTTTCTCCCGGTTTGTCCTGCTGGCGAGGCCGCAAACCAAAGTCATTTAATAGACTACTTTGGATTGGGCGGACGGGGTGGGTGGAGCGGTGCCATTCAGCCCACGGCCCGCAGAGACGCGGGCCCTCCACTCTGTGCGACAGCAGCTGTCAGCTATCAGCTGTCAGCTCTAAGCTTTAAGCTCTCAGGTTTGCTCCATCCTCCGCCCGGAGGGCACCCGAGTCTGTCGGCCTCCGGCCATTTGCCCAGCCACAACGAAGGTTGGGCGACTGGTCCCGGGCTCGCAGCAGCGAGCAACAGGACATCTCCGCGATCCGTCAGCTGTCAGCTCTAAGCTTTAAGCTCTCAGGTCGCTCCGGCTGCCTCCCATCCTCAGGTCTCAGGTTTCAGGTCTCAGGTCTCTCCGAGCGCTTTGTGCCTGCCGTCGCCCATGGGGCACCCGCCGTCAGGCCCCCTCCGCTGTCGCTGCGGGCTGCTTCGCAGGCTACGCGACGCCATCTCCGCCTCCCGGCTCCGTCAGGTCTCAGCTTTCAGCTTTCAGCTCTCAGGTTTCAGGTTTCAGGTCTCAGGTCTCAGGTTTCTCCGACCTCACACCCTCACACCCTCACACCCTCACCTGGCGCCGCCCTTAATGGCTTTGACTTGGTTTCCGCGCATGGGTTGCTTCGCGAGGCACGCGGCCATCCATGATTTCCATCCAGGTCAAGCAACTCACCAAACAGTTCGGGAGCGTGGTCGCCCTGCATGGCCTCGACCTCACCATCAACCCGGGCGAACTGTTCTTCCTCCTCGGGCCCAGCGGCTGCGGCAAGACCACCTTGCTCCGCAGCCTGGCCGGGTTCTACATCCCGGAGAAGGGACAGATCCTCTTCGGCGACGAGGACGTCACCCGCCTGGCCCCGCACAAGCGGAACACCGGCATGATGTTTCAAAGCTACGCGCTCTGGCCGCACATGACCGTCGCCGAGAACGTGGCCTTCGGTCTCCACGAGCGGAAGGTCGCGGCCGACGAGATCAAGCGGCGCGTGGCCGAGGCCCTCGAGTCTGTCCGCATGGAAAAATACGCGGAGCGCAAACCCAACCAGCTTTCCGGCGGACAACAGCAACGCATCGCGCTCGCCCGGGCCCTCGTCATCCGTCCGCGCTGCCTCCTCCTCGACGAGCCGCTCTCCAACCTCGACGCCAAGCTCCGCCTCGAGATGCGCACGGAGATCCGCCGCGTGTGCAAGGAGTTCAAGTTGACCACGGTGTACGTCACGCACGACCAGAAGGAGGCGCTGTCCATCGCCGACCGCATGGCGATCCTCGAGAGCGGCCACATCCTGCAGGTCGGCACGCCGCGCGAGGTGTACAAGCGCCCGACCCGCAAGACCGTGGCGCATTTCATCGGCGAAACGGATTTCCTGCCCGGCAAGGTGCTCGGGATCGCGGCGGGGTACGTCACGGTGGAAACGGGCGTCGGCAAGTTCGACGGCGTCTTCGGCGATCCGGCCCACCCCCCGGCGGTCGGCGCGGAGGTCACGGTTTCCATTCGCCCGGAATGCTGGGAACTCCACCGCAACGCCGAGGCGCGCAATGTCGTGCGCGGCCGCATCGGCGATTCCGTTTACCTGGGCGAGGTCGCCCAGTACGATTTTGTCACGGCGAACGGCACCCGCCTGAAGATCTTCGAGCGCAACCCGCGCTTCGTCGACGGCAGCACGCGCGGCGAACTCTACGCCACGGTCGAGCCCGAGGATGTGGTGGTGCTGACGGAGTGAGTCATGGGTTTCGCGCAGAATGTCGCAAAGCGGGTTGGGCGAATCCTCCGGATGCGCCGTGCCGTGATTTCGGGTCCCATTAACCAATCCGGATTTCCACTTTCCGATGTAGGGGCGCGGCTCGACCGCGCCCTTTCTCGCAGCGGGAAACAAGGGCGTGGACAAGCCACGCCCCTACAACCGAACCGGTCTAGCGTGGAGCGACGTGACCCCAAGGCGCTGGACGGGGGCGCTGTTTGGGGTAGGGGCGCAGACTTGCTGCGCCCTTTCGCGCGAGGGAAGAGGGCGCAGCAAGCCTGCGCCCCTACCGGGACCCTACCGGGCCGACGCGCTTCATCGTTCAGGCCGAAGGATCCGAAAACGGCGTGCGCTAACTCGGCCTCATGAAACGCGCGCTCATCATACTCGCGTTGGTGGCGGTCGTGGCTTTGCCCTTCCTGTTGCGCCCGAAAAAGGCCGCGGCGGGCAAGGCCGATGGCACCGTGGTGATCATCACGCCGCACAATGAGGCGATCCGGCAGGAATTCGCGCAGGGGTTTCAGGAATGGTACCGCGCGCGGACCGGCAAGGTCGTGACGATCGACTGGCGGGTGATCGGCGGGACGAGCGAGATCGCGCGCTTCCTGGAGTCCGAGTACGTGTCGTCGTTCCACAACCACTGGACCGGCACGCTCAAGCGGCCGTGGAGCATCGAGGTCCAGGCGGCATTCGCGAACGGACGGCTGGCGAAGGACGCGAGCCGCGAGGCGCACGAGGCGCGCGAGGCGTTCATGACGTCCGACGTGAGCTGCGGCATCGACGTGTTCTTCGGCGGCGGCACCTTCGACTTCATCCGGCAGGCCGACGCCGGGCGCATCGTGGACTCGGGTCTGTTGCAGGCGCACCCCGAGTGGTTCACCGACGACGTGATCCCGGCCAGCTTCACGGGCGAACCCTACCGCGACAAACAGGGCCGCTGGCTCGGGCCTGTGCTCAGCGGACACGGCATGCTCTACAACATCGATTCATTGGAGCGCCTCGGCGTGGCCGCGCCGCGCGAGTGGTCGGACCTGACGAACCCGCGGTTGTTCGGGGAAGTGGCGGTGTGCGACCCGACGAAGAGCGGCTCGATCGCCAAATCCTTCGAGACGATCATCCAGGAACAGATCTATCTCGAGTGGGAGCGCCTGGCGGCCGCGTCGGGCCGGCCGAAGGCCGAGGTCGAAAAACAGGCCGTCGCGCAAGGCTGGGAGCGCGGGCTCGCGTTGCTCCAATTGATCGGGGCGAACGCGCGCTACTTCACGGATTCATCGCAAAAGCCGCCGATCGACGTCGCCGCCGGCAACTGCGCCGTCGGCATGTGCATCGATTTCTACGGACGGTATCAGGAGCAGAGTTCCGCCGAGCGGAGCGGGCGCCGGCGGCTGGGGTTTCACATGCCGGTGGAGGGCACCACGCTTTCGCCCGATCCGGTCGCGCTGATGCGCGGCGCGCCCAATCGCGAGATCGCGGTCGCCTTCATCGAGTACGTGATGTCGCCCGAGGGGCAGAAGTTGTGGAACCTGAAACCCGGCACGCCGGGCGGGCCCGGGCACTTCGCGTTGCGGCGCCTGCCGATCCGCAAGGATTTCTATCGTGACGCGTCCCTCGCGGGCCTGCGGTCGGATCCCGAGGTGAATCCGTATGCGGGGGAGAGCCCGTTGGTTTACAACGCGGCGTGGACGGGCGGATTGTTTCGCGAGATGGCGTTCGTGATCCGCGTGATGGCGATCGACACGCACAACGAGCTCGTGGCGGCGTGGCGCGCGATCAACGCCCCGGGCCTGGATCCCGCGCGCCGCGCGCAGGCGCTGGCGGTGCTGACGGATCTCTCGGTCGTGAATTACGAGCAGATGTTCAGCCGGGTGAAGACCGCGTTGAATTCCAAGAACAAGGTGGACGAAGTCCGCCTGGCGAGCGACCTGGCCGATCATTTCCGCCGCCAGTACGAGCGCGCGGAAGCACTGGCGCGGTAGCGCGGGCGCGGCGCGGGCGCGGCGCGCGGCCGCGCGGTTATTGGTTAAGGGTTATTGGTTATTGGGGCCGAGGCTATGGAGGGTGTGAGGGTGTGAGGGTGTGAAACCTGAGGATGGTAAAGGCGAGGGTGTGAAAGCCGAGGGTGATAAAGGCGAGGGTGTGAAAGCTGAGGGTGTGAAACCTGAGGATTTTCTGTAGCGCCGCTCGCAACGGCGACCGGCCACCGTTAACTTTGTGGGCGGGGTGCCCTCACCCCGCAGGCCGTGCCGACCCACGGCCAAATTCGCGAATTGAATGATGCGGCAAGCCGGGTGAGGGCACCCGGCCCACAGCGGGACCCCTCCGTCCTCCGCCTTTCCCCCAATCGTTCTCTTAATCGTAATCTTTCTCTTTCTCTCGGTTTGTCCTGCTGGCGAGGCCGCAGACCAAAGTCATTTAATAGACTACTTTGGATTGGGTGGACGGGGTGGGTGGAGCGGTGACTTTCAGCCCCCGGCCCGCAGAGACGCGGGCCCTCCACTCTGTGGGACAGCAGATGTCAGCTATCAGCTGTAAGCTCTAAGCTTTAAGCTCTCAGCCTTCAGCTGTCAGCTGTCAGCTGTCAGCAATCAGCTCTCAGCTCTCAGCTTTCAGGTTTCAGGTCTCCGGTCTCAGGTTTGTGCCTGCCGTCGCCCAAAGGGCGCCCGCCGTCAGGCCCCCTCCGCTGTCGCTGCGGGCTGCTTCGCAAAGCTACGCGACGCCATCTCCGCGCTCCCGCGCTCCGTCAGGTTTCTCCGGCTGCCTCCCATCCTCAGGTTTCACACCCTCACACCCTCACACCCTCGCCTTTCACCCTCACACCCTCGTCTTTCCCATCCCAGTTCAAAATGAACTGAACTTTTGGCTTGCGGGGGGATGGGGTGTTCGCCTGCCTGCGGGGTAGGTTCATCCCTGAATGTCCACCACCACCACGCAGCGTGCGCCTTCTGTTGCCGACCGGCCGTCCGGGTCGGGCTTGGTGCTGGGCGAGGGGCGGGCGGACGACGTGGTGCGCTTCGAGTCCGAACTCGTGGATTTCTTTGTCGAGGGCGCCGAATTGCTGGGCGTGCCGAAGTCCGTGGCGGCGATCTACGGGATCGTGTTCGCCGCGCCGGTGCCCCTGAGCTTTGCGGACATCGAGGCGCGGCTGGACATCAGCAAGGGCTCGGTGAGCCAGGGCCTCAAGGTGCTCCGCGAGGTCGGCGCGCTACGCGAGGTGTCGAAGGCGGAGGACCGGACCGAATTGTTCGAGCCGGATCTGGAAATGCGGAAGCTGATCGCGCATTACATCGGGCACCGGCTGCAGCGTCAGTTCGACGCCGGCAAAGGCCGCCTGAATTCGATCGCGAAGGCCGTCCCGGGCCGCAACGGGGAGGCGGAGGTGCTGAAGAACCGGGTGAAGAAACTGCAGACCTGGCACAGCAAGGCCGGCGCACTGCTGCCGATGGCGAAGACGTTGATGAAACTGGGGTGAGGGGGAGGCAATCGGAGAGACCTGAGACCTGAAACCTGAAACCTGAAACTTGAAACCTGAGACCTGAAACCTGAAACCTGACGGAGCCGGGAGGCGGAGATGGCATCGCATCGCGATGGCCGGAGGCCGACAGACTCGGGTGCCCCACGGGCGGAGGATGGAGCAAACCTGAGACCTGAGACCTGAGACCTGAAAGCTGAGAGCTGATAGCTGATAGCTGAGACCTGAGAGCTGAAACCTGCGACCTGAAAGCTGACCGAGAGAACGAGAAAGATTACGATTAAGAGAACGATGGGGCGGCGCGGACGGGGAAAGAGACAGATGAAAGATGAATCACAGAACGACGCTGGTTTCTTCCGCAAGGAAGCGACGGGGCGTAGCGCGCGCGGGGCGCGCGCGCGGTTATTCGTTGAGGGTTATTGGTTATTGGGCCGAGGCTATGGAGGGTGTGAGGGTGTGAGGGTGTGAGGGTGTGAAACCTGAGGATGTTAAAGGCGAGGGTGTGAAACCTGAGGGTGATAAAGGCGAGGGTGTGAAAGCTGAGGGTGTGAAACCTGAGGATTCTCGGAAACGCACCCGTGCCCAACCGTCCACCGTTGGAGGACCCGCGTCCCTCCGGGCCGTGCCTCGAGGTAGGTCCATCAATCGTTCTCTTTCTCTTAATCTTTCTCTTTCTCTCGGATCGCCATGCGGCTCCACCCAACCGTCCGCTGCCAACCGTCCGCCGTCCCTGCGGGCCGCTCTCCTTGTGGGCGGGGTGCCCTCACCCCGCAGTTCGGGACCGATGCACGGCCATGCTTGCGAATTGAATGATGCGACACGCCGGGTGAGGGCACCCGTTTCCCCCAATCGTTCTCTTTCTCTTAATCTTTCTCTTTCTCTCGTCAGCTATCAGCTTTCAGGTCTCAGGTTTCTCCGAGCGGTTTGTGCCTGCCGTCGCCCAAAGGGCGCCCGCCGTCAGGCCCCCTCCGCTGTCGCTGCGGGCTGCTTCGCAAAGCTACGCGACGCCATCTGCGCGCTCCCCGCGCTCCGTCAGGTTTGCTCCATCCTCCGCCCGGAGGGCACCCGAGTCTGTCGGCCTCCGGCCATCGCTACGCGACGCCATCTCCGCGCTCCCCGCGCTCCGTCAGGTCTCTCCGAATGCGTCCCATCCTAACCGTCGAACGGGCTCACGCTTGGGACTCGCCTTTGAATCGCTGAATCGCTGTTTCTATTCCCATTAACTCCTCACGCATAACGCCTAATCGGATCAGCGCACGAAGCGCGCTGATCCTCGGCATCACCGGTCAGGATGGCTCCTACCTCGCGGAGCTGCTGATGGGGAAGGGGTATGCGGTGCACGGCCTGGTGCGCCGCGCGAGCCTGTTCAACCGCTCGCGCATCGAACACTTGCGCGCCGCCAGCGCGCAAAAGGCAGAGGGTGATAAAGGCGAGGGTGTGAAACCTGAGGGTGTGAAACCTGAGGATTCTAATACTCTGAGCGCTACCGCCCACGCCACAAAACGCAGCCGCGCCCAACCGTCCATCGTCGGCCGTCCTTCCACCCTCACACCCTCACACCCTCACACCCTCACACCCTCCGCTCAAGCGACTGGGTCGCTCGCGCTCCACTACAGCGACCTGACCGATGCGACGTCGTTGCGGCGGATCATCCAGAAGGTGCGTCCGGCGGAGGTTTATCACTTGGCGGGGCAGAGCCACGTGGGCCTGAGTTTTGAAATGCCGGAGGTGACGTGCCAGGAAAACGCCGGCGCCACGCTCGCGCTGCTCGAGATCCTGCGGGACCTGGATTATCCGGTGCGGCTGTATCATGCGGCGAGTTCGGAGCTGTTCGGCGCGCCGGCGACGGCGCCGCAGCGTGAGGACACGCCGTTCAACCCGGTGAATCCGTACGGGTGCGCCAAGGCCTTTGCCGCGCAGATGGTGCGGGTGTATCGCCAGGCGTACGGCCTGTTCGGCGTGAACGGCATCGCCTACAACCACGAGTCGCCGCGTCGCGGGGAGAATTTCGTCACGCGCAAGATCACGCTCGGCGCCGCCCGGATCCGCGCGGGCCGGCAGAAGGAGATCCTGCTCGGCAACCTGGATGCCCGACGCGATTGGGGCTGGGCGCCGGAGTACGTGGAGGCGATGTGGTTGTCGCTCCAGGCGAAGGAAGCCCGCGACTACGTCCTCGCGACGGGCAAGGATTGCTCGGTGCGGGAATTCGCCGCGGCCGCCTTTGGGGAGCTCGGGTTGAAGTTGAAGTTTGAAGGGAAGGGGAAGCGGGAAGTCGCGCGGCGCGTCGACACCGGCGAGATCGTCATCCGCGTGGACCCGAAGTTCTACCGCCCGCTGAACTCGACCTCGCTCGTCGGCGACGCCCGCCTCGCGCGCCGGAAGCTGAAGTGGAAGCCGACGATCGCCGGCGCCGACGTGGCGCGCCTGATGGCAGCGGCGGACGCCGAGGCGGTGGCCGCGGAGGGCGTGAGGGTGTGAAACCTGAGGGTGTGAGGGTTTCTGAAACCACAAACCTGAGACCTGAAATAATTATTGGCCGCAAAAAGGCGCAAACCTGAGAAGCTTCAAGTGACAGGGACAAGTAACAAGAGACGGACCCCCTTGCCGCAAAAAGGCGCAAAAGGCGGAAAATTAAAATATCAAACCAACACACCCGGTCGCTACGCGCCACCCCTGCCTTGGCTCGTCGAACTCTTGTGCGGCCTTTCGAGAGGCGTTGGAACGAGGGGTTGCCAATAAGGCAGTGGTGGTGAAGATCTGAAGCATGTTCGAATCCGACATCTCTCCCGTCAAATCGCGCCTGCTCGCCGCAGGCGTTCGGCAGTTGGGTGTATTTGGCTCGGTTGGGCGCGGCGAAGCCCGATCCGACAGTGATGTGGATGTCTTGGTGCGATTCGACGACCAGGCGCGCACCTATGATAATCTTTATGCGGTGGGTGAGGCGCTCGAGGAGGTGTTTCGACGCAGGGTTGATTTGGTGACGGAGGATGCCCTGAGCCCTTATCTCCGGCCGCACATTTTGCGGGAGGTGAAGTATGTCGATCTCAGTCCTTGATTATCTGCGGCACATCCGGGACGAGGCCCGATTCCTCGTCGAGGCAACGCGAGGCGTGGCGATTGATAGATTCCTCGATGATTCGGTGCTCAAGCGAGCCAGTGTCAGGGCGATCGAGATCATCGGCGAAGCGGCCAAGAAGGTGCCGGAAGATTTCCGCGCGAGGCATCCCGGCGTGGAATGGAAGAAAATGGCCGGAATGAGGGATCGACTGATCCACGATTATTTTGGCGTCGATTATTACATCGTCTATCAGGTCGCGACCGACAAGGCCCCCGTCCTCCTGCGTGACATGGAAAAAATTCTGGGCAAGGAATGACGGCGCGAAAAACCAAGTGATCAGTGAATAGAGATTAGTGATTAGTCGGCCGCAGAATCACCCACCACGAATCACCAATTGCGAATCGCGCGGAACGCGCGAAAAACTGAGTGATCAGTGAATAGAGATTAGTGGACTGCCAGGATGACCAATGACCAATGACCAATGACCAATCACAAATCACCAATCACCGGTCACTAATCACCGGTCACCAAATTGGCCGCAAAAAGGCGCAAGAGGCGCAAAAACGAACAATGAATTTACCGCGGATGACGCAGATGAACACGGATTCGATCTTGGGTTTCCTCACTGTAGGAGCTTGTTCACAAGCGATTCTGGCGGTCGCGGGTCAGATCTCAGGCCGCAAAAAGGCGCAGAAGGCACAAAATATGGGACCAATTCAATTTTACCACGGATGACACGGATAACATGGCACCGTTGACCAAGATTGAACGCACGCAGCTTCGGCGGAAGGCGCCGAGAGTGTCGCGGACCGTCCGCTGGGAAGTGCGGCCGATGGCGGAATATCTGGCCTTCGCCACCTTTGCCTCGCGTCTGAAGCCAACGGGCCAGCGTGGGGTGATCGAAGGCGGTAAACACTGGAAGCTGTGAGGGGTGCGCCTCGGCGCGAGTTTGCTGTTTTCTATTTTTGCGCCTTTTGCGCTTTATTGCGGCCAATATGGTTCGGTATTAGGCATCGCCTGTAAACAGGCTCCTACAAGAGTGATTTCGATCCAACACCACGAGGCAGGGACACGAATGGCACGAATGGGCACGAATCGATACGAACTTGGTTTACAGGAGGGAACCGAGGGAACGGGGCGCGCGGGTGCGCGCGGTTATTGGTTGAGGGTTATTGGTTATTGGGGGAGTGCCCGCGTCCCCGCGGCCGCTCTGCTTGTGGGCGGGGTGCCCTCACCCCGCAGTTCGAAGCTGAATTCGTGACTCAAGCATTTTGTCTCGATCCCTTTTGCTCCTTATGCGCTTTTTTGCGGCTAATCCATTTGGCTTTTCCGTCCCATTAACGCCGCACCCCTAACTCCTAACCCGCCCCGCTCCGTCAGGTCTCTTCATAACGATCATGTCCACCTATCTCGTGACAGGCGCCGCTGGCTTCATCGGCTCCAAGGTGTGCGAGCTGTTGCTCGCGGAGGGACACACGGTCGTTGGGTTGGACAATCTGAATGATTATTATGATGTCCGATTGAAGGACTACCGGCTTTCGAAACTGCTGGGAGCTTCGAGCTTGGAGCTGGGAGTCGATCCCAAGCGTTCGGTTTATGCCGGGGTAGGGCGCGTTCTCCGCAACGCGCCGGGGTCGATGAGCGGCGCGTTGGGGACAACGCGACCTACCTTTGAATTCCGCCACCTCGACATCGAAAATCTGTCGGCGTTGGAGGAGGTTTTCTCCGCGCACAATTTCAGCGCCGTCTTCAACCTCGCCGCGCGGGCGGGGGTGCGGGCGAGCATCGAGAACCCGGAGCTCTATTACCGGACGAATGTGGTGGGGGAGGAGAACGTGCTGAAGTGTCAGGTGAAGCATGGCGTGCGGAAGCACGTGCTCGCCTCGAGTTCCTCCGTGTATGCGGGGTGTACGATGCCCTTCACGGAGGACGCGGAGCTCGGCACGATGCAGTCGCCGTACGCCGAGACGAAGCGTCAGGCGGAGTTGCTGGCGCAGTCCTATGCTGAGCAGCATGGCCTGGACGTGACGGTGTTGCGGTATTTCACGGTGTTCGGCCCGGCGGGACGGCCGGACATGGCGCCGTTTCGCTTCATCAAGTGGATTGCCGAAGGCACGCCGATCACGTTGTATGGCGACGGCACGCAGGCGCGGGATTTCACGTACATCGACGACATCGCCCGCGGCACGATCCTGGCCGGCTCCCAACTCGCCGCTCCGGTCTCCCCGAACGCTCACAGCTTTAACGTAATCAACCTGGGCGGCGGCAACCGTCCCATCACGATCAACGCGATGATCGCCGTGATCGAAGACGCCCTGGGCCGGAAAGCCGTGATCAACCGCCACCCCGCGCACGCCGCCGACATGAAGGAAACCTGGGCGGATGTTGGTAAGGCCGGACGGCTCCTCGGATGGATGCCCAAAATCTCCTCGGAAGAAGGTTTCAGAAGTAACGTGGTTTGGTTTGTGACAAATCGTGAGTGGGTTAGCGGTATACAGCTCTAAACATTATGATCTATCTACTAGGAGGCTCTGGCTACGTTGGGTCGGCTTACCAAACGCTGCTTGCGAGAAAACAAATTGCCTTTCGCATCCTGCGCCGGGCTGATTTTGACTACACCGACCAGGCCGCGCTGACCGATCTGCTTCGCCGCGAGAAGCCTCAGTTCCTGATCAATGCCGCCGGCTACACGGGCAAACCCAACGTCGACGCCTGCGAACTCCACAAGACCGACTGCCTGTTCGGCAACGGCGTCCTGCCCGGCCGCATCGCCCAAGCCTGCACCGACGCCGGCGTTCCTTGGGGCCACGTCTCGTCGGGTTGCATCTACACCGGCTCGCGGCCCGACGGCACCGGTTTCTCCGAGACCGATACGCCCAATTTCGCGTTCCGGACGAACAACTGCAGTTTCTATTCCGGCACCAAAGCCCTCGGCGAGGAGGTGCTGGCCGGCCGCACCGACGTCTATATCTGGCGCCTGCGCATTCCGTTCAACGAGGTCGACAACCCGCGCAACTACCTCACGAAGCTCTTGCGTTACAATACGCTCCTCGACGCCGCCAACTCGATTTCCCAACTCGAGGAATTCGTCGCCGCCACCTTCGCCTGCTGGGAGAAACGCGTCCCTTTCGGCATCTACAACGTCACCAACCCCGGCGAAGTCACCACCCGCGAGGTGGTCGACCTCATCCGCAAATCCGGCGTCTCAAACAAGGAATTCAAATTCTTCGCCAACGAGGCAGAGTTCATGCGCACCGCGGCCAAGACCCCGCGCTCCAACTGCACCATGACCTCCGCCAAGCTCGCCGCCACCGGCATCCAGATGACCGAGGTCCACGAGGCCATCGAACGGGACCTCAAGCGCTGGCGTCCCGCCGGCGCCAGTTGAAGCCCAAAGTTTAGGCAGAAGTGATTCCCAACTCCGGGCCCGAGACGCCCGTCGACGAAGTGACTTAAACTTCAACTTTCCGCTCAAACCGACCTTCGCATGAAAATCCTCGTCACCGGCGGCGCCGGTTTCATCGGCAGCAACCTTGTCCGCCTCCTGGTCACCGCCACGGACCACTCCGTGCTCAACGTCGATGCGCTGACCTACGCCGGCAACCGCCGCTCGCTCGCGGATCTTGAGTCGAATCCCCGCTATCGTTTCGCCCAGGCCGACATTTGCGACGCCGCGGCCATGACCCGGCTCTTCGGCGAATTCAAACCCGACTGGGTCATGCACCTCGCCGCCGAAAGCCACGTGGACCGTTCCATCGACGGCCCTGGTGCCTTCATCCAGACCAACGTCGTCGGCACTTACACGCTGCTCCAGGCCGCGCGCGCGCATTTTGAATCCCTCACCGGCGCCGCGAAGGAGCAGTTCCGTTTCCTGCACGTCTCGACCGACGAGGTGTATGGCTCCCTCGGCGCCACCGGTCTCTTCACCGAGGAAACTCCCTACGACCCGCACTCGCCGTACTCCGCCAGCAAGGCCTCATCCGACCACCTCGCACGCGCCTGGGCCGATACCTTCAAGCTCCCGGTCCTGGTCACGAACTGCTCCAATAACTACGGTCCCTACCAGTTTCCGGAAAAACTCATCCCGGTCGTCATCCTCAAGGCCCTGCGCGGCGACCCGATCCCCGTCTACGGCAAGGGCGAGAACATCCGCGACTGGCTTTACGTCTGCGACCACGCCGAGGCCCTGCACACCGTCGTCGCCCGCGGCCGTCCCGGCCAGACCTACAACATCGGCGGTAACAACGAGCGCCAGAACATCGACCTGGTCGGCCTGCTCTGCGGCCTGCTCGACGAGTTTCGTCCCCGCACCGACGGCAAAAAGTACGCCGAGCAGATCACGTTTGTCACGGACCGCCCCGGACACGACCTGCGCTACGCCATCGACGCGACCAAGATCAAGCGCGAGCTTGGCTGGGCCCCGAAACAGGACCACACCTCCGGTTTCCGCCAAACCGTCCAATGGTACCTCGACCACGAATCCTGGTGGAAAGGCATCCTCGACGGCTCGTACAAACTCGAGCGGCTAGGAATTTCCCAATGACCGGAATTTCCTGCAGATTGCGGTATAGTTATCGATCGAATTGTATGATCGAGCCCGATTCCATGCCGCTTCAGTTATGAAAAAGTCAGCGGTATTTTCATTCGCCGTTGGCGGAATAGTGCTACTCGCGGGCCTTGCTCTAGTTTTCCTTGAGGGGCAGCCGGCGCCCCAGCGAACCTTTGAAGGAGAAGTTCAAGATCTACTACCTAATCCTGATCAGATTCCGGGCTGGACCATAGAGCATCAACCAATCGCCGATACTCCAGAGTTAAGAGCCAAAGTCGACCAAGAGCTCAATTACGACGATGCAATCTTTGCGGTTTATACTAAAGGGAATCAGCGCATTTCGGTGTATGTTGCTTATTGGAGCCCGGGGAAAATGCCGCATCGGCTTGTTGCCACGCATACGCCCGATGTCTGTTGGGTGGGAGCTGGATGGAGAGCCACCGAATCATCGAGCCATTTGTCACTGGAGGTGGGCGGCCCAGTGAAGACTCTAAAACCCTGCGAAAGTCGAGTGATGGAGTTAAATGGGAATACGGAGCACGTGCTTTTCTGGCATCTTCTTGACGGCACGCCGATGAGCTACGGCACGCGGGGACTGCCTCCTTGGTATGCTACGTTCGCAGATCTATTCACACGGAAGCTGAGTCAAAGACCGGAGCAATTCTTCATTCGAATTTCCAGTAACCAGCCTTTCGAACGCTGGCAGGGAACCGATCTCTTCAAGCAACTGGTGAATCGCTTGCCAGTTATTCAACCAATCGACGGCTGACCAATTCTTCTCAAACACATCGTACTAATACAATAACATTTATGATCCACGGAAAACTTAACACATCAGAAAGCCATGCATTCTTGAATTCAAATCCTGCGTGGAAATTCGCTTTTGATTGGCTGCGCACAGTCACGCCATCGACGCCGATGGGAATCACGCAACTCAGAGGTGACGACATTTACGTCAATGTGATGACCTATAAAACACTTCCGACCGATCAGTGCCGATACGAGAGCCATCGAAAGTATGTCGATCTGCAGTACACGATCACCGGTGCCGAGGTGATTGATTGGCTCGACGCGGGTGATTTAAAGGCCGATGGAGGTTTCGAATTAGACCGTGATCTCCAGTTTTATCTGCCGGCGCCGACTCGCAGCCAGGTGCACATGCGCCCCGGCTATTTTGCGATTTTCTATCCCTCCGATGCGCACCGACCCAAGGTTAGTGACGGTGTTCACGGCGAAGTCTTCAAGCTGGTGATCAAAATGAACCTCGACCTCGTCAAATCATGAGAAACCTGAAAAAGGCCCTGCAAAACAACGACACCATCGTGGGCACATGGTGCAATTCGGGCAGTCCGATCATCGCGGAGCTGCTGGCCTCCTGCGGGTTCGACTTCGTTTGCGTCGACGTGGAACATTCAGCGGTCGACCTGCCGCAAACGCAGCAGCTCTTCCAAGCGATCACGGCTGGTAACCCGCAGTGCGCGCCCATGGTTCGTCTGCACGGCGTGGACTATGCGCTCGTGAAGCGCTACATGGATGCCGGAGCCCGGGGCGTGGTTTGCCCCCTGATCACCAATAGAGCGGAAACGGAACTCCTGGTGTCAGCCGTGAAATATCCACCACAAGGCCGGCGCGGGGTAGGGTTCTGTCGCGCCAATCGCTTTGGGCTTCGCGTGACTGAGGAGTTTACAGCCGCCAACGAGGAAGTACTGGTGGCAGTGCAGATCGAGCACATCGACGCCGTCAATAACATCGACGAGATCCTGAGCGTTCCCGGCGTGGACGCCGTGTTCATCGGGCCCTATGACCTCACGGCATCGATGGGCATTACGGCGCAATTCGAGCATGCCGATTACCTCGAGGCGAGGGAGCGCATTTTGGCGGCGTGCCTGAAACACAAGGTGGTCTGCGGCATCCATGTCGTGCAGCCCAACACGGAGGAATTGCTCCAGCGTTCCGCAGAGGGATACCGTTTCCTCGCCTACAGCCTGGACATCACCATGCTGATGCACACCTGCACCGCTGGAGTCGCCAAGCTCAGAAACTTCCTAGCGCAATAACATAGTAACGATCACATCAGTCATCTGTTCTCTCCCCATGAAACACAAACTTGTAGCCCTGCTCCCGATGAAAGCTCACAGCGCACGGGTGAAGGGAAAAAACTTTCGTCCCTTTGCTAACAAGCCGCTTTTCCGCTGGATTCTCGACACCCTGGTAGCGATGCCAGAGATCGACCGGATCATTATTAACACGGATGCCCGTGCCATTCTCGCCGAGAATGGGCTGACTGATACCAACCGCGTTATGATCCGCGATCGCAAGCCTGAGCTGTGCGGCGACATGGTAAGCATGAACAAGGTCTTGGCCGACGACATTGAAAACGTGGAGTCAAATGCTTATCTGATGACCCACACGACCAATCCGCTACTAAGCGCAGCAACGATCCGCGGCGCCATCGCGAAATTTGATTCAGCGCGGATCGAGGGAACTGCAGACAGCCTCTTCTCGGTGAATCGATTTCAGACCCGATTCTACCGCGCTGATGCTAGTCCGGTGAATCATGATCCCCAAAATCTAATCCGCACCCAAGATCTCGAACCATGGTACGAGGAAAACTCCAATATTTATCTCTTCACCCGCGACAGCTTTCGAGCAAGCAACGCGCGGATCGGCCCAAAACCTGTGCTATTCGAAACGCCGCAGCTCGAGTCTGCAGACATTGATGATCAAACGGGCTGGAACCTTGCCGAGATAATCGCGCTTCATCACCAAATGGCGAGTGTAGGTCATTGATAGGATTTTAAATCTTTATCGATTAACTCCAACGCGATGGCCCGACTTCCCCAAATAGCACGAAAAGCATCTAAGCGGGCTAAGTATATAGGCATTCGGGGTGCGTCGGTGGGATTAGGACTTATTTTCCGAAGGCGCCCTCGGGTGCTACTCTATACGGATAGTCGGGGATTGAATTTGTCCGCTAATTCAACGCACGTTCACTATCCCGTGATGCTAGGGCTTAAGTATAACATAGAGCCTTATGTTTGCCCCGAAAAATGGACGTCACTGATAGACTTTATCGAGCTGCTCCAAAATCGTGACCTTGCCGCGTACGATGCGGTCGTCGCGCATGTTGGCGTGGTTGATTTTTCTCCAAGGCACCGTTCGACGGCAGTAAATAAAATATATTCAGCCAAGAAAGCAGGATACGATCGCATCTTCGGAGAGCAAAACATGCGGTCTCATTTCGAGACGTGCTACGACGTGAAGTACGAGGGAGAGGATACGGTCAGCATGTTTAGCGTTCAGATGATGATTGATTCGCTGATTCCGCTGCTGCGGGGCTTGCCGAAATTTACGTATATCGGAGGCAATCGATTAGTCGATGGTTGGGTTGGTGATTATTGGAAACCTAGGCCGCTCAATATTAATATTGTCGTCGACTACTTTAGAGTCCTCTCAAAGTCATTATCGTCTTGCCTGGATCTTCTCTGCTGGAGCGATGACGAAATCAAACGATTCACCACAGACGGGATACACCCGAGCAGAGCGGGTAGTGAAATTATTCTAGCGAGACTGACGGAGATCATTGAAGGACGTTGATTGCACTACGCAGATTGATAACGAGGCTTCTAAATTCGCCGACGCTTTCCACTTGGTTTTCGCTAGCTGTCCGTATCGGAGGGATGGCGATGTTAACACCGCTGATTCTTCGACACCTCGGACCTGAGGAGATCGCCCTCTGGTACCTGTTCGCAAATATAGTAGCGTTGGCGTCGGTCCTGGACTTGGGCTTTACACCAACTTTCGTGAGGATGGTAGCGTTTGTTCTCGGGGGCGCTAAAAATCTTCGAGACTTGTACCACGTCCAGCCCAAGCATGAGGCTAACGTAGTAGATTGGTCAGTAATGGAGCGATTGTATCGGACGATGGGAGTCATCTACGTACTCTTGTCGGTCGTGCTCGTATTGGCATTAGCGACCGTGGGCACATATGCAGTCAGAAGAGCTCTGCTACAGATTCCAAATCCAGCAGAAGGGTGGATTGCGTGGTCGTTTGTAGTCATATCGCTTGCTTTCGGGTTTTATGGCGCTCGATGGACGGCGGCGCTTCAGGGTCTAAATTACGTTGCAAAATCAAACCGATCTACCGCCTTGGCTGGTCTATTATCTCTCTTTGGATCGTCACTGTATTTGCTGCTGAAAGGGGGGCTCTGTGGCACCGTCATCGTTTACCAGGCATTGAATGCCTTGGCAGTCATTTCGAACAGATGGTATTTGTTGCGAGTAGAAGGCGCAAAATTTGCGGCGTTTTCTGGATTTAAGTTTGATCGGGAAATGTTTTCCGCTGCATGGCCAGCGTCTTGGCGGTCGGGCATCGTTGTCGGATTCTCAACAGGAATAACCAATCTATCGGGCGTCATCTATGCGCAATTAAGCAGTAGCAGCAACTTGGCTTCATTCTTACTCACGACGCGTTTACTTAGCTTAGTCGTTACAATTTCGCAGGCTCCATTTTACTCCCAGACTCCGCTGTATGCGAGGCTTCGAGCTTCGGGCGACACAGGTGTTTTAGCGGCTCGCTCTTCGCGTGCTATGACAGTTGCACTGACGGTATTGATTGTTGGCATCCTTGCGCTCGCTATTTTGGGAGACAGGATTCTCGAGGTGATAGGTGCCAACATCAGCCTGCTAGGAGGCCCGTATATACTGGCATATGGCTTTGTATATCTGTTGGAACGTCATCATGCCATGCATGCCCAAATATATTGTACCACAAATCGAATACCCTTTTATATTCCGATCTGCATTTCAGGAATAATAAATTTGGGTTTGACGTGGTGCCTCATAGGAAAGTTCGGCATTTGGTCCTTCCTGATCGCGCACGCAGTTTCAAACGCATTAATAAACAACTGGTGGAACGTATGGATTTCGCTCCGCTCAATGCCTGAAAATAGGCGAGGCGCGTTTTGGGAACCAGGGTTCGCCGTTATTCTGGGAACCCTGTTGCTCGCCCTTAGTGCGCTAGTTGTAACTTTATGAAAGCTCTACTTGCCAAAATCGACAAGAACTACCGTTTCCGTCACGCAATTCTCGCGCTAGGTGCGCGCGTTCTCCCAGAGCGTCAAGATGTCCGCCGCTTCAAGGGTATCGGCCGCGGTCAGCGCTGCTTTATAATGGGCAATGGTCCCAGCCTGAAAAGGATTGATCCGTTGCGGCTTAAGCGAGAAGTCACCTTTGGGACCAACGGTATATACCTAGTCGAAGACTGGCTTGGCTTTCTCCCTACCTATCACGTGACCGAGGATCGATTAGTCATCGAAGATCGCGGTGCCGAGATATCTGCTTTAAGAGGCACGACAAAGTTCTACGACCGTAGATGGATGCGACACATTCCCCCGTCTGACTCGGACGTCATGCCAAGAGTAATTTACGACTACTCCGAATATCCGGATTTTCCACTTTTCAGTCGAAACGCTGCCCGATGTTTATGGGTTGGAGGAACAGTTACCTATCTTTGTCTGCAGCTGGCCTATTATATGGAGTACGATCCCGTGATATTAGTAGGCTTTGATCACTCGTATGTCAGGCCTGCACACGTGGAAGCTGCGGGAGCAGTGTGGACCTCTCATGGTGATGACCCTAACCACATCCACCCTGATTATTTTGGAAAGGGTAAGAGGTGGCACGATCCAAGGGTGGATCGAATGTCACGCGCTTTCATACGCGCTAAGAATGAATTCGAGTCCGCGGGACGGCGCGTCGTCAATGCGACAAGTGGCGGCCAGCTCGAGATCTTCCCGCGAGCGGACTTTCTATCGTTATTCAAATGAACGGGATGTCTAAGCGTATTCCTCCCACGGCCGCGTCAAGCGCGCGCAGGCTATCTCATTCATCAGACACCAGGAGCTTTTTCGTTTATTCGCTTCTAATTTTAGCCGGCTACGTATCAGCCTACGCGGGCGCCAGCATTCGCGCATCGTACCTAGTTCTTGCTGGGGGGTGCGCCATCGTCCTATCAGGGGCCTACTCATGGTTATTTGAGCCAAATAGACCTAGGGAAATACGTTGGACGGCGAGCGTTGTAGCCGTCTATTTCTTCATCTCACTGCACGATCTGCACTCGAGGCTCATTGGAGGTGATTCCACGGTTGCATTACTAATGTTCGCGCAATCCTGCATCCCGACATTTATTTTGTTACTGGGTCCGATTCTAGGCGGCTGGCCGCCAGCAAAAATACTTAAGTGCTTGTGCGTTGGCTTTACCGGCTATGCATTGCTCAATTACGCAAGCTACATGCTTGGCTATAGGGGCGTACTGACAGACATCGGGGAGTTTTATACGATAAGTATGTCAGGTGTCGGCGAAAGGTGGCTCATGCGTTTCGCCTCAGGAATCAATTCGTTCGGCGTGCTTTGCGGAATCTTTTTTGCGATAGTCACTTATCAGGCGATCATTCATTTGCGCGTCGCTACGGCAGTGAAATCGCTGGGTTATGTGCTAATGAGCGGTGTCTGCATCTTCGGGATATTTGTCGTCGAAACGCGCGCTATCATTTATATGGCGATAGTACCTGTCTTGGCGGTGTTACTTCGGACGAAGCGGCATTCTCTGGTTGCTGTCGCAAGCTATAGTTGTCTGGGCCTAGTGGTGTTCATAACGCCCCTCTATCTCATGTTTTTGAGTTCCCCCGTACCAGAAAGATTGGATCCCGTCGTAGCAAAATTCGAGCGAGTGCCTGGGCAGTGGCGATCGTTAAGCGGACGAGCTTTTCTTTGGGGGCACTCTATGGAAGTGATCAAGGATAATGAAGTTCCTCTCTTGGGTCTTGGAATCGGAAATCGCGACGTATCTTCCGCGTATGTCGAAGCAACGGGCAGCACAGGGCTCGTGGGTACCACTAGGCATCCTCATAATGGTGCGCTGGAAATCTATTTGGTCTATGGGCCGCTTGGTGCCGCCGCACTATTGCTGTTTGCAGCGGCGGTTATGCATCAGCTTTTGCGGTTCCGCCGCATTCTTGGCGATGATGGTCATCTTATGCTTTTTGTGTTTTGGGCCATTATTACGGCAAATTGGACTGAATCCTTTGTGAGCCATAATACGTTTTGGGTTTTGCTGATCGTTTGTTGCTACACTTTGGATTGGAGCGGCCGGGCTGCACACCGCGATTACTCAATGAATCAATCTGGATCAACTGCACGCATGACGGCATAACTATGGGCGTAACACTAATGCCTCCAAAACCCCTCTTTTCTCTGGTGATGGCCACTCGCGGCAGGGTCCTTGAGATCAGGGAATTTTTAGAATCTCTACTCCGTCAAGAATGCAAAGATTTCGATCTTACGATTGTTGATCAGAATGATGACGAACGACTGAGAGGGCTTGTGGAGGAGTTCTCCCCCCGGATGAGTATTAAATGGCTTAGGGTAAATGTTCGTGGCCTAAGTGTTTCAAGAAACGTTGGGCTGAAGGAAATCAATGGGGAAATTATCGCGTTTCCTGATGATGATTGCATCTACCCGCCGGACCTTCTCCGCAATATCGCCACGGCGTTTACTAGTAGCGCGTTCGATCTAGTATCTGTGAAGTCGGTTGATGAGGAATCGCAGCGTTCTAGTAACGGCTATTGGAAGAGGCATCCGCAAAAAATTACTTCACGAAACGTAATTGGGACTATCGTGAGCTATTCTTTTTTTGTCAGAGCAACCGCATTGAAAAGCGCCAGGTTTGATGAGCGTCTAGGTGTGGGCGCGTATTTCGGCGCCGCAGAAGAAATCGATTTCGTATTACAGCTCCTACAGGCGGGCGCTTCGGGGTACTATTTCTCTAACTGGCACGTATACCATCCGAATAAGACAGAGACTTCTGAGAGAAGCTACAATTACGCGCTGGGCTTCGGCGCGATGATCAAAAAGAACATGCTAGCACCTCGATGTGGCGGCATAAATTTATTGGCAATAGAGCATGGATGTCGATCCGTCGGAGGCTTCGTATTTTCTCTTGCGAAGGGAGACACGCTACAGATGCGGCATTATTGTCGCGTGATTTGGGGCAGAATGCGTGGATGGTGGGAGTACAAGAATGATGGGCCCAATTGAGTAGCCATCGCAGAGAGGTATTCATTAGAGGCCATGCGTCACTGCTTTCAGATGCGAATCTAATCGCGTGAAAAAGAAACTACTCTTTTTAGCCGCATTTCTGCCTGCTTCAAACGCGGCCCAAGCTGGCCAGAAAACCGCGTTTCGAAACCTAACGTGGCTTCAGGAAAGCTTTGATATTACGATAGGGGCCTTTCGCAACGAGACCGATCGAGCACCGGAGGAAAGACGTCTGCGTGATTTGTGCGAAGAGATTTATATCGAACCGCTTTCGAATGCAGGGCGGATACAAGGTCTTTTGGGCCATCCGACTTTGCCGCTACAAGTTGCCGCGCGCCGTACCAATCGAATGGCTCAATGGGTTCAGGCCGTGATCGCGAGACGAATGTTCGACCGTGTGCATTTCGAGTGGTCGCAGATGTTGACCTACCAAGAGTGGGCGCGACAAATACCTTGCCGAACCGTTTACGTCCACGATGTCCTGAGCCAATGGGCTGCGCGACGAGCTTTAAACCGAGGATTTCCTTGGAAGCTTGAGGAGAGGCGTTGTTCACGGTGGGAACGTCAAGCCTACGATGTATGCCACAAGATATTTGTTCCCAGTGCGAAAGATGGTCAACTGATCGAGTCTATAAGGCCGAGTTTGCGAGGACGGATTGCTATGTTGCCTTTGCAATTTGATCGTTACGGACCTTGTGATTCGAGTAGTGCTCGAATGGCGTTGCGACTTTTGTTCTGGGGCGCATTGAGCCGTGAAGAAAACGCATCTGCCGCCCGTTGGGTTATCCGGGAAATTCTGCCGCGTTTGAACCAACCGGGTACGGTCTTCCATTTAACAATAGCTGGCTCCAACCCTCCAAAAGACATCGTCGCACATCAATCTCACAATCTTACTGTCCCCGGATTCGTCGAAGATCCTGATAGGTTCTTCAAGGAAGGTCATCTGGCGATACTGCCGATCTTCGACGGTGCGGGCGTCAAAGTTAAGGTGCTTGAATGCCTCGCTGCCGGATTGCCGGTATTAACGACAACAATTGGTGCAGAGGGGATCAGTGCGGGAGCAGATGATGGCTTGATCGTGTTGCCCCCTCGACCAGGCGAGTTCGTCGCGCAAATAGAGCGCCTCGCCAGCAATGATGCTGAGCGCAAACGTCTCAGCGAGGGTGCGCTGCGTTGGGGTCAACGGCAGAGTGAAGACCACCGCTCCATTCTCATGCATGCGGTGCCAATGTCGAGATGACGACTTCTCGCGTAGGCATTGTCATCCCGGTCCTCAACGGAGCTCGCGAGTTGAAGCATCTTCTGCCGATACTCAAGGCTGAGCCTGGAGACAACACCATCCTAATAATCGATTCCCAGTCAACTGACGGCACCGAAGAAGCCGTGTCGACTATTCCCAACATTCGATGGCATCAAATTTCTCGCAGTGAATTCAATCACGGGGCGACCCGAGAGCTAGGGCGAAGGATGGTGGGTACAGAAATCGTGGTCTTTTTAACGCAGGACGTAATCCCTGAACCCGGATTTCTTGCCCGCTTGGTTGAGCCAGTTACCTCGGGGCGTGCTTCGGTGTCATATTCTCGGCAACGGCCGCATGACGGCGCCAGGTTCTTCGAGGCATTTCCGCGAGAGTATAACTACCCGGACGGTGGTAATATTCGATCCTTGGAGGATGCACCCAAATATGGGGTATATGCATTTTTTTGCTCAGACTCTGCGGCAGCCTATTCAAACGCTGCTTTGGATTCCATTGGGGGATTCGAGCCGATCCTTACAAATGAGGATTATTTTGCGGTCGCAAAACTTCTTAAAGCGGGGCACCGAATAGCGTACGTGTCAGACTCGATCGTGAGGCATTCACATAGCTACACTCTGAAGGACGAGTTTCGTCGTTATTTTGACACTGGTTACGTTCGCGCCGAGCATCGATGGGTTACATCGCTCGTTGGACAAGCGGAAGGGCGGGGGGCCGCATTCGCCCGAACCATGCTGGCCTCCCTTGCGCGTGAGGCACCGTGGTTGATCCCCTACGCGTTGCTTCAGATCGCGGCGAAATGGCTGGGTTATCGGGTGGGCTTTTTCTCTTACCGGTTGTCCCGCGGTTGGTGTCGGCGATTGTCATCGCAGCGGTACTACTGGGGATCGGTCCACTGCCGGCATCCGGCCAAATAAAATGGACCTTCCGCTGCGGCGGGGAATCGCCACGCACAAGTTGGCCCCAAAAGTTATCAGTATGCGTTCTCCCGGCGGAGGAAGGTCAGGACGATGATCTGTATGTCGAACCACACTGACCAGTTTTCGATGTAGTAGAGGTCGTATTTGACCCGGGTCACCAGATCGCCCTCGCCGCGATGGCCGTTGACTTGGGCCCAGCCGGACATGCCGGGCTTGGCGATGTGGCGGGTGTTGTAGTTGGGGATCTCGCGGGCGAGGCGGTTGGCATGGAATTCCCGTTCTGGGCGCGGGCCGACCAAGCTCATGTCACCCAGGATCACATTCCAGAATTGGGGCGTTTCATCGAGATTCCAGCGGCGGATGAAGCTACCGATGCGCAGGAGGCGGGGATCCTCGCGGGCCGTGCTCTGGGCGAGATGGTCGAACTTCTCCGATCCCAGTTTCATGCTGCGCAGTTTGAACATCGCGAATTTCTGCCCGTTCTGGCCGATGCGGTACTGCCGGAAGAAGACTGGGCCGGGATCTTCTCTTTTGATGTTAAATGCGGCCCAGAGAAAAACGGGCAGCGACAGAACGAGACCTACCATGCCCCCGGCGACGTCGATACTGCGTTTGATCGCGCGATAGAGCAGGCGTTGCAGGGGCAGTTCGGCAATTCCCAGTACCGGCACGCCCGCGATCGAATCGGAGCGAAGGTTGGCAAAGAAGATCTGGAAGAACGAGGGGACGACCGCGAATCGGACATAGTGTCGCTCGCAGGTGGTGGCGGTGGCAATGAGACTGTCGCGGGAGAGGTCGAAATCGCCCACGACGACGATATCAGGCCGGGCCTCGGCGATGATGGCGTCCAAATCGCGGATTTCTCCCCACGATCTTAACCGTGCGGGCTCCGGAAACGGAATCGCCGATACCGGGCGAGGCGTTGCAACCCAGCCAATAACGTTGTAGGGGTGGTTGGTGTCTGTTCCGATTGCTTCAGCCAGGTCAACGCTCTCTTGCGTCCAGCCGACCAGCAACACACGCTGGGTCAGATCGCGCCGAAGAGCGCTGCGAGATAGCCACTGATAGAACGCCAAGCGCCAGGTGGTCATCAGGAGGACAGTCGTGAGGCATGACAATCCGACGAAGAGGCGTGAAATGGACGGATCGAACTTCAAGGTGAGTGACACTCCGAGAAACACGCAGAACCAAAGGGCAACGCCTTGCAGGATCTTATTGAGGGATCGCTGAGGGCGGAGCAGCAGGCGGCTATCATACACGCCTAGAAACGCGTAAGTGGAGACAAAGAACAGCATGCCCAGGGTGATCAATGGTGCGTAGGCAACGTAAGTGATGCCGCCAGCTTCCACTGCGATGTTTTTGAGAGGAGTGTTGAACCGCAGCCAGTAACCGAACGATAGTCCGATGAGGCTTACAAAGGCATCGCTCACTACCAGCAGCAACAGCAGCGAGGTCTGAACTTGGGAATGGCGGCGACGATGAGGCACGGTGGGAGCTAGAAGAAGAAAACTGAATGCTGAAAGCTGAATTATTGGATGGCCGGTCTCTTCCGCCGCTACGCCAGGGGCAAGGGCGTCCCGCCGCCCCTATTCGCGCTAGTGCAGGCGGTATTCGACGCTAAAAAAGCCGTCTCGCGGAAAGTCCAAACCGTCGGGCCATGGAATCTCCATCTCGACTCTCTGATCCTTTCCGGGCGGGAGGGAAGCGATCGTGGCGGTGAAGCCGTCGGATGTTGGCGTGATTTGAACGCCGGACTGGGCGAAGGCGGTGAACGAAAGACCGGTGGACGGTTGACGGTCGACGGTGGACGGTGGACTGCCAGCAGTGGCCGGTGGACGGTTTCCGGTGGACGGTGAACTATCACCAGTGGACGGTGGACGGTGAACAGTCGGCGGGGGACGGTTGTCGGTGGAGTCTTGTGGGGCGAAGCTTTGTTCGGTCATCGGGGCTTCTTCGGTCGCACGATGGCGGTTCGCGATGAGGTCGCGATTTTGTGAAAACTCAGGACTCAGGAGTGATGCGATGAGTTCGGTATTGAGGCCGCCGATGTCGGGGATGAAGTCGGTGCGGAAGCGTGCCGCGGTTTCGAAAGAGACCTGAGAAGATGGAGCTTCGGGGATGAACTGGATTTCGGCGGGGAAGCGCTCGTAGCCGACAGCGGGGACGGTGATCGACACCTCGATGGTGCGACGCTCGCCGGGGGAGAGGGTGATCGTCTGAGGGTGTGAGGGTGCGAGGGTGCGAGGGTGTGAGCGTGAATCTGAAGGGTGTGAGGGTGTGAGGGTGTGAGGATGTGAGGATGGGGCTTCGGAACTTCGAGGGAGGAGGGTGATGAAGTCGGGTAAGATGAGGCGGCCCGTGACGGGTTGGTCGGAGAAGTTGTAGAGCACGATTGTGCCGCGACCGTAGCGGTACGCAGGCGAGACCTGAGACCTGAAACCTGAAACCTGAGGACTTATTTTTGCGTTTTGTGCTTCGGGCGGTGAGACAAGCCGCAGGAGTTGTAGGCGGCGGAATTCGAAGGTGGCGGGGAGTTGGCTGGGATACATCACGATCACCAGCGAGGCCGGTTTGTTGTCCTTGAAACGCCAGGGGAGTTCGGCGCGGCCGTAAAAGGACATCGTGAAATTGTCGCCGGGCTCGAAGAAGTGCTGCCAATCGGTCTTCGCCAGGCGGGTGGGATAAACTTCGAAGAGGTTCCCGTTGGCGGCGCGGATGTGGAACGTCAGCTCTTCGCTGCGCGAAGGAGCTGGTGCCGGTGAACGGTCGGCGGTAGACGATCTGACCGTCTTACTGTCCACTGTCCACCGTCCACCGGGTTTCGTGGTCCCTATGACGAAAATGCCGTTGTAGCGTTTGATTGAGGAGAGGCCTGCGTCGGGAAGAAAGTCTATGACGATCGGGCTCGGGGCGGGAGTGACGATGGGCCAGGAACGGGAGGAATTGGAGGGTGTGAGGGCGAGGGACGAGGGTGTGAGGGTGTGAGGGTGTGAGGGTGTGAGGAGTGGTGATTGCGGGTAGAGCGGCTTGATCGGGATCCGTTTAGATCGATCGCTGGGTGTTGAAGTTTGCGTGGCGCGGGGAGCGGCGAGCCACCAGGCGCCGGCGGGGGTGAGTTCGTTGCCGGCGATCTTTAGTCCGATATGCGACGCCCAGGCCAGGGATGAAGAGGTTGTAGATTGGTGACCTGAATCCTGATCTTCGGCGAAATCGTTTGGGTGGTAGGTAATCCCGCCAGCGGTCCAAGTGGATGAATTCGAGGGTTTGGATTGCGCGTCACCCGACTCGGAAACTGGCTTGGCAGTGAGGCCGTATTCGATGGCGCCGTTTTCGAGATAGGGTGGAAGATAGAAGGCCATCGGTCCTTCAATGTGAAGCGCGTCGACTTGATCCCCGACGATTCGAAACCATCGCCATTGTCGCAACCGGCCTTCTTTGGCGCCGGCAGTGATGGGACCGAGGTGCCCGTAGCCGAGCTCAGTCAGAAAAATCGGAAGATTTTTCTGACGGAAACCTGAAACCTGAAACCTGAGACCTGAATTGATACCGCTTTCAAAAACAAGATTTCGACGGTCCTGCCCGATGCTGTTGGCAGTTAGCTCGGTGGCAGCTGCTTCGTGTTGGCGGTACACGCCGGTGAAATCCTCGGCGTAACCGTAGTAGTGATAGTTGAAACCGTCGGTGTAGGCGAAGCCGTCGTTGGCGGCGAAGCGCTCGAGCCAAGGGCCGGGAGGGAGGCCCAGTGAGCCCATGAGGACCAAGGGCTCGCTGGGGACGGTGGACGGATGACGGTTGACGGCAGGCGAGCGGGGAGCGGTTGACGGTTGACGGTTGACGGTAGACGGTGCACGGGACTCGGTGAACGGTGGGCGGTCGGCCGTGGGCAGTGTGGCGTTATTTTGCGCGACATTGGTGCGTTGCGCCTCGGCGATGCCGGCATTCAGTCCCAGGTAAGTTGCTTTCAGGAAAGCGGTGTAGCGCTCGGAGGATTCAGGGACGAAGCCAAGGTCGGGCTCGTTATCGATTTCCCATGCATCAACTACATCACCAAAGGCGGCACCGAGCTTTCGGCCATGCTCGTACGATTCGCTGAGGTTGTCCGGAAGATATTTCACCTTCCAGTCCCTGACGGGCATTCGGAGCATTACGCAGGTGCGAAGGCCGTGCTGGCGGATACGGAGAAACGAATAGCGCGTTTCGTCGACCTTTGCCAAATCCACTCCCCGGATGCGCATCCAACCCGAATGCAGCAGCTCAGAGCCGGCGTGGAGAAAATTGCCGTCGGACAAGGCCGATGCTAGTTTTGGGGCAGTAAGTCCGGTGTCGAGACCACGGGACGTGAGCGATGCTTGCGTGCGAGGTGCACCGCAAAGGGAAGCGATGGCGGCAACGAGAAGGCAAGCGCCGATCCGGACTGTTTGGTGAGGTTGGCGTGCGTGCTCCACGATGCGCGCAGCGAACGGCGCACCGCGAAGGCTGTCAACTATCGCAGTACTCGCGGTGATCCCGGGAGCAAAGGTTGCCCTCAGCCATTTCGGCGTACTAGGGCGCGTGTTTGATTAGCACCAAAACTATTGAGGCAGCGATTACCACGATTAGCGCCAAACCCGCACCGCGTCGTTCAGCAATGGAGC
This sequence comes from Verrucomicrobiota bacterium, assembly GCA_023433275.1. Classification (GTDB taxonomy): domain Bacteria; phylum Verrucomicrobiota; class Verrucomicrobiia; order Opitutales; family Opitutaceae; genus Lacunisphaera. Next base: position 27,835 of record JAEZDN010000037.1, read on the forward strand.
GATCACAACCTTGAAAACATCGGTCAATGAGCCGCACGCCAATTAGAGCAGTCAGCGCGATAACAAGGGATACTGCGGTGGAGCCGATGAATTCTGCAGGCGAGTGCGAAATCCAGGATTCGAACTGCTGCTGGAGAGGTGAGGCCGACAAAATGACGAGGCACACCAAGCCGATGGCTAAAGACCCCACTGCGGCCATGCGCACGAATCCCTTAAGAAATTCTTGTGGGATCATATGTCCAAGGGTTCGGCTTACTTTCCTTCAAGCTCAAGTCGGCGAATAGAGATTATCGCGAGAACGCACCAGGTAGTTAGGATCGCGGGATTTTGAAACGGAAAGTCGAAGGTGGCGTGGATCAGCGTTTGGCCCAGACCGATGGCCAACAGGAGCGCAGGTAGGTCGCGCCACACGCGCCGGCGGAGCAATCCCAGCAACCACCAACCCCCACCCAGCACCACGAGGGCAGTGCCTACGGCTCCCTGTTCGATGGGAATCTGAAGCCAATCGTTGTGCGCGTGCTCCCAGAAGAGGCGTCCCCCTTTGTAGCCTTCGGAATATTTCTTAATGTACTCGGTGTAAAGGAATCTGAACCCACCGGCTCCGACTCCTCGCTCCCAGTAATCACCAAACATTTCCACGCTGGCGGCATGGGCATCCTTACGCTGGAGGAGACTGACGTCCTTTGCATCTTTAGATAGGAGAAGCTCGAAACGCCGTTCGACCGTGCGGTAGTCAAGCTGGCTGGCTCCGAAAGCAACGACCCCTGCCACCATCAGAGCGACGGCGATCGGTATGAGCGGGTGCGTGACTGAACCAGGGCGGGAAACGGTGCGATGGACTAGGAAGGCGAATCCGGAGAATAGAAGAAAGCCAGCGAGTAGAACGGTTCCGCCGCGTGAAATGGTGAACACTTCTGCAAAAAATATTAGCAGTGCGCCGAGGACAAATAGGATCGCAGGACTGGAACGCTCCATCTTCTTAACGCTGCGCTGATGACTGACGATCGCGAGGAACACAAAGAGTGTCGCCGCAAGCGCCAACCAGGCCCCGGCGTGGTTCTTGTAGATGAAACTGGCGAAAGAAGTGGCGCCGCGCAACGGCTCATCGAACCAAAGAAGGAATTGCCACGGACGCAGCACGCGGCAGACGAAACCTGTGATGGCCAGGGCGACGGCGTTGAGGGCGAACGTGAGCAGGAGGATCTCGAGCGAACGGCGTCGCGTGAAGGCGACCCAGACGGTGCAGACGGTGAGCCAGGTGGAGGCGTAGATGATGAACTGGCGCCAGAGGTTGAAACGCTCGAAGGGGGTGTCGATCGAGGTGGGAAGCCACGGGATGTCGTTCACCCGGCGCAGCCACCACGTCGTGGCATTGCGCTCCCACACCCAGGAGGGGTTGAGCGCCTGCAAGACCATGTAACCTAGCAAAGCTAGACCGATCCAGAAGATCGGAAAGCGGAGCAGGCGCGGCCATGCGGAGACTCGCATGGCGGAAACCTGAGACCTGAAACCTGAAACCTGAGGATGTTGCTGAGGGTGTGAGGGTGTGAGGGTGTGAGGAGGGGAGGCAGTCGGAGAAAGCTGACCACTCGGAGAAACCTGAGACCTGAGACCTGAGACCTGAGGAGGTTTCTGAGCTTCTGGCTCGCCGCTCCTGGCTCCAAGCTCCTCGCTCCCAGCTCCAAGCTCATTGCTCCTGGCTCCCAGCTCCTGGCTCCCAGCTCCTCGCTCCCAGCTCCTCGCTCCAAGCTCGCCGCTCCCAGCTCCCAGCTCCTTGCTCCAAGCTCCTTGCCCGGGCCATTCGCCCGGCGAATACGTCCGGGGCAAGAGGGCGAGGAGGAAGCCGACGAGGCTGAGGCCGAGGCTCGTGAGCTGGCTCCACACATGCATCGTACCGAGCGCCCACGGCAGGAAACACAGGTGGATCGCGACGACGGCCAGGACCGCCCGCTCGAGGGGATGGAGGGGGACGCGCTGCTTGGGATCGGAACGGAAACGACGCAAAAGAGAAGAGGAGGGCGCGGACATTAGGATAAGAGGGGAGATCCGGAGTAATGGCCGCAAAAAGTCCCGAAAGGCGCAAATGGGAAAATGGCCGGAATCAAGCAGAGGCCGATCGATTCGGATTAGAAGCCCGCGAAGAGGTGGTTCTGAACAATGCTTTGATTGGCCGCAAAAAGAGGTCTTACGAATCCATTGATTGGCCGCAAAAAGGCGCAAAAGGCGCAAAAACGGAGGGATTGGGACAATGCATTGATTGGCCGCAAAAAGACGCAAAAGGCGCAAAAAAAAGGCAGTAGATTCAATGCCACCGGCGATGCGCCGCAAAAGGCGGTAATACCAATTCATTCATTGGCCGCAAAAAGGCGCAAAAGGCGCAAAAAACGGCAGTGGATTCAATGCCACCGGCGATGCGCCGTGCCTCTTTGTTAGGTGGAGCTCGAAATAGTCGGCGAGGGATCGGAGAATTTGGTCCGAACTTTTTGCGATTTTTGCGCCTTTTTGCGGCAACAGTGGTTCGGTTGGTATGAAGAGTTCTGATCCGGATTGATGGTTAAAAAAAAGAGGTCCTACGAATTCATTGATTGGCCGCAAAAAAGCGCAAAAGGCGAAAAAAAAGGCAGTGGATTCAATGCCACCGGCGATGCGCCGTGCCTCTTTGTTAGGTGGAGCTCGAAATAGTCGGCGAGGGATCGGAGAATTTGGTCCGAACCTTTTGCGATTTTTGCGCCTTTTTGCGGCAACAGTGGTTCGGTTGGTATGAAGAGTTCTGATCCGGATTGATGGCCGCAAAGGCGGTGTTACCAATTCATTGATTGGCCGCAAAAAAGCGCAAAAGGCGCAAAAAGGGAGCAGGCTCAACGCCGCCGTCGATGCGAAACACAGATTAAGGGGTTCGAACTTCTGCGACTTTTGCGGCCGATTTTGCTCGGGAAAGTGATCGCTACTTGAGTTCGGAGAGCGCGTATTTCTGGACCTGCAATTTGCCTGCTCCAAAGTTTATCAGCAGCCCGTGCTCGATGCGCGATGAACGCAAGTAGCCGAGCAGTTGGGCGATGTGCTCGTCGGAGATAGCCCGGCATGCCTTGATTTCCACGATCAGGCCTTGGGCAACGAAAAGATCAGCAAAGTATTCGCCCAAGATCGTACCATCTTCGTCGAAGACACTAAGCGGATGTTGTTGGATAACTCCGATGCCACTTTTCCTCAGCCGATTGGACAGTCCATTCTCATAAACTTTCTCCAAGTGGCCCGAGCGGTGATAACAGTGAAGTGCAAAACTGGTTTCCCGAACCAAGTCGCAAAGAGGGAATATATCCAAGGTGAAGTTCATTCCCTTAAGGTCTCGTCCGCAGGGTTCGAACTCGGCTTCGGAGAGAGCCTATATTGAGGTCATGACTTTCGAATGGCGGAGAGGAGGCCCAAACTTTTAATGGCCGCGAAATGGCGCTTTCGGCGAGAGGACGGACCAGATTGATGGCCGCGAAAAAGCGCAAAAGGCGCAAAAATGGATGGAGCTCGAACGCTGCGTGTCGAGAGTCAGCTCTCTTGACAGGGGAAATTCGAAACAGAGGCGATGAGGGCCCTGGGATTCGGGGTACGAACTTTCTGCGCCTTTTGCGCCTTTTTGCGGCTAATCAAGGATTGGTGGGGAACGCGGCTTCACGCTCGCACCAACGCCAAATTCGCTACCGCGCGGCCCGGGTGCCGTCGAGCGAACGATCTGCCCACAGATGGAGCTCCGCCTCCCGGCGGCAGTCGGGGAGCGCTGACAGCGGGCGGCCCTCGTGCTGCAGGATGATGCGGGCGTAGCACTCGATCTCATCGAAGGACGGACGCAAGGCCGCGATCAGCTGCGGGATTTTTTTCGTGAGCGGGGAAAGCATGTTCATGGTGGTAACGGTAAGCTGCACAAGGGGTGGGGGGTAAGGTCACCGGTCGGACGTGTCGGCCTTTGGTAGGCACACTCATAATCAACCGTAACGCTCTAGACCAACACAGCCCGATCGGTAACCGTCACCAACATAACCCAACCGGACCCGCAAAAGCATTGGGTCCCCAACCCAATCGGGGGTCGGTGATCACCCCAGGCGCGTGGGAGCGCGCGGTTATTCGTCAGCGGTTAGTCGTTACTAGGGGAAAGGGCGGGCAACCCGACCCAAAGTAGTCTATTAAATGACTTTGGTCCGCGAGCCTGGCGCGATGTGCGGGTCGTGCGACTCGTGGTGGGTTTTGGATCGAGAAGGGGGACGGTCGGCAGAACAGGCCGAGAGAAAAAGGAAGATTACGATTAAGAAAAGATAGGGGAGCGTGGACGAGCCTCGGCGATGCCATCCTTGGCTCTGCGAACTCGACAACGATGGGCGGTGGGATAGATTTCGCTCATGTCCTCTCCTGATGTTCCTTCGCAGGATCCGAGCCCAATATTCCGGCTGGACCGATCGAAACTCGACATCGGCTCGCTCGACGAGGAACCGGATGATCTGGCCTATTGGCTGAATCAACCGGCAGGTGAGAGGCTCGCGGGCATCGAGTTCCTCCGCCGCCAATTTTATTCCTATGGAGAGGCTCGACGCGAATTTCGCCGATTTCTTGAAATCACTCCACCGGCACGAGGTTGAGTACCCTCGTGGTGGGTGGGTACGCTGTCGGCTACCATGGTTTTGTCCGCGCCACGGGTGATCTCGACGTGTTTGTCGGCATATCGGTCGGCAATTCCGAAAGATTGGTCAGGGCGTTTCGCGATTTTGGGTTCGATGTGCCTGAACTGACGGAGGCGACGTTCAGAGAGAAAGGCCGGATCGTGAGAATCGGTGTGCCTCCGCTGCGGCTCGAAGTCATGAACGAGATATCCGGGGTAGCCTTTGAAAAATGTTTCGCGCAGCGGGTCGAGGAAGTGATCGATGGGGTGCGAATCAATTTCATTGATCGTGAAATGCTCCTGGCCAACAAGCGGGCGGCGGGACGGCCAAAAGATGTGGCGGATGTCGATGCGCTCACCCGCGCCCCCCGTCGGGGATCCTGACGGAGCGCGGATGCGCGGATGGCGGATGGCGGTGCGCGCGAGAGCGCGGAACCTGAGGATGGGACGCGCTCGGAGAGAGCTGACGTCTCTGTGTCTGCGTGTCTCTGTGCGAAAACTGGGATTGGTTCGCGGAGGATCGCGGAAAGAGAATTGGCGCACAGAGGCACAGAATCGGAAGAGGCAGGGGTCTGAGACCAGAATGTGGTTAAAGCCTAAAACCTATTGGCCGCAAAAAGGCGCAAAAGGCGCAAAATTAGGGCTGATGCAGTTTTTCCGCGGATGGGCGCGGATGAAGGTCGGCTCTGTGTCTGTGTGCGAAAATAGGGATTGGATGGCGGAGGAGCGCGGAAAGAGAATTGGCGCACAGAGGCACAGAGACGCAGGGATCGGAAGAGGGAGGGGCTGAAGAACAGAATGTGGTTAAAGCCTGAAACCTGTTGGCCGCAAAAAGGCGCAAGAGGCGCAAAATCTGAAGGTAAAGGTTTCTACCGCGGATGACGCGGATGGGCGCGGATTCGCGTTGAGGGCCCGCGTCTCTGCGGGCCGCGGGTTTAAAGGCTTCGATCAACACACCCCGTCGCTGCGCGCCGCCCCTCTTGATAGAGGGATTTGGAACAGTCGGGCTAGGGCCGGGGAATTGGGCCGAACCTTTTGCGTCTTTTGCGCTTTTTTGCGGCTAATCGGAATTGGTGGGATCTGTGTTCTGCGACCGCATGGTCGCGCATGCGGAAAGGACCACCAAGTCGGCTCTACCGGTGAGCCCGGCGGTCGCGGGGTGAGGGCACCCCGCCGCGCCCGCCCATTAAAAAGGCGGGCCGATTGGGCCCGCCTTGTTTTGGCTGCGCGGGGCTTAACCCGCGGGGGATGGTCTCGAATTAATCAATCAACCTGCTCTTCGAGGCCTTCGGCTTGACGGAGGTTTTCCCGGAGGATGGGAAGATGCTTCTGGGCAAACGCGGCGATCTCCGGGTCGGCGTCGTTGTCCTTCGCGTAATCCTCGAGGGTATCGATGGCGTCCTTCTGGATCTCCATGACGCGCTCGACGTAATCCTCGTCGAAATCATCGGCGTCCTTGCGCTGCCAGTCCTCGTTTTCCTCGGCGAGGTCATTGGGACCCTTGCCGGTCGGGATCAAGACGCTGCGGCTCTGCGCGAGCTGCGCGATTTCCTGCTCGCGGCCCTGGGCGGACACGCGGACCTGCTCGGCGAAGGTACGGACCTGCTCATGCGTCGCGCGCTGGCTGGCGATGACGGAGAGGCGCGCCTCCTCCTCATGGAGCATCGAGATCTTGCTGATGAAGCGCTCGGTCTCGCGATTGGGCGTGGGCGTGGCGTCGATGTTGCGATACCCCTCGGCCGGAAGCGGCTCCACGACGTTCGTGGGCGCGGTGCTGGACGGAGGGACGGTGGCGGGACGGGCGCTCTGGGCGGTGGCGGGCACCGCGGCCAGGCCGATCAAGGCGAGGGCGCACGTCGTGCGGAGAAGGATGGATTGAGGGCTTTGGGATTGTTTCATGGCCCCGCAAGATACGCTTGCGGGGAAGGCTTTGCCATCGGGCGGGGGGAGCGTGGGGAGATCGGGGAGCGCCGGATGCTGGCGCGGCGTGAAACGCCGGGCAGTTATTGGTTAGTGGTTATTGGTTATTGGGGCGCGCGGACGCGGGGGGCAGGACAAGCTGAGAGAAAGAGAAAGATGGCGCGCTAGCGCGTCAGTTATTGGTTAAGAGTTAGTGGTTATTAGGGTGGAGGGCCGAACCCTGCATTCGTGCTCAGGTTCCGAACTGCGGGGTGAGGGCACCCCGCCCACAAGGAGAGCGGCCCGCAGGGGCGCGGGGCATCAAGTTGCGCGCGGTTCCGCTTCCGGAAATCCTCAGGTTTCACACCCTCACACCCTCACACCCTCTGCCTTTCTATCCTCAGCTTTCACACCCTCGCCTTTACCATTCTCAGGTCTCAGGTTTCAGGTCTCAGGTCTCAGGTTTCAGGTCTCTCCGACTGCCTCCCCCTGACCAATAACTGCGGCGCACGGCGCCGCTCTGCTCTTGTCCCCTGGGCCTTGGCCCTTCTTCATCCCGACATGCCCGCTCCCAAAGGTCCGCCTGAGTTGAAACACCTCGATCGCGTCCTCGTCACCCCGCTTGCGATCAAACGCCGCATCGCCGCCCTCGCCAACCAGCTCAACCGGGATTACGCCAAGAAGGACCTGATGGTCGTGGCGATCGTGAACGGCGCGCTCATCTTCACCGCCGACCTGCTCCGCCAGATGCGCAGCCCCCTGCGCCTCGATTGCCTGCGCGCTTCGAGCTACCACGACGGCACCAAGGCCGTGCACGAGCCGCGCATCGTGGATTCCATGAAGCTCGATGTGCGGGGTCACAATGTGCTCCTCGTGGACGACATTCTCGACACGGGCAAGACCCTCGCGGCGGTCGCCGGCATGATCAAGGACAAGGGCGCCACGAGCGTGAAGACCTGCGTGTTGCTCGACAAGAAGGCGCGCCGCGCCGTCCCGTTCCAGGCGGACTTTGTCGGATTCGACATCCCGAACGAGTTCGTCGTCGGCTACGGCCTGGATTTCAACGAGCGTTATCGGAACCTCCCGTGCATCGGCGTGCTGAAGCCGAAGTATTACGGGGGGAAGTGAGCGCGCGGCGGGCG
>JAEZDN010000066.1 GCA_023433275.1 Verrucomicrobiota bacterium
AGCCCGCCCTCACCCTCAGGTAATTCATAACCCATAATTCCTAATTCATAATTCTTCACCCCATGGACACTCCCTCCCTCATCAAACTCGAAGGCGTCACCAAGGTCTTCCTCACCGACGAAGTCGAAACCCACGCCCTCTCCGGGATCCACATGGACATCCGCAAGGGTGAGTACGTTTCCATCGCCGGTCCGTCCGGCTGCGGCAAGTCGACGCTCCTCTCCATCCTCGGCCTCCTCGACACGCCCTCCGACGGCACCTACATCCTCAACGGCCGCCCCGTCCAGGGCCTCACGCTCCCCGAGCGCGCCCGCATCCGCAACCGCGAGATCGGCTTCATTTTCCAGTCGTTCAACCTCATCGGCGACCTGACCGTCTATGAGAACGTCGAGCTCCCGCTCACCTACCGCGGCATGCCCGCCAGCGAGCGCAAGCAACGCGTGACCGAGGCCCTCGAGAAGGTCGGCATGGGCCACCGCGCCAAGCACCTCCCCTCCCAGCTCTCCGGCGGTCAACAGCAACGCGTCGCCGTCGCCCGCGCCCTCGCCGGCTCGCCCGCGGTGCTCCTCGCCGACGAACCGACCGGTAACCTCGATTCCAAGAACGGCGACGCCGTGATGGAACTCCTCCGCAATCTCCACAAGAGCGGCTCCACGATCGTCATGGTCACCCACGACGCCCGCTTCGCCCGCAACGCCGACCGCACCATCCACGTCTTCGACGGCCGCGTCGTCGAGGAACAGATGGAATCCGACCCGACCCGCGTCTAGCGCGCGGACAGCTGTCAGCATTCAGCTGTCAGCCATCAGCCAAACCGTCCCAGTCCGGTACCACAGACTGGGACCGATCGTTCCGCTCAGCCGCGTACACCAATCAGTCCCCCCGGGCGACAAGCTGACCGCTGAAGGCTGATCGCTGACCGCTTTTCCCTCCCCATGCGCTACGCCCTCCGCTCTCTGCTCAAGGCCCCGGGCTTCACGTTCATCGCGCTGCTCACCCTGGCGCTCGGCATCGGCGTCAACTCGTCGATGTATTCCCTCATGAATACATTGATGTTCGCCTCTGCGCCCTTCCCGCGCCCCGAGTCGATCGTCAACGTCAACGGCCGCACGCCCCAGTCCGAGTTCCTCAACCTGTCGCTACCCGAGATCGAGGAACTACGCGCCCACCCCGCGGGCGCATTCTCCGTCATCGCCGCCCGCGGCGGCTCGATGGAGCCCGTCACGGTGGGCGACCAGCTCCCGGAACAGGTCCAGTGCACCATCGCCCACGCTGATCTTTTCCGCGTCCTCGAGACACCTCCGCTGCTCGGACGCCTTTTCACCGCCGACGAATGCGTCGCCGGCCGCGATTCGGTCGTGCTGCTCACCGCACAATTCTGGCGCGACAAGTTTGGCGCGCGCCCCGACGTCCTCGGCCAGACGCTCCGCATCGGCGGCCGCGTCTTCACCATCATCGGCGTCCTGCCCGATGCCTACAGCACGATGTTCGTCTTCGGCGAGTCCCGCTACTTCCGCCCGCTCGTTCCTTCCGAGGGACAACTCACCGACCGCAACCGCCGCGAATTCGCCGTGCTGGCGCGCCTCGCGCCGGACACCTCGATGCCCCGCGCCCTGGCCTTGCTCGCGCCACTTACGGAACGTTGGGCGAAGGATCACCCGACCGCGTACGAGGACGGTTACGGCCTGCGCCTGCAACTCGCCGGACGCGTCGGCGGCAGCGCCAACGTCACCATCCTCACCCTTCAACTCGGCCTCGCCGCCGCCATCCTCGCCCTCGCCTGCGCCAATCTCGCCAACCTCCAGATGGCCCGCGCCGTGGCCCGCGTCCGCGACCTCGCCATCCGCTCCGCCCTCGGCGCCAGCCGTTGGACGCTCATCCGCCAGCAACTCAATGAATCGCTGATCCTCGCCGTCGTGGGCGGTGGCCTCGGCCTCGTCGTCGCCCACTGGTGCAATGAACTCATCGGCCGCAATATCCGGCTCGGCCTCACCTCGACACTCCACCTGCCCATCGACGGGCGCGTCCTCGCCTACACTGCCGGCGTTTCCATCCTCGCCGGCATCGGCTTTGGCCTCATTCCCGCCATCCTCGCTTCCCGCACCGACGTCAACGAGGCGCTGAAACAACAGGGCCGCGGCTCGACCGGCGGACGCGGTCAGGGTTGGATCCGCCGCGTCCTGGTCGTCGGCCAGGTCGCGCTCTCCGTCACGCTCCTCTCCGTCGCCGGCCTGATGATCCAGGGCCTCAACCGCACCATCAACTTCCGCCCCACGTGGGATAGCGAACGCATCCTCACCGCCAACCTCCAGGTCGACGAATCCGACTACCCGGTCGAAAAGCGCCGCACCCTCTACGACGCGCTGCTCGTTCGCCTGGCCCGGATTCCGGGCGTCGAAGCGGTGACCCTCGCCAACCGCCTGCCGACCGGCCAGGGCGGCGGTCCGGCCGACATTTTCATCGAGGGACAGGACAGCTCCGCCAAGAATCTCCCCAAGAGCCTGAGTTACCTCGTGACCTCCGGCTATTTCAACACGCTCGGCATCCGCCTCCTCGAGGGCCGGACCTTCGCCGCGAACGTTTCACCCGACTCGCCCGACCAGATCGTGATCAACCAGTCGCTCGCCCGCCACTTCTGGCCCGGCGAAAGCCCGCTCGGCAAACGCCTCGGCACCCGCGCTCCCGACGGCAGCGTGGTCCTGCGTGAAATCATCGGCGTCGTCGCCGACGCCGCGGACGCCATTCAATTCACCACGCCGACCACCCACTTTCAGTTCTACTCCAATCTCACGCACCAGCCGTGGGCGTATTTCCATATCGCGATCCGCGGCGAAAATCCCGCCCGTCTCGGCCAGGACCTGCGCCGCGCCGTCGCCGACGTCGCGCCCGACCTGGCGGCGCGCTTCGTCTGGACGCTGGAGGACATGCGTGATCAGTTCCTCCACAATCTCCTCGTGATTAATGGCGTCCTCCTCGCCTTTGCCCTCCTCGGTCTGGCGCTCGCCGCGATCGGGCTCTACGGCATCGTCGCCAACAACGTCGGCCAGCGCATGACCGAGTTCGGCATCCGCCTGGCGCTCGGCGCGAGCGGCTCGGACGTCCTGCGCATCGTCCTGAGGCAAAGTCTCGTCCTTACGCTGATCGGCCTCGGCCTCGGCGTGCTGGGTTCCTTCGGCCTCAGTGTGGTGCTCCGCCAGGGCCTCGGCCCGATGATCGCCCAGAACAATCTCATCCTCGCCGGCACGAGCGCCGTCATTCTCCTCGTCGCCCTCATCGCCGCCTGGTTCCCCGCCCGCCGCGCCACCACCGCCGACCCGATCGCGGCGTTGCGCGCCGAATAGCCATCAGCTTTCAGCATTCAGCTCTCAGCCAACACTTCTCCTAAATTCCTGACCGCTGATCGCTGACCGCTGACCGCTCCTTTTCCCATGCGCTTCGCCCTCCGCTCCCTCCTCAAGACCCCGGGATTCACCGTCATCGCCCTGATCACCCTGGCGCTCGGCATCGGCGTCAACACGTCGATGTTCAGCCTCGTGGACGCGTTGCTGTTCAAGGCCGCGCCCTTCCCCGAGCCCGATCGCTTGGCCATGTTGCAGCGCGTCACCCGCCAGGAGCGAGACACCGGCTTCTCCGCCCTCGAGCTCCGGGAAATGCGGGAAAACTCAACCGCCTTCACGAACGATTTCATTTTCACCCGCGACTTCTCCGCCGTCGCCGACGCCGGCCAGCCCGCGGAGCGACTCAACGGCATCTTCAGCGACGCCGGGCTCTTTACCACCCTCGGCATCCAGCCCCAGCTCGGCCGCCCCTTCACCGCCGAGGAAACCCAGCCCGGCAAGGACCAGGTTCTCCTTCTCGCCCACAGCCACTGGCAACAGCGCTACGGCGGCGATCCCGCCGTCATCGGGCGCGTGCTGCGCGTCGACGGCGTCCCCCACACCATCATCGGGGTCATGCCAGCCGCGCTCGAATACCGCTTTCTGTGGGGCGACGCCGCCTACTGGCGTCCGCTCGCGTTCACCCCTGACCAACTCACGAACCGCAACACACGAATCTTCAACCTCGTCGGCCGGCTCCAGCCGGGGCGCAACGTGAAGCAAGCCGCCACCGAACTGGCGCCCCTGGCGCACGCGTGGGAAAAGGATCACCCCCAGGACTATGCCGGCATGCGTTTTGAAGCCGCCCCGCTGCACGAGGCGCTCATGGACGGTGAAAGCCGAAAGATTTCGTGGATGTTGCTCGGCCTCTCCGGCTTCGTGCTCCTGATCGCCTGCGCAAACCTCGCCAATCTGCAGCTCGCTCGCGCCACCAGCTCCGTGCGCGATTTCGCCATCCGCGCCGCCCTGGGCGCTTCGCGGGCCCGCCTCATCGGGCAACAACTCACCGAATGTGTTCTCCTCGCCGTCGTCGGCGGCGGACTGGGCATCCTGCTCGCCCTTTGGATCAACAGCCTGCTCGAGGCCAACATCCGCCTCGGCGATCGCACAGGCGTCATGCAGCTTCCGATCGACGGACGCGTCCTCCTCCTGACGGTCGCCGCTTCCCTTCTCACCGGCATCATTTTCGGCATCGTACCCGCCTGGCTGGCTTCGCGCACCGATGTCGTCGGCACCCTCAAGTCCCAAGGCCGCGGCACCACCTCCGCCCGCAGCCATCACCACCTGCGCCACGTCTTGGTCGTGGGCGAGGTAACGCTGGCTCTCATCCTGCTCGGCGGCGCCGGCATGATGCAACGTGGCTTCGATCGCCTGCTCGGCCTGAATCCCGGTTGGGACACCAAGCACGTGCTCACCGGTGTGCTGCCCATGCCCGAACAGCGTTACGACACACCCCAGAAGCGGCTCGAGTTCTTCCGCAGCATCGAGCGGCGCCTGACCGCACTGCCCGGCGTGGAGCATGTCGCCCTCGCGACCGCGCTTCCCTTGTGGCACTACGGCAACGCCCGACCGATCACCAGCGAGTCCCTCGCTGGCGTCGACTCCGCCAACCTGCCCCGCGCGAGCCACGTGATGATCACATCGTCCTACTTCGATACGCTCGGCATCAAGCTCGTCGATGGCCGCGCGTTTGCCCCTGACGTGAAGCCCGGCGACGCCGAGCAGGTCGTCATCAACGAGGCGCTCGCGAAGCAATTATGGCCCGGACAAAGTGCCCTCGGCCAACGCATCGGCTCCGTCAACAGCGACGGCACGCGTTGGGCGGAGGTCATCGGCGTGGTCCGCAGCGCCGAGTCCGCCGCTGCCTTCACCAATCCGCCCACACCCTTCCATCTCTATCGCTCCGTCGCCCATGAGCCCTGGACCTGGATCCGCTTTGCCGTGCGCAGCGAGAATCCCGCGACGCTGCTCGACAGCGTGCGCCGCGCGGTCGCGGAAGTGGATCCCGATCTGCCCGCTGACCAACTCATGACCGTCGACCAGTTCGTCGACCGCCAGCAGCACAATCTCGTGATCGTGGCCCAGCTCCTCACGGGCTTCGCCGGACTCGGCCTCGTGCTCGCCGCCGTCGGCCTGTACGGCGTGATTTCCAACATCGTCGCCCAGCGCACGAGCGAGTTCGGGATCCGCCTCGCCCTCGGGGCCAAGACCGGCGACGTCCTCACACTCGTCCTTGGCCGCGGCCTCCTCCTGACAGTTGTCGGCCTCCTCCTCGGCGTTGCCGGCGCGTATGGCCTCGGCCGTTTCCTCGCCTCGTTCATGCCGCGCATGATCGCCACCGATCCCGTGGCTCTCGCGGGAACATCGATCATCCTCTTCCTCGTTGCCGCCCTCGCCTGCTGGCTCCCCGCCCGACGGGCCACCAAGGTGGACCCGCTGACGGCGCTGCGCGCCGAATAGCCATCAGCTTTCAGCATTCAGCTCTCAGCCGATCCGTCTCCCAAATTCCTGACCGCTGATCGCTGACAGCTGACCGCTCCTTTTCCCATGCGCACCCTGGTTCTCAGCCTGCTTCCGCTAACCCTGGGCACGACCCCTCTTCTCACCGCCCCCAAGCACGCGCTCCTTCTCCGTGAGGCTGGCGCCGCCGCCCAGGGAGGCGACCTGCCCACGGCCCTCGCCAGGCTCGAGGAGGCCGCCGTCCTCCGGCCCGATTACCCGCGCATCCAACTCAACCTCGCCCGCGTCCACGCCGCCCTCAACCAGCCCGCTCCGGCCCTCGCCTCCCTCGACCGCTTGGCCGGGATGGGCCTCAAGATGGACGTCGCTGCCGACCCGGGTCTCGCCACGCTGAAAGACGCACCTGGATTCCAAACCGTCGCCGCGCGCCTCGCCGCCGGACCCGCGCCCACCGAATCGCGTGACGCCACCGCCTTAGAACTGACGGGCGTCACGGGCATCATCGAAAGCACCTTGCTCGATCCGGCCACCGGCACTTGGTACTTCAACGACGTGCGCAACCGCTGCATCTGGAAACGCACCGCCAACGGCTCGCTCGAGAAATATACGTCCGATGCCGACTCCCTCGACGGCGTGTTCAAGCTCACACTCTCCGCCGACGGCAAGACCCTCTGGGCCGCCACGTCGTCGCTGGACGTGATGACCGGCCCCGACGCCGAGGACGGCAAACGCGCCGCCCTCGTCGCCATTGATTTCGCCACCGGACGCGTCCGCGCCCGCTTTCCCGTGCCCGACGATGGCAAGAAGCACCTGCTCGGCGATTTCGTGCTCGTGGCCGACGGTTCGCTTTACGCGACCGATTCATTCTCCCCCGTGATTTGGCGCCTCCCCGCCGGCAGCACCGCGCTGGAACCTTGGGTCGAAAGCGACGAGTTCCTCAGCCTGCAGGGCATTACTTTCAGTGAAGACGGCAAATCTCTTTACGTCGCCGACTACGCCAACGGCATCTGGCGCATCGATACGGCTACCAAGACCCCATCCCTTCTCCGCGCTCCGGCCAACGCCACCTTCTTCGGCATCGACGGCCTCTACACCATCCCCGGCGGGATCCTCGCCGTGCAAAACGGCGTGAACCCCCAGCGCGTACTTCGCATCGAGCCCGCTGTCTCCGGCCCTTCCGTCACGCGCGTCGTCGCCATGGGCCAGCCCGCCATGGACGACCTCGCTCTGGGCCATACCTCGAAAGACCGCTTCCACTTCGTCGGCAACAGCGGCTGGGCACTCTTCGACCCGCTCCCGGCAACTCCACCCGCCCCGCGCCCCGTCACGATCCATTCCATTCCCTTGAAGTAGGAGCGCAGTCGCGCTGCGCCCTCGAACGCATCATCCCGCGTGAAGGGCGCACGCCAGTTGCATCAAACGCCCGGCCCCACTACTCCACCGCGATATCCGAAAACTCCGCCACGGACATTGCGCCGGAATTATGCGAGGCAATCGCGATGCCCACCTTCACCGTCGCGGGCATCACGATGGTGGCACTTCCGAGGAGTGTCCATGTGACGCCTTCGTCTCGGGACGCGTAGCCGGAAAATACATTCCCCGTGCGCACCAGCCGAAACCAGGAGTCGAAGGTCGGCCCGTTCTCCGGCGTCGAGGTGGTCTGGGCGCCCCCTCCGGTGCGCGCCTGAAACACCTGACCGTGCCAGCCCGTGATCGCGACAAATGCGTTGGCCGCGTTCCCGGCGTCGGCCGCGCGAATCATCAAGCCGGCCTTCGTCCAGCCATCCGCCGGGTCGAACCGTTTCGACCGCGCCGTGATGGTCACATCGCCCGTCCATTCGCGTGCCGCCAGCAATCCTGAATCACTGCTCCCCCAGATGTCGCCGCCCGTCGCGGACACCGTGACGAGCGATCCGAATTCCGACGCGCTCCCCGTCGTGTTGCCCCAGGTCTGCGGCGCGTAAACCCCGGGCGGCGGCAACGGCAGTTCGCTCGACAGCTCCACGCCGTCGAACACCGCCGTCGTCAGGTTGCCGGGGTTGTGCGCGCTCGCGACCACGCCGATGAACACATGTTCACCCATGACCACCGTCTTCGAGCCCACCTGTGTCCAATGCACGCCATTGGGCGAGATGTATCCCGTGAAAACATTGCCCACGCGCTTAAGCTTAACCCAATGCGCCGGGTTCACCCGTGGGCCACCCACGAGCTCGGTGGTGGCCCCCGCCGTCGCCCGCGTCTGGAACCCGCACACATTGGCCGCCGTCAGCAGCATCGCCGCATTCGCCGAGGTGGAATCGAAACTCGAGCGGATCATCACGCCGGCCTTGGCCCAGCCGTGCGTGTTCGTGAGACTCGCCACCCGTGCGACGATCGTACCGTCGCCAATCCACGGCTGGTAATGCATGCGCAGGGCGTCGGCCCCGCCCCAGATGTCGCCTCCGCCCGCCCGGAGCGTAAACGCGTTGCCCGATCCTTCCGTCGAGCCCGCGGGCCCGACCGCCCCGATGTCACCGCCGACCCATCCCCCGCTGTCACTCTGGGACGTGCCCCCCGTGCCGGCGTCCGCTGACGTCGTGATCGGGACAATGGCGGTGTATTCTGAAAAACTTCCGCCCGTACCCACCACGCGCAAACGGTAGCGATACTCCGTGCCCGGAGTCAGCCCCGTATCGGCGAATTGCCGCGCTTCCGTCGGCAGGACCGACACGCGCGCAAATGCCGGGGCCGCGGCGGTGGCGCGTTCCAATTCAAATCCCGTGGCACTCCCGGACGCGTAATCCCAGGCGAGGTTGACGGTGTTCGCCGTGCTCGACGCGACCCGGAGGTTCGTCGGCGTGGCGGTGGCCTCCGCGGTGAGTTGCATGAAATCATCCGCCATCGCGAGGAAGGAGGAGGCGTTGTTGTGACTCGAAACAGCGAACCCCACCCGCACGGTCGCGGGCATATCAACGGTCACTGAACCCAGGGACGTCCAATTATCCCCGTCGTACGAGCGGTAGGCCCGGTAAGTATTGCCGACGCGATCCAACATCAGCCACACGGGCAGCCCCGTCCAGCCGCCGTCAACAAATGCCGTGGTGCCGCCAGCGGCACTGCGCGATTGCAGGCCGATGTGATTGCCCGGCGTGGCGAGCACCATGACATTCTTTGCCCCTGGCGTGAGGTTTTCTCGAATCATCAACCCGACTTTCGCCCACCCATGGCCCGTCCCGGGGACGAAACGCGCGACCAACGAGCCGTTGCCCGTCATGGCCCGGTGACGGAAGTGAAACGCGTCGGTCGCGCCCCAGATGTCAGCCCCGGAGCCTTGCAGCGTGATCACGCCGTTGGCCTCCTGGCTCGAGCCTGCCACGCCGACCGCGCCGACGTCCTCCGCGAGCCATCCGCCCTGCGCTGACAAGCTCCCGGTCGCACCCGCCCATAATATCGCCGACACGATCAGGAAAGCCAGGCGAGCCACGGGGCGGGACGGGGTGCGGCACAGGAGTTTCATCCAAGCATCCTAGCAGTCGCCGCCCCCTCTTGGCATCCCGGGGAACCCGTCCAGCCCCATGGGGCTTTCTCCCAAGGGGAACTCTGGAATCCCCGAGCCGCCACCCAGCTTCAGGTGTGCAGGGGTGTTCCTTCCGCTCCGTCCACCGGTGCCGGAGTTCTGCCTCGCTTGAACCGTAACCGGATGCGATCGAGCCACAAATACACCACCGGCACAGTGTAGAGCGTGAGCAACTGGCTGACCGCAAGCCCGCCGACAATCGCGAGGCCGAGCGGACGGCGCATTTCCACCCCCTCTCCCATGGATAGCACGAGTGGCAGTGCGCCGAGGAGGGCGGCCAGGTTGGTCATCAGGATTGGTCGAAGCCGCAGTTGAGCGGCCTCGTAAATCGCCGCTTGCGGCGTCAACCCGTCGCGCCGTTCCCGCACCAAGGCCACGTCGATCATCAGGATCGCGTTTTTCATCACGATGCCGATGAGCAGAAACAGGCCGAGCTGCGCGATCAGGGTGAACTCGGTGCCCGTCAGGCGGAGTGCGAGCAGCGCCCCCAAACCGGCCGACGGCAACGTTGAGAGGATCGTCAGCGGATGAACCAGGCTTTCATAAAGCACGCCGAGCACCAGGTACACCGCCACCAACACCGCCAGGATCAACCAGTGCTGGTTTTCCAACGCGGCCTGGAAGGTCTGCGCGGATCCCGCCAGCTTCGCCTGAACTTCCGTGGGCAACATGATGCCTTGCATGGCGCGCTCGATCGCCGCCAGCGCCTCCTGCAGCGACACGCCGGGCGCGAGCGAAAACCCGATGTTTTCCGCCACGAACTGCTCGCGATGCTGCACCTGGTCTTCCACCAGCGCATACTCGTAGCGCGTGAACGCCGACAACGGCACGCGCGAGCCGTCGGCCGCGATCACCTGCACCTGGTCGAGCACCACCGGATCCTGCGTGTACTGGGGTTCGAGCTCCATGATCACGCGGTATTGGTTCAACCGGTTGTAGAGGGTCGTCACCTGCCGCTGGCTGAATGAATTGTTCAGGACCTGCGTGATCATCCGCATATCGACCCCGAGGCGCCGCGCCGCCTCACGATCCACGTGCAACATCACCTGCTTCGTCCCGCCGTCGTTCGGCGTGTCCACATCCGTGAGCTCTGGCAATTCCTGCAGCGCCTGCGCGATCTTCCCCTCCCATTGCCGCAACAGGCTCACCTCGCTGGTGAGGATGGCCAGATCGTAGGACCCGGCATCCGAGGAGCGCGGCGGCTGGATGTCCTGCGACACGTTCAGCCAGAGATTGCCGCCCGCCACCGGCGGCGCCTGCAGGCGCAACCGGTTGATCACTTCCCGCGCCGAGTCGCGTTCGCTGCGGGGCTTCAGCCGGATCATCATCCAGGAGTTGCTCAAACCCGCTCCACCGCCCGTGAAACCCATCACGTCCTGGACCGCCGGGTCCGCCATGATGAGCTTCCGATACGTCTCGATCTTCGGCTGCATGACCTGGAACGAGAACCCGTCGTCCCCGCGGGCGAAGCCGTTCAGCTGCCCCGTGTCCTGCTCCGGCAAAAAGCCCTTGGGCGCGCTGTAGAACAGCGAGACGTTGAGCGCGATGATGCCGAGCAGCACCAGGAGCGTGAGCGTGGTGTGCCGCAGCACCCAGCCCAGCGTGCGCCCGTAACCGCGGCGCAGACCGTCGAAAAACCGCATGCCGGCATCGCGCCACCGGCCGCCGCCGCGCTCGTGCTTCGCCTCGAGCCAGCGCGCGCAGAGGCTGGGGGTCAGCGTCAGCGAGACCAGCAGCGAAACCATCATGGCCGCGGCCAGCGTGATCGAGAACTCGCGAAACAGCTGCGTGACGAGCCCGCCCATGAACAGGATCGAGATGAACACGACCACCAGGGAGAGATTCATCGCCAGCAGCGTGAAGCCCACCTCGCCCGCTCCGGCCATCGCCGCGCGCATCGGGGTCATGCCCTGCTCGATATGCCGGGAAATGTTCTCCAGAACCACGATCGCGTCATCCACCACCAGCCCGGCCGCCACGATCAGCGCCATCAGCGACAGGTTGTTCAGGGAGAATCCGTAAAGGTACATCACGCCGAACGTCCCGATGATCGACACCGGGATCGCCACGCACGGGATCAGCGCGCCACGGGGACTGCCCAAAAACAGCAGCACGACCAGCATCACCAGGCTTGAGGCGATCAGCAGCGTGCGCTGCGACTCATGGAGGGTGCCACGGATCGAGGGCGACCGGTCCATCACCACCGCCAGTTCGGCGTCGTCCGGCACCAGCGCGCGCAGGCCGGGCAGTTGCTCGTTGATCGCATCGATCGTGGCGATGATGTTCGCGCCCGGCTGGCGCGTGACCGTCAGCAGCACGGCCGGCCGGTCATTGTGGAATCCACTGCTATAGCGGTTCTCCACCGAGTCGGTGACTTTGGCCACGTCGCCCAACCGGACCGGCGCGCCGTCGGTATAGCGGATGATCAGGGGCAGATAATCGGCCGCCTTCCGCAGCTGGTCGCTCACCTGGACCTGCCATTGCCGGTCTCCGGCTTCCAACATGCCGCGCGGCTGGAGCGAATTCGTGTCCCCGATCGCCCGCCGCACCTCATCCAGCGCAATGCCGTGATGCGCGAGCGCGTGCGGGTTCAATTGCACGCGGATGGCCGGCAGCGAACTGCCGCCCACCGTCACCTCGCCCACGCCGCTCACCTGGGAGATTTTCTGGGCCAGGATCGTCGCGGCGAAATCATACAGGTCCCCCGGGGCGATGTTCGCCGAACTCAGCGCGATCGCCATGATCGGCGCGGAGGACGGGTTGACCTTCCGGTAGGAGGGGTTGCGCGGCATGCCGGCGGGCAGCTGCCCGCGCGAGGCGTTGATCGCGGCCTGAACATCGCGCGCGGCCGCATCGATGTCGCGGTCCATGGCGAATTCCACGGTGATGTTGACCTGACCCTGCCGGCTGCTCGACGAGATCGCCGTCACCCCGGCAATGCTGCCGAGCGCGCGCTCCAGCGGCGTGGCCACGCTCGTCGCCATCGTTTCCGGGCTCGCCCCGGGGAGTGAGGCGTTCACGCGGATGGTCGGAAAATCCACCTCGGGCAGCGGGGCAACCGGCAGCAGGTTGTACGCGAGCGCGCCCGACAGCACGAGCGCCACCGCGATCATGGTGCTGGCAATCGGCCGGCGAACGAAGGGAGCGGAGAGGTTCATGGGCGCATCCCTTTTTCCCGGTACGGGCCGGGCTCGCTCGGGCCTGGCTTCCATGCGCCCAACCATTGGCATCCCGGGACCGAGCAAGCTCGGCCCCTACGGGAGGCAGAGGTGGTGATCAGCGCCTTCATGAGATCGACTGGTCTGGCACCGCATCCGCCGAAAATGGGGCCTGAGTTTCCTTCTTCTTCGCCCGGCGCGCCAGACGGTCGAAGAACAGGTAAACCACCGGCGTCGTGAACAGAGTCAGGACCTGGCTCACCAGCAATCCTCCCACCATCACGAGGCCCAGCGGCTGCCGCAACTCGGCGCCCGAACCGGTGGATAGCATCAGCGGCAGTGCGCCAAACAACGCGGCGAGCGTGGTCATCAGGATCGGACGGAAGCGCAGCATCGCCGCCTGCCGGATCGCCTCACGGGGTGACATCCCCTGCTTGCGCTCCGCTTCGAGCGCGAAGTCGATCATCATGATGCCGTTCTTCTTCACCAGGCCGATGAGCAGGATGATGCCGATGATGGCGATCATATCGAGCGGGCGACCGCTGATCCAGAGGGCGAGCAGCGCGCCGACCGCCGCCGACGGCAGCGTTGAAAGGATCGTGATCGGGTGGATCGCGCTCTCGTAGAGCACGCCCAGCACGAGATACATGGTCACGACCGCCGCAAAAATCAGGAACAGGGTGCTCGACAGCGAATCCCGGAACGCGTGCGCCGCCCCCTGGAACCGCAGGTCGATCGCGGCGGGCAATTCCAATTCCTTCTCCGCGCGCTCGATCGCCTTCACCGCGGCGCCCAGCGAGGAACCGCGGGCCAGATTGAACGAAACCGTGACGGCCGGGAATTGCCCGATCTGGTTGATCAAGAGGGTTGCCTGGCGCTCCAAGACCCGAGCCACGGTCGCGAGCGGCACCTGGCCATTGCCGCGACTGTTGACATAAATGCCCTCCAGCGAGTGCGGACCCGTCGCCAGGCGCGGGTCCATTTCCAGGATCACCCGGTACTGGCTCGATTGCGTGAACAACGTCGAGATCTGGCGCTGCCCAAACGCACTGTACAGCGCGTCATCGATGCTGGCCACGCTCACTCCGAGCCGGCTCGCCGCATCGCGATCGATCTCCACGAACGCCTGCAGGCCGCGATTCTGGAGATCACTCGCCACGTCCGAAAGCTCGGGTTGTTCCTGCAGGTGCGCCACCACCCGCGGCGTCCATTCATGCAACAGTTCCTCATCCGGGCTCGTCAGCGTGAACTGGAACTGCGTGCGGCTCACCCGATCCTCGATCGTCAATTCCTGCACCGGTTGGAGATAGAGCCGGATCCCATCCACTTCCTGCGCCGCGGTCCGCAATCGGTCCACGATCTCGAGCGCGTCCGCGTCCCGCTCGCCGTGGCCCCGGAGATTGATCAGCATCCGCCCGCTGTTGAGCGTCGCGTTCGTGCCGTCCACCCCGATGAACGAGGACAGGCTGCGCACCGCGGGATCCTCGAGGATCTTGGCCGCCAGCGCCTGCTGCCGCTCTGACATCGCCGAGAAGGAGATGGATTGCGGCGCCTCCGTCACGGCCTGGATCGCGCCGGTGTCCTGGAGGGGAAAGAAACCCTTCGGCACCACCAGATACAGGAGCGCGGTCACGACAAGGGTCGCGACCATGACCAGCAGCGCCGGGCGCTGGTGTTCCAGCACGCGATCGAGCATCTTCCCGTACCAGGTGATCACCTTCTCCAGGAAACCGTGCGCCTCATGCTCGCCCGGCTTGGGCTGCGGCAGCATGCGGGCGCACATCATCGGCGTGAGGGTCAGCGACACGAGCAGCGAGATCAGGATCGAGACCGCCAGCGTGATCGCAAACTCGTGGAACAGGCGCCCGACCACCCCGCCCATGAACAGGAGCGGGATCAATACCGCGATGAGCGAGATCGTCAGCGAGACCAGCGTGAACCCGATCTGGGCCGCGCCCTTCAACGCCGCCTCCATCGGCGGCGAGCCTTCCTCCCGATAGCGGGCGATGTTCTCCAACATGACGATGGCGTCATCGACGACAAAGCCCGTGGCGATCGTCAGCGCCATCAGCGTGAGGATGTTCAGCGAGTAACCCGCCAGGTACATCACCCCGAAGGTGCCGATCAGCGAGAGCGGCACCGCGATGCTCGGGATGATCGTCGCGGCAATGTTTCGCAGGAAGACGAAGGTCACCAGGACCACGAGCAGGATGGCAAAGATGAGCTCGTGCTGCACTGACTTCACCGAGGCCCGGATGCTCTGCGTGCGGTCGGTCAGGACCGTGAGTTCGGCCGCTGCGGGCAGGCTCGCCTCAAGTTGCGGCAACAGGGCCCGCACGCCGTCGACCACCTCGATGACATTCGCCCCGGGCTGGCGCTGGACATTGATCAGGACGGCCGGCAGGTCGTCGGCCCAAGCCGCGAGGCGGCGGTCCTCGGCCGCGTTCTCAATGCGCGCCACATCACCGAGCCGCAGGGGCGAACCCTCGCGCCAGGCAATGATCAGGTTGCGGAATTCCTCCACCGACCGGAGCTGGTCGTTGGCATCCATCAGGATCGTGCGCACCGGGCCGTCGAAACTGCCCTTCGGCTGGTTCACGCTGGCGGCGGCGATGGCCGAACGGATGTCGGAAAAGTTGAGTCCGCGGGCGGCGAGTTCGCCCGGGTTCACCTGCACACGCACGGCCGGACGCTGACCGCCGGCGAGGCTCACCATGCCGACGCCGGGCAGCTGCGCGAGCTTCTGCGCGATGCGCGTGTCCACGAGATCGTGCACCTCGGGCAGCGGCATCGTGGCGGAAGTCACCGCGAGCGTGACGATCGGCGTATCGGCCGGGTTGACCTTGCGGTAAATTGGCGGCGCCGGGAGGTCGTTGGGCAACAGGTTGTCCGCCGCGTTGATCGCCGCCTGGACCTCCTGCTCGGCCACGCCCATGTCGAGATCGAGCGAAAACTGCAGCGTGATCACCGAGGCCCCGCCGGAACTCGACGACGACATCTGGTTGAGGCCGGGGATTTGTCCGAAACGCCGCTCGAGTGGCGCGGTGATCGAGCTGGCCGTCACCGCCGGGCTCGCGCCGGGGTGAAACGTGAACACCTGGATCGTCGGAAAATCGACCTGGGGCAGCGCCGCGACCGGCAAAAGGCGGTACGCCATGATGCCCGTCTGCAACAGCGCCACCATCAGGAGGCTCGTCGCGACCGGGCGAAGAATGAATGGCTTCGAGAGGCTCATGGCGCGCTCCTCCCCTCGCCATGCAGGCCGGCTCGGCCCTTAGGAGCCTGCTTGCAGGCGGTGGAATACGGGCGCGAGCGCGACGTCGCAAAAATCGCCTGCCAGCAGGCTCGTACAGACGGAAAATGAGAGGACACCGAGGTGAGGACGAGTTGGGTTGCGTGATTCCGAATCGGGCTCATTTGCCCTTTTTCTTCTTGGCCGGCTCCCCCCGCGGTGCGGGCGGCGTCGGGTTGTCCGTCACCACCACCACGTCCCGTCCCTCCCGCAGGCGGTCAATGCCCTCGAGGACGACGGCGTCGCCCTCGTTCAAGCCGGCCGTCACGGCCTGTTCGAGCCCCTCCGCGGTGCCGAGCACGATATCGCGCACGGACGCCTGGGTTTTCTCGTTCACGATATAAACATACGTGCCGCGCGAACCGAATTGCACCGCGGCCGACGGGATCACGATCGCATCCTTCAGCGTGCGCACCTTGACGCGGATGTTCACGAACTGGTTCGGGAAAAGGCTTTCGTCCTCGTTCGGGAACTCCGCCTTGATCTTCAGCGTGCCCGTGGCGAGGTCGATCTGGTTGTCCACGGTCGTCAGCGTGCCCGTGGCCAGGCGCTTCTGTTCGCTCCGATCCCATGCCTCGACCACCAGCTGCTCACCAGCGCGCAACGGTTCGAGCACCTTCGGCAAATCGACCTCGGGCACCGTCGACATCACCGCGACCGGCCGCGTTTGCGTGATCGTCACCAAACCGTCGGAACTGTTCGCGCGGATCAGGTTGCCCACATCCACCCGGCGCAATCCCAGTCGCCCGGTGATGGGCGCCTCGATCCGCGTGTACGCCAGTTGCAACCGCGCGTTGTCGGCCGCGGCCTGGTCCGAAGCCAGCGCTCCCTCGCGCTCGCGCACCAACGCCTGCTGGGCTTCCATCTGCTGGCTCGTCACGAGTTGCTTTTCATAAAGCTGCTGGAAACGCTCCAAGTCGGCCCGCGCGGTCTGCAATTGCGCCTGGTTTTGCCGGAGCTGTCCCTCGGCCTGCGCCAACCGGATGCGATACGTCTCGGGGTCGATCTCCGCCAGCAACTGGCCCTTCTCGACCCGCTGGCCCTCCTCAAAGTGAATGCGCATCAGCTGGCCATCCACCCGGCTCTGGACCGTGACCGTGCTGAGGGGCGTCACTGTGCCGATGGCCTTGAGGTGAACCGCCAGGTCCTTTCGCTCCGCCTTCACCACCCGCACCGGCATGGCCGGCGTCCGGCCCGTGCCTGCCCAAGCCGGATTGGGTCCCCAACGGTTCAACGGTGGCTTCTCCCGAAAGCTGAAATACCAGGCGCCTGCTCCAAAAAGCGCGACGACAACGATATAAAGCAACCAGCGATAACGGGAAGGCAACGGGAGTGCGGACATGTTAGTTTTGGCAGAGACGTAAAAACCCGTGCGAGCGTTTCACCAGCAACGACTTTTCACGCAAATAGTCCGCAAACTCCCGCTACCACCGGCGCCTGTCAAATTTCCCGGAGGTTTAATCGCGAAAGTCTTCATTCCGTTCCTGCCTCCGCTCGGGAAACCCCCTGGAAATCGGCGCCGAACGAACCGTTGTAACTTCCGGGCAGCGCCGCGGGTATTAGATTACCACCATGATCCCCAACGCTCTTCGCCTCTCCCGTGTCGCCCTCACGTTCACCCTGCTCGCCTCCCTGGCCGCCGCCAAGGTAACCGAGAAATTCGCCGAAAACTATCCCCTCGATGCCAACGGCTCGATCCATCTCGAGAACGTCAACGGTTCGGTCGAGATCATCGCCTGGGATCGAAATGAGGTCGCCCTCGAGGCCGAAAAATCCGCCCGCGACCAGGAAGGCCTGGGGCGCATGCACCTCAAAATCGAATCTTCACCCCGCCGCCTCGTGGTGAATACCGAATACGAGAAGAAATGGAAGTTCTGGGAAAACATGAACGCCCAGGTCCACTACAAGCTCATGGTTCCCGCCGGCGCCTCGCTCGATGGCATCGAGGTCGTCAACTCCGGCATCACCATCACGGGCGTGAAGGGCTCCGTTCACCTTGAAGCGGTCAATGGCGGCATCGAGGCCACCGACCTCGCCGGCCCGGGCAAAATTGAAACCGTCAACGGCTCCGTCCGGGTCTCCTATTCCGCCCTGCCCTCCGCCGGCGGCATCTCCCTCGAGACGGTCAACGGACCCTGCACCCTCACGCTCCCTTCCAATGCGGCGTTCGATCTCGATACCGACACGGTCAATGGCCGGATCAGTTGCGACTTCCCGCTCACCTTGGAAAGTTCCGGCAAACGCGAACTGCGCGGCGCCGTCAACGGCGGTGGCGCGCGCGTGAACCTCGAGTCCGTCAACGGCAGCCTCTCGGTCAAGCGCGCGAACTGATCGCCCTCCTCGCCCGTTGCGAGGTGGGGCGCGCGTCCTCCGAACGCGCCGTCGCCGCCCCCCAGCACCGCCCGCTGTTCCCCTCCCCATCCTTTCCCCTGGAGCCGGGGCGCCCCCGCCCCGGTGGGATCGAAAACTTCAGAGGCTCCCGTTGGGTGGTGCGTGTTCGCAGGCTCGTCGCTCGCGACGAACTCACGCGCGAGATCGAAACAAGGTGCCACCTCTCACGTAGGGGCGCAGACTTGCTGCGCCCTTTCCCCCTCGCCCACCTCAGGCGCAGCCTGACCGCGCCCCTACGATTACGCCCGACCCGCCCAAGCCTAGAAATCCTGCAGCCGCGATTCACTCGCCGCCACCGGCTCCAGTCGCTCGAACACCTCTCCGAGCAGATAAATCGAGCCGGTCACCACGACCGCATCTCCCTCCCGGCCCAGCGCGCAGGTCTGCGGGTCCGGAAAAAGAACTTCCAACTCGCCGCGCTTCACGCGCTCACGTGCATCCTCCGGCACCAGCGCGAACATGTCCTCGAACGACGTCGCGCGATTCTGCCTGGGCGTCACGATCCAAACATCGGCGGCATGCCGCAACACCACCTCCAGCAGCGCCCGCGCCCGGAATTCACCCAGCGCCCCCGCCACCACGATCGGCTTGCGCCCCGTCTCCGCGACCAGCCGGGCGAGATTCTTGTCCAATTCCGTCGCGCCCTCGGGATTGTGCGACGCATCCAGAATCAAACGCCGCCCGCCCACCGCGAGCCGCTGCCAGCGACCCGGCCAGTCCACATTCAAGAGCCCGCGGGCGATCGCCTCCTCCGGCGAGGACACTCCCGCGGCCGGGCTCCGGCCGGCAAAGTACAATCGCGCTACCAGCGTCGCCGTGGCCGCATTC
This sequence comes from Verrucomicrobiota bacterium, assembly GCA_023433275.1. Taxonomy (GTDB): domain Bacteria; phylum Verrucomicrobiota; class Verrucomicrobiia; order Opitutales; family Opitutaceae; genus Lacunisphaera. The sequence continues at coordinate 19,063 of JAEZDN010000066.1, forward strand.
CATCGCTGGCAGTCGCCCTCGAGATTCGTGAGCGGATAGCCGGTCAGCGCCTCGCCAAAAATTTGTCGCACCGAGTGCACCTCCGCCCCCTGCGCCGCCGCGACCTCCCGGATCACGCGCTCTGCTCCCGGCGGCATCCGTCCGATCACCACCGGACGGCCGGGCTTGATGATGCCGGCCTTCTCACGAGCGATCTGCTCCACCGTGTTCCCAAGTTCGGCGCAATGATCGAGGCCGATCGAGGTGATGACCGCGACCTCGGGCTGGACCACATTCGTCGCGTCGAGCCGGCCACCCATGCCCACCTCGATCACCGCGACACTCACCCCCTTCCGCCGGAATTGGAGGAACGCCATCGCCGTCATGAACTCGAAGAACGTCGCATGCTCATCCGCCGCTCCCGCCGCCGCCCGGTCCGCGACCGGACGCAATTCCTGCGTGTAGGCCACGATCTCCGCTTCCGAGAGCGCCTCACGGTCCACCTGCACCCGCTCGCCGAGCCGCACCAGATGCGGCGAGGTGTACAATCCGGTCCGCCAACCCGACAGGCGGAATATCGCCTCGAGCATCGCCGAAACCGACCCCTTGCCGTTCGTTCCCGCGACGTGAATCACCGGGTAGCTCCGCTCCGGATGACCGAGCGCCGCCGACAGCCGCTGCATGCGGTCGATGCCAAACTTCACCCCGCCCGCCTTGAGGCCGAAGAGAAATTCCTTCACGGACGCGTAATCGGCCGGGCCAGCCGAACTTCCAGCCTTCAACATCGAACGGTCAACACTCACTTGTTTGCCCCCGCGCCGTCTCGATGGTCGGCTGGGCCGGAACCATGCAGTTGGAATGCGATCCCGCCGCGTGCGCGGTCGAACTGTTCGGTCGCAGGGACGTGGCTCGTCCCCGCCCTCGGTTTCCGCAACGAGCAAAGGTCGCGGTCAAGCCGCACCCCTACATTCAACGGCATCATTCCGGCTGAGCGTAAGCTGGACTTTGCATTCATCGCTCCCGGTCGGCCCGATGGTTGGGTTGAACGTTCAATGTTGAACGTCGAAAGTTGAATGTTCTTCCGTGTCAGCTCCGCTCAGGCGCTTTCCTCGGCCGCGGCCGACGGAAACGGCGCCGCCGTCGGCACCTTGTGCTCCTTGAACTTGTGCGTGTGCAACACCTGCAGGAGGCTCGTGAGCCGGTCCCGCATTTCCAGTCGGCTGACAATCTGGTCCACCAAGCCGTGCTTGAGCAGGAATTCCGCCGTCTGGAAACCCGGGGGCAGCGTCTGCTTGGTGGTTTCCTTGATCACGCGCGCTCCGGCGAAGCCAATCAGCGCGCCAGGCTCGGCGAGGATGACGTCACCCAGCGTGGCAAAGCTGGCCGTCACGCCTCCCGTCGTCGGATAAGTCAGGATCGAGATGAACGGCAGGCGCGCCTCGGCCAGGCGCCCGAGGGCCGCGCTGGTCTTCGCCATCTGCATGAGGCTGAAAATACCTTCCTGCATGCGCGCGCCACCGGAGGAACTCACGATGATGCACGGGATCTTCTTCTTGATGGCACGCTCGATCGCGCGCGTGATCTTTTCGCCCACCGCCGCCCCCATGGCGCCGCCGCAAAAACGAAAATCCATCACGGCCAGCGACACCGCGATGCCGTTGATCTTGCCCGTGCCGCACAACACCGCCTCCGTCAGGCCGCTTTCCTTTTCGTAACGCTTGATGCGGTCCGGATAGGGCGTCGAATCGACGAACTTGAGCGGGTCGGCCGACTTCACGCCGGCATCGAATTCCTCAAACGTGCCCTCATCCACCATCCCGGCGATGCGCGCCTGGCAACCGATCGGAAAATGATACCCGCTCTTCGGCACGACCATGAGGTTCGCCTCGAGGTCCTTGTTGAAGACGATTTCGCCGGACACCGGACACTTGGTCCAGAGACCCTCGGTGTTGACCTTCTTCTTGGTGGTTTTGGTGGTGCCGGACGTCTTGTTGGACGGCAGCTTGGGTTTGGTAAAATGAGCCATGAGAGGTGGTTCAACCGTGACCGAAAGTGACGACGTCGAGCCTCAACGCGCCGCCACGCCGAAGGACGGCAGCGCAGGAATTGAGTGTGGAGCCCGTTGTAAAAACATCATCGACCAGGATATAACGATGCGCGGGATTAAGGGTAACCCCCGGAGCCAAAGCAAAGGCATTTTTTAGGTTCTCCCGGCGCGTCTCCCGGTCGAAATGCGTCTGGGTCTGGGTGTCCACCCTCCGCTCGAGCAACTCCTGCACTTCCGCCGCCCCATCCGCCGCGTCCACCGCGCAATCCGCCAGCAGCCGGCTCTGGTTGTACTGGCGCTCCCGCTCCTTGCGCGGGTGCAACGGCACCGGCACCAGGATCGCTCCCTGCACGTAGTCGACATAACCCGGGGCGCGCCGCATCGCGGCCACGATGTCCTCCAGGACATGCAGCCCGCCATGGTATTTCAACAGGTGGATCAGGGAGCGCCCCGTGCCTTGCAACAGCACGGCCGTCCGCCCCTCCCCAAACCGCGGCTCCAGCGTCTCACAATGCTCGCACAAACGGTTCTCGTCCAGTTCGCCAAAAAAAGGATGCCCGCAGGTCGTGCACACCGGCGGACGCACCACCTGCAGGCGTCCCGCGCAGGGCGCGCACAAATGCCGGTACCCGCTTTCCTCCACCCGACCTCCGCAATGCACGCAGCACCGCGGGAAAAACACCTCGAGCCCCGCGCGACAAAGTGAATGGACCGGAAATCTCATCGAAACAATCGCCACACTTGGAGCCACGGCGACCTCGCCGTGGGATCGACAACCCAGAAATTATCCCACTCCGTCCCGCATCCTCCCTCGCGAAAACCGCCTGAATCGAGGTCCGTGTATTTTTGTGTAGGAGCCTGTTTACAGGCGATTCGGCCCGCCGCCGGCCAGCGCCCGCCCACAATCGCGTGTAAACAGGCTCCCACAGGTTCCACCGCAACCGGCCACCCCGCCCTAGACCGATTGCTTCAATAAATCACCTTCACCAAAAACAATCCCTGCGGCGGCGCCGTGACCACCATCGGGATCCGCCCGCGCGTCTTGAGCAGTACGCCCACCTCGGCCGCCGTGAGCTTGCCCAAGCCGACATTGACCAGCGCGCCCGTCAGGCTGCGCACCATCTTGTACAGGAACCCGTCCGCCTCGAAGGTGAAGGTGACGCGTTTCCCCCGGCGTTTCACGTCAACCCGCCGCAGGTCGCGCACCGTCGTTTCATACGTGCGGTCATTCTCCCCCGAAAATGCCCAGAAGTCGTGCTTGCCGCGGAGGATCTTCGCCGCCGCCTTCACGGCCGACCAGTCGAGTTCCCGATTGAGCGACCAACAATAATTCACCTCGAAAGGATCCGCTTCGCCCAAATGCAGGTGGTAGCGGTAAACCTTCCCCTTCGCGTCGAACCGGGCATGAAACTCCGCCCGCGCCCGTCGCACCGCCTTGACCCGAATGCTCCGGGGCAGCCCGTTCTGCAGCGCGCGGCGCAACTTCTCCGCCCCGTGCTTCCACGGCGCATCGAAATGAAACACCTGCGCATGCGCGTGCACCCCCGAGTCCGTCCGCCCGCTGCCTTCGATCCGGATCTGCCGCCCAAAGATCCCCTTGATCTGCCGCTCGATCAAATCCTGCACCGTGTTCCCCCCCTCCTGGCTCTGCCACCCATTGAACGTCGTCCCATCATAAGCGACGATACACTTCCAACGGAATACAGGGGGAGCTTTGACCACGGATTTCACGGATGACACGGATTCAAGTCAGGGAATGAAACCGGACCCAACCCTTTTTAAGCCTCCCCCACACTTAAAATAGCGTGACAGCCGGAATTCAAAACAGGCTGCCGGCCGATCTTCTTCAATTCGTAGGGGCGCAGCCTTGCGGCGCGCTGAGGCATGCGCCGCGAGTGGACGAAGGGCGCAGCAAGACTGCGCCCCTACCCCAAAACATTGGGGCAACACGGGTCGTTCCCCGCGACGGAGGCCAACACTTCAGAAATCATATGACGCCCTCTCCGCCGTCACCCGGAGACGCCGGTGCAACCGCAGGGCGGTTTCCTGGTGAACGGTGATGAACTTTCGGGAATGGAAAATACGACCGACAACGAAAATACGACCGACACAGTCATCCTGAGCAAAGCGAAGGATCCAAGGGAAAAGACGAACCCGCGCCGACTCCGTGGATCCTTCACTCGGACGTTGATTGTGTGGGCCGGGTGCCCTCACCCGGCATTTGACGCCCGGTTCGCACCCGGTCTGACCGGGGCGAGGGCGCCCCGGCTCCATGGGGCGCTATCTTCGGCTCCCCGGTTGATCCGCGCCTTCCGCGCTCCGTGCCTTCCGTCCCTTCCGCGTCATCCGTGCCTTCCGCGGCATCCGTGCCATCCGTGCCTTCCGCGTCATCCGCGTCATCCGCGGCAGAAATTCCTCGGTCACTCCTACCCAGGAATTGACGGCGGAAATTTCTGATCCAGCCAGTCCTGCAAAATCAAGCACGCCGCGCGCGAGTCGATCAGACCCGAGTCCCGCACGCCACGCCGATCCTTCTTCGCGATGCTCGATTCCGCCTCGCTGCTCGTCAGCGTCTCGTCCACCAGGTGTACCGGCAGACCGAACGCCGCCCGCAGCTTCGCGGCAAACGCATCGACTTCCTTCGCCTTGAACCCGACGGAGCCGTCCATGTTGTACGGATAACCCAGCACCAGGTCGGTCACGCGGCGCTGCCGGATCACCTCCCCCAACTTCTGCCAGCGCACCGACTCATCGGCATCCACCAGCGCCGGCAGCGGCGTGGCCACGCCCAGTTCGTCGCCCTGCGCCAAACCCACCCGCTTCGTGCCGTAATCTATGCCCAGGCAGCGCATGGATCGAAAATACCAACGACCTCGACAAACCCCAGCGCGATGCGCCGTTCCTCGTGCTCGAGGGAAACCAAAACCCCGCTGCCGAAGTCCCCTCGATGAAGAGGGGTGCCCGACCGGGCGGGGTGTGTGGGGTATGCGCCTCCGAGCGCGAGCTCTACCACAGTCATCACTCCCTCATCACAAGAACTTCTTCGTCTCCGGCTTCTCGCCGAGGCGCTTGAGCAGCGCCTTGATCTCCTGCGCTTTCTCCTTCGAGCACACCAGCGTGGCCTGCGCGGTATGCACGACCACCAGGTCGCTCGCCCCCACGACCGCCGTCAGGTGGCCGCTGTCGCTCACAACGATGTTATTCGAGCCGCCTTCCACCATCGCCAGCCCGCGCAACACATTGCCAGCCTCATCGGGCGTGAAGTGCTTGGCGATCGCGGGCCAGGCTCCAACATCGTCCCAATCGAACGTCGCCGGCACCACCACGACGTTGGTGGATTTTTCCATCAGCGCATAGTCGACGGAGATCCGCGGCAAAGTCGGGTAAACCTCCGGCAACGCCTTGCTCCATCCCCCGGGCGCCTGAGCGGCAGCCTCGAGTTTCGCCAGCCCGGCATAGAGCTCCGGCGCATGGGCCTTGAACGCCGCCTCCACCACCGGCACGCGCCACACGAACATGCCCGCGTTCCAAAAATAATGACCCGAAGCCAGGTAGGCCTTCGCGGTCGCCAAATCCGGCTTCTCCACGAATCGCTTCACGGCGCGCACCGCGCGCCCCTGCATGGTTTTCCAGACCTCCCCCTGCTCGATGTACCCGAAACCCGTCTCGGGCGCCGTTTGCTTGATGCCCAGCGTCACCAGCACGTCCGCCGATTCCGCCGCCTCGAAGGCGACCTGCAACAAGTCGCCATATTCCTTCACGTCATGAATCACGTGATCCGCGGGCAGCATCGCCAGCGCCGCGTTGGGATTGCGCTGTTTCACCAGCAACATCGCCAGGCCGGTCGCCGCCGCCGTGTCGCGGCCCATCGGCTCGGCCACCACATTCGCCGCCGGCAGTTCCGGACACGCCGCCCGGCATCCCTCGAGTTGGGACTGGGTCGTCAGCACGAAGATGTTTTCCCGCGGCACGATGCCGGCCACGCGATCCACCGTTTGCCCGAGCATGGATTTGTCCCCCACGATCGGGAGGAGATGCTTCGGCGTGGCGGCACAACTTTGCGGCCAGAACCGCTCTCCGCGGCCTCCGGCCATGATCACGACATATCGTTCAGGCATGGGCTTGTATAAACCCCAGAAGGTCGGGGCAGGTTCCCGATTCGGTCAACGGCTAACTGGCCGACCCAGATCGCGCCTACCGCCTTGGCAGGGTCCGAGCTCGCTGGGTCCATGTGCCCGCCCCGCAATGCCCTAAACATCATTGCCCGCCCCGCTCCCCTTCCCTTCGCTTCACCCATGGAAATGGAAACACCCTTGGAAGTCGATGTCGTCACCGCCGCCCGCCTCCAACGCGAGGGCGCCCTGCTGCTGGACGTCCGCGAACCGGACGAAGTCGCCACCTGCGCCATACCCGGGAGCCAGTACATCCCCATGCGCCAGATCCCGGAATCCCTGCCCACCCTCCCGCGCGACCGCCTGATCCTGGTCCAATGCCACCACGGCGGCCGCAGCCTCCGCGTCACCCAATTCCTCCGCGCCAACGGGTTTGCACAAGTCAGCAACGTCGCCGGCGGCATCGACGCCTGGGCCCTGGAAATCGACCCAACCTTGGCGCGCTACTAGCCGCCTCCCCTTGTAGGAGCCTGTTTACAGGCGATGGGTTTCCGCTTCCGTCCCCTGGAGCGCGGGCGACCCCGCCCGCGGGCCTCGCCCGTCGCCCGACTCCCGTTCTCGCACCCTTCCCCTCCTTCAATCCACCGCTTGACTCCCGGCCCGTTCTTCAGGCACAAAGACCGCTCATTTCCTCCATCTATGGGTCAACAACTGAACAAACACATCAAAAAGAAACGCCGCGTCGCCTATCATAAGCGCCGCAATGCCAAGATCCAGGCCGCCATCAAGGCCGCCAAGAAGAAGTAACACAGACGCGGCAACGCCCCTTTTGTAGCGGCGGTCTCACGACCGCCGTTTTCATTTGGGCCCCCTGCAGGAGCCCGTTTACAGGCGGTTCCTTTGCCGCCCGCACCATGATCAAAGTCAGTCTCATCTCCCTCGGTTGCGCCAAGAATCTCGTCGATAGCGAGATTATGGTCGGTCATTTGCACCAGGCCGGCATGACCGTGATCCCCGAGGCGGAGAAGGCCGACGTCGTCATCGTCAACACCTGTTCCTTCATCGACTCCTCCAAGGAGGAATCCATCGGCCACATCCTCGAGGTCCACCAGAACAAGGGGATGAAGAAGCGCCGCAAGGAACAGAAGCTCATCGTCGCCGGTTGCATGAGCCAGCGCTTTTCCAAGGACCTCAAGACCGAGCTGCACCACGAGGTCGACGCCTTCATCGGCCTCGACCAGGTCACCAAGGTTGCGCCCATCATCCAGGAAATCTACGCCAAGGACCGCGGCCAGGGCGACGCCCGCGAGGCCCCCGCCGTCCTCTTCGAGGGCAAGTCCACCTACATCCCGGACTACAACACGCCCCGCTTCCGGCTCACGCCAAATCATTTCGCGTACATCAAGATCGCCGAGGGCTGCAATCACCCGTGCACCTTCTGCATCATCCCGCAAATTCGCGGACGCCACCGCAGCCGCACCGTCGACAGCGTCGTCCAGGAAGCCCGCCGCCTCGTGAAGGAGGGCGTGAAGGAGATCAACCTCATCTCCCAGGACACGACCTTCTTCGGCATGGACACGTGGGAACAGCGCCCGAATCCGCGCACGCCGGTCGATTCCTCCCGCGGCACCGCGCTCACCACCCTCCTCCGCGAACTCAACGCCATCGAGGGCGATTTCTGGATCCGCCTGCTCTACACGCACCCGGCCCACTGGAGCGACGAGCTCATCCGCACCATCGCCGAGTGCCCGAAGGTCGCCCGCTACATCGACATCCCGCTCCAGCACATCAGCGACAACATGCTCGGCCGCATGCAACGCGAGACGAGCGGCGACTACATCCGCGACCTCATCAAGCGCATCCGCGCCGGCATCCCCGGCATCGCCGTCCGCACCACCTTCATCGTCGGCTTCCCCGGTGAAACCGAGGCCGATGTCGCCGAGCTCTGCCAGTTCATCGAACAGACCAAATTCGAGCGTCTCGGCGTGTTCCGTTACTCCCAGGAGGAAGGCACCCGCGGCGCCAAGATGCCCGACCAGATCCCGCCCAAGGTGAAGGAAGCCCGCTGGCATCGCGTCATGGCCCTGCAGAAATCCATCGCCGCCGAGGTTTCCAAATCCTACGTCGGGCGCACGATCAAGGTGCTCGTCGAGGAAGCCGGCGTGGCCCGGGGCGAAGCCGACGCCCCCGACATCGATGGCCGCGTCTATGTACCGCGCGAGATCCCCGTCGGCGAATTCGTCGACGTGAAGATCACCGGCTACCAGGACTACGACCTCCTCGCCCTCCCGCAGGGCCAGAAGCCGAAGGAATTCAAGGTCGCCCGCCAGGCGCAGTGAGTGGGGATCGACTCGACTGATTGATCGAGACCAACCGGTGGGCCGGTCGTCGACCGGCCGCTTCGCATCTCACGCCACTTCCCGCACGAACTTCCCGATGATCCCGTCAAAGGATCCATTCGTGAAGAACACCACCAACTGCACCCCTGGCGCGGCCCGCGTGTTGCTCACGAGCTTCTCGAGCAACGCCGGGTTCGTTTCCGCCGTGTAGGCATGCACGCCCTGCACATCGAGGTGCTGCAACACCGCCTCGACGTCGAAGCGCTCATCCTCCTTCAGCCTGTCCGCGCGATTCACCGCGCCGATATAGACCTCGTCCGCCAGCGCGAGCGCGCGCGTGAACGCGCCCTGCAGCACCTTCGTCCGCGCCGTGTTGCTGCGCGGTTCAAACACCGCGTTCACCACGCGTCCCGGATACCGCGCGCGCAACGACTGGATCGTTTCCGCCAGCGCCGTCGGATGATGACCGAAATCCTCGACCACCGTGAGCCTCGGCGTGTCCACCAACACTTCCTGCCGCCGCTTCACGCCGCGAAAGCGCGCGAGCGGCGAAAGATCCAGGGTGGAACGCGCTGACCCGACCGCGTTTTCCCCGCGGGCGGAGGTCGCCACCGCGCTGGGCTCAGCTTGCTCCATCAATGCCAGCCGGGCCGCCGTCGCGGCCATCGCCGCGTTTCGCGCGTTGAAGATGCCGGGCTGCGTCCAGTTCACTTCCGCCCACTTCGCCCCGTGCCACAGCAGCGCGAACCGCGCCCCCGCGGGCCCTTCCTCGAAATCCACGATCCGCACCTCGTTCCCCTCCCCCGTCCCCACGCGCACCACGCGCGTCCAGGACAACGTCCCCAACGCGCGCAGGTTGTCGTCGTCGCCATTCATCACCACCCAGCCGTTGCGCGGCACGATCCGAGTCAGGTGCAGGAAAGTGCGCTGCACATCCGCCAGGTCGCGGAAAATGTCCGCGTGGTCGAATTCCAGGTTGTTCAACACCGCCACATGCGGCGCGTAATGGATGAACTTGCTGCGCTTGTCGAAGAACGCGCTGTCGTACTCGTCGCCCTCGATCACGAACGGATCCGACGCCGCGCCGAGATGATTGCCCACCGGCGGGTCCTGCGGCACGCCGCCGATCAGGAATCCCGGGTCGCGCCCATTTTCCCGCAGCAGGAATGCCGTGAGCGCCGTCGTCGTCGTCTTCCCATGCGTGCCCGCGATCACGATGTTCTTCCGGCCCTTCAGCACAAAATCCGCCAGCAACGCCGGCAGCGAGGTGAACGCGATCGCCCGCGTGTCGAGCAGCCACTCCACCTCCGCATTCCCCCGCGCCAAGGCATTCCCGATCACCACCAGGTCGGGCGCCAGCCGGGCCAAGCGCACCGGATCATACCCTTCGTGCAACGCGATGCCGGCCTCCGCCAACACCGTGCTCATCGGTGGATATACCCCCGCGTCCGCCCCCAGGACCTCGTGCCCGGCCGCACGCGCCAGGAGCGCCGCATTGCCCATCGCCGTCCCGCAGATCCCCATGAAATAAAGCCGCATCGGGGCACCTAAGACCACTATCGGTTCCGGTTGAACACTAATTTTCCCGCAGACAAACGGCCCCGTCCCTTCAGACCTACCCGCCACGGGAAAGCCGCGGTGCACCCGCTCGGGCAATTCCCGCGAAGACGCCCAACCCGCCGCCCCGCGCGAACCGCCACCCCCTCACCCGGTCTCGTACTCCATCAGTCGACCTCGGGAATTGCGTGACCACGCGATGAGGCCGGCATCAACCCACAACCTCAAGGATCGATGAAAACTTACATGAAAGCCTCCCTCCTGATGCTCGTCGCCACACTCGGGCTTCAGGCCCAATCGTCCAGCTCCGCCGCCGGACAAACTCCCTCCGCCGACCGCCAGCCGCCCCAAACTGTCCCCTCCGGCTCCGCCGCCTCGGGCAATTCATCCTCGTCCAGCCAGCTCTCCTCGCCCGGCGCCTCCGCCTCCGGCAGCCAGGTCCAGTCCGACCAGCAGCGACAGGACCAGGATCGACAGCGTGACCGGGAACGCCAGCGCAACGAGGGCAACCTGACTTCCCGGACCCAATCAACCACGCCCGGCGCCCAGGATTCCTCGAACTCCTCCATCCAAAGCCATTCCTCCACCACGCAATCCACCCAGGCTGGCACCCAGACCCATGTCGCCGTCACGGGTGAAACGGACGTCCAGGTGCAGACCGTCGTCCAACAAATCGACGCCCAGGGACCGGTCGTCGTGGAACGCATCTCCTCTCACTTTGCCGATGTAGCCTGCTCCCAGGAAAACGCCCGGCTGCTCGTCGAGGCCCTCCACAACGGCGCCTCCGTCACCCTCCGCGGCGATGATGGCAAGACCGCCACCTTCACGCCCAATGTGAAGCTTGGCTACGGCGAAGCCTACATGGCCATGGCCCTCGCCGCCGAAGCCCTGCAAAAGGCCGGCATCACGGGCTGCGCCTCGCCCGAACAATGGCAAGCCGTGCTGATGGGCGGCCAGCTCTCCGGCGGTGTCGCCACCACCACCGTCCAAACCGAACGCTTCCCCGGCATCCTCGTGCTCCACTCCCAGGGCGGCTGGACCAAGGTCGCGCAGACCACCAACATCGAACTCAACCAAGTCGTGAGCCAGGCCAACACCTCGCTCCAGATCGACCATAACTCCCAGCAACTCAGCCCCACGGGCCGCTCGGGCGATTACGATCCGTTCAAGGGCGAGGAGAAGAAACACGACGCGAACCAACATGACCTGAAGTCGAAGGACGCCTCCGATCCCGCCAAGGCCGATCCCGCCCGTCCGGATGCCTCTTCCCGCCAGCCAGGCCAGGAAATGAATCCGCCGGCCGCCGACGATCCGAACAACCCGGCTCGCACCGAGCAGCCGCAGGCTCGTCCCAACCGCTAACTCACCACGAGGCCGGGCTCCCCGGCCCCTCGCTGCGAGCCTCCCGCCCTTCAAAGCGACGCCGATCCCGGCGTCGCTTTTTCGTCGGTCCAAGCCCACAGACGCCCGGCCAACTTGTAAGGGCCGACCTCGGTCGTCATCGCCCTAAAACCCCGCATCGAGTCTTCACATTCCCATGGGATGGGAGCTGCATGCCGCGCTGCCCCATCTTCAATTTATCAAGACCTGTCGTATTCGAGGCGGAACTTTCTCGCTCTTCGCCCTTTGCGCGAGGCCTGAAAAGCTGCACTTGCTTTGGCGACTTTGCCCGTTCACTTGAACGGTATGCTCACCGAACGCCAGGAGGAGATCCTCGAATTCATCCGCCAGTACCAGCAGGAGCACCAGATGCCGCCGTCCACCCGGGAAATCCAGCGGCACTTCGGCTTCTCCAGCCAGACCACCGTCATGGGCCACCTCCAGGCCCTCTCCGCCAAACAACAACTCGCCAAACTCGCCGACCGCAAATGGGGCCTGAAGGCCCGGCAGGTCCAGGGCCAGCTCTTCTCTCTCCCGGTCTACGGCGCCATCCCCGCCGGCCTGCCGGCCATGGAGGAACAGACCGCGGAGGAAGTCCTCACCGTCGACCCCGCCGTCTTCGGCCTGCGTCGTCCCAAGCCCCACCAATACTGGGCCCTGCGCGTGCAGGGCGATTCCATGATCGATGCCCACATCCTCGACGGCGATCTCGTCGTCCTGGAACGCCGCGAGGCCCGCGCCGGCGACATCATCGCCGCCCTCGTCGACGAAACCACCACCACCCTCAAGCGCCTCGTGCGCGCCGGCGGCCGCCTCATCCTCCGCGCCGAGAACAAACGCTACAAGGACATCGTCCCCGCCCGCCTCGAATCCCAAGGCGTCCTCGTCGGCGTGATCCGCCGGACCAAGCGGTGACCACTCATTCCTCATCTCGTGCGGCCGCAATCTTTCCGCGGTTACCTTGTAGGGGCGCAGGCTTGCTGCGCCCTGCCCCGAACGTGGCACCAAAGGCGCAGCAAGCCTGTGCCCCTGCGAATATGAATCCGTCGGTGCCCTGCCGATGAAGCCTCATGTCCCCCGGGCCACATCTCCCCAACGCTGGTTGCTCGACCCCGCGCCCTCCCCGTGCCGGCGGTTCCTCCGCCGCGGCCCTGCGACAACTCCTCGCCGAACGCTTTCCCGCCTCCGTGCGCGCCTCCGACGACACGCTGGCCACGGGCATCACCCCGATCGATGAAATTTCCGGCGGTCTCCCGCGCCCGGGCCTGACCGAGCTCGTCTGCTCCGCCCCCAGCTGCGGCAGCCAGCTCCTGCTCGGCCAGCTCCTGCTGGTCACCCGCGAACAAAGCCTGCGCGTCGCCCTCGTCGACCGACACGACAGCTTCGACCCCGGCTCCTGGCCGCCCTTCCTGCTCCATCACCTTCTCTGGGTTCGTCCGCGCCACAGCGAGGAAGCTCTCGCCGCCGCCGATCTCCTCGCCCGCGACGCCAACCTCGGCCTCGTCATCCTCGATCTTCACCACGCGCCCGCCCCCGAACTCCGCCGGCTCAAGTCGACCGCCTGGTACCGCCTCCAGCGCGCCATCGAGCCCACCCGCCTGGCCGGCCTCGTGATCACTCCCTTCGCCCTCGTGCCCAGCGCACGCCTGCGCCTGGAGCTGACGAAACCTCATCCACTCTCCGTCCAACACCAACCGCGCCCACAGCTCACGTCCACGCTCGCGCCCGAGTTCCTGCGCCAACGCACCCTATTGGCGCACGCTTGCAGCCAGAGAGGCGACATTCGCGAGGTAGGCGCCGAGCTTGCTCGGTCCTCCTGCGCGTGAAGGACCGGGCAAGCTCGGCCCCTACAGAGCTCTGCCTGATTGGCTGATTTCAGATTTTAAATACCCGATTTCAGATTTCCGCCTCACCCCGGTCAGACAGGCACTTCCCCGTCCTGGCCATCGCCAGCTAGCGCGTCGCCCATGTTCGCCGTCCTCCACCTCTCCGACTTCACCCTCCAGGCCCTGCTGCGCGCCAATCCCCCGCTTGCCCATCAGCCGGTGGCGCTCGCGCGACCGGATGCTCCCACGGTGGAAGCCTGCACGCCATCGGCCGCGGCCGACGGCGTGTGCCCCGGACAATCCCTCCCCCAAGCCGTGGCGCGTTGCCCTGCTCTCATCATCCGCCCGCCCCACCCCGGCCTCGAGCGCGAGGCCGAGGCCGCCTTCCTCGGCGTGGCTTTCAGCGTTTCCCCGCACGTCGAACTCACCGCCATCGGCGCGTGCACGCTGGATCTGCGGGGACTGCCGTCCTCGCGCCACGCTCCCGCCTTGCAGGACGCCCTCGCTCATCTCCGCGCCACCGGCTTCGAAGCCACCGCCGGGCTCGCCGCCACGCCCTTGCTCGCCCTCTACGCCGCCCATCACGCGCCTCCCTTCCAAGTCCAGGTGGGCGATGTGACCCTGCTCGCCTCCCTGCCGCTGGCCGTGGCGACACCCACCGCGCAACAAGCCGCCATCCTCCGCCAATGGGGCATCAAAACCCTCGGCCAGCTCACCGCCCTCACCAAGGCCGACATCACGCACCGCCTCGGCCGCGCCGGCCTCGACCTGTGGGAACGCGCCAACGGCGGCGCCCCGCGCCCGCTCCGCCTGCGCTCCCTGCCGCAAAAATTCGAGGCCGCCGAGGATTTCGAATTCGAGATCGAGACGCTCGAGCCGCTCCTCTTCAAATTCCGCCTCTACGTCGATCGCCTCGCCCGCGACCTCGCCAACGCCAGCCTCGCCGCCCAAGCCCTCCGGCTCACACTGAAGCTGGCCGACGAAACGACCCACGCGCATTTCATCCGCCTCCCCGAGCCGGTGAGCGACGCCGGCATTCTCTTCCGCGCCCTGCAGGCCTACCTCGAAACCGCACGCACCGACGCGGGCATCATCGGCCTCCACCTCGAGGCCATCCCCGAACGCAGCCAGGTCCGCCAGCGTGGCCTGTTCGACGGCGGCCTCGTCGATCCCCACGGCTTCGCCGACACCCTCGCCCGCATCACCGCGCTCGTCGGTTCCGATCGCGCCGGCACGCCCCGCGCCACGGATACCCATCGACCCGACACCTTCACGTTGATCGCCCCACCCGCTTCGCTCGATCCCGTGCCCCAGGGATTCTCGCATCCAACGCGCGGGCTCGCCCTCCGTCGCTACCGCCCCGCCCTGCCCGCCACCGTCGAACTCCGCGGCCGCGAACCCGCGTTCGTCTGGTGTTCCACCCTGCGCGATGCCGTCCGCACCGTCGCCGGCCCCTGGCATGCCTCCGGCGACTGGTGGGAACAGGCGCGCTTCTGGCAACGCGAGGAATGGGACATCGAACTCGAATCCGGCGGCCTCTACCGCGTCATCCGCACCCCCGCCGGCTGGTTTCTGGAGGGCGAGTATGACTGAGCCATCCTTCATGTTCCCGGTAGGGGCCGAGCTCGCTCGGTCCTTCCACCTTCATCCTTTCAGCGGGAACATTCAAAATCCTTGGTCCTGCACTGCGCTCGAACCGCCCACCCCCTGCGCATGCTCGCCCACCCTTCGACCGCTTCCCGGCTCCTGGCTCCACGCTCCTTGCTCCCGGCTGCCATGAGCTACGTCGAACTCCACGCCGCCAGCGCCTTCAGCTTCCTGCGCGGGGCCTCCCTGCCCGAGCAACTCGCCGAGGGCGCGGCCCGGCTCGCCCTGCCCGCCGTCGCCGTGCTGGATCGCGACGGCATCTATGGCGCGCCGCGCTTCTACGCCGCGGCCAACGAGCATGGCGTGCGCCCGCGCGTCGGCGCCGAGATCACGCTGGCCGACGGCAGCGTCCTGCCGCTGCTCGTCCAAAACCACACCGGCTACCAGAATCTCTGCCAGCTCATCAGCCACGCCAAACTGGAACCGCGCGCCCCCGGCCTGCGCCCCGACGGCCTCGCGCCGGGCGAGGACCCCGCCGATCGCAAGCGCCGCTGTTTCGCGACCTGGCGCGAACTCGAGCAACACGCCGATGGCCTGGTCGCTCTCACCGGCGACGAGGACGGCCCCCTCCGCCGCGCCTGGC
>JAEZDN010000149.1 GCA_023433275.1 Verrucomicrobiota bacterium
CCGCCACCGTCATCCTGAGCAGAGCGAAGGATCCAAGGGAAAGGACGGACGTGCGCCGGCTCCGTGGATTCTTCACTGCGTTCAGGATGACAGCGGGGGTGGTCTCACCCGACTCATGCAGTCGGAATGCCATCCCGCAGCGTGCACGGTCGAACGGTTCGGTTGTAGGGGCGTGGCTCGTCCACGCCCTCGGTTCCCGCAGCGAGAAAAGGGCGCGGTCAAGCCGCGCCCGCCCGCGGCTTCGCCCGCTTACACGTTCCCCAAGCGGCGGGTTGAGTCGCCGAAGCGCTCGAGCCGGCGGACCCCCGCCTGGTCGGCGAGGTCGAGGAACAGGTTCGAGAGCGGCTGCGAGCCGTGGTCGATATAACGTCCGCCGCGCAGCTGTCCGCCACCACCGCCCGCCAGGATGAGCGGGAGGTTTTCGTGGGTGTGGCGATTGCCATCGGCGTTGCCGCTGCCGTAGAGAATCCGCGAATTGTGCAGCAGGGAGTTGCCGTCCACGTCCTTCGTCTGCTCCAACTTCTCGAGGAACTTGCTGAACTGCTCGACGTACCAGCGATCGATCTGGGCGACCTTGGCCACGCGCTCGGCGTTGTTCTGGTGGTGGGAAAGGTCGTGGTGGCCCTCGGTGATGCCGATCTCGCTGAAGGAACGATTGTCACCGTCGTGACCCAGCACGAAGGTGGCGACGCGGGTCGAATCGGTCTGGAATGCGATGAGCAGCATGTCGTACATGAGCTGCACGTACTCCGCATGCGTGGCGGGGATGCCCGCCGGCGTGGCGATCACGGGATCCGGTCCCGGACCGAAGCGCTCGGCCTTCTCGATCCGGGCCTCGATGTCGCGGATGCCCGTGAGATACTGGTCGAGCTTCTCGCGGTCCGTGAGATCCAGGCGGCCCTGCATGCGCTTGGCGTCGTCCATCACGAAATCGAGCACCGAGCGGCGCTCGTGCATGCGGCGAAGCGCGTTTTCCGCGCGCTGCCCGTGGTCGCCGGCGCCGAAGAGGCGCTCGAACACCAGCCGCGGGTTGTTCTCGGGCGTCATCGGCGTGGTCGGCGACTGCCATGAGATGTTGTATTGGTAGGCGCAGGAATAACCCGAGTCGCAATCCGACGACTGGCGCTTGAGGTCGGCCGTGAGTTCGAGCGACGGGAAACGGGTGAGATGGCCGACCTCCTTCGCGATCACCTGGTCGATGGAGATGCCGGCGCGGACGTCGGTCGCGCTCTTGTTGATGCGCACGCCGGTCAGGAACACGCTGTTGCCGCGCGCGTGGTCGCCGCCGCCATCATTGCCGGCATTGGCATTGGCGTGCTCCAGGCCGCCCAAGACCTGGATGTGCTTTCGCATGCCTTCCAGCGGCGCGAGCGTGCTGTGCAGGGCAAAATCGCTCTGGCCGCCGGTGGGCCACCAGCGATCGGGGATCGCTCCGTTGGGGAAAAACACGAAAGCCGTGCGCAGCGGCGCCCCGGTCGCGGTGGTCGCGAGTTGGGCGGCACCCGCCGCCGCCAGGAGGCGGGAAGGCAGGAGCGAGCCCATGGCCGGGAGCGCGATCGCCGCCCCAAGTCCCTTCAGAAAATGGCGGCGGCTGATGCTGGCGACCTGGTCGCGCAGAAGGGGGGAATGGCGGCGGGTATTCATGGGATGGGGTTGGGGGATGGGTCGGAACGGGGATCGGAAGCGAGCTTAAGGACGCTCGTGATGGGGATTGGTTTCCCGGCGGGGATAAATGGGAAAAGGCGGGGTCGGAAATTCAAGATAACCGTCGCCTCAGGAGCCCGCGGGTGCGGCGGAGGGCTGGCTCGCCGTGCGGACCGGCGCGTCGAGCCGGCGCTGTTGGAACGCGGCGGAATTGATGATGCCGTGCAGGAGCGCCGACGGACGGGCATCCGCGGCTTCCAGCTGCTCGACGAGGTGGTCCAGCGTCGCGACGTCCATGTGGTCAAGCCCGCGGCCCAAGGCGTACGTCAGGAGCTTCTCGGCCATGTTGTGAAGATAGTCGCCGCGATGGCCGGTGGCGAGGATGCGCTTCAACTCGCGGATGTTGGAAAACTTCTCGCCCGTGATCAGCTTCCCCGCGGGTTCCACGGCCTGGTTGCTGTCCATCTCGCGCCAGCGGCCCAGCGCATTGAAATTTTCGAGCGCCAGCCCCAGCGGGTCCATGCGGTTGTGACAGGAACGGCACATGCCATTGCTGGCGTGCAGGTCGAGGGTCTCGCGCAAGGTCATCTTCGCGAGCTGTTCCTTGGACGCCACATTCTCCAGCGGCGGGATGTTCGGCGGCGGTGGCGCGGGCGGGGTGCCGAGGATTTTCTCCAGGATGAACACACCGCGCTTCACCGGTGACGTGCGGGTCGGGTTCGACGTCACCGCCAGCACCGTGCCCTGCGTGAGCACGCCGCCGCGCGGGCTGTCGGGCGGAAGCTGCACTTTCCGCATCTGGCGGCCGCTGACCCCCTCGATGCCATAGTGTGCGGCCAGCTCCTCGTTGAGGAACGTGTAATCCGCGTCGATCAGTTCAACCAAGCTGCGATCCTCCTTGAGGACATGCGCGAAGGTCAGCTCGGTCTCCTGCTGCATGGCCTCGCGCAGCGACTTCGTGAGCTGGGGCTTGGGCGCGCGGAAAACCGGGATCACGATCTCGCGCAGCCGCGCGGACTCGTCTTTCTGCTCCTGCGTCCGCTGCTCCACCGGCGTCCGCCCGATCTCGCGGAAACGGGCCAGCGCGGCCTCGAATTCCGCGTTCGGATTCTCGCGCAGGAAGACGTCGAGCGGGTTGATGATCACCGTGCTGATGTCGCGCGCCTGGAGCCATTGGCCCGTGAAATTGCGCACGAACTCGGCCGACCTGGGATCCGCCAGCATGCGGTTCACCTGGGCCGTGAGGTTGGCGCGCAACCGGCCCTCGCCCGCGAGCTTGAACAGCTCGGCATCCGGCATGGAGGACCAGAGGAAATAGGACAGGCGCGAGGCGAGCGCCCATTCATCCACCCGCGGATGACTCTCCCCCGGGCTGAGCGGCAGGGTCTCTTCCTCGCGGAAAATGAAACGGGGCGACGCGAGCACGGCCGTCATCGCCTGGGCCACGCCCGCCTCGAACGTGCCGCCCTCGCGCGCCGCGACGCGCTCCGCCATCTGGGCGAGCCGCTCGATCGTTTCCGGCTCGGTCGGACGCCGGTAGGCGCGCAGCGTGAAGTCGCCGAGCAGTTCGCGCAAATAGGCCGCCCGCGCGGCGGGCTCCTCCGGCACCGCCCGCGGGAAATAGCGCGCATAGTTGCGGGGCTGCACCCAATGCTCGGGCGCGAACGGCCCGCGCACGGTCACGCCATTCAGGCGCAGGCGCAGCGAGCGCTTCTGGTCCCGATCCGGGCCGATGGGACGAATCTCGATGTTCAACTGGTGGGCGCCCGCCGACCAGTCCTTGTCGAAGGCGAACTTGAAGGTCTTGTCACCCTCGCGCACGAATTCCTCGTCGACCAGCAGCTCGCCATCGAGGCGGAACAGCACGCGACACCGGTTGTAGTCGAACTGGTCGTCCACGTAGCGTTCGATCGCGCGGACATCGAGCTCGACCTGATAACGGCCGGCGTGCGCCACCGTGTGCGTCGCCTCGACCGTCACCGGCGTGTAATAGGAAAGATCCAGCGCGTGCCCCTCGATCGCGGGCGCGGGCCGCTGGAACAACGGGGCCGGCGTGGCCGGCGGCGGCGCCGACGTGGCGGCATCGGCGATCAGCGTCGCCGGGCTCTCCATGCGCACGGTCATGAACTGGCGGCCGTCCACCCGCTGTTCGGCCACGACCCGCGGCTGCACCGGCACCGCGCCCGCGATGATCGCCTGCGCCGCGTCGAGGTACTTCTCCAGCAGCATGGGCGAGATCGTCAGCACGTCGCCGTTGTTGTCGAAACCATGGCCCGTGTCGTCCGCGGGGAATTCCTTCTCCGTCTCGTACTCAACTCCCAGCAGCTCGCGGATCGTGTTGCGATACTCGACGCGGTTCAACCGGCGCACCGTCACCCGGCCGGGATCGGGCCGCGCCGGGTCGAGTTCGAACACGTCGCGCTTGATGAAGTTCGCCAGCTTGTCGATTTCCTCCTGCTCCAGGTAATCCTCCTCCACCGGCGGCATGATGCGCGACCGCGTGTTCTTGAGCACGCGCAGCCAGAGCTTGTGGTCCTTCAGGGACGCCTCGTCCTTGAACGCATCGAGCGTCACCCCACCCTCGCTTTCGCCATCCGCATGACAGCTGTAGCAATAGGTCTCGAGCATCGGCTGGATGTCCTGTTTGAACGTGTCCATGGCGGTTTGCGCGGAAAGCACGGCCGGCACGAGGAAAGCGGGGGCGAGACGGGGCAAAAGGGGCATGGGGCTGAGTCAGCAAAACTCTCAGGCCCGACATTGCAAATTCTTGTGCGAGAATAGTGTGTTAGATTCCCCGCCGTAAAAAATTAACCGGACTCCGGCGAACAGTGCCGAACAGCCCGAAGGCGGGGGCAGGCCTTTGAGTTCTTGCCGCAAAAGCAGCGGCTCGCCCACCCCGTCGATCGCCTCCGCGCGCCCTCATCGCCCTCCAAAGCGGGGCTTGCCCTTTTTCGGCGGGAGACTCCCATTCGGCGGTTTCCATCGATGAAATCGCCCCGCCGCATCGCTCGTCTCGCTCCGATCCTCGCCCTCGCCATGGCGCTCAACGCCGCCCGCGCCGAGGAGGTCCAAAAATTGCCCGACATGGTCGTGGAACGCCCGGCCGCCCGCGATGTGCAGGTGACGGCGGCCGATGTCACCATGACCGGCGACACTTTCGCCGGCCTGGCCGAACTCGGACAACGAACCGCCGGTCTCACGGTGAACGACGCCGGTGCCCGCGGCTTCGGCACGATCACCACACTGCGCGGCTTGGGCAACACACCCTACTTCAGTGACGCCTCCGCTCCGGTCTATCTCGACGATATTCCGCTCGGCAGTGGCTTCACGTTTCCGAGCGAGCTCTATGATTTTTCCGCCGTAAATGTGCACCGCGGGCCGCAATCCGCCACGCTGTTCGGACGCGCCGGCGACGCCGGCGTCATCCACTTTACCAGCGCCCGGCCGGAAGCGGGCACCCGTTCCCGCGCGACGCTTTCCGCGGGCAATCACGGGCTGCTCGCCGCGCGCGCCTCGATGACGAGTGCGCCAAGCGAAACCACCGACATCACCGCGGCCGTGGGCGCGAGCCGGCGCGACGGCTATATCCGCAACACCCAGCTCAACCGCGACGTGGACGACCGCGAGTCGCTTTCCGGCCGTTTCAAACTCACCCATCGCCCCGCCCCCGGCACCGAGCTTTCCCTGCACCTGCTGGGCTCGCGCGCCCGCGACGGCGCGCCCGGCCTGGTGCCGTTGGGCGGCGCCTACGACAAAGTCCAGCGCGGCCAGGAAGGCCGGACCGACACCGATTTCGGGGCCGCGGCCTTCGGGGTCAGCCGGGAAATCGCGAGCGGAACAATAACCTCCACGAGCAGCTGGTCCAAATGGGACATGTCACCCTACGCCAATCGTCTCGTGGTGTTCGGCGGCGCGGATTTCGATTCGGTGGTCACCCAATCCCAACGCACGTTCAGCGAGGAATTGCGTTTTGCCGGCCCGCGTTGGTCGGGCGGTGCGTTCTGGTCCACCGCTCGCACCCGCGGCTCGATCGACCGCGTCTTCAGCGGCTTCCCGATCGAGCAGTCGCGCTTTGATACCGAGGCGGACACCCTGGCCCTGTTTGGCCGTGCCCCGTTTGCGGTCTCCGAGGACTGGACCCTCACGCCGGGTCTCCGCGGCGAGCACTCGGCCCGGGAATTCACGCGCGTTGAAACCATCCCCGGCTCGACCCTCATCACCCGGGACGACGATTGGTCCGCCTTGCTGCCGAGCCTCACCGCCACGCGACGCATTGACGCGGATACCGACCTGACCTTTTCGGTCGCCCGCGGCTTCAAGGCCGGCGGGCATTCCGCCTTCACCGGCCGGGCCGATCTCACCACGTTCAACCCGCAACGCAGCTGGACGGTCGAGGCCGCCTACCGCACCACGATTCCAGAATCCAACCTCACCTACACGGCCCGCGCCTACGCGTCGCGCGTCAGCGGCTATCAGATCGAGCGGTCCTTCGCGGTGCCCAATTCATTCGCCGACGAGTATCTCGTGGTGAACGCAGACGAAGCCCGCGTGCTTGGCTTTGAACTGGAGGCCGTCTGGCGCCCCGCGCCGGACTGGGCCGTCACCCTCGCCGCTTCCCTCAGCCAGGCCGAACTCGAGGATTTCACCGACCCCTTTACCGGCAGCACCTATTCGGGCAATCAGGCACCCTACGCCCCCGCCGGCAATGGCTCGTGGCGCATCGCCTACCAGCCCGCCCGCGGCTTCTTCGCCGGCGCGGGAGTTTCGTGGAACGGACGGACCTACTACGACGAACAGGAATCGGCGATGTTCGCGCAACGTTCCTATTTTCTTGTCGACGCGGACGCCGGCTACGCCTTTGCGCGCGGCGAAGTCCGCATCTTCGGACGCAATCTCGGCGACGAGGAATATTACAGCGCCATCACGCCCGGCGTCGGGCACGCCACCCCCGGCGCCCCGCTCACTTGGGGCGCGGAGTTGAGCGTGACGTGGTGATCAGCGACGTCCTTTGTTCACAGCGGGATTGACCAGTCGGACGGACGGCGGAATCGCCGATCCCGCCTTTGACCTCCACGCAGGGTCGGCGACGGCGCCGACCTAACCCGCGAGTTCGCTGCCAGCGGCAACCCCACCCGATCAGCGATCCCGCTCCCCTTCTCCGATCGCGCAATTCCGACCATCGGCCGCAACCCACTCCTGAATTAACCTCGCCTTGTTTTTCGTCCGGGTTAATTTTTTGCGGGCAAAAGCAATCGCATGGAGACCAAGCAACAAATCGTCGCGGACTGGCTGCCCCGCTACACCGGCGTGGCGCTCAAGCATTTCGGCCGCTATATCCTCCTCACCAACTTCGACCGCTACGTCGAGCTGTTCGCCCAATGGCACCGCGTGCCGGTGCATGGACGGAACAAGCCGATGATGAGCGCGACGGCGAATAACATTTCCATCATTAATTTCGGCATGGGCAGCGCCACCGCGGCAACCGTGATGGACCTCCTCAGCGCGATCAATCCGAAGGCCGTGCTCTTCCTCGGCAAGTGCGGCGGGGTCAAGCACCGCGCCCGCATCGGCGACCTCATCCTGCCCATCGCCGCCATCCGCGGCGATGGCACCAGCAACGATTATTTCCCGCCCGAGGTACCCGCCCTCCCCGCCTTCGCGCTGCAGAAGGCGATTTCCACCACCATCCGCGAGCACAAGCGCGACTACTGGACCGGCACCGTGTACACCACGAACCGGCGCGTTTGGGAACACGACAAGCTCTTCAAGGCCTACTTGAAGCGGATCCGCGCCATGGCCGTCGACATGGAGACCGCCACCATTTTCATCACAGCGTTCGCCAACGAGATCCCCGCCGGCGCACTCCTGCTCGTGTCGGACGAACCCATGACGCCCGAGGGCGTCAAGACCACGGTGAGCGACCGCGCCGTCGATAGCGACCACGTCAACGCCCACCTGCGCATCGGTCTCGATTCCCTGAAGCAACTCATCAACAAGGGCGTCACGGTAAAGCACCTCAAGTTTTAGGCAGGCCCGGTAGGACGTGACCGCTGGACCCGCCGTCCTAAAATGAGCGACGCCTCTCCCGATCATTCTCAGCGGTGCAAGCTCCCGCACGGGATTCTGCCGTGGGCGGGTTTCGCAGGTGAGTCTGCTGACTGGAAGTTCGCCCGGGAACCAAAGTAACGGCACTCCCAGCGGGCCCGCCCTGCCTTGTGACTCACACCCCGTTTGCGAAATCCCCCTGGGCGCGTTCGTCGTAAGCTCAGCCGATTCCCCGTCCCCACCCCAGCTCACCCAACCCCAGCCCCATCCCATGAACCGTCTCCTCCTCGCCTTCTGCTGCTCCGCCCTGGCCGCCTTTGCCGGCGAAGTCCGCACCCTTGATGTCGGCCGCAATCCGGAGAGCGTCACCCGCGGCTTCGGCGGCGACCTCTTCGTCAGCATCATGGGCGAACGGGGCAACCACCCTGCCGCGGCAACCGACGGCGCGATCCACCGCGTGACCCCCGATGGCAAGGTCTCCGTCTTCTGCACCGGCGATTTCGCCGAACCCAAGGGCCTCGTCTTCACGGGAGAATCGCTCATCACGGCCGACGGCAAGCAAGTGTGGCGCATCGACAGCCGCGGACAAAAAACCCTGCTCGCCGGCCCCGACGCCTTCCCCAAGCCGCCGGTATATCTGAACGATGTCACCCTGGATCCGCTCCACCGCGGCGTGTACGTCACCGACATGAACAACGGCGGCGAACTTTTCGGCCCCAACGGCTTCGCGCCCGCCGATGACGCCGGCATCCTGGCCCGCCCGCCCCACGGTCGCGTTTATCATGTGGCCTGGGATGGCACTGTCACGCTGGCGATCGGGGACTCCCCGCTCATGCGCTATCCCAACGGCGTATTTGTCGAGCCCGACGGCCGCATCCTCGCGGCCGAGTTCTTCCTCGGCAACATCGTTGCCGCGTACCCCGGGCAGGAGTTCAAGGTCATCGCGAGCGGCTATCGTTCGGCCGACGGCGTCGAGACCGACAGCCAGGGCAACCTCTACGTCACCGAAGTCCTCACCGGCAAGATCTGGCGCCTTCCACCTGCCGGCGGCACGCCGGTTCTCCTGCACCAGGCCCAATCCGCCGCGGACCACTTTCTTGATCGTGCCAAGGGCGAGCTGATCGTTCCCGACAGCCGCGCCGGCCAGCTGGTGTTCATCACGCTGTAACGCGACCGCCCGCGGGGAGTCGCCCCCGCGCTCCAGTTCGGGGTGGAGCCACCCCGGCCCCGCCGTGCTTTTGGACCGGGCGAACCCGGACCGCGCGCATCCACGCACGCCTGCCCGGATGCGTCCCGATCCGGGCCCCACCACGACACACTTGCCATCCCGCACGCTCCGGCGAGATTCATGGACGTGCTCGTCCGGATCAAAGGCGCCATCTCCAACTGTTACCTGCTCATGGGCCGCCAGCCCGTGCTGGTGGACACCGGCGCCCCGGGTGACTTGAAACGCATCCTCGCGGCCCTGAAAAGCCACGGTGTCTCGGTCAAGGACCTCGGTCTCATCCTGCTCACGCACGGCCACAGCAATCACGCCGGCTGCGCCGCCGAGCTTCGTCGCCGCAGCGGGGCCCACATCGCCCTCCACGTCGGCGACGTCGACCTCGTGCGGCACGGGCGCAATGGCGTGCTGGCCCCGCAGGATGCCATCGGCCGCGTCCTCCGCCCCTTCGTCGATGAGAATTTCGAACCTTTCGAACCCGACCTGATTTTTCGCGATGGATTTTCCCTCGAAGTGCATGGCGTGAAAGGCCGCGTGCTCGCCACGCCGGGGCACACGCCGGGGTCATCTTCCGTCGTGCTCGATTCCGGCGAGGCAATCATTGGCGACGTCCTGCGCGGGAGCATGCTCTGGCCGAACAAGTCACGCTACCATTGGTTCTGCAATGATCCCGAATCCAACATTCGGAGCATCGTGCGCCTGGCTCGCGAGGGATTGATCCGCTGCCATCCCGGGGTGTTCGGCGCCTTTCCCGGCACCGAGTTAGGCCAATACCTCCGCACCGACACCGGCGAGGTCATGGCGCTCTCCGGCGAACCGGTGTGACCGGGCGCCGGCGGCGCGCCCGCGGGTACAGGAGCAAGCGTTAGGTTGAGGGATGACGGCCATCATCTGAGGCTTGGGGAATGGCCTCGCCGTCGGGCAGCGCGAGTTCCTGGAGCCGGGGCGCCCTCGCCCCGGTTCGGAGCCGCGCTTCCCCACCCCCGGCCCAAGGGCGGGCCGGCTCCAGGATTCGCGATAGCCCGGCGCGCTCCTACGGCAACACGTCCACCCAAAACGGTACGAAGCTCTCGCTCCCGGCGAGATCAACCTGCGCCCAGATGACATAGCGCCCCGGCTGGGGAATCGTGATCTTGAAATTCAGTTCGGGATTCAGCGCATCCGGCGCCTGCGCCAGGTCCGTCTCCATCGGATGCAAATGCGCAAACCCGGTGCGAGCCTCATCGAAAGCCACGAGGTGCGCGAATGCTCCCATGACCGGCTGCAGCGGCACTGGCTCCTTCACGCTGCCAGGGCTCCCGATCCGGAATTTCAGATCCGCGGGCTCGCCGGCCCGCAGCACCGGCGGAAGGACGAGATCAAACCGGAAGCCCCGCTCCTGCCACGTGGTGTTGCCGGTGTTGATCACCGTCGGCACCGTGCCGGGCACGGTGAAATCCGCCGCGGCATACAACCCGCGTTGCGTCGCCGCCGGGGTGAAATCCGCGAACACGCGGTAAACCCCCGATCGCCGCGGCGTCAGGACGAATCGCCACTCCCCGTCGCGACGGCCGGGCTCGGGATGGACATGCTGGTAGTCCGACAGCGTGGGATCCACCACGAGCAGGTGAAGCTTGCGCGTGTGCGCCACCATCAGGTCCGCCGGGCCGATCGGCTTGCCGCTCGCGGTGCGCAGCGTGAGCGTGAACTCGACCGGTTCCCCGCGCGCCGGCTCCCGTTCCGAGGCCAGCGTCATCGCCACCGGGGAGCGCACGGATACCACGGGAATGAACTGCGGATTCGCCGGGTCGCAAAATTCAATCGCGCCCTTTCCCTCCACCCGGAAATCCATGTGGCTCACATTGGAGCCACCGGGAAGAAGGCGAATCACGACAAAAAGCGCCAGCGCCACGGCGGTGATCAGCACGAACTGGCTGCGCGGTGACCACCGCGAGGCGGAATGAGGCCCTTTTGGCGCCTTGCGCCGGGGCGGCGGCCCGCCCGCGCTGAGTTCATCCAGTTTGTTCATGCGGAATTATTTCGTTCGCGAAGTTCAACCCGGTAGGCGCCTGCAATCTGGCTCCCACAAGAAAAAGGCTTCAACGCGCGTTGGCGATTCATCCCTTCTTCAACCTCCGCACGAAATCCTCGACCCGCCACGCACTGCCATCCTCGCGATGAACGATGCGGCCCTCCGCGTTGATCAACACCGTGGCCAGCGTGTGCTTGATGGTGGCGCCTTCGAATTCACGAATCACGCCCAGCTGCGCTAGCAGGTGGCGCACGCCCGCGTCGGGTCCGGTCAGAAACGCCCAGTTCGTGGTGTCGAGCCCGCGCGCCTCCGCGTAATCCCGCAACACCCCGGGCGTGTCGAACTCCGGGTCGAGCGAGATGGAGACCAGTTCGAAATCCTTCACGCCGGCCTCGCGCGCGGCGGCCTGCAATTGGGACATCCGCAGTGTCGCCGCCGGGCACATGGTGGCAATGGGACACCGCGTGAAGATGAAATTCATCACCACCTGCCGACCCCGGAAACGGCTGGCCGACACCGTGCGACCCTCCTGGTCGAGCAGCGTGAACGATGGCAATGCCTCCCCAATCTCCCGATAGGCTTCCTTCCCCCGCATGGCGGTATCCTGCGCCAGGGCCTTCGTCGCGGCGTCGAGCACGGATACCGTGACCGTGTCGTCGGGCCAGATCTTCTCGAGCCAGTAGTCCTCGCCGCGCTCCACCAACTCGGCCCGGATGCGCTGCCCCACCCGGGCATTGGCCACATCGGCTTTCGCCACTTTGAACTCCATCGTCATTGCCGGCATGTAGCCCTTGATCTCGTCATGGGTCACAATCAACACCTCGCGCTCCGCCTGCACATCGATGATTTCGCCGGCGAGACGGTGACGCGTTTCCGCCGGCGCGGCGGTCGCGGCCGGGCGGTCCGGCGCGTCGACGGGAGACTCCGTTTTCCGTCCGCAACCCGGGGCCACCATAAGAATTCCCAAGGCGGCGAACACGGCGGGCGAATACCTTGGCATCATCCCCCAAGCCATTTGCCAAGGCCGCGAATTGTCAAAAGGTTTGCTCCGACCCGGTGCGGGGTATGACCTGCGCGCTTGGTGTCGAAAGCCCACGTAATGCCCTCCATGCCCGCTGCCCATTTTCCGATTTGCAGGTGCCTGCTTGCAGGCAATGCGGGACGCCCGTGGACGGTTCCTGCGCCGCATCGCCTGTAAACAGGCCCCTTCCAATAGACCCATGTCCCGCACCGCTTCCTATAAACCCGTCCTCGCTTGGTTCGCCGCGGTGGGCAGCATCTGGGTGTTCGTGCTGGTGGCGCTGGGCGCGCTCACCACCACCATCGGGGCCGGCATGGCCTTCCCCGACTGGCCGTTGTCCAACGGCTCCGTCAATCCGCCGGGCTGGCTCACCGAAATCGACAAGTTCGCCGAACACTCGCACCGGCTCTCAGGCGCGGTGATGGGCCTCGTCACCCTGGGGCTTGCCGTCTGGTTGCACCGGAAGGAAGAACGGCGCTGGCTGCGACAACTGGGCTGGTGGTCGCTCGCCATCGTGGTCGTGCAAGGCGTGATCGGCGGCAAACGCGTGCTGCTGGACACGATCGGCGTGCCCGGCTTCGACATGAGCCTCGGCCAGATGCTGCGCCTGCCGCACGGCATGCTGGCCCAGGTATATGTGTGCATGCTTTTCGCGATCATGGCCGGCCTTTCCCGCCCTTGGACCGAAAACAGGCTCGGCCACGCGGGCCCGCGCGTGCGCTCGCTGGGTGGCTGGTGCGTGGCGCTGTTGTTCATCCAACTCGGCGTGGCCGTGACCATGCGCCACAACCAGGCCGGCATGATCATCCCCACCTTCCCGCTCTCCACGCCCGACGGCGCGATTCTCCCCGCACACTGGGATTATCGCGTGACACTCCAGTTCGCCCACCGCGTCATGGCCGCACTCATCGGGCTCGGCGTCGCCGCGTATGGCCACGTCCTCTGGCGGGAAAAGTCGCTCCACCCCGTCGTGCGCGCGGGCAGCCTCGTGCTGGTCGCCCTGGTCGCGTTCCAGATTTTCCTCGGGGCCAAGATCATCTGGACCGGCCGGAGCGTCACCATGACGACCGCCCACGTGGTGTGCGGCGCCCTGACTCTCGCCATGACTTTTGTGGTCGTTTTCCTGACGCGGCGTGATTCGGTCGAGGGCCGTTCATGACCGAAACCGATCTCAAACCCCTGGCCCACGCCGGCCCCGCCACCTGGCGGCATTACCTCGAGCTGACGAAGCCGCGGTTGAGCCTCATGTCGGTCATCACGGCGATGGTCGGCTACCTTGCAGCTGTGCCGTATTCCTATTTCGACCTGAAGCGCACGGTGCTGGTTGTCCTCGGCACGGCCTTGTGCGCCGGCGGCGTCGCGGCGCTCAACATGTGGATGGAGGGCGACACGGATGCGCGCATGCAGCGCACGGCCGGGCGCCCGATTCCCGCCGGCATCATCGCGCCGGGTTCCGCCTTCGTCGTCGGCTGGGCGCTGTGCATCGCCGGGCTCGCGATCCTGTTCAAGCTGGTGAACGGCCTCTCCGCCTTCCTCGCCCTGGCCACGATTGTCGCCTACCTCGCGATCTACACGCCGGCCAAGCGCTGGTCCCGGTGGAACACCGAGCTGGGGGCGATCAGTGGCGCGCTCCCGCCGCTCATCGGCTGGGCGGCCGCGGGGCGATCCAATCCCGGCCTCGGCTGGTCCCTCTTCGCCATCCTGTTTACCTGGCAGATGCCGCACTTCTTCGCCCTGGCCTGGACTTACCGGAAGGACTACGCCGCGGCGGGCATGCCGATGCTCTCCGTGGTGGATCCGAGCGGCACCAAGGTGTCGCGCTGGACCTTTATCTGGACGGTCCTGCTCGTCGCCTCGAGCCTCATGCCCACCCTGCTCGGCTATTGCACGTGGTACTATGGCGTCGTCGCGGCGTTGCTCGGCCTGTGGTTCCTGCGCGGGGCCTTTCTTTTCCTGGATCCAGCCAGGCGCGAAACCCTCGCGCGCCGGGTGTTTCTGATCTCGATCGCATACCTGCCCCTGCTGCTGGCGGCATTGGTCGCCGACCGGATGATTTTCAAATTGTAGGCGCCTGCCTGCAGGCGATTCCACCAACCATCGCCCGCAAGCAGGCTCCTACAAAACCCCATGACCGTCCAAGACATCCCCACCCTGAACGCCATGCTCAATGCCGTGGCCACCGTGCTCATCACGACGGGCTTCGTGCTCATCAAGCGCGGCCGCCGCGACACCCACCGCAAGGTCATGTTGAGTGCGGGCGCGGTTTCGGCCGTATTCCTCGTCGGCTACGTGGCACACAAGATTCTCGTCCGCGGCGTTCACACGCCCTTCGGTGGCGAGGGGGCGGCCCTGCGGGGTTTCTATTACGCGATGCTCCTCACCCACATCGTGCTCGCGATCGTGATCGCCTACCTCGTGCCCAAGACCTTCGCGCTGGCCATCAAGGGCGATTTCGAACGGCACAAGCGCTGGGCCCGGATCACGTTTCCCATCTGGCTCTATGTCTCGGTGACGGGCGTGCTGGTGTACCTGTTCCTCTACGTGTGGTGGCCGGCCGCGCCGGTTTGAGGCGGGTTTGAGTGGTTTTCCCAAGGCATTTCATCCTCACGCAAGGGTCGCGAAGGACACAGGGGCCGAATGCACCCGTTGCTGGTTTCCCCTGCGACCTTCGCTGCCTCTGCGTGAGGCAATCCGGGACTCAGCCAAAAAAAAGCCGGGCTCGCCGCCCGGCTTGAGAAGCACGTCCAAGCGAAACTTCGCTTACTTCACCACCATCACACCCTTCATGCCTGAGATGAAGTGGGCGGGAAACGAGCACAGGAAGGGATACTCGCCGGGCTCGGTGGGCGCCTTGAACGTGATCTGGTCGCTCTGCTTGGGCCCGAGCATCTTGGTGTGGGCAACGACGTCGCCGGACTTCGCCGCCGGGATGTAGTCGGTGGCTGCGGCCATGACGGCGGCGTCCGCGAAGGCCTTGGCGTCAGCCTCCTTCTTGAGGATGACCAGATTGTGACCCATGGCCGCCTTGGGCATGGTGCCCATGTTGGTGAGCGTGAGCTTCACTTCCTGCCCGGCGGCGACCTCGAAGCGGGTGACATTGAACTTCATCGCATCGTTGGCGGTCACCTCGACATTGGCGGCCGAGGCGGTGGCGGGAGCAGGGGCCGCGGCGGGCGTCGAGGCCGACGGGGACGCGCCCGGCGAAGAAACGGATTCTTCCTTCTTGCCGCAGCCGGTGAACACGAGGCTGCAAGCGAGCAGCGAAAGGGTAATGGTGGATTTCATGGAACGGACATTTTGCCACAAGGCGGCGCGTCGCGCAACCGCGATGCGCAATTTCCCTTCGTCGCTTATCCCGCCGCGCAATCGGATTAATATCCACCGGCAGGAGGATTTGTGGATCGTTGGCTACGCATAAATTGCTCTTCTTTTGCGGTTGAAATGCCCCGCAATTTCCGAACCCTGCCCCGATACTGTCGGCCCGGCGTCCTCCTGAGTCGCCGCCACTGTCACACATGACCCGTACACGCTCCGTCTCCACCCCGTTTATGCGCATCTTCGCCGCTTTTTGCGCCGGTTTGGCCCTTATGTTCCTCTCGGGCTGCAAACTGGCCGAGGTCTTCAGCCTCAGCGGTCCCCAGTCGACCATGGTCACCGGCGGGCCCGTGGCCAAGTCCCAATGGGACCTCTTCATGGTCACCGTGTGGGTCACCCTCGCCATTTTCATCATTGTCGGCGGGGTTCTCGCCTACGCCCAGATCAAGTTCCGCGCCCGTACCAAGGAGGAGGAGGTGGCCAAGGTCCCCGACGAGGCCGGCCACGGCAACCCCTTGGTGGAAATCGGCCTGATCGCAGGCTCGGTCGTCCTCCTGGTCTTCATCGCCGTTCCGACCGTCCAGGGCATCTGGTACACCCACGACGTGCCCGAGGAGGAAAAGAGCGGCGCCATTGAAATCACCGCCACGGGTTACCAATGGTGGTTCAAATTTGAGTACGGTTCCGAGATGATGCAGCTCCCGGGCGGCGGCGAGGCGCCGCTCGTCACGGGCAACGAACTGGTCGTCCCCGCCGGCACCGCCGTCCGCGTCAACCTCCGCACCATCGACGTCATTCACAGCTTCTGGATTCCCAAGCTGGCGGGCAAGGTCGACATGATCCCGAATCGCGCCAACCACCTTTGGTTCAAGGCCGACCAGCCCGGTTATTTCTACGGGCAGTGCGCCGAGTATTGCGGCGAGTCGCACGCGATCATGAAATTCCGCGTCATCGCGCTCTCCCCCTCCGACTACGTCAAGTGGCTCGAGAATCAAAAACAGGCCGCCCGCACCGTGAGCGCCCAATCCCTCGCCGCCGCCTCGGCCGGCGAGGCGCCCCAAGCCCGCTTCGCCAGCATGTCCAATCTCGGGCCCGGCAGCACCTTTGGCGGCAGCCCCCAATTTGATGCCGACCCGTTCGCGGCCTGGCAGGCCATGCAACAACCCGCGGCGGGCGAGAATCCCTCGCTCATCGCCACCGGCCGCAAGCTCTTCGCGGACAAGACCTGCATTACCTGCCACACGGTCCGCGGCCACGAGGGCATCGGCATCACGGGCCCGGATCTCACCCACCTCGGCTCCCGCACGTCCCTCGCGGCCGGCGTCCTGGAAAACACCCCGGAACGCCTCCACCAGTGGATCAAGGATCCCGAGTACTTCAAACCGGGCAACAAAATGTACCACGGCGGCTACATCGACGTCGGCACCGGCCAGCCCAAGTTCACCCTTTCCGACGCCGAAATCGACGCGTTGGTCGCCTACCTCCACAGCCTGAAGTAACCGACCCCGCCTGATACTCCGCCCCCAGACCCTAGATCCCAGACCCTAAACCTTTCCGCATCTTCCCATGGCCGAAGCCATCGCCAAATCCAACTACGCGGGCACCCCGCACGTCCCTGCCACGAAGCAGACATTCGAACTGTTTGCCCGACCGACCGCCAAGACCGGCCTCGTGGGCTGGCTGACCACGGTCGATCACAAGAAGATCGGCCTGATGTATGGCGGCTTCGCCATCCTCTTCTTCCTCATCGGCGGCCTCGAGGCCCTGATGATCCGCACCCAGCTCATGGTGCCGAACAACCGCTTCATCAGCGCCCAGCTCTACAACGAGCTGTTCACGATGCACGGCACCACGATGATCTTCCTCGCGGTCATGCCCCTGAACGCCGCGTTCTTCAACCTGCTCGTTCCCCTCATGATCGGCGCGCGTGACGTCGCCTTCCCCCGCCTCAACACGTTTTCCCTCTGGGTCTGGGTCGTCGGCGCCATCCTCCTGAACGTTGGCTGGATCTCGCACTTTGTCCCCGGCTGGAACTTCGGTGGCGCCCCGGACGTGGGCTGGTTCGGCTATGCCCCCCTCACCTCCAAGATTTTCACGCCTGACATCTCGACCGACCTCTGGGTGCTCGGCCTGCAGGTGCTCGGCGTCTCGTCGATCGTCGCCTCCCTGAACTTCATCGTCACGATCATCAACATGCGCGCCCCGGGCCTCACCATGATGCGCCTGCCGGTGTTCGTGTGGATGACCCTCGTCACGAGCTTCCTGCTCATCCTCGCCCTCCCCGCCATCGCCATCGCCCTGGTGGAGGTGATGATGGACCGCAACTTCGGCACGAGCTTCTTCGAGGTGTCCGGCGGCGGCCAGCCGATCCTCTGGCAGCACCTCTTCTGGGTGTTCGGCCATCCCGAGGTGTACATCCTCATCCTGCCCCCCATGGGCTACGTGTCGGAAATCCTGCCGACGTTCTCCCGCAAGCCCCTCTTCGGCTACCCGATCGTCGTCTTCTCGGGCGTCGCCATCGGCTTCATCGGTTTCGGCGTGTGGAGCCACCACATGTTCACCACGGGCATGGGCACGATCGCCACCGCGGCCTTCGCCCTGGCCACCATGGCCATCGCGGTGCCCACCGGCGTCAAGATCTTCAACTGGATCGGCACCCTCTGGGGCGGCCACATCGTCACCCGCGTCCCCATGATGTTCGCCCTCGGCTTCATCTGGATGTTCATGCTCGGTGGCTTCTCGGGCGTCATGCACGCCGCCGCCCCGGCCGACGCCCAGCAGCAGGACAGCTACTTCGTCATCGCTCATTTCCACTACGTGCTCATCGGCGGCGCCACCTTCGCGCTGCTCGCCGCCATCCACTACTGGTTTCCCAAGTTCTTCGGCCGGATGGTCCCCGAATTCTGGGGCAAGCTCTCCTTCTGGCTGATCTTCATCGGCTTCAACGCCACGTTCTTCCCGATGCACTTCCTCGGCCTGAACGGCATGCCCCGCCGCACCTGGACCTACGACGCCAACATGGGCTGGAACGAGGGCAACATGTTCGCCACCTACGGCGCGTACCTGCTCGGCGTGGGCATCTTCACCTACTTTGCCGTGCTGGTCTGGAGCTACTTCAAGGGCCAGCGATGCGGCAACGATCCGTGGGACGGCCGCACGCTCGAATGGTCCATCCCCTCGCCTCCGCCGGAGCACAACTTCGACGCCATCCCCACCGTGCACGCCCGTGACGGCTGGTGGTACGAGAAGAACCACCGCGAGGAGATCGCGAAGGAACGCGCCGCTCACATCCAGGCGGAGGAAGCCCACGGCGGCATCCATATGCCCGACCAGTCGTGGTATCCGCTGATCTCCTCGATCGGCCTCCTGATCGGCACGTACAACTTCGCCCAGCTCCGGTATCCGGTCGTGATGTTCGGCAACGAGGTCCTCTCCTCCCACCTGCCCCTCGCCATCGCCGGCGGCGTCATCATGGTGCTCGGCCTTTACCTCTGGTCCCTCGAGGGCCCGGGTGGCTATCACCTCCACATCGACAAGGACGGCAAAGTCACGGAATCCCGTGGCGGCGCCCACTAATTCGCCCGCCCCAGATCCGAGACCCTAGATCCAAGACCCAATCACCCATGAGCAGTCACGCGGCCACTGGCGCCATCGATCATCATCACGACCACACGACGTCGACCGGCATTCCGAACAAGAAGCTCCTTTGGTGGGCCTTCCTCGCCTCGGACTGCATGTTCTTTGGCGCCCTGATCTCGACGCACCTCGTCTATCGCCTCAATCCGCCCCCGGGCAACGCCGAGCCCACGCGCGTCTTCAACATCGAGCTCACGTCCTTCTCGACGTTCATCCTGCTCATGTCGTCCCTCCTCATGGCGCTCGCCGTGAACGCCATCCAGCGGGGCAACATCAAGAGCACGCGCACCATGCTGCTCGGCACGATGTTCTTCGGCTGCATCTTCCTCGGCGGCCAGGTTTATGAATTCGAGCACTTCGTGCACGCCCAGGGCATGACGCTCTCGAACAGCATCTTCGGCTCCACGTTCTACACCCTGACCGGCACCCACGGCACCCACGTCGCCATCGGCGTCCTGCTCCTGGGCATGATGTACGTGCGCTCCTTCAAGCCCACCCACGGCAACGGCCTGCTCAGGAATTTCATCCACCTCACCGCAGTCTGCACGGTGATGGCCGTTTCCTTCATCGTCCTCGTCCCGGGCGGCATTGAGATCATCTACGGCCTCTCCCCGGTCGAATTCCTCAAGCATTCCGCCATCCCCCTCGCCGTCGGCGCCGCGGCCCTCGCCCTCACCTTCTGGATGGGTCGCGACACCGGGGCCGTCGAGTTCGGCGAGAAGAACGCCGGCGACGTCGAGGCGATCGGCCTCTACTGGCACTTCGTCGACATCGTCTGGATCATCATCTTCACCGCCGTCTACCTCCTGGAGTACCTCTGATCCAATCGTTCTCGTTCTCCTAATCCTAATCGTTCTCTGCCTTCCGTCCCTCCCAATCCCGAGATTAAGAGAACGATAGCGAGAACGAGAAAGATCCACCACCTTCAATCCGCACCATGTCCGCTCCCGCCATCACCACCGCCGACGCCGGCCACCACGAGCCGAGCAAGTTCCATTTCTACATCCAGGTCGCCATGGTCCTCTCCGTGGTCACGGGCATCGAGGTCGTCCTGATCTACCTCCCGCTCGCCAAATGGTTCGTGGTGACCACGCTGCTGGTTCTTTCCGCCGGCAAGTTCCTCGCCGTTATCTTCTACTTCATGCACCTCCGGTGGGACAAGGTGTTCTGCACGATCCTGTTTTTCATCGGGCTCGTGCTGGCCGGCGGCACGATGTGGGCGTTGCTCCAGCTCTTCGGCGCCGATGCCAGCCACCCGCTCAGCGCCGCCCCCGTGGGTCTGCTGCGCTTCTGAGCACGGCCACCTCCCTTCCGAAGCCGCGACGCCCGTCGCGGCTTTTTTGTGTCCCCACCCAGACACGAATGTCACGAATCTTCACGAATCTCGATCTGGCAATGATCGGCTTCTCTTCGTGCAAATTCGGACAATTCGTGTCTCCTCTTCTGGCCCATGATTGATTGGACTCACTGGCACAATGAACCGCTGCTCATCGGCGGGCTCATCTTCCTCGGTTGGCTCTACGCCATCCTGACCGGCCCGTTGCGCCAAAATCTCGCCCCCGGGGAGCCCTACCCGCGCCGTCAGGCCATCCGATTCTACGCGGCGCTGGTGATCTTCTATCTCGCCGTTGGCTCCCCGCTCGACCAGCTCGGCGAGCGATTCCTGTTGAGCGCGCACATGCTGCAGCACCAGCTCATCATCTACCCCGCGGCCATCCTGATGCTGCTGGGCCTCCCCGACTGGCTCGTGCGGCCCATCACGGGCCGTCCCGGCCTGCGCCCCATCCTCCGCGTGCTCACGCATCCCCTGGTCTGCGGCTTCCTCTACACCGCCATTCTCACCGGCTGGCACATGCCGCTGCTCTACGACCTGGCCCTGCAAAACCGCCCCATCCACATCCTCGAGCATTTCACCATGTTCGGGGCCGCCCTGTTCTATTGGTGGCCTTTGTTGAGCCCGTCTCGCGAGTACCCGCCCATTCCCTATGGCTGGCAAATGCTCTACCTGATGGCCGTGCTGATCGGCATGACCCCGGTTTTTGCCTACATCACCTTCTCCCAGGACGTGCTTTATCCCACCTATGAGTTCGCTCCGCGCATCACGAGCCTCAGCGCCGCCGCCGACCAGCTGCTGGCCGGCGCCATGATGAAACTTGTCGGCATGAGTGTCGCCGGGCTCGCCTTTGCGGTCAGCTTCTACCGCTGGTACCAGATGGCGGAAAAAAGAAACCCGGCGCTCGGGAAACGCCGGTCGCCGGACACGAAAAAGGCGCTCGCCGGCAGCGAGCGCCCGTAAGGCCGGAATCCTGCGGTCCAACGGTAGGGGCGCAGACTTGCTGCGCCCTGAGGCATGCGCCGCGATGGGCCGGAAGGCTGCGCGGCTCAGGTCGCCGGCGCGAGCAGGTCGTCGATGGGGTCGCTCTCGACATTTACATCGGCGAACAACCAGGACGACAGGTAACGCTCCGCCCCCGAGGGGATGATCGCCACGATCTGCTTGCCCTTGTTTTCCGGACGCTTCGAAAGCTGGATCGCAGCCCAGACGGCGGCGCCCGAGGAAATGCCGATCGGGATGCCATCGAGGCTGTTCACCTGCTTCGAGATCGGGGCGGAATCCGTTTCCTTCACCCGAATCACCTCGTCGTAGATCTTCGTGTTCAGGATCGAGGGCACGAAACCCGCACCCAAGCCCTGCAACTTGTGCGGACCCGGCGCGCCGCCCGAGAGCACCGGGGACGCATCGGGCTCGAGCGCCACGACCTGCAGGCCGGGCTTGCGGGGCTTCAACACCTCACCGACGCCAGTGATGGTGCCGCCGGTGCCGATGCCCGAGACAATGATGTCCACCTTGCCATCCGTATCGCGCCAGATCTCCTCGGCGGTGGTGCGACGATGGACCGCCGGGTTGGACGGGTTGGCAAACTGCTGGAGGATCACCGCACCGGGGATCTTGGCCTGCAGTTCCTCCGCCTTCGCGATGGCGCCCTTCATGCCCTTCGGCCCCTCGGTCAGGAACACGCGCGCGCCGAGGATCTTCAGGATCTTGCGCCGCTCGATCGTCATCGTCTCAGGCATCGTGAGGATCAACTTCATGCCCTTGGCCGCGGCCACGAAGGCCAGCGCGATGCCGGTGTTGCCGGACGTCGGCTCGATCAGGACGGTGTCCTTGGTGATCTTGCCCGACTTCAACGCGTCATCGATCATCGCAAACCCGATGCGATCCTTGACGCTCGACAGGGGATTGAAGAACTCGAGCTTCAGCAGGATCTCCGCCTGGGCCCCATGGGCGGCAGCGGTGCGGTTGAGCCGCACGAGGGGGGTGTTGCCGATGGTCTCGGTGATGTCATTGTATATCTTGGCCATGATGATCGGGGGTTGTGGTTGATGGAAAATGTCCGGGTCCGGCCGGGCGGCAAATCACCCGCGCCTGTTTTTTCGGCTAGATCGCGTAATCGTCGGCGAAGGAGCGCGTCTGGCGCAGCCGGAGCAGCACCAGGTTGTTGAGCTTCAGGTCGAGGCGCGTGAGCTCGGCGCGCGAGATCTCGGCTTCAACGATCTCGCGGTTCTCCACCTGCTCCAGCGTGAGCCGCGCCTGCGGGCCGGCCGCGTGGATGTAGCGGAGCACCGCCGGAATGCCGGGCGCGTCCGCCTCATGGGGCACAACCTCGATGTCGTGGGGCCGCACGAATACCTGGCCGTTGCTGTGCATGCCGCTGGCGGGAATGGAGGGATTGCTGCCCGAAGTCAGCGACGCGGCGCGCAGCACGTTCACGTTGCCGAGGAATTGGTAAACGAACGGCGTGGCCGGACGGTCGTACACTTCCTGCGGTGTGCCCACCTGCTCGATCTTCGCCTGGTTCATGATCACCACGTCGTCGGAAATCTCCAGCGCCTCCTCCTGGTCATGGGTCACGAAAAGCGTGGTCAGGTGGATCTCCTCGTGAAACTTGCGCAGCCAGCGCCGCAGTTCCTTGCGGACCTTGGCGTCGAGCGCGCCGAACGGTTCATCGAGGAGCAGCACCTTGGGTTCGACCGCCAGCGCGCGCGCCAGGGCCACGCGCTGGCGCTGGCCGCCGGAAAGCTGGTTGGGCAGGCGCTCCGACAGGTTGTCGAGTTGGACCAGCTTGAGCAGCTTGTGCACGCGGTCGGCGATTTCAGGAGCGGGCGGCCGGTTCTTCCGGCGCACCTTGAGGCCGAAGGCGATGTTTTCAAACACCGTCATGTGCCGGAACAGGGCGTAATGTTGGAACACGAATCCGACCTTGCGCTTGCCCGCGGGCACGGCGGTGACGTCCTCGCCGTGGAAAAGAATCTTCCCACTGCCCTCGTCGGCATGCTCGAGACCCGCGATGATGCGGAGCAGCGTGGTCTTGCCCGAGCCCGAGGGGCCGAGCAGCGCGGTGAGTTTTCCGCTCTTCACCGACAGGCTGACATCGGCGAGCGCCGTGTACTGCCCGAAGGACTTGCTGATGTTGTTAACTTGAACGCTCATGGGCAGGGGACGAACTTTGAACGCTGAAAGCTGAAGGTTGAACGTCGAACGCTGAAGCCACCATCTTGAGTAAGGTCTATGGGCTGGTGCATGAGTTCAAAGTTCACTTGTCGCTCTCTTGGGCGGTTCGGATGCTCGCGACGAAAATACGGATGAGCTCGTCCAGAATCATAGTGGTCAGCCCTCATGGTTTCAAAGTTCAGCGTTTGACGTTCAAGATTTGAGGTTCGCCGTCAGGCGCCTCCCTTGTGCGCACGCCACTCGACGAGGCTCTTCAGGAGCAGCGTCACGAGCGCCAGCAGCGCCAGCAGGGATGAAACGGCGAAGGCCGCGACAAAGTTGTACTCGTTGTAGAGGATCTCGACATGCAGGGGCATGGTGTTGGTCTCGCCGCGAAT
Source organism: Verrucomicrobiota bacterium (assembly GCA_023433275.1). Lineage (GTDB taxonomy): Bacteria > Verrucomicrobiota > Verrucomicrobiia > Opitutales > Opitutaceae > Lacunisphaera. Next base: position 23,785 of record JAEZDN010000149.1, read on the forward strand.
GTGGCCGGACACCACGGACACCGCGCCGAATTCCCCCATTGCGCGGGCATTGCACAGGATGACCCCGTAGAACAGGCCCCATTTGATGTTGGGCACCGTCACGCGCCAGAACGTCTGCCAGCCGGTCGCTCCCAGCGTCAGCGCGGCATATTCCTCATCGTTGCCCTGCTGTTGCATCAGCGGGATCAGCTCGCGCGCGACAAAGGGGAACGTGACGAAGATGGTCGCGAGCACGATGCCCGGCACCGCGAAGATGATCTTGAGGTCCTGCTCGATCAGCCACGCCTGGAGGCCCGGGAACCAGGGCGCCTCCGCATTCAAATAGGTGCCGTACCAGCCCTGCGCGCCGAAAACCAGGACGTAGATCAGGCCGGAGATGACCGGCGACACCGCGAACGGCAGGTCGATGAGGGTGATGAGGAGGCTCTTGCCCTTGAAGTCGAACTTCGCGATGCACCACGCGGCGGCGACGCCGAAAACGAGATTCGCCGGCACCGCGATCGCCGCCGTCGTGAGCGTGAGCTTGAGCGCGCTCAGCATGTCGGGGTCGGTGAACGACGCGAAGAACGGACCCACCCCCTTGCGCAACGCCTCGGTGAACACCGCCGCCAGCGGCAGCACGAGGAAGCACGCGACGAACGTGAGCGCGATCGTCATGAAAACCACGCGCACCCACCAGGGATTGCGGATGACGCGCCGGCCCGTGCCGCGGGCGGGCGGCTTGGAGCCCAGGCTGGAAGTTGCGGTCAGGCCGGCCATGTCAGACGCGATAGTAGCGACGGCTCCATTTCTGGAGCAGGTTGATGAGCAGCAGGAGAATGAAGGACGCCACGAGCATCACGACCGCGATGGCAGTCGCGCCGCGATAGTCGTACTGTTCCAGCTTGGTGATGATGAGCAGCGGCGTGATCTCGCTGTGCATGGGCATGTTGCCCGCGATGAACACGACCGAGCCATACTCGCCCAGGGCGCGGGCGAAGGAGAGCGCGAAACCGGTGATGAGCGCCGGCAGCAGCTCCGGGAAAATGACGCGGGTCATGGTCTGCCAGCGATTGGCGCCGAGCGTCGCCGCCGCTTCCTCCAATTCCGGTTCCAGTTCCTCCAGCACCGGCTGCAACGTGCGCACCACGAAGGGCAGGCCCACGAACGTGAGCGCGAGAAAAACACCCGGGCGATCGAAGGCGATCTTGCCGCCCAGCCAGCCCTGCCAGTCGACCCACGGGACCCACGCGGACAATTTCGTCAGCCCGCTGGCCCAAAGCGGATTCAACCATTCCCCCACCCAGCCATTCGGGGAATAAATCGCCGTCAGCGCGATACCGGCCACCGCCGTCGGCAGCGCGAACGGCAGGTCCACCAGCGCATCGACGATGCGCCGTCCCGGGAACGTGTAGCGCACCAGGACCCACGCGAGGATGCCACCGAAGATCGCATTGATCAACGCGGCGAATAGCGAGACGCCGAAGCTAAGCCGATACGACGCCATCACGCGCGGCGAGGTCACGGCCGACCAAAAATCGGCCCAGCTGAGACCGGCGCTCTTGATGAAGGCCGCCGACAACGGGATCAGCACGATCAGCCCCAGGTACGCCAGCGTGAAGCCCAGCGACAGCCCGAAACCGGGCAGGACGCGGCGGCGAAAACGGGGTATGGCGACGGCTTGGCTCACAGGTTGATGCCTTGGGCGATAAAGGCCCGGTACTCTTTCAAAACCGCCTGCAATGCGCAACTGATTGCTTCGATCTGTTGTGTCATCGGCGCCCGCGCGGGCGTCTCCAGCACGATCTCGAAGGGTTGCGGACGCTGGACGGGCGGCGCGGTCAACGCGCCGGTCGCATCCCTGCCCTGCCGGCCGGCGACAGGTTGCTCCGCGGGCAGGATTTGCGAAGCCGCCCCCAGCGACGGTTTCAGCAATTGCTCCGCCACGAGGGGATCCGGCGTGAAACCCTGAAGTGTGGCCGCTGTGCCGTCGGCCCGGACAGCGATGATGCCGTCGAATTGCCCGCTCTGCAGTTCCGCCTCCATGATCCTGACCTCCGGCTGCGCGGAGCCGCGCCAGAATTCGCGATTCAGGTCGCAACCCGCGCGGTTGTGGCGCGTGCCATCCTCATAACCGGTCGGGTTGCACAGGGGATAGAGCGCCAGTTCATAACCGGCCGCGGGCGCCGGGTCGTTGACCAGGGAATTGAGAAAGCGCTGAAGGCCCAGCGCTCCCACCTGGTCGTCTCCCTGGAGAAGGGCGAACAGGCCGATGCGGATCGGCGGCAGCCCCAGCGGCGGCCCGTGAAACACGAAGCGCGGGATGGTGTACCGCTTCTCGTCCCACTCAAAGGATCCGGCCACCGTGCCCACGATCTCGCGGCACACTTCCGCGAGCGCCAGGAACGGCCAGTAAAGCCGCCGCAGCTTGTGCGGATAGACCGGTTCGGTCGGGTTGAAATCAGTCATGTCGGATCGGGTTACCGGTTGACGTAGATCTGGTCGAAGACGCCGCCTTCGCCGAAATGCGTTTTCTGCGCGACTTCCCAGCTGCCGAAAACGTCCGGGACGGAATAAAGCGTGAGCGGCGGGAAACGGCCGGGATACTTTGCGGCGGACGCCGGATCGAGCGGCCGGAAATAATACTTCGCGGCGAGCTCCTGCGCCTCGGGGCTGTAGAGGTATTCGAGATAGGCGCGGGCGACTTCGGCCGTGCCGCGTTTTTGCACGATCTTGTCGACCCACACCACGGGATTTTCCGCGAGGATGCTCGCGGCGGGCACGACCGCTTCCACCGCGTCCGGCCCCAGCTCCTTCACAATCAGGGCCACCTCGTTCTCGAACGTCAGCAGCACGTCGCCCATGCCCCGCTGGGCAAAGGTGGTCGTCGCACCGCGGCCACCGGTGTCGAGCACGGGCACGTTGGCAAAAAGCTTCTGCACGAAGGCCCGCGCGGTGGCGTCGTTGCCGCCCGGCTTCCGCAGCGCATGAATCCAGGCGCCAAGATAACTGTAGCGGCCGTTCCCCGAGGTCTTCGGGTTGGGAATGATCACCTGCACGCCATCGCGCACCAGGTCATCCCATCCCTTGATGCCCTTCGGGTTCCCCTTCCGGACAATGAACAGGATGGTCGACGTGTACGGCACGCTCTCGTTGGGCAGACGCGAGGCCCAGTCCGCGGGAATCAACCGGCCCTTCGCCAGCTGATCCACGTCAGGCACGCCGTTCATTGTGACGACGTCGGCCTCGAGTCCGTCCAGAACGGACCGGACCTGCTTGGATGAACCGCCGTGCGACTGGTTCACGGTGAGCTTGGCGCCCTTGGTCCTTTCCCAATGGGCAATAAACGCCGGGTTGAACTCCTTGTAGAATTCACGGGTGACGTCGTAGGAGACGTTGAGCAAGGTGTTCGCGGCGGCGCCGAGCTGGGCCGCGGTGGCCAGGGCGGCCAGGACGAGGAGGATCTTGGAAATACTTTTCATGACGGGAAAATTCAGAGGTTTTGGCCATAGGCCAGGAGTCCGCGGTAGCGGATGATGAAGCGTTTCAAAATCGAGGCCGCGGCCTCGCGATAAAATTCCGGTTCCCAATCGCCCGGCAGGCGCAGGGTGAGATCGAGGGGCCGGAACGGAAGGTCATCCCCCAACGCGAGCGGACCCGCCACCGGCGCGGGGGCGAACTCCGTCTCCCAGCGCACGGCAAACGGCTCCGCGTCCTCCGACGAGATCAGCGGCAGGCTCGTGCCGCCGGCGGTGGTCGTGCGAAGACGGAGCGTGACCACGTCATCGCTTGGCGCCGTTTCCACGCGAATGAAGGCGTGGTAGGAGGACACGCGCGAATCACCGGCGATCAGGCTGATCTCAGGGGCCGCGGGCGCCGCCCAGTTTTCGGTGGCCAGGTCGCGGTCCTTCACCTGCTTGAGATGGCCAAGCACGTCCACCAGCGGATAGAACGCGAGGTGGAGACTCTGTCCGAGGTCGGGCCGGATCGCCAACTCCTCCACCAAATGCAGGAGCGCCAGCGTCGGGCGAAGATCGCGGCTGTCCAATCCGGCGAGGAAAGCCAGCCGGGGCGATTCCTCGGAGGTGTGCGGCCCGAAGTAAACGAAGCGCGGCAGATGATGCGGTATCCCCGCGTGCTCGAAGGGTCCCAAGGGCGTGCCGAAGACGTGCTCCGAGCGCTGCGCGTGGCCATAGAGGGTGGAAAGCTGGTCACCGAGGGCGGCGGACAGCGAGAGCGAGGTGGCGGGCGGCTTGAAGCGGGCGACCGTCACGGAACGGAAAGTGGAGGTGGTGTTCACGAGGGATGTCATTGGTTGAAGCTCCGCCGCGCGCGGGCGCGCCGTCGCCCGGTAGCGACGCGACACGGCGGAGACGTTGCGGAATACGCGGCGTTTACTTCGCGTAGATCTGGTCGAACGTGCCGCCGTCGGCGAAGTGGTCCTGCTTGGCCTTCTTCCAGCCGCCAAAGGCGGAATCGATGGTGAACAATTCGATCTTGGGGAACTGCGAGGCATACTTCGCCTTCGCCGCCTCGCTCACCGCCGGACGGTAGAAGTGGCGACCGGCAATATCCTGGCCTTCCTCGGAATAAAGATACTCGAGGTAACCCTTGGCCACTTCGGTCGTGCCCTTCTTCTTCGCAACCTTGTCGACGACCGTCACGCTGGGCTCTGCCAGGATGCTCAGCGACGGAACCACGACCTGGTATTTTTCGGCGCCGAATTCCTTGAGCGCAAGGAAGGCCTCGTTTTCCCAGGAGATGAACACATCGCCGATGCCTCGCTGCACGAACGTGGTGGTGGAACCACGTGCGCCGGAGTCGAGGACGGGCACGTTCTTATAGAGCTTGGCGACGAATTCCTTGGCCTTCTCGTCGCTGCCGTACTTGCGGCGGGCGAATTCCCAGGCCGCCAGGTAGTTCCACTGCGCGCCGCCCGAGGTCTTCGGGTTGGGCGTGATGACGGAGACCCCGGCCTTGGCCAGGTCGTCCCAGTCCTTGATGCCCTTCGGATTTCCGGCGCGAACCAGGAACACGATGGTGCTGGTGTAGGGCGCCGAGTTGTGCGGAAGGCGCTTCTGCCAGTCCGCCGGGATCAGCTTGGCGTTGGCCTCGAGGGCATCGACGTCCCCGGCGAGCGCGAGGGTGACGACATCGGCCTGGAGGCCATCGATCACGGACCGCGCCTGCTTGCCGGAGCCACCGTGCGATTGCTTGATGGTGACATCGTCACCGGTCTTGCTTTTCCAGTGGGCGCTGAAGGCCTTGTTGAACTCCACATAGAGCTCGCGCGTCGGGTCGTACGAGACATTGAGCAGCTCGTAGCTCTTGGCGGCGGCACCCGTGCCGGCGGCCAGCGCGAGGACGGAGAGGAGGATGGTATTGAGTTTCATGACGGAGAATGAGTTGAGGTTGATTAGAACGAGACCTGGAGGCGGCTGATGAACGTGGTTTCATCATCCGCGATGAGCGCGTTGGCGGCCGGTGTGGCGCCGGGCGCGAGATCGAACTCGTTGTGGTAAATGTTGAACCCGGCGCGGACCGAACGGGAGAGATACCAGTTCAGCCCGAGCGCGTAAGTGGTGAGCTTCGTCGCGCTGGTGTTCGGGTTGGCCAGGCGGCTGGCGGCGGGCCCCGCGAAAGCGGTGTCGTCGATGTCCACGCCGGCCACGCGGGCCACGACCTCGAAGGCGCCCCAGGTGCCGTTCTTCGGATTGAAGGCGGTCTTGGGCGTCACGCCGCGATAGGTCGAGGACTCGCCCGTCAGCACATAGCCGACCGACAGGTTGTAAGCGTGATTCTTGACCTCGCGCACGCCGAAGGTCGGGCGCTGCACGTCGATCGAGGAGATCACGTACTCCGCCAAGATGCCGAGCGGTCCGCGATAGAAATAGCCCTGCGGCGAGATCGTCCTGCCCCGCCCGGCGGCGACCACCGAGGCATCGTAGGAGAAGAAGTTCTGCTGGCCGTCGGTGCGGTAGCTCGCCGCGCGCCCCGCGCTGGTGGCGAAGTCGCCCTGGCTCGCGCCGACGCCAAAGCCCAGGCCGTTGAGGAACGATTCCTTGTCATTGGCGAACGGCGTGGCGAACACTCGCACCGCGACGGTCTTGTCGTCGTCAAAGTCGGCGGAGCCGGTCACGTTGTTGCCGCCGTCCGGGACGCCGTTCAGCACGGCGACCGTGTAGTTGACGGTCTTGTCGAGGACATCGCCGTGCACGGCAATGCCCGTGTCGCGGTTGGGCGTGAGGCCGGTCGCCACGGAGCGCTCGTTGAAGAACGCGACCGGGTCGGACTGCAGCTGCTCGAGCCCGACGGGAGTCTTGAACTTGCCGGCCCGCAGGTTGAACGCGGGGGAGAACGCCGCGTTCAGGTTGGCATCCAGGATCTGGATCGTGCCGGCGAGCTCGGGCTGGACGACGTAACTGAAGATGTTGTTGAACTTGCCCTCGAAGATGAGGCGGGCGCGGCGCAACAGGAAGGTGTCGTTCGGGTTGTTGGCGGCGTCGTACCAGCGGTAGTCGGCCTGCACGAGGCCCCGGAGGCGGAGCGACGTGGCGCCGTCACCGGAGGCGATCTCAACGCGGCTGTCGGCGGCGGTGACAATCGTGGGCTTGGGCGCCGCCGCGGCGGCCTCGTCCTTGAGCTCCTGCTTGCGTTCAAGCACGAGAATTTTCTGCTCCAGGGCGCGCAGCGCCTCGCGCAGGTCGGAGAGCTCGTCCGCCCGGACGGACACGGTGAAGGCAGCCAGCGCGGCGAGCGCGGTTGCGGTGGGTATGATACGAAGGTTCCTCATGGGATTTGGTGTTTGTCCTGTGGAAACTTCCCGTGGTCGGGTCAGTCGAAGGCTTGCTGACGTCTGGATTGCGCCTCCGCCGGTGGGCGGTGGGCGGAAAAATCAAAGGGCGGCGCTGTCCTGGCTGTTCGCCGCCGGCGCGCCGATGCGCGTCTTCTCGGTGCGCTCGATCTGGGTGACACGGCCGTCGTGCACCACCAGCTGGACCACGCCGTAGCGCAAGGTCTCGACCTTTTGCTGCACGACGCGCAGCCACTCGGGCTGGGCATTGGAAGAAGGCGATGGAAGGATGGCTTCGCTCATATGGCGTAATCTCCGAGAAGTTGATGGATGACTCCCTCGGCGGGGCTTGTGACCGCCGCCCGGGACTTGGGTGAGAGGATTTTTTGCCGCTGCGGGGAAATCTCCGTGGCACTAAACGGAAGGGGAATGCCATCCCGCACCATCTTGCGGGTCGTGACTTCGACCACATCGGCCAGCGTGTAGCGGTCCAGGATGGCCGCGATCGCGTTGCGCACATCGAGCATGAGCATCCGCAAGCCGCAGTGAGCCTCATCGGGACAATTGCACGGCTCATAGGCGGTCTGGCTGACGCACCCGATGGGGGCCAGCGGCCCGTCAATCAGCCGGACGATCTCGCCGATGTGGATCCCGTCAGCCGCCTTGGCCAACCGGTACCCGCCATGCTTGCCCCGAACGCTTTCAACAAAACCGGCTTCCCGGAGCTGCTGGATGACCTGCTCAAGGAACTTGATGGGCAAGTCCTCCGCCCGGGCGAGTTCGGTCACCCGCACAAGCTTCCGCCCCACTTGGGCGGCAATCCCAAGGTTGATCATGGAGCGCAGAGCGTATTCGCCTCGTTTGGAGAGTTTCATAGGCCAGTTCGGCAATCTACATTGATTTAGTAGGGATTATAGCAAGCTCTATTCGAGGTCTTTGTCATATTATTTTCGAATCGAATATCGGTTCTGGTGGTCTATCGGCGCCATCCTGTAACAAGTATTTTCCTCGCCCGACCCCCTTCCCTCCCCAGCCTCCCGTACATGACTTGGGACATCGCCTTCGTGCTCCTTCTGATCGTCGGCGCGCTCCTCTGCTTCCTTCATGAGAAGCTGGCGCCGGATGTCACCGCCTTGTCCCTTTTCGTGATCCTGCTCGTGAGCGGGGTTGTACCGCAAAACCGGGTGTTCGGGGTGCTCGCCAACCCCGCTCCGTTGACCGTCGGCGCCATGTTCATCCTCAGTGCCGCCTTGGTGCAATGCGGGGCGCTCGACCGCCTGGCCGGGCTCATGCAACGCCTCGCCGGCTTCAGCTATTTCACGGTGGTCGTGCTCGTCGTCCTGGGCGTGGGCGGCCTCTCGGCCTTCATCAACAATACCCCGGTGGTGGTGGTTCTGGTGCCCGTGATCATCAGCCTGGCGCGCAAGATGAAGCTCCCGGCCTCGAAGTTCCTCATGCCCCTTTCCTACGCCGCAGTGCTGGGCGGCTGCTGCACGCTGGTGGGCACCAGCACCAATCTCCTCGTCACCGGCATCCTCCAGTCCCGCGGCTTCCCTCCCATCCGCATGTTCGAACTCGCCTGGGTGGGCGTGCCCATGCTCGCCGTCGGCGCGGTGTACATTGGCCTGGTCGGCCGGCACCTCCTGCCGTCCCATCAACCGGCCACCACCCCGCTCGCCGAGGAGGATCGCCGCGAATACATCACCGAGGCGTTCGTGCAGCCCAACTCGCCTCCCATCGGCCGCACGTTCGAGGAGGCCGGCCTGACCCTCTCCCGGGGCATCCGCGTCCTGGAACTCATCCGGGACGAGAGCTCGCTCTCCCTTCGCCGCGCCGATCTGCGACTGGCCGCCGGCGACCGCCTCGTCCTCGCCTGCCGGCCCCAGGGCATCACGCACACGCGCTCGATCGATGGCATCGACCTGATGACCGAGCTCAAACTCGGCCTGGGCCAGATCACCGCCCACGAGGGCGTGCTCGTCGAGGGCGTCATCGGTCCCAACTCCAACCTCATCGGGCAAACCGTGCGCGAGTCCGATTTCCGCCGGCGCTTCCACGTGGTGGTCCTCGCCCTCCACCGGCACGGGCGGAAGCTCGACAAGGACTTCGACCAACGCCCCCTGCAAAACGGCGACATCCTGCTGATGATGGGCACCGAGAAGGCCGTGGAGAATATTCGCGCCACCGAGGATCTGCTTTTGGTCGACCGCCCCTCCGTGCCCGCCCGCCGCTCGACCCGCCACCTGGCCATCGTCCTCGGGTGCATCCTGGCGGTTATCGGCGTCTCCTCGCTCGGCCTGATGAGCATCGAGGTCGCCGCCCTCCTCGCCTGCGCCGTTGTCTTCCTCACCGGCTGCCTCAAGCCCCGCGACGGTTACGACGCCATCGAATGGAATTTGCTCTTCCTCATCTATGGCATGCTGGCCCTGGGTGTCGCCATGGAGGACACCGGCACCTCCACCTTCGTCGTCGACCAACTGCTTGCCCTGGTGAACCAGTTCGTGCCGCCCGAGCACAAGCCCATGGTCATGCTCGCCGCCTTCTACCTGCTCGCGACCGTCCTCACCGAAATCCTTTCGAACAACGCGGTGGCCGCCCTCATGACCCCCCTCGCGCTGAGCCTCGCCGTCCAACTCGGCGTCGATCCCCGTCCCTTCGTGATCGCGGTTTGCATCGCGGCGTCCGCGGCGTTCGCCACGCCCATCGGCTACCAGACCAACACCTACGTCTACGGCGTGGGCGGGTATCGGTTCAGCGACTTCATGAAGTTCGGCCTGCCGCTCAACGCCCTTTGCTTCGTCGTCGCCATGTACGTGATCCCGGCGGTCTGGCCGTTCTGAGATTTTGAGCGGCACCAACGTCGTTGACCCTTTCGGGTTACTGG
>JAEZDN010000084.1 GCA_023433275.1 Verrucomicrobiota bacterium
CCATTGCACGATCCGTCCTTTATCGCCGGCGCGGATTTCGTCGAAGCCGGCGATCCCAACGCCTCCACCATCGTCTACCTCGACAACGAAAGTGGCTGGCTCGTGGTCTGGGCAACAAACCCCGATGCCGGCACGAGCGGATGACACCGCCGTGTTCCCGGGCTTGAACTAGGCAGCGCTTCCGCCCCCGCTCACGGCAGCCACGGAAACTTTTCCGTCCTCGGCTTCCGTTTCTCGCGCTGCGCCGAGCTGAACTCCTTGGCCTCCTCGGTCATGTAATAAAGCATCGTGGCGTTGCCCGATAGCTCCTGCACGCCGGTCAGACCGTCGAGTTCCGCATTGAACGCCGCCTTAAGGCACCGGATCGCCAGCGGGCTTCGCTGCAGGATGTCATTGGCCCACGCCTCGCCTTCCGCTTCCAACTGGGCCAGGGGCACAACCTTGTTCACCAATCCCATTTCCAGCGCCTCGGCGGCGCTGTACTGACGGCACAAAAACCAAATTTCCCGCGCCTTCTTCTGCCCCACCAGCCGCGCGAGGTAACTCGAGCCATATCCGCCGTCAAAGCTGCCCATCTTCGGCCCAACCTGGCCAAACACGCCGTTGTCCGCCGCGATCGTAAGATCACAAATGACGTGCAGCACATGTCCGCCGCCGATCGCGTATCCGGCCACCAGCGCGATCACCACCTTGGGCATCGAGCGAATCAGCTTTTGCACATCCAGGATGTTCAGCCGCGGAACCCCGGCGTCATCGATGTACCCCCCATGACCTCGCACGGATTGGTCGCCGCCGGCGCAAAAGGCATACTTGCCGTCCTTCGCGGGACCCGCACCCGTCAGCAGCACCACGCCGATCTTCTGGTCCTCCCGCGCATCGAGCAGGGCATCGTGCATTTCAACCACGGTCTGCGGACGAAATGCATTACGCTTCTCGGGGCGGTTGATGGTGATCCGGGCCATGCCCCCGGACTTTTGATAGAGAATGTCGGTGTATTTCTTCGCGGTTTTCCAAGCGGTGGCCATGCCCCGCAAGCTGTCGGAAGTACATTGAGCCGCAATCGTTTTCCACCTCTTCGCCTGCTTCGGAGGGTCAAGCTACTTTTGGCCGTCGGCCTAAAACTGCTTGGAGTGAGGCGGCAGCGCCCGACAATGTCGTCCCCCTGATGAGCACGCCCGCCTCTGTCACCGGAAAAACCGCCAAGGCAGGCCTGACGCTGGGCGCGCTGGGCGTGGTCTTCGGGGATATCGGCACCAGCCCGCTGTATGCGCTGCGTGAATCCATCAAATACCTCCCCGAGGCGGACCGCGTTGTCGGGGTGCTCGGCATCCTCTCACTGATCTTCTGGTCCCTGATCGTGGTCGTGAGCTGGAAATACCTGACGTTCGTGACCAAGGCCGACAACCGCGGGGAAGGCGGCATCTTTGCCCTCTTCGCCCGGGCGCGGCTCGAAAGCGACAGCCGCCTCCGGCGCTCCATCGGCCCGGCAACCCTGCTGTTTCTCTTCGGTGCCTGCATGCTCTGCGGGGAAGGCGTCATCACCCCCGCCATCTCCGTCTTGTCCGCCGCCGAAGGTCTCACCTTGGTCGCGCCCGGTACCGATGCGTGGGTGGTGCCATTGGCGTGTCTCGTTTTGATCGGCGTGTTCTGGTTCCAACGCCGGGGGAGCGCGGTCATCGGACGCGTCTATGGCCCGGTCATGCTGCTCTGGTTTTCGAGCCTCGGTCTGCTGGGCCTGGCCCAGATCATCCAGGCTCCCGTGGTCTTGGAGGCTCTGAATCCGTGGCACGGCTGGGTGCTCCTCCGCGATCACCCGGCGCAGGTCACGGCCCTTCTCGGCGGCATTGTGCTGGCCATCACCGGAGTCGAGGCCATCTACGCCGACATGGGCCACTTCGGGCGCCGTGCCATCATGATCGCGTGGTACGGAGTCGCGCTGCCCGGGCTTGCTCTGAACTATTTCGGCCAGGGCGCGTACGTCCTTTCCCACGGCGGCACCGTGGCCAATCCGTTTCTGGCCGTCGCGCCCGAGGGCCCGGCCCGTCTCGGCCTCATGGTCCTCTCCGTTTTCGCCGCCGTCATCGCCAGCCAGGCCATGATCTCCGGCACCTATTCGCTCATTCGCTCCTCCATCCAGCTGGGCTTCTTCCCGCGGTTGATGGTCCGCCACACCAATGCCGCCCAGCGCGGACAAATCTTCCTGCCCTTGGTCAATTCCACCCTCGCCCTCGGCGCACTCGCGACCGTCCTTGGCTTTCGCTCCAGCGCCAACCTGGCGTCCGCGTATGGGATCGCGGTCACGACGGCCATGACCATCACGACCTTTGCCTTCTACCTGGTGGCCCGGCGCACGTGGAAATGGCCGCTGTGGAAGGCCGGCATCATCTGCGGACTGTTCGCTGTCGTCGACATCAGCTACCTCTACGCGAACCTGCACAAGATCCTCGACGGCGGCTGGCTGCCCCTGGCCATCGGCGCCGGCGTCCTCGCCATCATGACGACTTGGAAACTGGGTAAGACGGAGATTTTCCGCCGCATTTACGCCAACGAGATCACCGAGAACGAACTGTGCAATATCGCGGGATCCGACCGCCTCGTCCGCGTCCGCGGCGCCGCCGTGTTCATGGCGGGCAACCCCACTGGCACGCCGCTCGTCCTGCTGCACCATGTGAAGGCCAACAAGGTGCTCCACGAAACGGTCATCCTGCTCAGCGTGCTCACCGAGGAGGTCCCCTCCGTCCCGGAAACCGACCGCCTCGAGATCCGCGAGCTCGGTTCCGGTCTCGGCATCTGGCGGACGATCGCGCGGTATGGCTACATGGAATCTCCGGACGTTACCGCCCTCATGGAACGCATCGGCGACCACGGCGTGCCCGTCAAAGCCAACGAAACGACCTACTACTTCAACCGCGAGATGGTCATCACCGGGGGCGAAAGCCGGATGTTCGAATGGCAAAAGCATCTCTACTCCCTGCTCAGCCGCAACGCCCGCCCCGTCCGCGACTACTACCGCCTCCCCCCCATGCAGATCATCGAGGTCGGTCTGCCCATCCAGCTGTGAGGGAGAGTAAGATTTAGGAGGAAGCGAAAAAACAGGAAGACGGGCGCGAAGATTCAGAACTTCCTAATTCTTCCTTCTTAACTCTTACTTCCGGCCATGGCCGCCGATGTCCGCTCCCACCGCTTCATCAGCCACTTCCCCGCCACCCAAGGCGCCAGGCTCCTGAAGCTCGTCCGCCTGGTCCGCTTCCCCCACAAGGCCGTGGTTTTCGAGGAAGGCGCCGAATCCGACTGCATTTACCTGGTCCTCACCGGTCGCGTCGCCCTCACCAAGAAATCTCCGGGCGGCGGCCCGCAAACCATCGCTTGGAAGGGACCGGACGACTACTTTGGGGAACTTGGCGTCCTGGACGGCTCCGTCCGGAGCACCACTGCCATCGCCGACGGTCCGGTTCACTTGGGCCGCCTGTCACGCGATCCCTTCCTGCAAATCCTGTCCGAAGCCTCCTGGCACACCGTCCTCCGCCTCTTCAGCGAGGTCAGCGAGAACCTTCGCGCCACCAATGAGCGCTACGTCAGCGAGGTCGTCCGGAAGGAAAAGATCACGCTGATCGGCGAAATGGCCAACGCCATGATTCACGATTTCCGCGGCCCGTTTTCCACCATCAAGCTGGCGACCGAGCTCATCGCGAAACACAACCGCACCGAACGCAATCGCGACCTCTGCTCCATGATTCTCCGCCAGGTGGATCGCCTCGGCGGCATGGTCGAGGAAGTGCTCGACTTTGCCCGCGGCGAGACCCGGCTGAAGATTCGCACCGTCGCCCTCCGGGAACTCCTACTCCATGTCCAGGAGGACAATCTCGAATCCTGCGCGCGCGCCGGGGTGCGGCTCGTCGTCAAGCCCACGAAGATCACCCTGCCCCTCGATCCCGACCGTGGCCAGCGCGTGCTGCAGAACCTCGTGACCAACGCCCGCGAGGCCCTGGCCCGGCGCCCGCGCGCCCGCATTGTCCTTTCGGCGCGCCGCGAGGGGCGCCACTGCGTGATCACCGTGGCCGACAACGGCCCGGGCATCCCGCGCGAGATTCGCGAGGCGGTCTTTGAACCGTTCGTCAGTCGCGGCAAACCCAATGGCACCGGACTCGGTCTCGCCATCGCCCGCGCCGTGGTCCTCGCGCATCGCGGCGCCATCGATTTCAAGAGCACGCGGTCCGGCACGACCTTCACGATTCAGCTGCCGCTCGCTTGATCTGGCGCCACGCGGATCGCCCACCGCTGCGGCGCCTGCGGCCTATCGGGCAATGCCCGCGAACAACTGCTTCCGAAACGCCGCGTCGCGCTTCCGGTCCGTGCGCATTTCCAGCACGCGCACCCCGCTCCGGGGCAGCTTCGACACCAGCCGGCCCAGGTGCGACGCGCTTTTCACGATCGTATGCGCCACGCCGTAAGTCGCGCAGAGTTTTCTGAAATCGATGTTCTGGGGCGTTGCGAAGAACTCCTCGAACGGCGGTTCGAACTGCGCCACCGGCAGGTGCTCGAAGATGCCTCCGCCGTTATTGTTGATGAGCACGATGGTCAGGCTGCCCTTGAACTTGGGTACCGAAAGAAAACCGTTCGTGTCGTGGAGCAGCGCCAGGTCGCCCGTTACCAGCACCGCCGGCGCCCCTCCGTGGGCCGCGCCGAGCGCGGTCGACAGCGTGCCATCGATGCCGTTGGCGCCGCGATTGAACAAAATGCGCTGCCCCCGATTGCCGGGCGGCCAGAAATATTCCGCGTCGCGCACGGGCATTGAGCTGGCAATAAAGCACGGTGTCCGCGGCGGCAGATGCGTCGCCAGCACCCCCGGCCAGACGGGTTCCACGAGCGCGCGTTCCGCCCGCAGCCCCGCCGCCAGCAACCGGCCCGCGCGCGCGTCCGCCCGCAGCCAGTCCTTGAGCCAGGCCGTGCCGCCCTTGCGGCCCGAGAATCCCTCGCTCCACTCCGGCAGCGTGCAGCGCATGAAACTGGTCCGCAGGTGCAACGCGTCCTCGTTGCCCGCCCGGTCCGTCAGGAAGACCACCTCCGGGTCCACCGCCTGCAACCAGCCGCGCAGGACCTTGCTCGTCGGCCAGCCACCCACGCAAATCACCTGCGCCGGCCGCTGCGCTGCGGCCGTGCGCTCGTTGCGCAACACCGCATCGTAGCGCGCGATCACCTGCCCCGTCAGCGCGGCATGCATGCGCACCGGCGACAGCGCGTCCGCCAACACCGGCCAGCCGAGCGCCCGGGCTATCCGCCCCACGTTCTCGGCGAAGGCTTCGCCCGAAACCGCATCATTGGGTCCCACGACCACGATCCCCCGCTCCTGCCAGCGGCGACCCGCCGAAACCGGCGAAGCCGCAATCGCGCCGGGCGATGGCGTTACCGTCAGTCCGTCGAACCAACCCTGCAGGATCGCCGGCCGCGGCAACGTGACGTTGTCCGGGATCGGTGGCAAAGGATCCCGGAACGGGCAGTTCAGGTGCACCGGGCCGGCCACGGGCAGCAGGGTTCGCTCCATGGCGTGCGCAACCGATTGCCGCAGGTAACGCAGCATCGACGTCGTCGCCTCGGGCACGGCCAGCTCGTGCTGGTGATTCACATACCCGCCGTAGATCTTCACCTGGTCGATCGTCTGCCCGGAATGGCAATCGCGCATCTCCGGCGGTCGGTCCGCCGTCAGCACCAGCAGGGGAACCCCGCTTTCGTGCGCCTCGACCACCGCCGGCAGGAAATTGGCCGCGGCCGTCCCGCTCGTGCAAACCAGGGCCACCGTGCGCCGGTGCTGTCGCGCCAGGCCCAGCGCAAAGAACGCCGCCGACCGCTCGTCGAGGATCGCAATGGTTTCAACCCCCGGATGCCGCGCCAGCGCCACGGTGAGCGGCGCCGAGCGCGATCCCGGCGAGATCACCGCCTGCCGCAATCCCAGGCGAACGAGCGTGGCCACGAGCACGCTGCACCACAGCGTGTTCGTGTTCCGGTAATCGAGGTGCGGCTCAGGGGCGTGCTTCATGACTGGGTCAGGGCCTCGATCAGCGCTTTGAATTTCAAGTCCGTCTCGGCAAATTCCTTTTCCGGTTCGGAACCGGCCACGATGCCGGCGCCGGCGTAGGCAGTCGCCGTGCGCCCGTCGATCAGCGCGGAACGGATGCCCACGAAAAATTCGCCGTTCCCCTGGTGATCCACCCAACCCTGCGGTCCCGCATAGAGCCCGCGGGAAAACGATTCGAGCCTTCGCATCGCCGCCAGCGCCGGCTCCTCGGGGGAGCCGCCAACCGCCGGGGTCGGATGCAGCCGCGCCACGAGGTCCAGGATGTGCACGCCTTCCGGCAGGCTCGCGCTGATCGGCGTGTTGAGGTGATGAACGTTGGCCAGACCCAGCAGCCGCGGGTTCGCCGCATGCTCGAGCTTCAGGTCGAGCCCCGCCAGCCTCCCCACGATCGAATCGAACACGAGGCGGTGCTCGCGCAGGTCCTTTTCGCTGTGCAGGAGCCCGCGCGCGAGGGCCGCATCCTCACTCGCCGATTCGCCGCGCGGGGCCGATCCGGCCAGCGCCGCCGTGTGCATCCGTCCGGCCGCCACGCGCACCAGCCGCTCCGGGGAGGCGCCGATGAAGCTCTGCCCGCGCCCGTTCGCGATCGAGAACGAATAACAATCCGGATAGCGGCGCCGCAGGTGGTTGAGCACGCCCATCGGGTGAAACTCCTCCGCCGTCGTGTATTTCAGCGCGCGCGCCAGCACCACCTTCTCGTAATCGCCGCGCGCGATCTCCGCGAGCGCCTGCCGCACCGCCTTTTGATACGAACCGGCGCCACCCAATTCCTCAATCCGCCGCGGGGCCGAGGGCCGCTCCCGATGCCGCGCCCGGCTGTAGTCGAAAGCCCCGAACTTCGCATGCGCCTTCCAAATCCTCGCGGTCACAAGCTCGACCGGGGTGTCGGCCGCCAGAAGCACGTTCGCCACCGCCACGGTGCCATCACCCATGCGCGCCACCTGCCAGCGCGGCACAAAAACCCTCAGCGCGGGAAAACCTTCCCCCGCTCCCGCTTCGTCCGCGAACCCGGCCGCGAAGAAGAAATGCGGGCCCGCAAACGGCTCCGCGAGCGGCCCCACCGCGATGGCATCGGCCAGCGTGAGATCGATGAACGCCCGCGCCGCCGCGAAGCGCTCCCGCCCGGTCGCGGTGAACTCCACCGCCGCCTCCGCGCCGGCGACGCCAAAACCCGCGGACGGACGCTCCACATAAAAATGCGGCTCGGCCGGCTCGAAGATCGATTCCAGCACTGCCAGCGGATCGAGGTTCTCCACCATCATGCTGATGCTCACCAGTTGCGGGCGGCCCACCGCGCGCGCCTCCGCCGCGCATTGCGTGAGAAACCCCCGCAGCGCCTCCGGGTTTGCGCTTCCAGTCGGGTTGATGGGTGGAGTCTTCATGGCTCGGAATGAGGGTCCGCATCATTCGCTGCGGTCCGCTCGCGGGCCTATCCCTTCTTCTCCGCCGGGGCCGGCGGCGCGGGCCGCGGGAACAGCACCAGCGCCTCCGCCACCCGGCTGCCGGTCAGCTTGGAACCCCAGGCGAGCTCATCGCGCCACACCGCGCCGGGCCGGTGGCCCAGCACCGCGTTGATCTTCTCCGTGGTCGAGGGCGTCACATGCTGGATCAATGCGACGGCGAGCCGCAGGGCTTCCGCCATGGTCGCGAGCGAGGTGCGCAGCAACGCCTGGTCCTTCGGCTCCGCGGACTTGCCCAGCTTCCACGGCGCCCGCTTTTCGATGTAAGCGTTGGTCTCC
This sequence comes from Verrucomicrobiota bacterium, assembly GCA_023433275.1. Classification (GTDB taxonomy): domain Bacteria; phylum Verrucomicrobiota; class Verrucomicrobiia; order Opitutales; family Opitutaceae; genus Lacunisphaera. Next base: position 7,813 of record JAEZDN010000084.1, read on the forward strand.
GTCAGGAAAACCATCGCGCGCTCCAACGCCGTGTGGAATTGGAATCCTTCGCAAAGGGGAATGAACTCGTCGCGCGTCCGCTCCCAGAGCGCGCGCAGGTTCCGGTCCAGTTCCTCTTCCGTCTCCGCGGCGGGCACCACCCCGGCGGCGAAGCGCGTGGTCATGTTGAGCGTGCGGTTGACGAGGTTGCCCAGATTGTTGGCCAGCTCACTGTTGTAGCGCACCAGGAACTGCTCCCGCGTGAAATCGCTGTCCTGCCCGACGTTCATCTCGCGGATCAGGAAATACCGGAACGCATCCGGCCCGAACTCCGTCACCAGGTCGAGCGGGTTCAGGGCGTTGCCGGTGCTCTTCGACATCTTCGCGCCGCGCTGGAGCCACCAGCCGTGGGCGATGATGCCTTTGGGCAGCGGCAGCCCGGCCGCGTGCAACATGATCGGCCAGTACACCGCATGGGGCGGCACGAGGATGTCCTTGCCGATGACATGGAACGTGGCGGGCCACACGCCGGGCTGGTCCGCCACCGCGGAGTAATAATTGATCAGCGCGTCGAACCACACGTAGGTGACATAGCCGGCGTCGAACGGCATGGGAATGCCCCATTCCAGGCGCTCCCTCGGCCGCGAAATGCAAAGGTCGTTCAGCGGTTCCTTGAGGAACTCCAGGACCTGTTTCTGGCGATAGGCGGGAAAGATGAAATCCGGGTTCTTCGTCAGGAAATCCACCAGCCACTCCTGGTGCTGCTTCAGTTTGAAAAAGTAATTCGACTCCGTGATCTCCGTCACCTCGCCGAAGAGCTCGGGCCAGCTCCCATCGGGATTGCGATCCTTGTCCTGCAGGAACTGCTCCTGGCGCGTGGAATAAAACCCCCTGTACTCCGCACGATAAATCTGGCCCTGGTCGAACAGCTGCTGGAGGACGGCCTGCACGACTTTCTTGTGCCGCTCCTCGGTCGTGCGAATGAAGTCGTCGTTCGAAATCGTGAGCTTCGGCAGCAGGGCCCGGAACTCGGCGCTGACTTCGTCGCAGAACTGCTGCGGCGGAATCCCGCGCTTCTTGGCGCTGGCCTGCACCTTCTGGCCATGCTCGTCCACGCCCGTCAGGAAATGCACCTGGTCGCCCATCTGGCGCCGAAACCGCGCGATGACGTCCGTCAGCACCTTTTCATAGGCATGGCCCAGGTGCGGCGAACCGTTCACGTAATCGATGGCGGTCGTGATGTAGAAGGACGGCATAAAAGGGTCAAAAGATGTAGCCGCGTCGGGGCGTTTGTCGAAGGTTTTGACGAAACTGCCACCGCGCGCCTAGGCTGCCGCCTCCTCCATGAATCTGAACTCCCGCACGCTCGGGCTCGCTGTGCTGCTCCTGCTCCTGTTCCTGGGCGCGGCCCTGGCCCTCCAGGCGTGGCTGCTCCGCGAAACGCGCCAGCTGCACGGTCTCGCGATGGAGGAGACACGCGCGCGCCTTGGCCGGATCATTGCGCTCAGCGGCCTGCCCCCGGAACGATGGGATGACTACTTCCAGCGCGAGCTCGGCGCGATGATCGGCGGCACGGTGCAACTCTACCGGTCCGACCTCGCCCCGGCCGCCCCTGCCAACTCAGGCCAGCTCACCTTCACCACCCAGGCCGGCAACCAGCCCGGCTGGAAAGCGCGCGTGACTTTCGCGGTCCCGGCGCTCACGCGCGCGCAAGTCCAGCACCAGCGAATCCTGACGACCATCATCCTGCTCGCTCTCTTGCTCGCGTTTGTCCCGCTGCTGGCCGCGGTGCTTTCCAGCCGGCGTTCGTCCGCGGGCGACGCCTCGCGTCCCCCCTGGTCCGCCGCACGCGCCCAGGCGACCGGTTGGGAGGAACTCGCGCGGCTCTCGCACGAGCGCTCCACCGCCCTGGCCGAGGAACAGGAGGCGCGACAACGCGCCGAGGAGGATCTGCAGGTCAACCGCCACCTGCTCGATCAATCCGTCGCCGAACGCGTGCGGCTGGGGCGGGAACTGCACGACAACATTTGCCAGACATTGTACGCGGTCTGCCTGACGCTCGAAAGTGTTCAGAAAAAATCGGACCTGAGCCCCGAGATGAACGATCGCACCCAGCAGTGCCTGGTCGAGCTCCGCCGCCTCAACCACGAGGTCCGGGCTTACCTGCAGGACCTCGAACCCGGCCGCGTCAAGGGCCAGTCGTTCGGCGCCGCCCTCGCGGGCATGCTGGGCTCCCTCCCGGCCGAGGACGAGGCCCGCATCGAGCGCCGCCTCGACCCCGAGGCGGTTGAACAGATCGACTCGGGCCAGGTGGCCGAGGTGATCAACATCCTGCGCGAGGCCGTCAGCAACAGCCTGCGCCACGGCCAGCCTAGCCGCATCGTGCTGCGCGCCGCCCGCAATGAGGAGGCCCTGGCGCTTTCGGTTCAGGATGACGGTGCGGGCTTCACCGCCGAGCGCCGCCGCGGACACGGGCTCGACAACATGCGCGCCCGGGCCAAGACCATGGGCGGTGAGCTCCACATTGAATCCGCCCCCGGCAAGGGCACCCGCGTGATCCTGACCCTGCCCGTTTCCTCGCCCGCATGAACCCGACCGCAACCGCGTTCCGCATCCTGCTGGTGGACGATAGCCCGATCATTCGCCTCGGCCTGCGCAGCGCCTTGGAGGATTTTCCCGAGATCGAAATTGTCGGCGAAGCCGGCACCGCCGCCAACGGGCTGGATCTGCTCAACCGCCTGAAGCCTGATGTGGTGATGCTCGACCTCAATTTGCCCGACAAGTCGGGCCTGCTCGCGTGCCGCGACTACCTGAAATCCCGCCCCGGCACGGCCGTGCTGATCCTGACCTCCAGCAGCAGCGAGCGGCACATGCATGACGCGATCTCCGCGGGAGCACGCGGCTACCTGCTCAAGGAAAACGACGCCGCCACCCTTGCCGCCGCCATCCGCACGATCGCGAAAGGCGACTCGGTCATCGATCCAACCATGGCCAGCCGCGTGCTCAATCTGGTCCGCAACAAGGGCACTCAAAGCTCCGCCGAGAAGCTCGCGTTGCTCTCTCCGCAGGAACGGCGTGTCGTCGCCCTCCTCGCCAGCGGCCTCACCAACAAGGAAATCGGTGACCAGCTCGGCCTCACCGAAAAGACGGTGAAGAACTATCTGGCCACGATCTTCAGCAAGCTGAACATCACCCGCCGCACCCAGGCTGCCGCCCTCTATGTGGAGGCCGGGCACCCCCATTCGGACGAGTTGAGGTAGAGGCTTTAGCCTCCCATCGGATTAGAGTCGTTTGCGCTAGCCTTAGGGCCATACCCATCTGCAGCTGGCTAAGGTAAGTTGGGGATCATGCCGCCCCTCGCCCCTGCCCGCCGGCCCTCCCGGCTCCGTTTCGGATCTGAACGGCTTCGCTCCTGCCGGGCCGTCACGCTCGTCGAATCGATGGTGTCGCTCTTCATCATGTCCCTCGTGATGCTCGGGCTGCTCGGCAACTTCGTCCAGTCGCGCCGCATCAGCGAATCGTCGGTGCTCCATGCCGCGGCCACCAGTCTCATGTATGGCGTCATCGAACAGATCAAGCAGCTCGACTACTCGGCCCTGCTGCCGAACTACGAAGATGATCCGAGCGTGCCGCTGGACGCGGATGGCGAACCGACGGTCCTCCCCCCTTATGTGCGCGTCAGGATCAACCAGGAAAAAATCGTCTGGCTGAGGGTCGTGCACACGCCGGTGACCGACGAGGACCCGCTGACGACCACCATCCCACCGCCGCAAGGTCCGAACACCACGCCGGCGCCGACCGCCACTGCCGCCAGCGTGGGCGCCTTGGACAACTTTATCGGCAGCATCCCGCTTTCCACTGTAACCGGCACGACGGCCCAGGAAATCAACCTGAACATCTGGGTCTGGATCGACGACATCGCGGGGAACGGAACCTGGGCCGGCGAAGGAACGCCGCCCGTACCCGATGCATCGGACGTGAAAAAAATCACCGTGGTCTATACCTACAGCTATCTCGACGGCAACGTGACCCGCGTCGTTCGCGACCGGGAGGTTATCCTCCGCACCAAATTCGATCAATGAAAGCGATCCCCACCACCCGTCGCTCCCGGCAGCGGGCCTTCACGCTGGTCGAGGCCCTCATCAGCATCAGCATCGTCACTGCCGTCCTGGGCATGACCATGAGCACCTTCCTCATGAGCATGCGGACGATGTACAAGGACAGCCAGCGCCTCGCGACGAACGCCAGCCTGCGCTCCTTCATGGCGAAGATCTCCAAGGAAACGCTCGATGCGTCCTTTTACTACCTCTTCGACTACTACACCAAACTGGACGGCAGCGTGAACATCGACACGGACTACGCCACGCTCGATCAGGATGCCGATTTCGCCGACAGCGCCTACGACAAATGGGTGGCGCACGGGGACTGTCTGGTGCTCGTGACCAAGACCTCCAAGTACCGCACCACCGACATACGCCAGATCCGCATCTTCTATCGCCGGACCAAAAACCAAGCCCAGCGCAATACCGACGCCCCACTCCGCTATTACGAGACAGCCGACTGGGGCGAGGGCACCGCCGGTGCCAGCAATGGCCACCCCGTCGAGGATCTCGAGGACGAACTCAACGCCATCAACCTGAACGCTGGCACCACCGGCAACAATTACACCGCGACCGGCCTGGCCTACAATCCTGCGGCGACCGATTTTGCCGGCTCCACGCTGCTCTCCCTGCGGACCCGGGGACGCGCCGTGCCCTCTCCTTACACCCCGTATGCCGCCGGCGACCTGTTCCCCGTCTTTTCGACCGAGTCGGGCTCGGCCAACGCGACGAACGGCTTCGTCTCCATCAACATCGAATTCATCAACGGCACCACGGTGACCAATCTACTCTCCAGCAGCAGCTTCAACTACACGATCTCCCCTCGGAGGTAATCCCATGAACCGCTCCCGCCCCTTCCCCGCCCGCCGCCGGGCCTCCGCCCTCATCACGGTAATAATCATGAGCGCACTCATGGCGATCCTCGCGAGCAGCATGCTCCGCTACACCGCTTCCGAGCGGCGCGGCAACGAGCGCAATCGTCTGGCGCTGCGCGCCAAGAACGTAGCCGAAAACGTCTCCATCTACGCGGCCGAACAACTTACCACGAAGCTCTACCGCCTCGGCAGCGCCCCCGTCATGCACTTCGACTGGACCGGTGCCGGCACCAACCGGATATATCCGCCCCCGGACAGCGTGCTGACCAGCCAGTACTCTTCGGCCTCGGACGTCGAGGTGCGCGCCGGCATCGAATCCGCCAGCCCCTACGTGATCGTGACCGATACCACCAGCCCCAACTATGACCTGCAGGTGAGCACCGCACGTGTGCCCATCATCGCCAAGGCCAGGGTCAACCACCCCGCCCTCGGCACCATGAACGCCTACGTCGAGCAGGACATGGAGATCTCCCTGGCCCCGCTTTTCCAGTTCGGCATGTTCTACAACATGGACCTGGAGTTGTATCCCAGCCAGCCGTTCACCATGGCAGGTCCGGTGCACAGCAACAAGCGCATCATGGCCATGCACGACGGTAGTTCGAACATCGACATTTCCTTTCTGAAGCGGGTGACCAGCGCCCAAGGCTTTTATGCCGACGCCACCATCAAGTCCCCCACCCGCGGCGGCACCGGCTCGCAAACCACGGTCGATTACACCGTGGGCTCTATCACGCTCCGACACACCAACGGGACCCCGACCTCGCTCAAGAACGGCTCCAACAAGTGGCGCGACCACAAATACACCACGGCGACTGAAACCACCACCACCATCGCCAATTTCCGGACCTTCGCGACCAACACCTACAACGGCAATTTCCGCACCAGCGCCCACGGGGTCACCGCCCTCGAACTCCCCGGCATCGGCACCTACAAGGAGACCAACGATCCGGCCACGCCGGAGGACGATCGCAGCAACGGGCGCCAAATCATCGAACCGCCCGACGCCGACCGGTGGGTCTGGAGCGGCGGCTCTGGCTCCTGGGTGGCCAATACCGACGATGCCGGCACCAAGGAATCCAAAATCGCCTACAAGGCCGGCCTTTTCATCATGGTCAACCCGGATGACAACGTCACGCCGCGCAAGGGCACCCTGCCCGACGGTACCGTCGCCTGGGTCCTGCCTCATTCCTACCGCGCCTGGCTGAACGCCACCGACTCCGCCGGCGTGCGCACCTGCACCGAAGTCGTCCTCCCCGGCCAGCCCACCTACGGTTACGGCGCAGGCGCCGACGGCACCCTCGGCACCGCCGACGACATCATGTACCGCAACTACCTGCCCAACCGTTATACTGAACTGAGCGTGGGGGGCCCGGGTACCAGCGCCGGCACCAATCCTGGTACCGGCAACCAGTTGCTGCGCATCCCGCAAGGTGGCTATGGCATGGGCACCAATTACAGGCTCAATGGCGCCCATACCACCAACGCCACCGACCTGGCCATCGACACTGGCACCGGCACGATCATGGCCGGCGAAGTCATCACGATCGGCTCGTACAAGTATCTCGTTGCGGCCGATTTCTTGGGTGGAAGCGGCACCCTGAAAATCGCGGTCCCTGGCCTCCGGGCCAACGCTGCCGACAACGCCACCATAACGGTCAACCCCTACGGTCAGCTCACCGTCCCTTCCCCTGCCTACAAGACCTACAAGGCATCCGGTTCCTACGCCATTGGGACCACTCTTATCGACCTCCGCCTGCAAAGCTCGGGCACCGGCGCGCCCCTGATTCCCGGAACCTCCATCAATATCGGCTCCTACAAGTATTTGGTCACCGCCGCCCCCACCTCCACCGGGATCACCAGCGGCAATTACACGACGACCAACTACACCATCGGGATCGCACCGCTCAGCGCGAGCGTCAACAGCAACATCAATACGACCGTGGACTCGACCATCCTGGAACTCGGATCCGGGTTGGGCTATCGGACCAACGCCGCCTACGGCGCTGGAGCAGCCACCCTCACCCTGAACACCGGAACCGGCACCATATTTCCCGGAGACACCCTGTTCATCAGCGGGCAGCGCCACCTGGTGGTGACGACCGCTTCCACCATTCCAACCTCAGCACCCACCGTGGGCATCGTCCCGGCGCTGCCGGCAAACGTCCCAAGTGGCACGGTCGTCATGGTCGATCCCTACGGTCGCAGCGGATACTCCCGCAGCACCGTGTGGCCAGCCGCCAACACCGGCAGGGCGTTCCCGACCGACAGCACGGCCCCCTACTCGCCCGCCGACGCCTATTTCTTCGACATTCGGCGGGCCAACGCCAACAGCGGCGTCACCGGTCTCTCCGGTACCACCGCCCGCTATGACCGGCACACCATCCCCTACGCCCCGCGCGCGTGCGCCAAGATCGATTTCGATATGACCCGCCTCAAGATGATGGTGGCGCGCGTCATGAACGCCGCCACCACCGCCTCGATCTACGATGTGCGGGCCCCCAACGCCACCGGCGTCACTTGGGGAAACTCGATCTATAATGCGTCCGGCACCCCGACGACAGCCGGGCTCGGCATCCTGAACGGCGCCACTTACACCCCCGCGACGTACAGCGTCTTTCCGACGACCACTGACGCCAACACGCTTATCCGCCCCGATCCCTTTAACCTGTATTACGCCCCTTCGAACCCCGAGATCAGCGGCGGCAGTGGCAATCTGGATGAAATCCTCACCGAGCCGGACGATTTCCTCGTGCTCGCATCGGCGCTCTTCGACGACAGCGCCCCTGACGCGTGGTATGATGGCGTGGCCATCTATCTCAATTCGATGGACGCCGAGAAACGCGCCCAAACCTCCGGTGTACCCAACCGTACCGACTCCGGCGTGCGCCTCTGGAACGGCCGCGGCCCCGTGGTATCCCTGCCCACCGCCACCAAAACGGGGTTTACCTTCGTGACCAACGACGCGCTCTACACCGTCGGGCACTTCAACGCCGACGGCACCATCGACGCCACCGACTCAGACCAAGGCACCGGTTCCCCCAATTTCTACGGCGGCTACAGCGCGGCCTATCCGGATTCCGCCAACGAAAAGCTGACCGCCCTCATGGCCGATGCCTACACCCCGCTGTCCCATCCCACTTGGACCAACAACACCAGCGGCCAGGTCAACGGCTGGAGCGACGCCCTCAGCGCTTTCCCCGTGCAAACGACGGATGCCAACTGGGAAATCACGTCCAGCGCGGCCGGAGCGTTGAACGGAAGCTACGACGGGGTGTACGCTAACGCCAATGTGATCAAGCCGGGCCTGCTTCCCAACAACAGCTTCTCCGGTTCGCCCGGCAGCACAACCAGGATCAAGCTACCGGCCATTAACACTGAGGTCTCAGCCGCCACCCTGATGGGCATTGTACCCAGCAATCATGATCCCCGGCAGCTGACTGACGGTTTTGTGCTCTCCTCCTACCTGTCTTGGGGCACGCCTTCCGTCGCCGGCAACGGCGTGAACAGCGGCGGCGCCAACAATTTCCCGCGCCTGCTTGAAAGCTGGTCGGGAGACGGGCTCTACATCCGCGGGTCCATCGTTGCGCTTTACGAGAGTCGCGTCGCCATGGAGCCGTTCACGAACAGCCGGTGCTATCAGGCCCCTGGCCGCTACTGGGGCCTGCATTACAACTTCAGCCAGGCCTCGCACGACGTCCCGCTCGAACCCATCGTCATCGGGTCCAGCCGGGTCGGCTTCCGCGAACTCTCAGCCGCGGAATATGCGGCCAAGAAAACCCAGATCGAGGGCCTCTGACCCAATATTCCAGGGTGGGAGCGGAACGACGGGATCGGCAACGACCGCGCCGCCCTCACGAGTTGATTCTCATCGGACCGCCGCCGCTCCACCCCATTTCGTCCACCAGCCTGTTCCACGCGCGGCCTCGATGGCTGATGCGGTTCTTGTCCACCTCGCCGATCTGCGCATACGTGCGGTCGAACCCATCCGGAATGAACAGGGGATCATAACCAAATCCGCTTCCTCCCACCGGCTCCCGGGCCAGCACACCCTCGCAGCGGCCTTCAAATATCCGCTCACGGCCATCGGGTCCCAGCAGCACCAGCACACACACGAAGCGCGCCGAGCGGCGGCCCTCCGGCACGTCGCGCATGACCTCCGTCAACTTGCGCAGATTCGCGGCCGCGTCGTGTTGCGGTCCGGCAAAATACGCCGACTCCACGCCCGGCGCTCCACCCAACGCATCGACACACACGCCGCTGTCGTCCGCCAACACCCAACTCCCCGGCGGCAGGATCGCGCGCAACGCCTCCGCTTTCTTCCGCGCGTTGCCCACGAAGGTGCCGGCATCTTCCACCACCTCCGGCATCGGCGACGCCGGCGCAATGCGCACGAACGACCCAATCCCGGACTCATCCGCCAGGCGTTGGAATTCATCTACCTTGTGCCGGTTCCCTGAGGCCAGGTTGATCACCAGCGCTTCCCGCCCCGGTTCGGGTATGTTTTCAGGCATTGCGCACAAAATCCGAACCTCACCCCGACCGTCTCACAATCCCAAACTGGGGTTCAAACAACCGCTGATCCGCGATCATGATATCCGTGGGGAGAACTCGGTTCCTGAATCCCAAAACCTTGGAGGCACCGGATCAGTGACTACCCGCGGGGCCTTCGCCCCGCGGATGCGGGCTCATGAAAAGTCGATCCTTCGCCTCCACAGAATTCACCATTCCTCATTCCGTCCCATCCCCGCCGAATCTCTGTGTCTCTGCGCCTCTGTGCGCATCCATTCCCGGTTCGGTCCGTCTCCTCTTTCCGTGACCCAGTTCCCACCCAGCGACACGAAGCGGCGGAGTCGATCAAGCCACGGAAAAGGAACCCATCACCTCCGACGTCAGCCGCCGTAATCCTTCCGCACGAACGCCGCTTCATCGATAAACATTTTCTCCGGATACCGCACAAACCCCCGCATCAGCGCATCCTCCCCCAGCACCTCGTGCCTCACCCGCTCCAGTCGGATCGCATTCGCCAGGGTCTCGGTGCGCAGCCCCCGCAGGATCGCCTTCCCCTTGTCGTCCGCAAACAGCACCGGCGCATGATAGGTGAAGAGATAGTCCAACTCCCGCGCCTGCAGCGCTTCACTCAACAACTGCGCCCCACCCTCGAAGAACACGCCCGTGATCCCCTCCTGCGCGCACCGCGCCCGAAAATCCTGGAAGTTCACCTTCGGCGTGCTCGCGTTGAGCACCCACGCCTTGACCCCCATGCTCGCCAGTTTCCGCACATACCCGAGGCCACCGTGCGGCGTCGTCACCACAATGGTGCGATCGCGAAACTCATCGGTATAGACGCCGGGCAGCGCCTTGTCGGTCACCGTCCGCAAGAGCCCGTCGAAAACGAAACGCCACGGACACCACTCGGTGCCTTCCACGCGCGCCGTGAGCCGCGGGTTGTCCGCCCGCACCGTCCCGGCCCCGACCGCGATCGCGGGAAAATACCGCCGCCATAAATGCCCGTTGGCCCGGGCGGCCGCGCCGGTGATCCATTTCGAATCCCCCGTCCGCGTCGCCACCTTGCCGTCGAGCGTCACCCCGGATTTCGCGGCAAACAACGGCCGCCCGCCCGTAATCCAGTGGTTGAAAATCAAATTCAGGTCGTCGCATTCACCGGCGAGCACGCCCGCGGTCACGTCGACGCCGCCCGCGCGCAACAACTCAAACCCCTTGCCCGCGTGCGCGGGATTCGGATCCGTCGCCCCCACCACCACGCGCGCCACCCCGGATTCGAGGATCGCCTGCGTGCACGGCGGCGTCCGCCCGTGGGTGCAACACGGCTCCAGCGTCACATACAACGTGGCCCCGGGGCGCGGCTTCCGTCCGAGTGACCGCAGCGCGTTGACCTCCGCATGCGGCTCCCCTGCCTTCGCGTGATGACCCTCCGCCACAACCTCGCCGTCCTCCACCAGCACCGCGCCCACCAGCGGGTTCGGATGCGTGTCACCCCATCCTCGCCGGGCGGCCGTAAGCGCGCGGCGCATGAATGATTCATGATCCGGTCCGCTCATGGCACGACCGCCGCCACATAGGGGTTCGTCTCCTTCTCGGCCCCCACCGTGGTCCGCTCGCCATGACCCGGCAGCACCACGGTGGCATCAGGTAGCGTGTAGATTTGTTCCCGGATCGATTTTTCCAACAAGGCAAAGCTTCCCCCGGGCAGATCCCAGCGGCCCACGCCGCTGTTGAACAACGCGTCCCCTACCAGCGCGACCTTGGCCTCGGCTTGGTGAAACAGCACGTTTCCCGGACAATGTCCCGGCACATGGCGCACCTCAAATGTCCGGCCCAGCGCCTCGAGCCGGTCCCCACCCTGGACCCACTGGTCAACTTTCACGCCCTCGAGTCCGAGGCGCTGCCCCATGAACCCTTCCATGATCTCGGGCGTCTCGATGAGCCCCTGGTCCGCGGCATGCGCCCGCACCACCGCGCCGGTCTCGCGCTTCACCGCCGCGCCGTCCTGCATGTGATCCCAATGACCGTGCGTCAGCCAAAGCTCCACGAGCTTGCAGCCTTCCTTCGCCAGCAGCGGCCGGATCTTCGCAAGTATGCCGCCCGGCGCGTCGACGAGCACCGCGGTCCCCAGCGAGGCCTCGGTCAGGAGGTACCCAATGGTCTGAATCGGCCCGGAGGGCAGCACGTGAATCTTCACGCGCCACTCATGTTCCACCGCCCGCCGCCCCGCAAACGCAAACTGGCCCGGCTCAGCCGCCGAAGGGAGACCGCGAGCTGCGGCCGTCCAGCGCCGTGCGCACCGTGCGGAACAGCTCCTCGAGTTCGTACGGCTTCGCCAGGTAATTCACGCCGTCCTCCATCGCCAGCTCCTTGCCGGCGATCTCGCGGCTGTAGCCACTCGTGTATACCACCTTCAGATCCGGGCGCTCCGCGACGAGCTGCCGCGCCAGCTGCAGTCCCGAGAATCCCCCGGGCATGATCAGATCCGTCAACAACAGCGCCACCTCCTGCTTCTGCTCGCGCCAGACCTCCAGCGCGGCATGGCCGTTCGGCGCCGTCAGTACCCGATAGCCCTGCCGCACGAGCGACCGCATGCCCATCTCGCACACGGAAGGCTCATCCTCCACCAGCAGGATCAGCTCGCCGCGGCCGCGGTCGGCCGCCGCCGGGCGGGGCGCGGCTTCCACCGGGGGCGGCGCCGCCACGCGCGGCAACCACACGCGAAACCTGCTTCCACGGCCGGGCTCACTCTCCACGTCGATCCAACCCTGGTGTTGCTGCACAATTCCAAAAGCCGTGGCCAGGCCGAGCCCCGTTCCCTTCCCCACTTCCTTCGTCGTGAAAAACGGTTCGAATATCTTCGGCAGCACGTCCCGCGGGATGCCGCGACCGGTATCGCTCACGGTCAGGCACACAAAGGATCCCAGCCGGTCGGGCGCCTCGTCTTCTGCGCCCCGCGTGGTCCGGGTCTCCGCCGCCGTGGCGATCGACAAGGTGCCGCCGCCGGGCATCGCATCCCGCGCGTTGACCGCGAGGTTGATCAACACTTGGTCAATCATGCTGGCATCCCCCTTGAAGTGCAGGCGCTCCGTCGAGAGGTCGAGTTGCATGGTGATGTCCTCACCCAACAGGCGCCGCAGCATCTTCATGAGGTGATTGACCACCTCGTTCAGTTCCAGCGGGCGCATCGCAATCACCTGCAGCCGGCTGAACGTCAGCAACTGCGCGGTCAGATTCGTCGCCCGGTTCGCGGCATGGGAAATCTCCGCCAGCGACTCCCGCATGTCGGCCGGCACCCGGTCGTTCGTCTGCAGGAGGCCCAGGTGCCCGATGATCGCGGTCAGCAGGTTGTTGAAATCATGCGCGACGCCGCCGGCCAGCTGCCCCACCGCTTCCATCTTCTGCGCCTGGCGCAATTGCCCCTCCAATTGCGTCCGCTCGGTGATGTCCCCGATGTAGCAATGCACGATCCGCTGCGCCGTGATCGGGTAGAACGACCAGGACAGCGTGATCTTCCCGTGGTTGGTGACGAGCCGCAGCCGCGGCTGGCCCGTCTCGAGACACTGCCGGATGATGCCGCCCGTGTCGGCGGGCAGGACTTGGCTCATGTCGGCCTGGCCCATCCGGGCCGCCATCGTCAGCGCCGCCGGGTTCTGGTAGGTCACCTGCCCGTCGACCGTGAACTCCAGCACCGGATTCGGGTTCAGCTCGGGGAAATTGGCCAGGTGACGGGCGCGATCCTCGGCTTTCTTCCGCTCCGTGATGTCCTGCGCCGTGCCGGTCGCGCCGAGCACCGTCCCGTCGTCATCGCGCAGGACGACCGCGTTGAAACTGAGATTAACCCGCCGCCCGTCCCGCCGTCGGTGCACCGTTTCGAAATTGAAGAGGGCCCTGCCCTCCTTGATTCGCTCGAACGCCGCGCGGTCCGCCTCCACATGCTCCGGTGCCACGAAGTGGGTGAATGGCTGGCCGGCCATTTCCCCGGGCTCATAGCCATAGATGTCCCGCGCGGCCTGGTTGACCGAGGTCCAGCGTCCCGTCGCATCGGTCGACCAGATCAGGTCGTGCGAGGTTTCCACGATCGTGTGGTAGGCGCGCTCCCGCTCCCGTTGCGACACCAGCTGGCGGTCGAAAAACAACATCACCAGCGCCAGCGAAAAGCCCAGCACCCGGGCGAACCAGACGAGATAAATCCAGTCCGGATAGTAGCCGAACCAGAACTGCACGGGCACCGCCAGGGCGAAGACGACATAGGGCACTCCAAACCCAACCGCGAGCAGCGCCCCGGGCATGCGCGTCCGCCGCCAGAGTCGGATACACCAGATCAGGATCGCGCCGCGCGCCACCGTCACCGCCCCGAAAATCAGCACCATCTCCACAAACACGCTGAGAAACTCCGCGCGCACCTGCGTGTGCCCGGCGGCCACCAGCCCCGGCGGCAACAGGTATCGCAACGCCAGCACCGCCGGGATCCCGATGCCCAGGCAGATCCGCCCGAGCCGCGCGGGCAGTTTCGCCCCCATCAGATCCGCGCATCCCGCCACCAGCCACCACGTCGCCACGACGTTCAGGCAGTCCGACAAACTATGCCAGTGGCTGAAGCCCCCCGTGCGGTCCAGCTCCGCGTACACGATGCCCGCCCGCACCGCCTCGACCAACCAGGCCTGCGCAATCAGGCGGGAAAACCGCGCCGGGTGCTGCCCGTGCATGAACAGGAACATGCAGCCAAAGGCCGCATGCAGCATGATGATCGTCTGGAGTATGACGGGCTGCATGGATCGGATTGCGGTTCCGGGAAGCACCGGTAGCACGCATGCGAAACCGCGACCTGTCTAAAGCCCTCCGCTCCCTCAGCAACAGCCAAATCCGGCCAACCCGCCGCTCGCGCCCCGGGCTAGGCCAACACCCGGCGAAGCGCCGCCGTCAGCTGCCCCCCGTTGCACGGTTTTAGCAACGTCTCCTTGATGCCCATGGCGGCCAGCTCGGCCTGCTTGGCCCCGTGATCCAACCCCGTCGTCGCGATGATCGGCAACTCGGGCCGGATCCCCTGCAGCGCCTTGATGAGCGCCAGCCCGTTCATGACCGGCATCATCAGGTCGGTGATCACCGCCTTCACGCTATCCTGGTTCTCCAGGAATCGCATCACCGCCTCCTTCCCGTTCCCGGCGCCGATCACGCGATAGCCGTGGGCCTCCAGCACCAGGCAGGTCATGTCGCGGACATGCACCTCGTCATCCACGACCAGCACGAGTTCGTTGTGCCCTCGCGGTGACACGCCGCCCTCGGTCTCGATCCCGGAGGCCTGATGCTCCGGGGCCGCCGGGAAATACACCCGGAATGTCGTCCCCCCCCCTTCGCTGCTGGTTACCGTCACAAATCCCCGGTGGCTGCGGACGATGCCGAGCACCGTGGAAAGCCCCAACCCGGTCCCCTTGCCCAGCTCCTTGGTCGTGAAGAACGGCTCGAAAATCCGGTCGACAATCGCTTGGGGAATTCCGTGCCCCGTGTCCTCCACGCTTACGACCACGTATCGTCCGGCGTGGGCGTCTGGCTGCATGCGTGCCTCTTCCGCGCTCAGGATCGTGTTCTGCGCACTGACCGTGAGGGCACCTCCCCCACCCATGGCATCCCGGGCGTTCACGCACAGATTCATCAGCACTTGGTGCATTTGCGTGGCGTCGGCCATCACCGGCCACAGATCATGGGGTGCCCGCACCACGATCGTGATTTCACGCGGGAACGTCTCCGTCATGATCGTATTCATCTCCTTGATCAGGTGCCTGAGCTGGACGGGCAGGTGCTCGCCGCTGAGGCCGCGACTGAAGGTGAGCAGCTGGCGGATGATGGCCGCGCCGCGCTTCGCGCTCGCTTCCACCATGGTCAGCGCATTGATGTCCCGCTCATCGGTCAATCGTGTCTTCAGCAGGCCCGAAACCATCAGCACGGGCGCGAGGATGTTGTTGAGATCGTGGGCCACGCCGCCGGCGAGCGTGCCGATGGCCTCCAGACGCTGCGCATGCAGGAACTGCTCCTCCAGCAACTTCTTGTCGGTGATGTCCCGCGCCACGCCGACCACGCGATAGACCGCGCCGTGCTCGTCCCGCACGGGAAAGGCCTGGTCGAATATCCATCGCACGCTGCCGTCGGGCCGCATGATCCGGTATTCCTCGCGGTATTGCCCCGTCGCCTGACGGGCCGCCGCAGCCGCCATCACCCGCGCCCGATCCTCGGGCACGATTGCCATGGCCCACGTCCTGGGATTGGCATAAAGATCGGCACAGGCACGCCCCCAAATCCTTTCATAGCCGGGACTGATGTAGAGCATCTCTTTCTTCGCGAGATCGGTCATCCAAAACACCTCGTCGATGTTGTCCGCCATCTGGCGGAACCGCTCCTCGCTGGTGCGCAATGCCTCCTCGGCCTCCTTCCGTTCCGCGATGTTGCGCACGACCGCCACGACGTAGTCGCGGTCCAGCCGCACGAGCCGGGAACTGAATTCGACGGGAAAGATCGTTCCGTCCCGGCGCCGGTGGGCGGCCTCACCGGTCACTTGCCCGCCGTTCCGTATCTGGTAGACGAAATCCGCCCACTTCGCCGCGTCAACGGTCGGGTCTATGTCCCAGACCGCCTTCTCCAGAATCTCGGCGCGGGTGTACCCAAGCTCCCGGCATTCCGACTCATTCACATCAATGAACCGACCCGTATGGAGATCGATCACCTCGAATGCGTCGCTGGACTCATCCACCAGGGCCCGAAACAATCTCAACGCCTCCAGCGCCTTTTCCCTTTCCGCGCGCAGCCGCGTCTCCGTTAGCGCCCGCTTTACCGCTGGCCCCAGCCGCGCGAGTCGGTCCTTGAGCAGGAAGTCCGTCGCGCCCAGTCGCATCGATTCCACCGCCGTTTCCTCACCAATGGTGCCCGAAACAAGAATGAAGGGCACGTCGTCCCCTCGCGCCCGGAGAATCTCCAGCGCCCGCAGCCCGCTGAAGCGCGGCAGGTGAAAGTCGGCCAAGATCAACTCGAACCCCTCGCCCAGAGCCTCGATGAACTCGCTTTCCGTCTCCACTCGTCTGCTGTCCGGTTCATAGCCGGCGCGACGCAGCTCGCGCAGGACCAACACGGCATCATCGGCCTTGTCCTCGAGCAGGAGGACCCTGAGCGGCATGGTCATTTCAAAGTTCCTCCGTGGTTTCCTGATGCTTGGACCGCCCATTCGTGTCCGCGTGGCGATCGACGACGATTTCCTTTTTCCCGGCCCCCGGACCATTTCCCCCACTGCCGCCGCCCAGCCCGTCCAGCGTGAAGTAAAAGGTCGCGCCGCGCTCCGGTGCGGCTTCCGCCCAGATGCGGCCGCCATGGCGCTGGATGATCCGGTCCACCAGGGCCAGTCCGACGCCTGTGCCCTCATACTCGTCTTGCCGGTGCAGCCTCTGGAACACCCCGAAAAGCTTTCCAACATACCGCATGTCAAAACCCGCCCCGTTGTCGCTCACGAAAAACACCGGTCCCTCCGCAGTTTGTCGCGCGCCGATCTCGATGACGGCCGGGCTCCGCTTGCGGGAATACTTGAGCGCGTTTCCGAGCAGGTTGAGCCAGACTTGTTTGAGCAGCGCAGGGTCACCCGACGCCGGCGGGAGCTCGTGCCGGCGGATTTCCACCGCGCGGGCGGGCCAGGGTTCGCCCAATTCCTGCAACGCCTCCCGCACCAGCTGTGCCTGGTCCACCGTGCGGCGCTCCAGCGGCTGTCGGCTCAAGCGCGAGAATTTCAGCAGGTCATCAATCAGCACGCCCATGCGCTGCGCCGAGTTCTTGATCGTCTCCAGCTGCCGCCGGCCTTCCTCGGGCAGCAAGGATCCGAAATCCTCCAGGACCGCTCGCGAGAACCCGTCCACGGCGCGGAGGGGCGCGCGCAGGTCGTGGGACACCGAATACCCGAACGCCTCCAGCTCCCGATTTGCGGCCTCGAGTTCCGCCGTGCGCTCCTCCACCCGACGCTCCAATTGTTCCTTGAGCTCCTGTAACTCCCCTTCCGCTCGCTTCCGTGCCGTGATGTCGGCCCGGATCGCCACATAATGGCTGGGCCGGCCGTCCGCCTTCAGGAAAGGCACGATCGTCGTGTCCACCCAATAGTGCGTGCCGTCCTTGGCGCGGTTTCTGATCTCTCCGCGCCAGACGCGTCCCTGCCCGATGGTCGACCACATTTCCCGGAAGAACTCCCGCGCATGATATCCGGAATTGATGATGCGGTGATCCCGTCCCAGCAGCTCCTCGCGCGGGTACTGGGAGATGGCGCAAAACTTCTCATTCACATAGGTGATGCGCCCCTGGGGATCGGTGATCGCCACGATGGCATGCTCATCCAGCGCGGCCTTGAAGTCGCTGAGCTCCTTGAGCACTCGCGCGTGATTATCGTCGGAAGGCATGGACAGGATGGGGAAGCGCGACCTCGCGAACGTCGAGGATCGGCGCGCTTTGGGATGAAGGGGGTGGCGCTGGCCCGCCAACCTCCTCGGGATTCGGATTAGATTGGCTGGGGCGCTGGGCGGGAGGAACCGACGAGCGCCCAACTCAAATTGAGCAGGGGCGCGACTTCGGTGAGGCTTTGGAAATTCACGGGCTTGATGATGTAATGCTTCGTCCCCAACCGCGCACACTCAATGATCGTCTTATCGTCACGGGAAACCGTTAGCACCACGACCCGGATCGAACGGGTCGCCGGTCGGCTCCGGATCCTGCGCAGCACCTCAAGCCCGGACAGGTTGGGAAGATGCAAATCAAGCAGCACCAGTTCGGGGGCGATGGGACGGCGGCGCGCATAGCGTCCCGCGCATTCCAAATAATCGAGCGCCTGCCGCCCGTCGCGCACGATCTTTATCGGATTGGCGACTTGCGCCCGCTCCAAGGCCCGAACCGTCAATTCGACATCAGCCGGCTCGTCTTCCACCAGCAGGATCTCCCCCGGCACCCGTCGCGGCGGGGCCACGCGCGCCTTCCCCTTGGGCGTTCCCAGCAGCTGCGCCACGCTAACTTCAAGGGCGCGGGCCAGATTGGTCACGCTCCGGAGAGTGACATTCCTCACCCCGCGCTCGATGTCCGCCAAGTAGGTCCGATGCATATCTGCCCGCCAGGCGAGCTCCTCCTGCGTCACGCCCAACCGCTCCCTTTCCGCCTTGATGGCGCGGCCCAAGCTCGCTTGCAGATCGTGGGGGTGTGGAGTAACCATTTGGTTTTTCGGTACTTTCGAAAGGCATCCTATCACTGCGGGCAATAGACTATAAGTGACAATACTCCCTCCGCGTGCCCGAATAACCATCCCAAACGTCACTTCCCGTCCCCCGGTCCTCGCTCACCATCAAGGACCCGGCGAACCGCTGCGAGCAACTCCTGCGGGTCGGCGGGCTTCAAAAGCACCTCGGTTATGCCGCATTCGGCCAACTCGGCCTGGTGCGCTTCGGTGTCCAAGCCCGTGGTCGCGATCACCGGGAGGTCCGGCTTCACCCCGCGCAACGCCTTTACCAGCGCCAAGCCGCCCATCACCGGCATCATCAGGTCCGTCAACACGACCCGGACGACGTCCTGGTTTTCGAGATAGCGCATCATCGCGTCCCGCCCATTCGCCGCCCCGATCACGCGATAACCATGTTCCTGCAACAGCTGCGCACTCAACTCCCGCACCTGCGCCTCGTCATCCACGAGCAACACCGTTTCGTTTCGGCCCCGCGGGACCGCGCCCCGGGTCTCGTTTCCCGCCTCCTCCCCTTCCGCCGCCGGAAAATACACCTCAAAAACCGTTCCCTTCCCCGGCTGGCTTTCAACGGTCACGAAACCGTCGTGACTCTTGACGATGCCCATCACCGTCGAAAGGCCCAGTCCGGTGCCGCGGCCGAACTCCTTGGTCGTGAAGAACGGGTCGAAGATCCGCTCGATGACCTCGGGCGCTATCCCATGTCCCGTGTCCTTCACCGTCAACACGGTGTACCGCCCGGCATGCGCGCCGGAATGGAATCGTGCTTCCTCCGCCGTGAGCGTCGTGTTCCGCGCCTGGAGCTGGAGGGACCCGCCGCCGGGCATCGCATCCCGCGCATTCACGCACAGGTTCATCAACACCTGGTGAATCTGCGTGGCGTCACCCACCACCGGCCAGAGCTCGTTTGGCGCGTTGCTGGTGATTGCGATCTCCCGGGGAAAGGTCTCCACCATGATGCCAGTCATTTCCTTGAGGAGATGACGAAGCTGCACCAGCACGCGCTGGCCCGCCACGCCGCGACTGAACATCAACAATTGACGGATGATCGCCGCCCCTCGCTCGGCACTCGACTCCACCATCGCCAGCGCATTTCTGTCCGCAGCCGCCGTCAGCCGGCCCTTCAGCAGCCCCGCCACCATCAGCACCGGCGCCAGGATATTGTTCAGGTCATGGGCCACGCCTCCCGCCAGCGTGCCGATCGCCTCCATCCGCTGGACCCGCAGGAACTGCTCCTCGAGTTTCTTTCTCTCGGTGATATCCTGGGCCACGCCGACCACGCGGTGGATTTTTCCCTCATGGTCCCGGATCGGACTGGCCTGGTCGTCGATCCAGCGCACGCTCCCATCCGGCCGGAAAATGCGATACTCGAAGCGATACTCGCCCGTGGCCTGGCGGCGGCGTCTCGCCGCGGCCGCCTTCTCGCGATCCTCGGGCACCACCGTATCCAGCCACTGTTCCGGCCCGCCGCGGAGCGTCGCGGCGCTGCGCCCCCAAATCCGCTCAAACGCCGGGCTGAGATAAAGCAGCCGCTCGCCCTCGGGATCCAACATCCAGAAGACCTCGTTGATGTTTTCCGCCATCTGCCGGAACCGAGTCTCGCTTTCCCGCAGATTCTGACCCGACCGCTGCTCGTCCTCGAGGACGCTCAACAGGACACGGCGGGATTTCTCCACGTCCTGCGCCTGCCGGCGCAGGTCCAGTTGCGCCACGGCGCGGCGGCTGAGGGCCTTCAATGCCGCCACCTGTTCCGTCGAGAGTGTTCGCGGCTGGCGGTCGGTGACGCAGAGGGCGCCAAGGACCTGCCCATCCGGCGCCACCAGGGGCGCGCCGGCGCAAAACCGCAATGCGGGCTCGCCCGCCGCGAGCGCGTCGTGCACAAACCGCGGGTCCGCCTGGACGTCGGGAATCTGCCACACCTCCAGTTGCCCGGACATGGCCTGCATGCAAAAGGCGAAGTCCCGCGCCATCTCCGCCGGGCCGACGTCGAGTTGCGACTTGAATCGCTGCCGATTCTCGCCCGTCAGCGCGACCATCGCGGTGGGCACACCACAGAGATGGGCGGCGAGCAGCATGAGGTCGTCAAATGCCTGGTCGTTCGGCGTCTCGAGCACAGAATGCCGCCGCAGCCCGGTGGCTTCGACCGATCCGCCGGGCGGGGTCGCATTCATGGCCGCTCCTCCCCGTAACGACGCGGCTCGCCGAGCCGGGCCAGAAGCTCATTCACCTCGTCCTTCAGCTCCAGGATCCGCTCCTCGCGCCCGATCGTGATCGCGTGCCACCGCTGCAACTCCTCGAGCCGCTCCCGCAGTTCCTTTTCCGCGCGCTTGCGTTCCGTAATGTCGAGCGAGAGCACGAACAACCCCTCGGGCACTGGTTGCACCACCAGCTCGAAACACCGCGCCACGCCCTCTTCGGTGAACTCGTTTTCCACGTGCCGCGGCTGGCCATCCGCCATGCATTGCTGGAGCACGCCATACATCTCGCTCTGCTCGATTCCCGGGTACACCTCGCTCAACTTCCGTCCCAGCAGGTCCGACGCGGTGCGGTGGCCCTGGCGGGCGGCAACGTCATTCACAAAGAGATAGCGCCAGTCGCGGCTGATGATCTGGCAACCTTCCATGAGCGCCTGCATCGCCCGGGCAAACCGGCCCTCGCTGTTCCGCAACGCCGCCTCGATGCGACGATGCTCGGTGATATCCACCACGACTACGACCACCATCG
Organism: Verrucomicrobiota bacterium; assembly: GCA_023433275.1. GTDB lineage: Bacteria > Verrucomicrobiota > Verrucomicrobiia > Opitutales > Opitutaceae > Lacunisphaera. Next base: position 29,238 of record JAEZDN010000084.1, read on the forward strand.
GCTTCGTCTCATGCAGGCCCAATTGGTACGAAACGGAGAAGGTCCGCTCCTGTCCGTCCATCGGGATCTGCGCTTCGACTGTCACCCGCTCCCCCGCGAATGCCCGGTTCAACCGTTCGGCGATTCGCGTGAGATAGAGATCCGGATGCATGTCCGCGACCTTGCAGCCCACCAGCTCGGAACTTGGAAAACCCATCATCCGCGCGTAGGCGGGATTCGCATACCGGTAACGGTGCTCCTCATCCACCACCACCAGCCCCACCTGCGCCGTCTCCGTCACGGTCCGCAGCCACGCTTCGCTCTCCCGCAACGTGGCCTCCATTTCCTTCCGCTCGCGCCGGAGGCGCGCTCCCGTCACGGCACGATCGACCGCGGGGCCGAGCCGCCCCAGCCGATCCTTCGACAGGCAATCCACCGCCCCCAATCGCATCACTTCCACCGCGGTCTCCTCCCCGATCGTCCCGGACACGACGATGAATGGCACCCCCGGCCGACGCTCACGCGCCAACCGCAGCGCTCGCAATGCGCTGAAACGCGGCATCGCGTAATCAGAAAGAATCAGGTCGCACTCCCCTAGCAACGCCTCGGCGTACGCCGCTTCCGTATCCACGCGGCGCGCATCCACTTCGTAGCCCGCGTCCTTTAGATGCCCCAATAACAATTCAGCGTCGGCGGGTGAGTCGTCGACCAACAGAATCTTCAGGGTCCGGATGTTGATGTGATCGTTCAGCATTCGCTTTAAGCGCCCGACATCGGGCAGGCGTGGTCAGACGGGGCATACGGCCATTCCCGATTTCCGCACCTGCCTCCGCCAGACTGCCTTCCCCGAGCATCACAAGTCGCGGCCGGTGACAGGTTTCTCGCGTCCGCCGCAACTGGGAGCGGCACACCGGGAACCATTTGCCTCGTCGAGACTTTCAAGTTTTCGGCATGATGGGTCAGATAAGGGTTGGTGACTTGATTCGAAAAACGCGCGATCTGCCCGCGCAGATCGACCCCCGACACGTTGGACCGGCAAAGCCCGCCCCGGTGCGCGGTTTTCGTGTGGTCCGTCCTCCGAAATCTACCGCCCCGCGCATCAAGCGCCTCCCCGGCAGCAGCCGTGTTCCTTCTTGCCCCCCCTCCCCCGCTCCTCTGTCCTCGGTCCTCTGTCCCCCGCTCCATGACTTCCGCCCAGATCCGCCAGTCGTTCCTCGATTTCTTCGCCGCCAAACAGCACGCCATCGTGCCGTCGTCATCCCTCATGCCGACCGCGCCCAACCTGCTGTTCACCAACGCCGGCATGAACCAGTTCGTGCCCTACTTCCTCGGCGACCAGGCCGCGCCTTGGAAACGCGTGGCCGACACCCAGAAATGCATCCGCGCCGGCGGCAAGCACAACGACCTCGAGGACGTGGGTTTCGATACCTACCACCACACGATGTTCGAAATGCTGGGGAACTGGTCCTTCGGCGACTACTTCAAGAAGGATTCCATCACCTGGGGCTGGGAACTCCTCACGAAAGTCTGGGGCATCCCACCGAAGCGACTCTTTGCCACCATCTATCAACCCGACAAATCAAAGGGCGATCCCGCCGAGCGGGACGAGGAAGCCTACGCCATTTGGGCAAAAATCTTCACCGACGCGGGCCTCGACCCCGCCGTGCACATCGTCAACGGCAACAAGAAGGACAATTTCTGGATGATGGGCGACACCGGTCCCTGTGGCCCGTGCTCGGAAATCCATTTCAACCTGCTCCCCTCCGACGACGAGAAAGCCGGCCGCGCCCTCGTGAACAGTTCGTCCCCGCGCTGCATCGAGATCTGGAACCACGTCTTCATCCAGTTCAACGCGAATGCCGACGGCACCTTCGCGCCGCTCGCCGCCAAGCACGTCGACACCGGCATGGGCTTCGAACGCGTCGCTGGCATTCACGCCACGACGAAGGGTTTCAAGGATTTCTCCGCCGAGCCCTCGAATTACAACGCCGACGTCTTCAAGCCGACCTTCGACAAGATCGCCGCCCTTTCCGGCAAATCCTATGCCGGCACCGTCCCGACTGAGCGCACCGGCCTCAGCGAGCAGCAGACCACCGACATCACCTTCCGCGTCCTCGCCGATCACGCCCGCTGCGTGAGCTGCGCCATTGCCGACGGCATCCTTCCCGGCAACGAGGGCCGCAACTACGTCATCCGCCGCATCCTCCGCCGCGGCATCATGTACGGCCGGAAAAACCTCGGCTTTAAAACCGGCGACTTCACTTCCCTCGTCGAACCCGTCGTCCAGTCGCTGGGCGATGTTTTCCCCGAACTGAAAACCCAGCGCATCATGGTCGAAAAGGCCATCCGCGCCGAGGAAGAGTCCTTCGGTCGGACGCTTGAGAAAGGCCTGCAGATTTTCAGCAAGGCTTCCGCCGCCGGCACCATCACGGGCGCTTCCGCTTTTGAACTCTACGACACCTACGGCTTCCCCCTCGACATGACCCAGCTGCTCGCCACCGAGCGCGGTCTCGCCGTAGACGAAAAGGGCTTCGAGGCCGAAATGGAAAAGCAACGCGAGCGCGGCCGCGCCGCCCGCAAGACCGATGTCATCGTCGCCGCCACCGAGGGCGAATCCGCCGCCGAAGCCACCAAGTTCGTCGGCTACGCCATCGACTCGAACCACGCTACCCAGGCGAAGCTCGTCGACGTCGTGAAGACCGAGAAAGATGCCTTCCTCGTCTTCGACCAGACTCCCTTTTACGGCGAAATGGGCGGCCAGGTCGGCGACACCGGCCACGCCCTCATCAACGGCGTGAAGTTCGACATCGTCGACACGATCAAGGACAAGTCCGGTCGCCACCTGCACAAGCTTGGAGGGCCGGTCTCCGTACCGGCCGTTGGGACATCAGCCACGCTCCATGTGGATTTTTCCCGCCGCCGCGCCATCTCCCGCCAGCACACCTCCGCCCACCTCCTGAACTGGGCCCTGCGCAAAACCCTGGGCACCCACGTCCGCCAGTTCGGCACGCACAAGACGCCCGACCGCCTCCGCTTCGACTTCACGCATTTCGAGGCCCTGACGCCCGCGCAAATCAAGGAAGTCGAGCAACTCATCAACGGGAAGGTCCTGGACAATACCGGCGTCTTCTACGCCACCGTCCCGCATGCCGAGGTCTCCGGCCGCGTCGACATCCTCCAGTTCTTCGGCGACAAATACGGCAAGGAGGTCCGCGTCGTCCAAATCGGTGGCGCGGCCGACGCCGCCGGCCAGGCGAAGCTCGACGGCTACTCCATGGAACTCTGCGGCGGCACGCACGTGACCACCACCGGTGAGATCGGCGTCATCAAGATTGTCGCCGAGATGGCCATCGCCGCCGGCACCCGCCGCATCGAGGCCGTCGCCGGCCAGGCCGCGCTCGACTACATTGCTCACGAGGAAGCCGCGCTCAAGTCCGTCAATGCCCGACTCAACGCCGGCACCAACGACGTCGCCGCCAAGCTCGAGTCCCTCCTCACCCACCAAAAGGAACTCGAGAAGAAGCTGAAAGCCTACGAGGCCAGGGCCTCGGCCGGACTCGCCGAGGAACTCGCCGCCAAGGCCGTCGAAAAGGACGGCCTCAAATGGGTCTCCGCCGTCACCACCGCCGAGAACACCGATGCCCTGCGTTCCCTCGGCAGCCAGGTGCTCCACAAGGTCGGGGCCGGCGCCGTCGTGCAACTCGGCGCGCTCCTCGACGGCAAGGTCTCCCTTGTCGCCTATTGTTCGCCCGAGGCCATCAAGGCTGGCCAGGCTGCCGGCAAGTTGATCGGCGCTCTGGCGGCCAAGCTCGGCGGCAAGGGCGGCGGCAAGCCCGACTACGCCCAAGGCGGCGGCGGCGACGCGGCCAAGCTCGCCGACGCCCTTAAACTCTGAGCTCCTTCCCTGTAGGAGCCTGCTTGCAGGCGATAAAAACTCGCGCCCTCCCCGTGTGAACGCCTGCAGGGCGGCAAGGATCGATCCTGGCGCGAGCAGCGAGCCGGCCGGTGGCTCGCAAACGGGGCCCCGAGAATGAGCACGGGCGAGACCGCGCATAACCGCGGAACGCACGGCATCCGCCTGCCTCCCGGCGGTTGACCCCCGGCAACGTTGTGGTTCCGTGGAGCAATGTCCGTTCCCGCCCAAGTCGTCATCCTCGCCTTCAACACCAGCAACCAGCTGGCGGTTCGCCAGGCCGGCACCCGCCTGGGCCTGGCGTTCGTGGGCGCCGATGAGGCCATGGCCACCGGGCGGCTGAAAGGGAGTTTTCCAGATCACCTCCCGCCCGCGGAATACTATTCATGCACGGCCGGCGCTCTTTCCTACCGCGTCTTCTTCACACAGGTGGACGCCCCGCCGGCCGACCCCGAGGTAAAGTTCCTCTCGCTCGAACAACTCGATCAGGTCCGCGACGCGCAGGCTCCTTCCCTCGTCGCCGTCCTCGCGGGTCTCGAACCGCATCTCATCGAGATTCCCTACCTCCACCTCGGCGAGAACGACTACATCTACAAGTTCCGCGTCGAGCGCGACCGCAACCGCGACATCTACCAGCAGGACGAGTCGGCCCGCGCCCTCTACCAGAGCCGCCTGTGCGAGGCCATCAAGGCCCTCGCCCGCACCAACGAGCGCACCGCCAGCGCGCCGGCGATGCTCGATTTCGGCGCCGTCCGCTACATCATCCCCAGTCACTTCGGGTTTTGCCTCGGCGTCAAAAATGCCATCGAGCGCGCCTATGAGACCCTCGCGGAAAACCCGGGCCGCCGCGTGTTCATGCTCAGCGAGCTGATCCACAATCCCTTCGTCAATGAGGACCTCCTGCGCCGCGGGCTGCGCTACCTGCAGACGGACAAGGGCGCGCCCATCAGCCTGGCGGGCGTTCCGGTGAAACCGGGTTCGACCGAGCCGGTGCTCTGGGACACCCTCACCGGGGACGACGTCGTCATCATTCCCGCGTTTGGCGCGACCGACGAGGACAAGCGCCGGCTCGTGCGCAAGGGCCTGAAGGTGGCCCAGTACGATGCCACGTGCATGCTGGTGGAAAAAGTTTGGAAAGCCGCCCGCGCCTTCGGCCGCGCCGGCCACACCGTCATCATTCACGGCAAGAGCGAGCACGAGGAAACCAAGGCGACGTTTTCCAACTCCCGCCGCCAGGCCCCTTCGCTGATCATTCGAAATCTCGAGGAGGCCCACCTGCTCGGCGACTACATTACCTCGCCCACCGAGTCCCGGCGACTGGCGATCCTCCAACGCCTCGCCGGCCTCTATACCCCCGGCTTCGATCCCGCCCGGCACCTCGATCGCATCGCCGTGGTCAACCAGACCACGCTCCTGATGAACGAGACCGCTGCGATCATCGACTACTTCAAGACCGTCTTCGCCGCGAAATACGGCGAGGCCGAGGCCGCCGAGCATGTCGGCGGCGCCGGACGCAAGGACACCCTCTGCTACGCCACGCAGGTCAACCAGGACGCCCTGCAACGCGCCCTCGCCGGCCCGATCGACGCGGCCTTCATCGTCGGCGGCAAGAACAGCTCCAACACCTACCAGCTGTACCGCGTCTGCGAACAGGAACTCGGCCAGCGCGCCTTCTTCATCCAATCCGAACAAAGCATCCTGTCCGCCAACCGGATCCTCCACTACGTCTTCCCTTCCGCCGGGCGCGGCTCCGCCGGTCACACGGAACAGCTGCCGCTCTGGCAGGATTGCACGACGCCCAAGACCGTGCTGATCACCGGCGGCGCCTCGTGTCCGGACGGCCTGATCCAGCAGGTGATCACGCGGATCAACAACCTTTTCCCGGCCGACCAGCTCCGCGACATCGAGCAGGTGCTCTCTGACCTGAAGTCCATCGCGGGTCCAACTGCGGTGTAGCGGGGCATCCGGCCGCAGTACGGGCAGATGCCTTTCGGCGGCAATCGAAGCGACCCTGAGCTGGGCCCGTGCAGTTGGAGTTCGATTCCGCCGCGTGTGCGCTCGAACTGTTCCGTTGGAGGGCGTGGCTCGTCCATGCCCTTGGTTCCCGCAGCGAGGAAAGGGCGCGATCAAGCCGCGCCCGTGCATCCGACTGCCCATTTGCGGCAGGGATCACAAGTGCGTCGTGCGAAGAGCGCCTGCCGAATGAAGCGCCCCGCACCTTTGCCGTCCGTCCGCCGGACGCGCGCGCGATTAGAACCGGATCGAAACACCGCCGCGCACGCCAACCGCGCTGCCGAGATCGATCTTTGCGGTGCGGCCCGCGAGGTTCTGGTCGTAGGAATCCAGCTGCTGCGCCGTGACGCCGCCAAACAAGCCTAGCACGCCGTTCGTATCCCATTCCACGTTCAGGTCCGCATAATAGCCGGTCAGGAACTTGGACTTGCTGCTCGAAATCGTCTTCGCCCCCGTGTCGGGATCGACCGTCTCGATGGGTTGGTTGATCAGCTCCGGCACGTTGAAGGACTCCGTCGCGCTGTAGCGGGTGCCGGCGTAGGCGCCCGCGAAGCCGATGCTCGCCGTCATGCCGAGGCGATCCGTGATCTGCGTGCGCAACGTGGGGCCGACCTTCACGAGGAAATAGGCGCCCTTCACGGCCCAGCGCCCGGTGACCGAGGCGCCCCCCGCGACGGTAACATCCGTGCTCATGCTCGCCTCGGGTATCGAATTCAGCGGCACCGTGTACTCGTAGGCATTGGTGAAACCATCGTCATTGGTGTCGAGCGAGGAGTCGACCAGCGGGTTCTGCAGCTGGCTCAGGGGGATCGTCTTGCCGTTGAGCGAATAATAATCGGTGTAGGTCCGCAGGGCTGAGGTGACCGTGCCGGACGTCTTGCTGCTGATGTCACTGAGCGCGATGCCGGCGGCAAGCCCCCAGTTCAGGTGGCGGGAACCCCGGCCGATCTCGCGGATGAACTGAAGTTCAACGCCTCCCGTGGCCCCTTGCTCGTCGTGCGCCGTGGCCCCCTCGGAGATGGCGCTGTAGCTGCGGTAGGCGACATACCCCGGCGTTTCGAGAAACTGTGCCTGCGAGCGGACTTCCCAATTGCGCGTCACACCGGGCGTGTAACTCACGTAGTCACCCGTCAGGCGCTCGGTCGTGACCCCATCCACCGTTACCGGGGTGGTGGTCTGGTACCGTCCACCTGGCGTGGAGGTCTGCTGGCCGCTGGCATTCACCTCGTTGGATCGCAGGGAATCGAGGCCGACCGCCCCGTTGCTGTAGGCCCGGTGGGCGGCTCCCTGGGCGGCGGGCACGATCGGGTTGGCGAAAGGCACGCTGCCCAGCCCGCCGAAATCGACCGCGGCGCCGGAGTCCAACATTCGAAAGCCGATGGTCAGCTTGCTGCGGGGGGAGAACCACTGCCCTTGGTTGCGACTCAGGTTGTCCAATCGCATGTCCTCACGCGCGCTGGTTTCCTGGGCTGACAACGGAAGGACGGCTAGGACGGCGAGCAGGGCGGTGGCGGACGGCTTGAGCAGGCGGTGAATCATGTCAAAAGGGGGATAGGGACGGGTGAAAGGCTTGGAAAGGGGAAACTGCTGCAAGTTCCTTGTCAGGCCTTTTCGATCGGTTCCTTCGGCTCGTCCTTCAGCACGCCCAGCTGCCGCGCCATGCGCTTCAGATCCTCCTCCTTCTGCTCGAGCTCGGTCTCCTTCTCCTGCTGCGCCTGCATTTTCTCGAAAAGCGCCGCCTCGCTCTGGTTCACAAATTCCTCGCGCTCTTGCAGCGCCTGGCGCTGCTCTTTCATGGAAGCCTCCTGACGATCGAGCTCCTCCTTCAGTTTGCCCAGCGCCTCCATTTCGGCGGGGTTCATGCCTCCGCCCGGGCCCGCGGCGGGCTGTTTGCGCATGGCGTCGATGACTTTCTCCCGCGCTTGGAGCAAAGCCTCCGTCTCGGCCAGCGCACGATCCTTCTCCGCAATGCGGTTCTCGGCGTCGGCCAGGGCCATTTCCCGCTCCCCCACCTTGGCCTCCAGCGCCCTCAGGGCTTTCTCCAGTTCCTCGACTTGCGCACCACTCAGCGCCGCCTTGCCGCCCCATGGGGCGCGCGAACTCGACATGATCGCGTCGATCGACTTCCGCGCCGCGATCGTTGCCTGCGTCGCCTCCTGCGCGCGCTGCAGCGGATTGACCCGCCGCGGCAACACCAAGGGCTTCGGCCCGCCGACGGACTTGACCGGAAACTTCGCTCCTCCGCCCGGGGGCGGAAACGAGGCCGCCGGCGGTGCTCCGGCCGGGGCACCACCCCCGGGGGGCGGCGGAAAAAGAGGCGGAGGCGGAAAGGGTGCGCCCGGAGGCGGTGGCGGCTTGGGATTCACGTCACGTCAACCACTCAACCCTTCCCAAAAAGTCGCGAGAAGAAACCACCCTTCTTTTCCTCGCTGGCCACGGGCGCGGCCGTCGTCACCTGGCCCTTGAGCGCCGTGCTGGCCAGGCGGACCGCGATCGCCTCGCGCGCGGGATCATTGATCACCACAAAATACCGCTCGAAGCTGCCACCTTCCGACACCTGCTTGACCAGCGCGGCCTTGGCTTCCTTGAAACGCTCAAACGCCGCGTTGAGCGTCACGCGCATCATGCCTTCGTGCTTTTCAATCTGTTCCTTGGACAGCGTGCGCGCGGCCGCGGCGTCCGCCGCCGGCAGCCTCGCACCATAGGCCTTGGCCAGCCCGAGCTGGTCCGCGCGCGGGAGACCCGCGGGAATCAAGCCGATGGTCTCGGCGAGGTGCAGGCCGGTCGTGCCCTTGCGGTACGGCAGGAACTGGCCGATGCCTTCCTCGTCCCCATGCGTCAGCGCGTTCAACGCATTTCGAAAATCGCCGCCGAGGACCACCTTCGTTGACATTTGCTGACCGAGGTTGGCGAATTCGCCGATCGTCTTGATCCCCTCGGAGGCACAGACGATCCGCGTGCCCTCGCTGAAATTCGCCAGCACGAGCGGGAAATCCTCCGGGATGCCCAGCCGCGCGAGCGTCTTGAGAATCGGGTTTTCCTTCGCGGCGGTTTCCTCCACCTGCGCGACCATGTCGCCAAACGGGTCGTCGAACGCCAGCGTCTCCTTCAGGATGCCCACGAGGTGGTCGGCGCGTTCCGCACTGCCGGCAATCTCGGGCAGCATCAACAACTCGTCGTAGGTGAAATCAATGTACTTGGACGGCTTCTCGTCCTCACCCGTGTGGGGCCACTCCTTGGTGTCGAGGTTCTGCGCCAGGCTGACCAGCGACGTGTCCGCCATGATCGAATTGCGGAACTTTTTGCGAATCTCGTCCCACTCGGTGCTGTTGAACTTGGCCATGACGAAAAAAGGTGGAGGGTTGGGGTTAGCGGTGCTCGGGCGGCGCGTTCTCGATGATTTCGGTGGCGAAACGCATGTAATCGTTGGCGACACTGTCCGCCTCGGCTCCCTCGGTGCCGACCAGGAAGACCGGCAGCCCGAGCGTGACCGCGCGGCGCACGATCATCGCGTCGCGGATCTGCGTCGCACAGATCTTCGCCGACGGCGCACAGCCGCGCTTCTGGGTCTTGAATTGGTTCAACCGAAGCTGCATGCGCATCTTCGGCACCTCGATGTCGGTGTTGGCCTTGATCGAATTGAACACGATCCCGTAAACCTGCGACGCCGGGCCCATGGCCGTGGTGCGAAAACTGGCCGATTGCTGCTGGAACCGAAGCAGCTTTTCCACGAGCAGGGTGAAACCGATCAGGCTCAACGCGTCGGGATTCGACGGCACGTAAATCTCGCCGGCACAATAGACGCCGTTCTGCGAGGCGCGCAGCACGTTGGGCGGACAATCGAAGAGAATGAAATCGTAGTTGTTCTCGATCTCCGCGAGCTGCTCCTGGAAAATCACGTACGAGGGACGCTTCGGATCCGGCTTATATTCTCCCTCCAGGTCGACCAGGTTGAAGGTGGTCGGGACCAAATCGAGTCCCGGCAGGAGCTTCTCGCCCTCCTTGCCCTCGACGACGTCCTTGATCACGCAGTCCTTCAAGCGCGCCGTACCCGGATCGAAGATCGAGTAGATAGAGCCCGTCCCCGTGGCGTTGATCTTGTTCCATCGCTCCAGCTTCATGAGCCAGATGCTCGCATTGGATTGCGTGTCGAAATCCATCAGCAGCACCCTCATACCCCGCCGCGCCAAACTGGCCGCGGTATTGACGATAAGGGAGGTTTTACCAACACCGCCTTTGTAATTGAGGAAGGCTATCTTGCGTGCCATGGGAGGGTTATAGACTACGCGAGGAGAATGCCCTATAAGGAACCGGGAGCCAGTTAAAAATCTTACGAACTTGCCCGGTCACGTCTTCGATCAACTTTGCTCCACTCATGACACCTCCCAGCCTGCAGGAACGCTTTGCCCCGCTCAGTGCGTGTTTCGGCTGCGGCCCGGCCAACCCCACCGGCCTCCAACTCCGCAGCTTCGTGCGCGATGACGGCACCGTGACGGCGCGCTGGCAACCCGCGGCCCACCATCAGGCCTTCCCCGGCATCCTCAACGGCGGGATCATCGGCACCCTGCTCGATTGCCACGGCAACTGGACCGCCGCGTGGCACCTCATGAACCGCGCCCAGCTCGATCATCCGCTGTGCACGGTCACCGCCGACTACGCCGTGAAGCTCCTGCGCCCCACCCCGCTCGACGCGTCGGTCGAACTTATCGCCCGCGTGACCTCGAGCACCGATGACCGCGCGACCGTCGAGGCGGAACTGTTTTCCTCCAGCCAGCTGCGCGCGACCTGCCGCGGTACCTTCGTCGCCGTGCGCCCCGGCCATCCCGCATTCCATCAATGGCACACCGGGTGATTCGTCACCAAACCGTCACCGCTTCCGCATCCGGTTGTCACCTTTGCGCGCTAGGATGGAGGCATGATCGCTCACCGCGCCCGAATCCTCGCCGTTGATGACGAGCCCGAGCTTGCTGAACTCATCCGTTACCATCTCGCCCGCGCCGGGCACGTGGTGACGACCGCGGCCAACGGCTGGGAGGCCGTCGGCCTGGCCCGCGCCCAACGGCCCGACCTCATCCTGCTCGACCTCATGCTCCCCGACCTCGACGGCTTCGGCGTCTGTGAAATCCTGCGCCGGCAGGCGGAGACCGCCACCATTCCCATCGTGATTGTTTCCGCGTGGTCCTCCGGCGAGTCTCGCCACCTGGGTCTCGAACTCGGCGCTCTCGACTACCTCACCAAGCCTTTCAGTCCGCAGGATCTTGTCCGGTGCGTGGACCGCCTCATGAACTTGCGCGCGATCTGACCGCGACTTCTGCCGCGCAATTTCCACGGTTGTCCCGCAAGCCCTTGCGCTCCGCCTGGCCGGGCACCAGCTCCACGGACAGGTGGTGAGCATCCGACGCGCCGTGCGCTTGGATGCACCTCTATTGCGCCGCGTTAAACTCGATCGGCACCGCCATGCGAAAACTTACCTTTCGCCCGCCGGCCGTGCCGGGCTCGAATCGCCACCGCAGCACCGCCCGCACCGCCGGGTCGACGAATTCGCGGTGCGTCCAGCTCACCGCTCCAGCCTTCACCACCTTGCCATCCACGCCCACGATGAATTCCACCAGCACCGAACCCGCGATACCCCCACGCCGCAGGTCATCGGGATAAGCCGGCGACGTCTGCACCATCGCCCGCGGCGCACGATCCAGCTGCCCGGCATCGAGGATGCCTCCCAATCGAAATCCCGTCGTCCCGTCGGGCGCGCCTGACGGGGTTCCCCGCTCCAGCCTGAGCATCGCCACCGGTTCCAGCGCGGGCCGGGACGGCGTCACCGGCACCGTGAAGACGGCAAGTTGATCCGCCCGACGCATGAAATCCGGCGCCTCGGGCACCGCCTGCCCCATCGCGCAATCCGTTACCGCGCCGCCGTCGTCGCGTTCTTCCGGTTCCTCCGCCCACGCCAGTTCGTCCCTCAAGGTCAACAGACAGCCCGTTGGCTCCGCCGGCTCGGCCGACCCTGCGCGCGCCGTGGTTTCAGGCATGATCAGGAAAAGCGCACCATGGATGGCCGCTGCGATAATCACCGGCATTTTGTAGCGTTCGATATTCATAAGCACCTCTCCCTTTACCACGCGCCCCTCGGAACTTTCTTAGTAGCGATCACGCCACGTCCCTTCTCCACGCCGGCCGCCACGACTCCGCGCCGTTATCCTGATTGATCTCAACCGACCCCGCGGCACGCTCCGCTTTCATGTCCAGCTCGCGCAATTCACCTCCCGCGAAACCCTCTCGCCGCCTGAACGCCGGCTGGGTCGCGCTCGTGCTGGCTCTCGTTCTCGCCGCTCCCGCTCTGGCAAATCCCATGCCCGACTACTTGCGGGACGCCCTCGCTCGGTTCAACCCCGACGTCCCTCCCGGGTGGGCCTACACCCTGACCACCACCCGCAACGAGGTCCGCATGGTCGAACGCTTCGACCCCTCCCTCCCCCCCGCGGCCCGGTGGTCCCTGTTGGAATGGCAGGGACGTCCGCCCACCGCCGACGAACGCGAAAAATATCTCCGTTCCCGCCCCCCGGGAGACTCCGGCGGCGCCCGGGCCAATTTCAAGAAAGCCGACATCGAGCCGGGCAGCCTCACCCTCCAGAACGAGAACGATGCGTTTGCTGAATTCACCGGTCGGTTTCGCGACGTGGCCGCCTCGGCCGACAAAATGCTCGGGCGACTGACCCTCCGCCTCGTGGCCGACAAACGCTCGCGCCACATCGCGGAATATGGCCTGACCCTGCCCGAACCTTACTCACCGGTGCTGGCGGTGAAGATGCACCGGCTCGACGTCACCGTTCGCTATCACCCACCCACCCTCGATCGCCCCGCCCTGCCTGCCAGCCATTCATCACGCTTCGCCGGACGCATCCTGTTCGTTTCGAGCGAGGAGAACCTCGACCTCGTCTACTCGGACTACGCCGCCGCCTCCCCGGAGCTATCCCGTTGACTTTGTCCCGCGATCCGCAGGCTTGGAGCACGTTGCCTCTAAACCTGTGAAAAGCATCTCGTTCCGCTGGCAGCTCACCCTCTTCATCCTGATGATTTGCGGGGTGACTCTGTCCCTCGCCTTCGTGGGCCTCTACCTCTCCGAGGCGCGACAAATCAATCTCGAGGTGCAAGGGCGGCTGGAACGGACCCAGTTCCTCATGATCGGCAACCTCGCGCCGCTGCTCGAGCAGAACCCCGAGGCCACCGATCTCCAGCTCGGGGCCCTCGGCGTCGACGCCCAAACCGCCGCGGCCGCCGTCTTCACCCCCGATGGCAAGCTCCTCGCCCGCTACGTCCGCCAGGGCGCCCACGAGGTCATTCCCCCGCCCCCCAAGGGCGTCACCCGGCTTTTCGACTCCCATCGCTACGTCGTGTGGAGCGAAATCACCTCGGGCGACAAATCCCTCGGTCTGCTCTACCTCAAGGCCGAGAAGAGCGAGGCCGACGCCGAGCGCTTTACCAACCTCCTGCGTGGCTCCCTCATCATCTTCGCCGGCGCCGCCTTCCTCGCCATCACCGTCGCCTTCCGCCTCGGCGGCCGCTTTACCCAACCCATCACGGAACTGGCCCAGGTCTCCACCTCGGTCCGCCGCACCCACGACTACACCCAGCGCGTCGAAAGTTCCGCCAGCGGTGAGATCGGCGAACTCATCGAGTCGTTCAACGCGATGCTCGGCACGATCGAGACCAAGACCGCCGAACTCGAACAGGCCCGCAATACCGCCGAGGGCGCCAAGGAACAACTCGAGGAGGCCAACCGCACCCTCGAGGCCCGCGTCGAGGACCGCACCAAGCTGCTCGCCAAGGCCGTCAAGGACGCCGAGGAGGCCAGCAAGGCCAAATCCAGCTTCCTCGCCAAGATGAGCCACGAGCTCCGCACCCCCCTCAACGCCATCATCGGCTACAGCGAGATCCTGCGCGAGGACGCCATCGATGACGGCGACGCGCGCACCGCCGAGGATCTCGACAAGGTGCTCAACGCCGCCCGCCACCTGCTCGGCCTGATCAACGATGTCCTCGACATCTCCAAGATCGAGGCCGGCAAGATGGAACTCTACCTCGAGACCTTCGACATCGCGAAGATCATCAACGAGGTCATCGCCACCGCGCAGCCGCTCGTCGCCAAGAAGGGCAACGTCCTCACCCTCGACTGCCCGCCCGACATCGGCCCCATGCACGCCGACGCCACCAAGCTCCGGCAGATGCTCCTCAACCTCCTCAGCAACGCCAGCAAGTTCACCGAGAACGGCACCATCACCCTCAAGATCACCCGCGTGCCGGACGAGGACGCCATCGATCTGGCCGTGATCGACACGGGCATCGGCATGAACGCCGAGCAGCTCTCGCGCCTCTTCCAGGCCTTCAGCCAGGCCGACGCCTCCACCACCAGCAAGTACGGCGGCACCGGCCTGGGCCTCGCCATCTCCAAGCAATTCGCGCAGATGATGAATGGCGACATCACCGTCACCAGCGCGCCCGGCGTCGGCTCCACCTTCGCCATCCGGCTGCCCGGGCGCGTGGAGACCAAGAAGCCCAAGATCGTCAACCAAACCAGCCAGCGCCTCACCCGCTCGCCTTTTCCGGATCAGAAACGTCCGAAAATCCTCGTGGTCGACGACGACAAGGACATCCGCACCGTCATCACCGAAATCCTCGACCAGAGCGGCTACGAGGTCTTCACCGCCTCCTCCGGCCAGCAGGGACTCGACCTCGCCGGCCAGATCCTCCCCAACCTCATCGTCCTCGACCTCATGATGCCGGGCATGGACGGATGGACCGTGCTCACCAAGCTCCAGCACAAGCCCGTCCTCGCCGACATCCCCGTCATCATCCTGAGCGGCGCCAGCGGCCTCGAGATGGCCATGTCCCTCGGCGCCGCCGCCGTGCTCTTCAAGCCCGTCGACGCCAACCAGCTCACCGCCGAGATCGCCGCCCAACTCGCTCCGCTCCCCCCGTCCTACATTCTCCTCGTCGAGGACGACACCGATTCGCGCACCCTCCTCACCCGCCTGTTCGACAGCGAGGGCTGGGCCTCCCGCGCCGCCATCAACGGCAACGCCGCCCTTCGCATCCTCAAGCAATCCGCCCCGTCCATGATCGTCCTCGACCTGAAGATGGCGGGCATGAATGGATTCGAACTCCTCGAGGTGATCACCAAGAACCCCGCCTGGAGCCAGATCCCCGTCGTGATCGTCACCTCGATGGATCTCACCTCCGACATGCGCGACTACCTCGCGCCCCGCACCGTCGCCATCCTCTACAAGGGCCGCTTCAGCCGCGATGACCTCGTCGGACTCATGCGCCCCACCGTCCAAAAGGCCGTCGCCGCCATTTCCTGAACCATTCCCATGCCCAAGATTCTCCTCGTCGAAGACAATGAAATGAACCGCGACATGCTCACGCGTCGCCTCGAGAAACGCGGCTACACCGTCATCGTCGCGGTCGACGGCGCCGAGGGCGTTGCCCAGGCCAAGGCCGGCGCGCCCGACCTCATCCTGATGGACATGTCCCTCCCCGTCCTCGACGGCTGGGACGCCACCCGGCAGATCAAGGCCGATCCCGCCCTCACGCGCGTCCCCGTCATCGCCCTCACCGCCCACGCGATGGAGAGCGACCGCCAGAAAGCCCTGGGCGCCGGCTGCGACGATTTCGACACCAAGCCCGTGGAACTTCCGCGCCTGCTCATGAAGATCGACGAGCTGCTCAAGAAGTTCCCGCCCAAGGCATGAGCGCCGAAGACTCCAGTGCGTCGTCCGACGCCCGGCCGCCGACGACGCTCACTCCCCTGCTGAAGGCGCTCAAGACCCGTGATCACGAGGGTCTTTCCAAGCTGCGCCACGCCCTCCGCACGCCGCTCAACCAGATCATCGGCTACAGCGAGTTGCTGATGGAAAACGCCAGCGAGAGCGGCTCCGTCACGCTGCTGGTCGATCTCAAGCGGCTCCACAGCGGGGGTGGGGAACTGCTCGCCCTGATCAACGATGCGCTGGCCGGCTGGAAAATCGAGGCCGGCAAGGTTGATTTTGCCGCGCTCCGCGAGGACCTGCGCGCCCCCCTCCATGGCGTGATCACCCTGGCCGGCCTCTCCGCCGGGAAGGCCCGCGCCGCCGGTGAACCAGCCATCGCCAAGGACCTGGAAAAGATCCTGCGCGCCGCCCAAAACCTCCTCGACCTCGCCGAGAATTCGGACCCCGCCGACCTGACCGAGCACGGCACCAGCTCGGGCGCTGACGATGCCGC
Source organism: Verrucomicrobiota bacterium (assembly GCA_023433275.1). Classification (GTDB taxonomy): domain Bacteria; phylum Verrucomicrobiota; class Verrucomicrobiia; order Opitutales; family Opitutaceae; genus Lacunisphaera. Next base: position 45,403 of record JAEZDN010000084.1, read on the forward strand.
CGGTCTCGCCTCGCCCCTGCTCAGCGCGGTCGTCACACCCCAGGACTTCGGCATCTCCACCGCGCCCCTCCCGCCGGCCCGCATCCTCGCCGTTGATGACGACGACATGAATCGCGACATGCTCATGCGCCGCCTCGAGAAACTCGGTTACGAGATCACCGAGGCCGCGACCGGCCGCGAGGCGCTCGCCCGCGTGAAGGACGGGGCCTTCGACCTCGTCCTCCTCGACATCCTCATGCCCGACCTCGACGGCTTCCAGACCCTCGAGTTCATGAAGGCCGATCCGCGCCTCAAGCACATCCCCGTCATCATGCTCACCGCGCTGGATGACGTCGAAAGCACGGTGCGCTGCATCGAGGCCGGCGCCGAGGACTACGTCCCGAAGCCCTTCAATCCCGTCATCCTCCGCGCCCGCATCACCGCGTCCCTTGAAAAGAAGCGGCTCCGGGACCAGGAACAGGCCTTTCTGGCCCAGCTCCAGATGGAGCGCACCAAGTCGGACCGCCTTCTCCTCAACGTTCTGCCCCGTGCCATCGCCGAGCGGCTCAAGGCCGGCCACCGCACCATTGTCGACAGCTTCATCGATTCCACCGTCGTGTTTGTCGACATCGTCGGCTTCACCCGGATCGCCGCCCGGCAGTCGCCCCAGCGCACGGTGCAGCTCCTCAACGAGCTGTTCTCGAGCTTTGACCGGATCGCCGAGACGTTCGACGTCGAGAAAATCAAAACCATCGGCGACGCCTACATGATGGTCAGCGGCGTCCCCGTGATCCGCAGCGACCACGCCGAGGCCTGCGCCGCGGCCGCCTTCGAACTGCTCGAAGCCGTCCGCGCCTTCAATCGCCGCCACCAGGTTGAATGGGCCGTCCGCATCGGCATTAACAGCGGCCCGGTCGTCGCCGGCATCATCGGCACCAGGAAGTTCGCCTACGACCTGTGGGGCGACACCGTCAACATCGCCAGCCGCATGGAATCCCACGGCCGGCCCGGTCATATCCAGGTCTCCGAAGTCACCAGGCAGCTTCTCGAAGGAAAATACGACTTCGAGCCCATGGGCCTCATCGAAATCAAGAACTCGAATCCGATGCCCACGTACCTCCTCCAAAAAAAGCCCGCGGGCTGATTTCGATTTCGAGCCGCCGCGTGGATGGCCTCCTTTTGTAGGGTCGGTGCTGGGGCTCCGATCCAATGTTTGTCCATCTGGTCGGGGTCGAGCTTGCTCGATCCTGCCTGGATCCTTTCACCTGCGCTCCCACTCGCGCACTCCATCGGCCCCCGCCTACGCCGCCGCCTCGCGCTCGAACTTCAGATTCAGAAGCGGGACCAGCATCAACAACCCCGCACACGTCAGCCCGAGCACCGCATAGCCGGCCACATCATGCACGGTGCCGCTGATCGAATCCGGACCGTGCGCATACGCCCAGCCCGTCAAAAACAAGCTCCGCCCCAGATTCATCAGGAACGCGAAGAACATCGACGCGCCGACCAGCACGACTTTCTTCCAGAACTCCGTGAAGAAGGCCGCACCCAGGAACGAACCGGCAAACAAACACGCCGTCAGCGATCGGATGCCCGAACACGCGTCCGCCACCCCCACCGGTCCCTTCGGCAACATCAGCACATTGCCCTGCTGCTCGAGCGGGTAACCCAGTAAATCGAAACTGAAGGCCACCACCGTCACCACTTTCCGCAGCAGGAACAAACTGATCTGCGATTCGATGGCCGACACCAGCGGCGCCGATATCAGCCACACGAGCACCGGAAACAGGAACAGCACCGCCACGCGAAACCGTGGCTCGTTCCACAGCGCCGACACGCCACCCCCTGGAAGGCCCGCGTCCCTGCGGGCCGCGCCACCTTGATCTGGAGCCGGGGCGCCCTCGCCCCGGATATCCGTCCCGACCGCCACATTGAAGAAAATCAGCGGCAACACGATCCCCACCATGCCCAGCGTCAGCGCGAATGTTCCTGGCTGCGATGTCCCGGCCCCCGCGCGATAGAACGCGCCGAGCAGGAAAAAGAGGGCGCCCAGCGCGAGTCCAAATCCCGCCGCTCCATTCAAGGTCCACCGCACCCACCGCGGTCCCGCGGGAGCCACGCCCGCCTCGCGCAGGCGCGCCGTGATCTGGGACCAGCGGTCGTAAACAATGAAAGCCGTGAACAACGGCACCAGCCACCCGAACGAATAATCCTCCTTCCGCTCCCACCAATGCGACTGGTCCCACGCCACGAAGGCCATGAACCCGCCCGCCAGACCCAGCGCGGCCAGGAAATTACCTGGCACCCGCGGTCCTGTCTCCGGCTTCGACACTGCTTCGTTGTTTTTGGTCACGCTGCGCCGAGCAAACGCGGTGCCCGCCGCCATGCAAGCCACGAGCGCCAAAGCGCGCGGACTACTTCAGAAAAAGTCCGGCAAGTCCTCCGGTCGAGCCGCCTTGGCCGCGCCCTCACGCGCGCGCCCCCGCCGCCTGCAACCGCTCCATCGACCGGTCGTGCGCGCGTCGCAGCAACCCCAGCGCCGCAATCGCTCCGCCCAACGCCCACGCCATGTCCGACTGCGTGTCCCACACATAGCCTTGCGTGCCCAGAAAATCCTCCGCGGCCTCTCCGCTCGCCACCGCGACCGCCCACTCCAGCAATTCATACAGCGCACTGAACGCCAGGCACACGCTCACCACCAAAAACCCCAGCCAGCGGCTCGGCCCAACAGGGGAACCTGCACTCCCCGCCGGCTGGCCCGCCTCGCGCGGCCCTTCCTCCCCCTCGCCCGTCGGCGCGCTCGGCCCCAACGGCGAAGTCCGCATCAATATTTCCCGCGCCAGGATCGCCGGCACAAACCCCTGCGCAAAATGCCCGACCTTGTCGTAGTTGTTCCGCGTCCACCCAAACCACTCCATCGCCCAATCACCCAACGGCACCCGCGCATACGTGTAGTGCCCGCCCACGATCAGGATCACGCTGTGCACCCACAGCAGGACCAGCAGCAGCGACGACAGCGAAAACCGCCGCCGCACCGCGAACGCCAGCGGCACCCCGATCAGCACCGGCAACACCTCCAGGAACCAGGTGAACCGGTCATGCGGCCCCACGCCCGACCACGCCAGCACGGGCAGCAACAACCCGACAAACCAGAGAAGACGGCGATCCATGCCCGCAGCGTGCCTCGCCGTGCCTCTGGCGCAAGCCGCGGAAAACGGGCCCAGCCCCATCCGCGGGCGAGGTCGCCCGCTCTCCAGCCGATGATGGAGCCACGGCGACCCCGCCGTGGTTCTTTCGCCCACCAAACCGCGCTTTGACAACCCCCCTCCCGCGAACAAATCTCCCCGTGAATCATGGACCACCTGCACGCCTATTGGCGCATGGAATACATCGAGGCCCCCCGCCTGCCCGAAGGCGCGAATCCCTTCGCCGCACTGCCCCAACTCGGGGACGACGCCGCGGCCCTCATCGTCCACCGCAGCCCCCTGTCCTACCTCATGCTGAACCGGTATCCCTATAACCCCGGACACCTCCTCGCGATCCCTTTCCGCCCCGCCACCGACATCGTCGAACTCACCGCCGCCGAACGCGCCGACCTCATGGACGAGATTGTCCTCGGCAAGGAAATCCTCCGGCACGCCATCAACCCCAACGCCTTCAACGTCGGCTTCAACCTGGGCTCCGCCGCCGGCGGCAGCATCCCGCACCTCCATGCGCACATCGTGCCCCGCTGGAACGGCGACACCAATTTCATGCCCGTCATCGGCCAGACCCGCGTCCTCCCCCAATCCCTCGACGCGATGTACCGGCGCCTCGCCGATACAGCTCTAAGCTTTAAGCGCTAAGCTGGTGATCCCGAACCTCCCCACGCCAAACTTTCCCCACTTAACGCTTACAGCTTATTGCTTATAGCTACTTCCCCGTGCCCGTATCCAAAACCCTCACCTACCCCAGCGCCCGACACGTCAGCCAGCTTTTTTGCGGGTCCGAGGACAATCTCGCCCGCGTCGAGAAAACCTTGGGCGTCCGCGTGGTGACGCGCGACGACTGGCTGAAGCTCGACGGCTCGGCCGAGGCCGTCGCCCGCGCCGAGGAATTTTTCACCCTGCTCAACACCGGCCGCGCCCAAGGCCTGGCCTACCGCTCGCCGGATTTTCTTCGCCTTCTCGACCTCTACGCCCGTGACCACGGCGCCAGCCTCCGCTCACTGATCAACGACCCCGTCGTCATCGCCACACGCCGCAAAAGCATCGTCCCCAAAACCCTCGGCCAAAAACTCTATCTCCAAGCCATTCAGAAAAACCCGGTCGTCTTCGGCATCGGCCCCGCCGGCACCGGCAAGACCTACCTCGCGATGGCCGCCGCCATCTCGGCCCTTCTGAAGAATCAGGTCCAGCGCATCATCCTCACCCGCCCGGCGGTCGAAGCCGGCGAGACCCTCGGGTTCCTTCCCGGCGACCTGCGCGAGAAAATCCTGCCCTACCTCCGGCCGCTCTACGATGCCCTCCACGACATGCTCGACGCCGCCGACGTCACCACGCTTTCCGAGAAGGGCGTGATTGAGATCGCCCCGCTCGCCTACATGCGCGGCCGTACGCTCGCCAACGCCTTCATCATCCTCGACGAGGCCCAGAACACCACGCCGGAACAAATGATGATGTTCCTCACACGCCTCGGCGACGAGTCCCGCATGATCGTCACCGGCGACATCACCCAGATCGACCTGCCCCGCGCCAAGGTCTCCGGTCTCGTCCAGGCCCCGCGCATCCTTCGCAACATCCCCGGCATCGATTTTCATCATTTCACCGCCGGCGACGTCGTCCGCCACCCCCTCGTCCAAAAAATCCTGGAAGCCTACGAGCAGGCCAGGAACGGCGAGTCCCCGGGACCCAATGCGTGACAATCCTCACGCCGATGGGTGGCCCGCGTCCCTGCGGGCCGTTCGCAATGGAGGACTCGGCTCCTGTTGGGCCGCGATGGACTCTCGACCAGCCCTTCCGGAATCTGCCCCATGAATCGTGAAGTGGTCATCAGCAACCAGCATCCCCGCCTGCGCGTCGATCGCCGCGCCGTGATCGCCGCCATCGCCATACTCGACTCCCATGCGGAAAGATTCTTGGGCGGTTGTCCTCCCGGCGAACTCTCCCTCGTTTTCCTCACCGATCCGGCCCTCGCCAAAATCCATGCGGATTTCATGGGCGATCCCACCGCCACCGATGTCATCACTTTCGACGGCAACCCCCTCGCCGACCTCGCCGGCGAAATCTGCGTTTCCGCCGACACCGCCTGCAACTATGTAGCGGCGCACCTCGGGCGCGCTCGCGGACGGGCCCACGGCGCGCCCGGCCAACAAGCTCCCTTCGCCGCCGAGCTCACGCTCTACGTCGTCCACGGCTGGCTCCACCTCGCCGGCTACGACGACCTCCAGCCCGCCAAGAAACGCCGCATGCGCGCCGCCGAATCGCGCGCCATGAAACTGCTCCACGCCGCCGACGCCATTCCGCCCTTCCGGCTGGTCTAGGCGCAGAATGGGCTCCTGCCCCAACAGTGGGCGCCGCATCGCTGGCGAATCTTCCGCGGATCACGCGGATCAACGCGGACGCAACCCATCCCGGACACCTGCCTTCATCCGCGCCGATCCGCGCCATCCGCGGCAAAAGGCCGCGGCCAGACCCGTGAATTTCAAATTCCTTTTTCGAGCCTCTTGTACTTTTTGTGCCCGATCTTTCGGGGGAATTCAGGCTGAACGTCTCCGGCCCCTGGTCCTTCATCGGTGTGGATCTGTGTCCATCTTCGGTTCAAACGCCCTTGGCTTGTTTGAGCTCCGCAAAAATCGATGTGCAACCGCCCCTTTCTCTGATTTCACTCCGCCCCGTCCATGACCGTCCCTCCCCGCATCACCACCGTCCGCAACGCCTTCTTCTCGGGCCTCCTCCTGCTCGCCCCCCTGGCGGTTACGCTGATGGTCTTCCTGTGGCTCATCGACCGCGTCGGCGGCAGCGTCCGCCCACTCTATGACCGCTTCCTCCCCGAAACACTTAGTGCCATCCCGTTCCTCTGGGACTTCCTCGCCACTGCCATTGTTTTCATCCTCATCACGCTCCTGGGATACGTTTCCCGCTACTTCGTCGGCAAATACCTTCTCGGCGTCGGCGAACGCTTTCTCCAAACGATTCCCGGGGTCAATTCCGTCTACGGCTCCGTCAAGCAAATCGTCCAGACCTTTAGCTCCCAAAACCGAAACATCTTCTCGAAGGTCGTTCTCATTCAGTTTCCCCGCCCCGGCATGTACGCCATCGCCTTTCTGACCAACAAGGTCCAGGGCGAACCCCAAGCCAAAACCGCCGAGGAAGTGTGGACCCTCTTCGTCCCCACCACGCCCAATCCCACCAGCGGATTTCTGATCATGGTGCCCAGAACGGAAATCGTCGAATTGGACATGACCGTTGGCGAGGGCATGAAATTCGTCATCTCCGGCGGCGCCGTCGTCCCTCCCTGGCCCCCTGCCAGCGCCCCCGTCGCGATCCAGAATCCTCCCGCAAGCCAGTAGGTCGCCCTGCCGCTCATTCTCTTTCTCTTAATCTTTCTCTTTCTCTGCCTTTTCCTGGCTCCCGCCGGGAACCCCGCCACACGAGAAGGAGTGAGCTAAAGATCAGGAGAAAGTTTATCCCGATCCCTCCCTCACCGCCCTTCGTCGTCGTTTCCCTGCCCTCCGTTCCCCGACAATGCCCGGCCAGCAGCTCCAGACCGTCGCCTTCGTCCTGGCGCGACAGCCTTCCGGTTCAGATACTTTCGAGCAATTGGCTGCCTTCTCCGCGGAACACGGCATTCTCCTCTGCCTCACCCGCCTGCCCAAGTCCGCCAGACCCGCCTCACCGCGCCGGCCCGCCGCGCAAAGCGAGGCTCGCCTCGATCTGTTCGATGAAGCGGAAATCTGGCTCGAATCGTCCAACCAGGGCCGGACGTGGTTCATCAAGGAGCACCGCCTCATCCAGCGCCATGCCGGCATCGGCCGCTCCTACGACACCCTGAAAACGGCCGCTGCGATCGGCGGCCTGCTCGTCCGCAATACCGTGCCCGACGAGTCCCGTGAATCCGTCGCCTCCCTTCTCCGCGCCAGCTTCACCGCCCTCGCCGCCGGCGGCCGCCCCGACATCGTCTGGCTCAAGACGCTTTATTCCCTGCTCCGCGACGAGGGCTACCCCGTGAAACAACAATGGTGGCCGCAGCTCCAGGCCGCCGACCGTGACCAAGCCGCCCACCTGCTCAACCAGCCCCTGGCCGCCCAGACCGCCGACGCCCCCACCGTCGCCCGCATCACCCGCCGCCTCGAGGACTGGCTCACCGCCGAAACCGAAATCCGCCTGTAGCGCCGGTCTCCGACCTTGCTCGGATGCAGGAGCGGACCTCGCGTCCGCCCTCCGCTGGAGGACCTCCCTGCCGGCCGCCCCCATCTTTCTCTTTCTCGTAATCTTTCTCTTTCTCCCTCCCAAAGAAGAAAGGCGCGGCATGGCCGCCGGTAAAATATCCGCGCTCCGTTCCACCCGCCTTAGCGCCGGTCTCCGACCGGCCTTGCTCGGCTGTAGGGGCGGACCTCCTATCCGCCCTCCGTCGGAGGGCCCGCCTCCTGCGAACCGCCCCCATCTTTCTCTTTCTCGTAATCTTTCTCTTTCTCCCTCCCCAAAAAAGCGGGGGATGTCGTGGCCACCGGTGAAATATTCGCGCTGCGTTCCGCCCGCCGGAGGGCCCGCGTCCCTGCGGGCCGAATCAAGCGGTCCGCAGGCCAAGTCCTCGCTCGGTCCTCCTCCCATCCCCCTCCGTTCTATCCGCGCCACCCCGTAAACGCTTCGCCCCATCCGCGCCCATCCATCCCATCCGCGCCATCCGCGGAAACTTTGAATCCTTCATCACTCCTTCTCACCTCCTCTCTCCACGTTTCTGTTTTTCCCGCCGATTTGCTTCCCAGCCCATCATTGCCATATCCGCGTTCATCCGCGTAATCCGCGGGGCCTCCATGCATTTTTCCCTCGAAAACCGAACCGTGACGCTGAGCGTCGGCGAATTCGCCGACTTCAGCCTCGGTCCGAGGGAGAGCAGCGGTGGCCCCCAAGGCCTCTGGCGTGCGCAGCTCGGCCAGCACTGGCATAACGAACTCCAAAAACGCACTGAACAGGAATTCACCGCGGACGGTGTCCTCCGCCCCGACGTCCGCTTCGAGGTCCCCATCACCGGCCGACTCATCCACCGCGGCTGGTCCTTCGACCTCCAGGGCCGCATCGACCAGCTCCTGCCCCTCAGAAGCCAGGCAGGATCGTCCGCCTCAAATCCGACCAGCGAAGGGATTCTTCTCCGCGAAATCAAAAGCGTCCTCCGACCTCTTCCCGCCGACGAGCCCGCCCTCCGCGCGGACTACCCCGCCTACTTCCTCCAACTCTCCGCCTACATCGCCCTATGCCGGCTGGCTCCCCCCAACCTCCAACCTGCGACCAGCCTGGAATTGGACCGGGGAGCGCGGGCGCCCCCGCCCGCGAAACGTCCCGAACCGAACAGCCGCGGCGACTCCTCCTTCAATAGCGGCGCTCCCGTCACCCGACCCACGCTCCGCGCGGAGCTTGTCTTCGTCGAAGCCAGCTCCGGCCTCGCCCAGACCATCGTCCTCACCGCTTTCGACGAGGCGCTCGTCTTTCACCAACTCGACGCCCTCGTCGAGTTCCTCGACCAACAACTCCGGGCCACCGCCCGCCGTCGCGCCCTTCAGTTCCGTTCCCCTTTCGCTTCACTGCGCCCCGGCCAGGAAACAATTCAAGCTGACCTGCATTCAGCCTTCACCCTTCATCCTTCAGCCCTGCTGTTCGAAGCGCCCACCGGCTACGGCAAAACCGGCTGCGTCCTCGAATTCGCCCTCGGCCAGCTCAAAGCCGGCCGCTTCTCCCGCCTCATCTGGCTCACCGGCAAATCCACCGGCCAGATCCAGGTGATGAACACCCTTCGTCAAATGACGAAGGATGTCGGCGAAGGGCAAAGCGCCAGGCGCGAAGCGAAGGATCAGCCGCAGCTGCCTTCCGATACCTCGCCCTTGGCGCCGTCCCCTTTGCCCTTTGCCCAAACCGGCACTCCCGTGCCGGCGTGGCAGGTGCGCAACAAGTCCGAGCACTGCGTCAACCACACCTTCCACTGCGTGCGCGACGGCTGCGACTTCCTCCGCGACTGCGCCGAGCGCTGGCCGGGCAGCGGTCTCGCCCGCTTCTATCTCGACGAACATCAGCCGCGCGATCTCGACACCCTGCGTGAGGCCGGACGCCACGCGCTGATCTGCCCCTACGAGATCACCCGCGCCGCCCTCGCTTTCAACGACGTGTGGGTCGGCGACTTCAACTACGTCTTCGCGCCCGACAACCGCGGCCTCTTTTTCGAGCAACCCGGCTTCGATCCCGCGCAAACCCTACTGGTCATCGACGAGGCCCACAATCTCCCGAGCCGCGTCGCCGGCGCCTACTCGCACCGCGCCACCGAAAGCGATGCCCGCCTCCTCCTCGCCGAACTCGATCACCTCCACGCCCCCGCCCCGCTCGTCCTCGCCGTCGAGTCCTGGGTCCTTCTCCTCGCCACCCTCCAGCCGGCCGAATCCCTCGACCCGATCACCGAAGCGGAGATCCGCGACGTGCTCGAACGCCTGGTCCAATTCACCGCGACCCATCCCGTGGACTACACCGCCCTCGGCCCCGTCCACAGTGAAACCCTCTGGTCGTTCGCATCGCTCCTCGCCTTTTTGACGGACCAGAGCCTCAAGAAACTCATCTGGGTCGCGCGTCCGGGCCAGTTGGAATTCACCTGCGTGGACGCCGCCGCCGCGATCGGTGAAACGCTCAAACCTTTTGGCGGCGCGATCCTGATGTCCGCCACGCTCCACCCCTACCAGGAGTTCGCCGAGTCGTGTGGGCTTGAGGTAGGGCGCAGACTCCGCTCCGCGCCGGGTGACGGCGGCCAAAACCCTGCCCGCCCTGCCTACACCACCCTCACCGCCCCCGCCCCCTGGCGCGCCAACGCCTACGACGTCGCCGTCGACCTCCGCGTCAGCACCACCTTCCGCGATCGCGCCGCCCACCACCCCACCAC
>JAEZDN010000101.1 GCA_023433275.1 Verrucomicrobiota bacterium
GCGGGGTCGCCGCGGCTCCAAGGGGTCAGACAGTCCAGCCGACAGGCGGCCCGCAGGGACGCGGGCCCTCCAGGAAGATCCAGAGCCAATGCGTGAGAACGGTCCCGACGGATCCGCTCAGGCCACGGTGCGCATCTGGATGCTGTCCACGCGCTCGCCGTTGTTGGCGAGGACGTCGGAGATGATCACGAGTTTGTCGCCCATCGCGACGCGGCCGGCGTCGCGCAGCATGTCGATCGCGCGGCTGAGGGTTTTTTCGGGATCGCCGAACGGGCCGATGAAGTAGGGCTCGACGGAGCGCACGATGCGCAGCTGGCGCACGGTGGCGGGGTTGTCGGTGAGGGCGAGGATGGGCGCGCGGGCGGGGCGGTGCGCGGCGAGGCCGGCGGCGGCGAGGCCGCGGCGGGTGAAGATGACGATGCGCGAGCCGGGGAACTCGTTGGCCATGACGACGGCGGCGCGCATGAACTTCATGCGGGGCTCGATGAACGTGGGGGGCTCGGGGAAGTCGGCGAAGAGTTCCTCCTCCACGCGGCGGGCGATCGAGTCCATCACGCGGATGCACTCGAACGGGAATTTGCCGACGGTGGTCTCGCCGGAGAGCATGACGCAATCGGCCTGCTCGTAGACGGCGTTCGCGACGTCGGTGATCTCGGCGCGCGTGGGCACGGGCTGGGTGATCATCGATTCCAGCATGTGGGTGGCGACGATCACGGGGCGACCGACGGCGAGGCAGGTGCGGACCGCGCGGTGCTGGATGATGGGCAGGTCCTCGAACGGCACCTCGATGCCGAGGTCGCCGCGGGCGACCATGAGCACGTCGGTGGCGCGGATGATCTCGTCGAGGTTCGAGATGGCCTGCTGGTCCTCGATCTTGGCGACGATGCGGGCGGTGGACTTCTGCTGTTTCAGAAAACCGCGCAGCTGCACGATGTCGGCGGCCTCGCGGACGAAGGAGAGGGCGACGAAGTCGATGCCTTCCTCGATGCCGACGAGGGTGTCGCCGCGGTCCTTCTCGGTGAAGGAGGGCAGGTTGACGCGGACGCCGGGCAGGTTGATGTGGCGGCGCGAACTGAGCGAACCGGGGGTCAACACGCAGCACCGGATGTGGGCGAGGTGTTTTTCCCGGACCTCGAGGCGGATGAGGCCGTTGTCGACGAGCACGATGTCGCCAACCTTGATGTCGTTGACGAGGTTCTGGTAGTTGACGTCGACCGAGCGGATTTCCTCGGAGTTGGCGCGTTCCGCGCCGGGCTTGATGGTGAAGTCGAAGATTTCCCCGGCACGAAGCTCGAGGGGAACGTCGACGTCGCCGGTGCGGATTTCGGGGCCCTTGATGTCCATCATGACGGCGACCTCGCGTCCGACCTTCCTGGAGACGGCGCGGATGCGGCGGACGACGGTGCGGGTCCAGTCGTGTCCGGCGTGGGCCATGTTGAGCCGGATCACGTCAACGCCGGCCTCGATCAGGCGGGTGAGCGCGGGTTCGGTCTCGGTGGCGGGGCCGAGGGTGGCGATGATCTTGGTGCGGCGGTAGGAACGGGACGACATGCAGCGGGCAAGGAAGCATCGGTCCGACCGACGGGCAAAGCAAAAGCCGCATTACGTCACGCCCGCGGGTGCGATGGGAGGGGGAGCAACAATGGGTGCAGCGGCAAAAACAAGAACCGCCCGGTGGCCCGGAAGGTACGAATTCGAACGCGGACGCGAAATCAGGCGGTGGGCAGGGTCTTGCGAGCGGCGGCGGGCCGGCGATCCGCGTGCCACCGCCGGGCGCGATGGCGCCTAGAACTCGAGGACAGGCGTGCCGCCGCCCGGGGCCACGACCGAGAAGGCGCACTGGCGGGCGGTGAGGACGGCGCCGCAGGCGGCCTCGACGGCGGCGGGCGAATTGCAGTCGCGGCTCAGGTGGGTGAAGAAGACGTGGCGCCAGCGGGCGCCGACGATGGTTTCGAGCAGCTCGCGGGCGGCGCGGTTGGAGAGGTGGCCGTGGCGGCCGCTGATGCGCTGCTTGGTCGACCACGGGCGGCGGGTGTCGGCCTGGAGCATGTCGGGGCAGTGGTTGGCCTCGACGACGAGGATATCGGCCTCGCGGATGTGCTCGCGCACGCTGGCGGGGGCGTGGCCGAGGTCGGTGAGCCAGGCGAGGCTGCGGCGGGGGGAGAGTAGGTCGCCGTGGCCGTGGGCGATGAGGAAGCCGACGGGGTCCTGGGCGTCGTGGGGGACGGTGAAGCTTTGCACCTCGAAATCGCGGAAGCGGAAGGCGGCGCCGGTCTCGAAGAGCTGCCAGTTGAGCGTATGTTTGAGCGAGGCCTGGATGGCGGAGGCGGTGCGGCGGTTGGCGAAGACGCGGATGTGGGGGTGCCGGGCGAGCCCGCTGAGGGCGGCGGCGTGGTCGCCGTGTTCGTGGGTGAGGAAGATGGCGTCGATCCGTTCCCAGGATTCGCCGGCCTCGGCAAGGAGTTCGCCGAGTTTCCGCGCCGAAAAGCCCGCATCGACGAGCACGCGGGTGTCGTCGGACTGGAGCAGCGCGGCGTTGCCGGAGCTGCCGCTGCCAAGGATGCGGAAACGCAGGGCCATGGGTCGGATTGAGCGCGGGTGGGGTGCGGGCAGGCAAGAAGGATCTTGGGCGATTTTTCCCGGCGGGATTTTTCCGCGCCTTTCCTCTGGCTTTTGGCGTCTTTCCGGGAAAAGTGCACGCGATGCGTCCCCATCGCACCCTGACCGAGCACTATGGCGAGGAGGCGGCGAAGCCCGAGTTCGTCAACCGGCTCTTCGACCGCGGAGCCAAGCATTACGACGGCATCGTCGACTGGGGCTTCCTGCGGAGCGGGGCCGGCTATCGCAAATGGGTGCAGCAGCGGCACGGGCTGAAGCCGGGGGACCACGTGCTGGACGTGGCCTGCGGGACCGGGTTGGTGGCGGTGGAGGCGGCGAAGATCCTGGGTTCGGCGAAGAACATCACGTGTCTCGATCCCAGCGAGGGGATGCTGGCGGTGGCGCGGACGAAGCTGGATGCCCGGTTCATCCAAGGCCGGGCGGAGGCGATGCCGTTGCCGGATAACTCGTTCGATTTCCTTACCATGGGCTATGCCCTCCGTCACGTGACGGATCTCGAGACGACGTTCCGCGAGTACCGGCGCGTGCTCAAGCCGGGGGGGAAGCTGCTGATCCTGGAGGTGACCAAGCCCGAGGGGCGGATTTCCGAGTTTTTCTTCCGCGTGTATTTTGGGCGGGTGTATCCGTTCCTGAGCGGGCTGTTCACGCGGAGCCAGGACGCGCGCGAGATGATGCGGTACTATTGGGTCACGATGGATGCGTGTGTGCCGCCGGACAGCGTGCTGGCGGCGTTGCGGGCGGCGGGACTCACGGAGGTGAAGCGCACGCGGATGGCGGGGTTGTTCAGCGAGTACACGGCGGTCAAGGGGAAGGAAGGCTGAGGGCGGAGGTGGTGCGCGATTCGGGCGGGAGGGCGCAGCAAGACTGCGCCCCTACGAAGACGGATGGAGTAGACGGGCGTCTCGGATCCGAGCCGGAGAAAGAGAACGATTACGAGAAAGAGAATG
>JAEZDN010000144.1 GCA_023433275.1 Verrucomicrobiota bacterium
CGGCGGCCGGGGCCGCCAGGGCGGCGCAAAGCAGGAGACCTGCGATGACCGGTCGAAGAAGGGGGATGCTTTGCATGGTTAGAATCCGAAATTGAATCGCAGCACGTGGTTCCAATCGGCGGCGCCGTCAGAGACCCCCCGGTAGACCCCCAGATCCCACCAGGTGTTCTCCGAAAGCGCGAGGGTCACACCTCCGCCCAGGATTCCCTCCACCGGCGACCCGCCCGACGACTTCCCCAGGGCCGCCTCGGCGTACACGCCAACCGCGCTCGTGAGGTTACGGCTCAGCGAGGCCGAGAAATACGCGTAAAGATCATAGCCGTCGTCCGCATTGTTACGGAGAAAATCGAGCTCGGCCATCGCCGCCAGGTCGAACCCGCCTCCGATCGAGGTTTTCCATGGCACGATGAGCCCGCCCTCGACCTTGTCGTTGCCGACGTCCCCCGAGTTCGTGGGAATCTTGACGTAGGGCAGAATCGCGACCTCCGTGCCCGTCTCCGCATTTTCGTAGAACCGCCACTTGGTGCGGACATAGACATCGCCGATGCCCGAGTCGCGATCGGAGAACCCGCCCGACTCATATTTCTGGCTGAGGAACAGTTCCGCGCCGACCTGGATGTCCCAGTTGTGAGTCAAGCCGGTCGTCAGGAACGTTGAGGCCGCGCCCACCGCCGTATATTTTTCGCCCGGCTCGCGGTCGAAGGTCAGGGACAGTGCGTCCATCTCGAGCAGAAACCGCCCCGGCGCCACAGTCGTCGGCCACTCGGTGATCTGCCCGCGACCCACGCCCGCCAGGACGAGCAACACCAGGCAGCCGGCCGCCTTCCGTAGAATGTAATACATATTGTAGCCTTAGCTACACTTTGCGCTCGACTTGTCAAGCTCCCGGCGGCATGCCTTCGTCCTCCTGTGAAGAAAACCGCCCGACCCTCGCGGAAACCCGTCCGTCCTTCCGCCCTGCAGGCTGAAAGCCTCCAGCAGACCCGGCGCGAGCATGCGTCGGAGACCGCCGAGGACTACGTCGAGGCCATTGCCGACCTCACGGCCGCTCAGGGCGAGGCCCGGGTGGTGGACCTGGCGCGGCGGCTGGGAGTGACGCATGTCACCGTGAACCGGACGCTGCGGCGGCTCCAGCGCGAGGGCTATGTCACGGTCCAGCCCTATCGGGCCATCTTTCTCACCCAAACCGGGATCCGACTGGCGGACGAATGCCAGCATCGACATGGCATTGTCGTGGCTTTTCTACGTTCCCTCGGCATCCCGGAGAAGGCCGCCGAGATCGACGCCGAGGGCATCGAACACCACGTCAGTCCAGTCACCCTGGCGGCGTTTGCCAAGTACCTGAATCGGTAGCCGGGGATGATCCGGGAGCCGCGGCGCCCTGCGGCGGGAATGTGCGCGAGAGGGAAGCCAACGCTCGATCACGCGACGGCGCAGCGCGGCGATTTGCCCTCCCTCGCTCGCCTTCGCTCTTGTCTCCCTCCCCCGCCCGCGCCATCTCCTCGGGTCATGTCGCAGAATTTCGCGCGCTCCGTCTTTGTCGTCACGCTCGTGTTCTTCGCGGCCTTCTTCCTCTGGCCGATCCTGCAGATCCTGAAGGGCGGCTTTATCGACGCCGACGGCCGGCTCACCTTCGCCTACCTCGGGTCCCTTCTGACCGACCCCATTTACCTCGGCGGGCTGGCCAATTCCTTCCTGCTGGCGCTGACGACAACAACCTTCGCCCTGCTGATCGCGCTGCCGCTGGCCTTCGTTTCCGACCGGTTTCTTTTCCCCCTCAAGGGTTTTCTCGGCTCGTTCATCCTCGTGCCCATGATCCTGCCGCCGTTTGTCGGCGCGATCGGCATCAAGCAGATTCTCGGGCAATACGGCGCCCTCAATGCCGTCATCATCAAGCTGGGCCTGCGGCCGGAGGGCTGGACCTTCGACTGGCTCGGCGCGAACCAGTTTCTCGGCATCGCCGTGGTCACGGCCTTCAGCCTCTACCCGATTATCTACCTCAACGCCGTCGCGGCGCTCGCCAACATCGATCCCGCCATGGAGGAGGCGGCGGAAAACCTCGGGTGCACCGGCTTCAGGAAGTTCTTCAAGATCACCCTCCCGCTCATCAAGTCCGGCCTCTTCGCCGGCGGCACCATCGTGTTCATCTGGTCATTCACCGACCTCGGCGTGCCGCTGATCTTTGATTACGCGCGGGTGACGTCCGTGCAGATATTCTATGGCTTGAAGGACATCGGGGGCAACCCGTTCCCCTACGCGCTCGTGGCGGTCATGCTCTTCAGCTCCGTGGCATTCTATGCCATCGGCAAGGGACTCTTTGGCCGCGACAGCCATGCCATGATGGCCAAGGCCACCTCGTCCGGTGGTCCGAAGTCCCTTTCCCCGGGCCGGTCGTGGTTTTGCACCGCGCTCTTTGCCGGGGTCACGTTCATCGCCATCCTCCCCCACCTCGGCGTCGTGCTCGTGGCTTTCTCGAACGACTGGTACGCGAGCGTGCTGCCCCGCCATTTCAACCTGGAGAATTTCCGCATCGCCCTCGGCCACGACCTGACGGTCTCGGCCATCGCCAACAGCCTCAAGTACGCGAGCATCTCCACTGTGATCGACCTGATCCTGGGCATCGTGCTCGCCTACGTCATCGTCCGCTCCAAGGTCCGCGGGCGCCAGATCCTCGACTTCCTGGCGATGCTGCCCCTGGCCGTCCCCGGGCTGGTGCTGGCGTTCGGCTACCTGGCGATGAGCCAGGAGGGAAAATTCTTTTCGTTCATCAACCCGGTGGCCGACCCTACCATCCTTCTGATCATCGCCTACTCGATCCGGCGCCTGCCGTACGTCGTGCGGTCCGCCGCGGCTGGCTTCCAGCAAACGAGCGAGACGCTGGAGGAGGCCGCGCAAAACCTGGGATGCCCGCCGCTCAAGGCCGTGTTCAAGGTCACGCTCCCGCTCATCATGGCCAACCTCATCGCGGGTGGCCTGCTCGCCTTCTCCTTCGCCATGCTCGAGGTGTCCGACTCCCTGATTCTGGCTCAGAAACAGATGTACTATCCCATCACCAAGGCCATCTATGAACTCTTCCAGTTGCTCGGCGACGGCAAGTTCATCGCCTCCGCCCTCGGCGTGTGGGCCATGGCCTTCCTTGGCATCACCATCGCCGGCATGACGATCCTCCTCGGCAAGAAGCTCGGGGCAATTTTCCGCGTCTGAGCCGTCGAGGGGTCCCGCCGCTCATCCCATGCGCCACCTCGTCGCCGTCTCGCTGCTGTGGGCCTTTTCGTTCGGCTTGATCAAGGATCGCCTGGCCGGTCTCGACAGCGCGTTCATTTCCGCCGCGCGGCTCGGCCTGGCGCTTCTGGTATTCGTCCCTTTTCTCCGCCTCAAGGGTGTCAGCGTCCGCCTCGCCGGTACATTGGTCGGCCTGGGTGCCGTCCAGTTCGGTCTGATGTACCTCGCCTACAACGAGAGCTTCCGCCATCTGCAGGCGCACGAGGTGGCCCTGTTCACCCTGACCACCCCGATTTTCGTCACGCTCATTGCCGACGCGCTGGCGGGTCAGTTCCGCGCCCGCGCGCTGGCGGCCGCCCTGCTTGCCGTGCTGGGGACGCTGGTGGTCGTGTTCCAAGGCCAGTCGGTGCGTCCCACGCTGGTCGGGCTGGGCCTGGTGCAGCTCTCCAACCTGGCCTTTGCCGCGGGTCAGGTCGCCTACAAGCGGTTGCGCGCCGCGCGGCCGCAGCTCCGTGACCGCGATATCTTCGGCCTGCTCTATGCCGGCGCCTTCGCGGTCACCCTCGCGGCGTGTTTCGCACGCGGCGGGTTTCCGGTCACGCTCACCGGCACCCACCTGTTGGTTCTCGCCTATCTGGGCGTGCTCGCCTCGGGCGTCGCGTTCTTTCTCTGGAACATTGGCGCCACCCAGGTCGGCACCGGGGTCCTCGCCGTCATGAACAACGCGAAAATCCCGCTCGCGGTCGCGTGCTCCCTGATCTTTTTCGGCGAATATGCGGACGTTCCGCGCCTCGCCATCAGCCTGGTGTTGCTCACCACGGCGGTTTGGTTCGCCGAGCGACGCTGATATTCCGTGCGACTGATTCTCGAGCCCCAGCACCTCGCCGTCTGCCGGCTCGATCCGAGCGCCGCCAGCCCGGCCTGGACCAGCGCAACGGTCGGGTTTCTCTCGATCACGCGGACGCCTGACGAACTGTCCGTGGTTTGTGCGCAGGACTCGGTGCCCTCCGCCGTGAAACACGAACCGGGCTGGCGCGCGCTCAAGGTGGCCGGCCCGCTGGAATTCACGCTCGTGGGTGTCCTGGCTTCGATTCTGAATCCGCTCGCTGGCGCGGGCGTCAGTGTCTTCGCCATTTCAACCTTCGATACCGACTACGTGTTGCTCAAGGCCAGCAGCCTGGCCGTGGCTCTCCCGGCCCTCGAGTCCGCGGGCCACACCGTCATTACCCCCGACACTTCCTCGCCATGACCCCCAGGGACCCTCTGCACGGCGTCACCCTTGAAACGATCCTCACCCGGCTGGTCGCGCACTATGGCTGGGCCGAGTTGGGCCGGCGGATTCGGATCCGATGCTTCAATTTCGATGCCAGCATTTCATCGAGTCTGAAATTTCTTCGCCGCACCCCCTGGGCCCGCCAGGAGGTGGAGGAACTTTACCGCGCCCTGGTGCGTGAGAAACCCGAGATCTCCGAGGGTGGCCCCGGCTCCCCTCGGCGCTCCTAGCGACGTGTCCGGTGCGATGGATGCGTGATCAATCGCGTCGGGCTCGCTTGTGTGTGAAGCCGATCGCGGGTGCTTTTCGGGATCACTTCACCGACTTGTCTTCCGGCAGGCCGAGTTGCTTGTAGAGATCGCGCCGCGCATCCTTGTCGCCTTTCAGAATCTTGTGCGCGTAGGCAGCGGCCTTCAAGGCATGGGCCCGCGGCACCACGATCACGCCGTCGCCATCCGCCACGATCACATCACCCGGCATGACCAGCGCACCACCCACGACTACCGGGCGATTCACCGATTCAATCTCGTTTCGACCCGGACGAATCCCGCGGCCCATTTCGCGAACATAAAGGGGAATTTCCTGCGTGATGATCTCGTCGGTGTCGCGTGAGGCGGCATTCGTGACCACACCCACGCACCCCAGCTGTTTCCAGATCATGATGTTCGCGGAGCCGATGGAGCCGACGTCTCCATCCGGCGCATCCTCCAGCACCAGGGCGGACCCGGGGCGAAGCACGTCCTTGAACGGCTCGCTCGACAACTCGTTGTACCATTTGCCGGCCCACGCATCATAATCCGCCTCGGCCATCAGCCCGGGCGCCAGCTTCTGGGTCGGGACATACCGGGCCGTCACGGCGATGCCAATGAAGCGGTGCTTGAAATTCTTCGTGTCGCGCCAGACCGGCTTGATGCCATGGTCCATCATGCCCCGGCCGAACAGCCCGACCGCGTCGAGCCCGTCGGTGACGTCGGCCACGCGCAAGCCTTCGAAGGCCTTCAGGATCGCCTGGTCCTCCTCCAGCGAGTAGGTTTGCGTGGGAATGAAGTTCTTGCCGGCGCGCAGGTCCTCCGCCGAGACGGTACTGGCCAGGGCGCACAGCGCCGCGATGGTGACGAATCGAATGGTTTTCATGGGGTGATGAGGCTCGATATCTTGAGTCATTCCCCCACCGGCGCAACTTCGCGAATCGTCTCCCCAATTGGGGCGCCTGCCTGGCCGGGGATGGTTGAAGACCGGATACGCCCAACCCGCGCCCCATGGCCCCGCGCCATCCTAACGCTCTCTCGCCCGGCGTCCGCCGTCATTGATGTTCGTGCGAACAGGAGGATTCGAATCTGAATTGGTGCGCGACTCGGTCCGATAGTCATTCCGCGCCGGTGCCTCGCGGGCCGGCGTTGACTCACTCCTTGCTGGCGCCGGATTTCGACCGGGCGCCGCCTGCACCTGCGAGGCCGGGGGGCGGATCGTTGCCGATGGGACGGACCGCCGCGCGGGCGTGCCGATCTGAGCCGGCGAGCGGGTCCGCTCGCGACCCGAAATCGACCGTGGCCCGGGCGTATGGGCGTTCGGTCGCTGGTAACGCTGCGCCCCGCGATCACCCGGGGGAGCATGCGGCACAATGCGCGACGGGCGGGTTTGGGTGCGCTCGGCCGAGTTTGCGCGCGGGGTGAAGGGGCGGAAAGTTGTGCCGGGCGTCGGGTTCAATGCCGGCGCCGACGAATTCGATCCGATCCTGCGTTCGGGCCCGCGGCGCCGCGCCTCCGCACCCGGCGCGAAATACCTGCCGCCAAACCGGTCCTCCGCGGTGCCAAACCCCCGCCGGCGGGCATCGGCGATATTCGCGGGTACAAACGTCGGCTTGGCCGGCGGCGTCACCGCCACTCCGGACGGACGCGGTCTCCGCGGGCCATCGTGATGACGATCGTGACCGTGGCCCGGTCGATGGTTGCCGTGATGTCCCCGCGTGTAGTGGCGGCGGTGGTGGTGCACGGGAGTGTAGTGCCGAGGGCCGAAATACGGATAGTCGTAGTACTGGAACGACAGGCGCCCGAAGCCATATGGGGAAAACGGATAATAGTCGTAGGCAAACGTGCTACGATAATCGTAATAATCGGGATACGCCGCCACATACTCCACCCGGGTGACGGGCTCGCGCGTGTACCTGACCACCACCCACTCGCCCTCCGGCATGCCATCTTCCGTTCCGAGGTAGATCTTCAGATAATAGTCACCACTCTCGGTGGCCCCCTCGCGCTCGAGGTAGTCCGTCACTTTGGCCCGCAGATGCGCCATTTCCTGCGCGGTCAGCGTCCGCTTGGTCGAGGTCTCGACAATTTCAAAGTCCCGCGCCTGACGCATCCGCGCGCTGTAGCCTGACGATGGCGACGCGCAACCCGCCCCGAATACCAACAGCCCGAGTGAAGCGAGGAGGGAAAGGGCGGCGAATTTCATAGGGGTGTGAGGGGTGACGCTCGGCAGCGTGGGACAAGATAATCTCCCTCCAGTTCCGCCGCAAGGGACCGGGCCGTCGATTTGGCATGTATTTTCGGGCGGCTTTATGGCTACCTGACGTTCTCCGACTCATGCCTCCCGATCTCAACGCCGTCCGCACGTATCTGATTTCATTGCAGGATCTGATTTGCACGGCCCTGGAAAACGAAGATGGCACCGGCAAATTCCAAGAGGACAGTTGGTCGCGGAACGAAGGGGGCGGCGGTCGTTCGCGCGTGCTCAGCGAGGGTGCGGTTTTTGAGAAGGCGGGCGTCGGATTCTCCCACGTCATGGGGGGTTCCCTCCCACCGTCCGCCACCGCGTCGCGCCCCGAACTCGCCGGCCGACCCTTTCACGCCCTCGGCGTTTCCCTGGTCATTCACCCGCGCAATCCCTACGTCCCGACCAGCCACATGAACGTGCGCTTTTTCTGCGCCGGGCCCGGTCTCGACTCCTGGCCCGCGCAAGCGGGCGCGGCTGGCGCCCCGGACCCCGGCGCGCTCACCTGGTGGTTTGGCGGTGGGTTCGACCTGACCCCGTACTATGGATTCAGGGAGGATGCCGCGCACTGGCACCGGACGGCGCGCGACGCGACGGGGGAAAACTATCCGCGTTTCAAGCGCTGGTGCGACGACTACTTCTACCTGAAACACCGCGCCGAACCGCGCGGGGTCGGCGGAATATTCTTCGACGATTTCAACGCCCCGGGCTTCGCCGACAGTTTCGCGCTGATGCGCCGCGTCGGCGATGCATTCCTGCCGGCCTACCTGCCCATCGTTCAGCGCCGCCGTGCAACCCCCCATGGTGCGCGCGAGCGAGATTTTCAACTCTATCGCCGCGGCCGCTACGTGGAATTCAACCTCGTCTGGGACCGGGGCACCCACTTCGGCCTGCAAAGCGGCGGACGCACCGAATCGATCCTCATGTCCCTCCCGCCGCTCGTGGCCTGGCGCTACGATTGGAAGCCGGAACCCGGCTCGCCTGAAGCCGAACTCTACGAGGTGTTCCTCAAGCCAAGGAATTGGGCGGATGAGGTTCCCGCTGGCGCCCCCTGAAGTGACCCGGAATTCGCGCTTAACCCTTCCCTCCGGATGACTCCTGCCTTTTGCTCTCACCACCCATGACCAGTCGCGACCGCTTCCTCACCGCCTGTGCCTGCAGCCCCCTCGACCGGCCGCCGGTCTGGATCATGCGCCAGGCCGGCCGCTATCTTCCGGAATATCGGGCGCTCAAGGCCCGGCACTCCTTCCTTGAAATGGTGCGCACGCCGGAACTCGCCGCCGAGGTGACCCTGCAGCCCCTCAAGCGATTCGCCCTCGATGCCGCGATCATCTTTTCCGACATCCTCGTCGTCCCGGAAGCGCTTGGGCAGGGCTATAAATTCCGTGAAGCCGGTGGCATCGAGATGGATTTCCGCCTCGATACCAGGGCCCAGCTCGACCGGCTCGAACCCTCCGGGGTGGCCCAGCGGCTCGATTACGTGGCTCAGGCCCTCCGGAGGGTGAAGACGGAACTGAAGGGCGAGCGCGCACTCCTGGGTTTTGGCGGGTCCCCCTGGACCCTCGCCACCTACATGGTCGAGGGCGGCTCGTCCGACGACTACCTGCGGATCAAGCAGCTGTTCTATACGGACCGCCCGTTCTTTGACGCGCTCATGGAGAAACTGACGGCCGCGTTGATCGAGTATTTCAAAATGCAGATCGAGGCCGGCGCCGACGCCATCCAGCTTTTCGACTCATGGGGCGGGATCATCGCCGGCCCGGATTATGAGGCGGCCTCGCTGCGATGGATGCGCGACATCATCGCTGCCCTGCCCCGCGATTTCCCGGTAATCCTCTACGCCAAGGGTTCGTCCTCCCAACTCACGGACATGGCCTTCAGCGGCGCGCGAGTCCTCGGCGTGGACTGGACGGTTGATCTCGGCGTCGTGCGCCGGCTGGTCCCCGCCACGATCGCCCTCCAGGGGAATCTCGATCCGGTGCTCATGAACACCTCGCCGGAAATCGTGCGCCGCGAGGTGACGCGCTTGCTGGAAACGATGCGCGGGGCGCCCGGTCACATTTTCAACCTGGGCCACGGGATCATGCCCCAGGCGAAGATTGAATGCATGGAGGCTCTCGTCGCGACCGTCACCGGGTGGAAATAGCGCCGGCCGGCCAGACCATGCCAAGATTTGCGCAGTCGCCGGCCCGGGCGTAGGGTATCCTGTTTCCGATGATTCCACGCAAATCCACGCACGTCGCCATCGTTGGCGGCGGCATCACGGGCTTGACCACTGCCTTCCGGCTGCACGCCCAGAGATGTCGCGTCACCGTCTTTGAGCGCGGCCCGCAGCCCGGCGGCGCCATCCGCACCACGTTGGATGGCGGCTGGCTCATCGAAGGCGGACCGAACTCGCTGCAATACGGCCCCGCCGTGCAACAACTGGTCGCGGATCTTGGGCTGGGCCCCGAACTCCTGTCCGCGTCGCCCCTGGCCCGTCACCGGTTTATCGTCCGCAACGGTCAATTCGTGGCGGT
Source organism: Verrucomicrobiota bacterium (assembly GCA_023433275.1). Taxonomy (GTDB): domain Bacteria; phylum Verrucomicrobiota; class Verrucomicrobiia; order Opitutales; family Opitutaceae; genus Lacunisphaera. Next base: position 9,508 of record JAEZDN010000144.1, read on the forward strand.
CCCGTCCTCGCCGCCTTCGCTGATCACATCCCCCCTGTTCGGACTGCGCACCAAGCTGTCCCTGATCAGCGAGCTCTTCTCCCGCCCGCGGATTCGCAACACCGATCTCAGCCTCGCGGAACTGGTCCGCTCGCATTTCACGCAGGAACTCGTCGACTACGCGGTCAACCCGCTGATTGCGGGGATCTACGCGGGCGATCCCGAGAAACTGTCGGTCCGCCACGCTTTCCCTCCGCTATGGTCGGCCGAACGCGCCCAAGGCTCCCTCATTCGCGGCATGATGGCCGGCGCCAAGGCGCGCAAAGCCGGTGGCGGTGGCGCCGTGCCCAAGATCGTTTCCTTCCGTCGGGGGCTGCAGACGCTCACCGACGCCCTCGCGGCCCAGCTTCCTCCGGGCTCCCTCCTCACCGGCGCAACCATCGAAACCCTCCTCCCCGGCCAGCCGCACCGGCTCGTCTGGCAGAAGGACGGACAGACCGCCTCCGGTGAATTCGATGCCGTGGTCATCGCCGCCGGCGCGGGCGCCCTCGCCCAGCTCACCATTGGCAGCCTGGGGGAACGTCCCCTCGCGTCCCTGGAAAACATTCCGCATCCGCCCGTAACCTCGCTGTTCCTGGGCTATCGGCGGGACCAGGTGCGGCATCCCCTCGACGGGTTCGGTGGGCTCGTGCCGGCGGTGGAACGCCGCGAGGTGCTCGGGGTGTTGTTCTCCTCCACCCTGTTTCCCGGACGAGCGCCGGACGGGCACGTTGCCCTGACCCTGTTCGTCGGCGGCATGCGCCAGCCGGACAACGCGCGGCTGGGGCTCGACTCCCTGCTCGGTCACATCGGCCGGGACCTGCGCGATCTCGTCGGCGTGGAAGGTCCGCCGGTGTTCGTGCGCCATACCCACTGGCCTCGCGCCATCCCCCAATATGTGATCGGCTATGAGCGCTGGCTCGATCAGATCAACGCCCTGGAATCGCAACACGCGCGCCTGTTCATTGGCGGCAACGCGCGCGACGGCATCTCGGTGCCCGATTGCATCAAGAGCGGCGAGAAACTCGCGGCGCGCGTCCTCCAGTAGCGTCGCGCGGATCGCGATACGACCTGACCGGCACCCGGGAGAGCGGCCCGTCGCTCAACCCTGCCGTTCTTCCGTCGGCGCCGCTTCGACCGTCGTCGGAACCGCTTCCGCCGCGGGCGCCTCAGCGGCCGGGGCGGAGGCACTTGGCTTGGGTTTCGGCGCCCCCACCAGTACCCCGAGGTGTTCCTGAATCTTCTGGAAAAACTCCGCGTTGAGATCGCCCACCGGCACCTCATACAGGACGCGCGATGGCATGTGTTCGAGCAATTGCTTCGAACGGTCCGCGCTCAGGCCGCGTGGCTTGAGGATTTTCTTCCTCTCGAGCATCAGCGCCAGGAACTGAAGGAGCGGCGTATTGATCGCGCTGGAACTGGCGTCCTCGATCTCCGACTCCGAACCGGCCCCGGCCGCGGTCGCGAGGGTCAGGAAGAGGTTCTCGGCCGTGAACTTCAGGTTGCGGTCGGAATTGTCCTCCCGCCGCGGCTTGAAATCCGCCGTCACCCAGCGGCAATACACGAAGGCCGGCGGCATGAACTTGCCGTCCTCGGCCTCGATCAGGTCGCGCCGGGCCACCTCGCCGGTCGCCTCGCGGACAAGATAGCTCACGACGCGATCGTGCTCCGCGAATTCGCGGCCGCTGACAAAGCACTTGGTGGCGATCGGATGAAGGTTCAGCTCCATGAGTGTTTCCTGTTTAACCCGGACCGGAGTGAAAGCTAGCCAATTTCCCCATCCGGCGGGGCCGGCATTCGCGACGGCCGATGTCGCGCGAACGGCGCCTGATTAGAGGCTGTCTTTTTGTCTGTTCTCGGCCCCGGCTCCGCTGTTTTCTGGTCCCGTTCCCATGGCCGACCACCCCACTCCGCTTGCCGTTCGCGACATCAAGACCCTCGCCGGGGGCGACATTTTCAGCAGCGTGCTGCTGGTCCGCCGGGTCACCAACAAGACGGCGAAGAATGGAAACGTCTTTCTCGCCGTCGAACTCGGGGACAAGACCGGAAGCTTCAACCTCAATATTTTTGGCGACAGTCCGGCGTTCGAACTTTTCACCAGCCTCAAGGAAGGCGGTGTGGTCCGCGTCGAGGCCAAGGTGGAATTCTTTCAGGAACGAATCTCCCCGCGCCTTATGCGGGCCGAGGCCATCTCCTCCGATCAACTCGCCGGTTCCCCGCTTCTCGGCAACCTGGTCGAGACTGCTCCCGAGGACGCTGATCTCCTCTGGGCCGAGTTCCAGGAGTACATCGCATCGATCCAGCACGCGGAGCTGCGGGCCACGGTCCAGGCGTTGTTCGATGAGATCGGCGAACAATTCCGCACCGCTCCCGCCGCCGTGGCCATGCACCACGCCTATCGCCATGGCTTGCTCGAGCACACCACCCACATGGCCCGCGCCGCCAAGGCGCTCCTGCCGCTCTACCCGGAAGTCGATGCCGACCTCGCGATGGCCGGCGTGCTGGTCCACGACACCGGCAAGGTCGTCGAATACCAGGGCGACCTCGTCACCGCCAAGAGCCGCAAGGGCATTCTGCAGGGCCACGTCGTCCTCGGCTACCAATTGGTCCGCAAGGCCGGCATTAAATCGAAGCTCAGCTCCGACCTGCTTGAACGCCTCGAACACATTGTCCTCAGTCACCAAGGCGAGCTCGAATGGGGCGCCGCCGTCATCGCCGCCACCCCCGAGGCCGTCTTCGTCGCCAAGGTCGACGACCTCGACGCCAAGATGGGCATGGTCCAGAGACTGCTGCGCCAGGCCGGCGAAAACGACGAGTTCTCCGATCGTCACATGGGACTGAATTCGCCATTGCTGCTGACCAAGCCGGTGAAAGGTGAGCGCAATCAGCAGTAAGCCATAGGCTTTCAGTTCGGTCGCAAGACCATCGAGCGGGTTCCTGAGCACAACGCTAGAGCATCCCAAGCGATGCCGAAAGCGGCACCAGGCAACAGAGCGCTGACGATCCGCCAAGAGAGCAACCTCATCGCCCGAGTTAATGACACCTGCCTTCTTCCGGTCCCGTGTCCCTGTGCCTCTGTGCGCCCAATCGTTTCGCGTGATTCCCCTGCCCATCAAGGTTGGAGCGATTCCGCAGTGCGCAGTCGAACTGTTCCGGTGTAGGGGCGTGGCTCGTCCACGCCCTGGGTTCCCGCCGCGAGAAAAGGGCGCGGTCGAGCCGCGCCCCTACATCTGACTGCATATTTCCGGCTCAGTGCATGGAGCTAACCGCCTTTCGCCTTCTCACGTCAGCAACTGCACGATCCGGATAATCGGCAGAAACAGCGCGATCACGATCGTGCCCACCACGAGCGCCAGGAACAAAATCAGGATCGGCTCGATGAGCGAGCTGAGTCCGGCCACGGCGTTGTCCACCTCGTCCTCATAGATGTCGGCCACCTTGTTGAGCATTTCGGGCAGCTGCCCCGTTTGCTCACCCACGTCGATCATGCTCGTCACCACGGGCGGGAATACCCGCGTTGACTCCAATGGCCGCGCCACCGGGGCGCCCTCCTTCACCCGATCATGCACGCGCAGGACAGCCTCCGCCACGCGCACGTTCCCACAGGTGTCGCGCGTGATCAGCAGCGCCGGCAGGATCGGCACGCCACTTGACAGGAGTGTGCCCAGCGTTCGCCCAAAGCGCGCGATGATCGCCTTCAACAGCAGGTCGCCAAAAAGCGGCAGTCGCACCACCAGCGTGTCGAGCATGCGCCTGCCGGTCCGCGTTCGCCGGAAATACTGGAAGGACACCCAGGCCATGCCGGCCAAGCCGAGACCGAGCGCAGCGTGCTGCCGAGCAAGTGCGCTGACCGCGAGCACCGCCTGCGTCAGCGGCGGCAAGGGCGCGCCTTTCAACAGATCGGCGAATATCTGTTGAAACCGGGGCACCACGAAAACCAGCAGCCCGGCCAGGATCGCGCCCGCAACGCCGAGCACAACGGCTGGATAGACCAGCGCCGCGATGACTTTCCCCCGCACCTGGAGGCTCTTTTCCTGGAAACGCGCCAGCCGCTCCATGACCACGTCCAGTTGCCCACCGGCTTCACCCGCGCGGACCATATTCAGATACAAGGCATCAAAAACCCGCGGATGCCGGGCCATCGCAGCGGAAAGCGCATCGCCGGATTTGATGCGTTCGCCGAGGCTTTCCACCACCTGCAGCAGCCGAGGGTTTCGCTGCTGCCGCGCGAGCGCCTCCAGCGCCCGCAACAACGGCATGCCGGCCCGCAGCAGCGTGCCGAGCTGGCGCGTAAACACCGCCAGGTCACGCGCGCGAACGCCGCGGAAAAGTTCCCAGGAACGACGCGTTCGCCGCCCGCATTCGGCCCGTTCCTCGGATAGTGCCGCGGGCCCCACGGACGTGGGGAACAGTCCCCGATTTCTCAACATTCTTGCCACCGTCTGCGCGTCATGCGCCTCGAGGAGGCCGCTCTGTTCGATGCCCCGATGGTCGAGTGCGCTGTAGTTGAAGGCCGGCATGGTCAAACTGCGTGACGGGAAGTTCGCCTCGCCAGGATCCTGGGTGCCGCTGGATCGTCTGGCTTCATGATCAGGAAATGCTGCGGATGATTTCCTCCACGGTCGTCTCCCCTTTCGCCACCCTGGCCCAACCCGATTCACGCAGTGAGACCATGCCTTCGCTGGCCGCCAGATGGCGCAGGTCCATCAGGGATGCGCCGTGAACGATTCGCTCCCGGAGTGGATCGGACATGCGCAGGAATTCAAAGATGCCGATGCGACCGCGAAAACCCGTCTGCTGGCACGACTGACACCCGGCTCCGCGGAAAAATTTCATGTCAGCCAGGACCTCGGCGGGCGCGTGCAACTGCCGGACCAAGTCGGGGGACGGCTGATCCACCCGACGACAGTCAGGACAAATCCTCCGCACCAGGCGCTGGGCCAGCACGGCTTCAACCGTCGACGCCAACAGAAACGGCGCGATCCCCATGTCGAGCAGGCGGGTGATCGCCGACGGGGCATCATTGGTATGCAGGGTCGTCAGCACCAGGTGGCCGGTCAACGATGCCTGGATCGCGATCTGCGCCGTCTCCGCATCGCGCACTTCGCCCACCATCACGATGTCAGGGTCTTGGCGCAGGAAGGTCCGCAACGCGCGGGGAAAGGTCAGCCCGGCGGCGAGGTTCACGGGCACCTGCATGATCCCGTCGATCTCATACTCAACCGGATCCTCCACGGTCAGGAGCTTGGCGCCGGGCTGGTTGAGTTGCTTCAGGCAACTGTAGAGCGTCGTGGTCTTGCCTGAACCGGTCGGTCCCGTAACCAGGAGAATTCCGTTGGGCCGGCGGATGATGTCCTCGACTCCGGCCTTCACCGCGGGAGGAAAACCCAACTGATCCAGTTCGAGCCGCACGGCCGACTGGTCAAGCACGCGGAGCACCACGCTCTCCCCGAACTGCGTGGGCAGGGTCGAGACGCGCAGGTCCACGACGCGGCCCGCCAGGGTTAAGCGGATACGACCATCCTGCGGCAGGCGGCGCTCGGCGATGTTCAGGTTGGCGAGAACCTTCAGCCGGGAGATGATCGGTCCGGCCAGCGCCTTCGGCGGCGGAGTCAGTTCCAGCAGCGTCCCGTCCACGCGATGCCTGATCCGCAATTCATGCTCGAAGGGTTCGAAATGCACGTCCGACGCATGCGCGCGGATGGCCTGGCCGAGCACCAGGTTCACATAACGGATGATCGGGGTCTGCCCGGCCAGCTGCTCAATTTCCACGCCGGCCGTTGAAGCGGACAGGCCTGAAGCATGGTTTTTCAGCTCATCCAGCACGTCGCCCTCGGTATCGCCATTGTCGCCATAGTATCGGCGCAAGAGACCCTGAACACCATCGGGATCGCCCACTACCCTCCTCACGTCGCGTCCCAGCGCGAAAGCGAGGTCACCCTCTATTCCCGGCTCGAAGGGATCAATCGTCGCGAGGGTGACCGACGCCGCATCCCCCCGGAGCGGAACCACGCCATAGGTGCGGGCCAGCGCAGGCTCCACCAATGCGACGATTCCCGGCTCCAGGCTGTCCGGAAGTTCGGGCAGGTACTCTCCCCCGAGATGATCCGCAATCGCCCGGAACAACGCGGCTTCCTCAAGCACACCCAGGTCGATCACGGTCCGGGCGAGGGACTTTCCACTGCGCAGGTGATGCTCGTGCGCCGTCTGCAGGGACGCCGGATCGGCTAGCCGGCGGGCGGCGAGCAATTCGAGGATGGCCTGATCGTGTCCCGCAAACATCGCGGAGTCGGCCAGGCCCGGGCCGGAGTCGAGGTGGAGTGTTTAGACGTCGCGCAGCTTGAATCCCATGCTCAGCAGCTTCTCGCGCATGGCGACGGGTTCCTGGGACTTCTCCAGGGCCTCGTCCGGATCGATGAGTTCCTTGTTCACCAGGCTCATGAGATGCGTGTCGAGCGTGATCATGCCCAGGTTGGCACCCGTCTGGATGTCCGAGGGAATGCGGAAGGTCTTGTTGTCGCGAATCAGCGACGCAATCGAGGAGGTGTTCACCATGATCTCGTAGGCCGCGATGCGGCCGCCCGTCTTCTTCTTGCACAGCGATTGGGAGATGACGGCGATGATCGAGGTGGAAAGCTGCGTGCGAATCATCTCCTTCATGTTCGCGGGGAAGGCGTCCACGATGCGATCGACCGTCTTGGCCGCGCTGTTCGTGTGGAGCGTGCCGAAGACCAGGTGGCCCGTCTCGGCCGCTGAAATCGCGGCTTCGATGGTCTCGAGGTCGCGCAACTCACCCACCAGGATGACATCCGGATCCTGGCGCAGGGCGCGCTTGATGGCCTCCGAGAAACTCGGCACGTCCGACCCGACTTCGCGCTGCGTGACCACGCACTTCTTGTGCGCGTGGTAGTATTCGATTGGGTCCTCGATCGTGATGATGTGCCCGTCGCGGTTCTCGTTGATGTAGTTGACCATCGAGGCGAGGGTCGTCGACTTGCCCGATCCGGTCGGGCCCGTGACCAGAAAGAGGCCGCGCGGGCGGTAGAGCAGCTCCTTGATCTTGTCGGGCATGCCGATCTGCCGGAGGTCGAAAAGCGTGTTGGGAATCTGGCGCAGGACCAGGCCGTAGCTGCCCTTCGCCTTCAGCACGCTCACGCGAAAACGGGCCTTGTCGCCAAACGCGAAGCCGAAATCCGTGCCCCCGTTGAGCTTCACATTCTGGATATGGTTGTCCGGGGTGATCGAGAGCATGAGCTGCTCGGTATCCTCCGGGCGCAATTCGGGCCCGTCGATGGGCGTCATGCTGCCGCGCAGGCGAAGGCACGGCGGCACACCAACCTGGAGGTGCAGGTCGGAGCACTTCTGGTCCACGACCAGTTCAAGGAGATCGTTCATTTCATAGCTCATGCGGTGATGGGTAATTTTTTTGGGCAGCGCCGTTCAGTTCGTGTCGGCCACCGTGGCCGACACCACCTCTTCGATGGTGGTGAGCCCGGCGAGGACTTTGCGAATACCGTCTTCTCTCATGGTGCGCATCCCGTCCCGCCGGGCCTGCTCGCGCAGGCGGGCAGCGGTTACGTTGTCGTGGATCATGGTGCGAATCCCGTCGTGCACGAGAAAGATTTCAAAAATTCCCAACCGGCCCCGGTACCCCGTCCCATGGCACGCGGCGCAACCGGCGCCACGCGCGCAGGAGCCGCGTTCCGCCTGCGCCGCGTCGAGCCCGAGCGCATGCCGCTCATGAGTCGAGGGGCGGTGCCTTTGGCGACAATCGGGGCAAATACGCCGCACCAGCCGTTGTGCCACGACCGAACGCAGCGCAGCGGCCAGGAGGAAGGGCCTCGCTCCGATGTCGAGGAGGCGCGTGACCGCCGAGGGCGCGTCGTTGGTGTGCAGCGTGCTGAAGACCATGTGGCCCGTGAGCGAGGCGTTGATGGCGATCTCCGCCGTCTCGCGGTCGCGGATTTCGCCGACCATGACGATATTCGGCGCCTGGCGCAGCATCGCGCGGAGGGCCGCGGCAAAGGTCATGCCGATCCCGGCGTTGACGGGCACCTGGTTGATTCCGCCGATCTGGTACTCCACCGGGTCCTCCACCGTGATGATCTTTCGGTCGGTGTGGTTGAGATGCTGCAGGCTGGCGTACAGCGTGGTCGTTTTTCCCGAGCCCGTGGGGCCCGTGACCAGCATGATGCCGTCGGGCGACGTGATCTGCCGCTCGAAAACCGCCTGGTCGTCCGGCAAGAACCCGAGCTCCGGCAGGCCGAGCTTGAGGCTGCCGGCGTCGAGAATGCGCATGACCAGGCTTTCACCGTGGGTCGTGGGAAGCGAGGAAACGCGCAGGTCGAGCGAGCGGCCATCCACAGTCGTCTGGATGCGTCCGTCCTGCGGCAGGCGTTTCTCAGCGATGCTGATGTTCGCGAGGATCTTCAACCGGGAGATGATGGGGAGCTGTAGGCGCTGGGGCGGCGGCTCCGCCTCGTGCAACACCCCGTCAATGCGATAACGCACGCGGAACCGTCGCTCCAGCGGCTCGAGGTGAATGTCGGAAGCCCGTCGCCGGATCGCATCCACCATGAGTTCCTGCACGAGCTTGATCACCGGAGCGTCGCGCTCCGTCACGGGCCCAACCGGCAAGTGCACGCCGGCAGATGCGCCGGCCACGAGGGGATCGTAACCGCGCACGATGGCGCGCTGGATGTCATCAGCGGAAGCCAGCGCCACGGTGACCGGCCCGCCTGCGACATGCGGCAGCGTGTCGATGAGCTCGGTCGCAAGGGGATCCGACACCGCCACTTGGAGCCGGCCGTCGCTGCGGCCGAAGGGGATGACGTGGCGCGCCCGCGCGAAATCCGCGGGCACGGCCGCGAGCACTTCCGGCGGCACGGCCCGGTCGCCCAGTTCGACAAAGGGCATGCCGAATTCCGCGGCGACCGCACGGACGAGCGCCGTGCGATCAGCCGCCAGCGAACCCTCCACGCCAAGCAGACCGTGTTCGAGGGCGATCGTCAGCAGGGGGTCGTCGGCGGTGGTCACACAAGGGAGCCGGTCCCGGCCCGGGGATCAGCGGTTGAGGCTCAGGAGGAACTCGGTGTTCGTCTTGGTTTTCTTGAGCCGCTGGATGAGCATGTCCATCGAGTCCGCGGCCGGCACGCCCTGCATGGCGCGGCGCAGGGAGTAAATCTTGATGAGCTCGTCGGGGTGATAGATGAGCTCCTCCTTGCGGGTGCCGCTCTTGTCGATGTTGATCGCGGGGAAGATGCGCTTGTTGACGAGGTCGCGATCGAGGTGGAGCTCCATGTTGCCGGTGCCCTTGAATTCCTCGAAGATGATTTCATCCATGCGGCTGCCGGTGTCGACCAGCGCCGTGCCGATGATCGTCAGGCTGCCCCCGCCCTCGATGTTGCGCGCGGAGCCGAAGAAACGCTTGGGTTTCTGAAGCGCCGTGGCTTCGAGGCCGCCGGACATGATCTTGCCGCTGTTGGATGCCAGCGCGTTGTAGGCCCGCGCGAGACGGGTGATCGAATCGAGCAGGATCACGACGTGCTCCCCATGCTCCACGAGCCGGCGGGCCTTTTCGATGACCATCTCGGCACAATGCACGTGGCTCTCCGGCGCCTCGTCGAACGTCGAGCTGACGACCTCGCCCTTGCAGTGGCGTTTGAAATCGGTGACTTCCTCGGGACGCTCGTCGACGAGCAGGATGATCAACTTGGCCTCGGGCGAGTTCTCGGCGATGGAGTTCGCCATGTTCTGCATGAGCACCGTCTTGCCCGTGCGGGGCGGGGCGACGATGAGGCCGCGCTGGCCAAACCCGATCGGCGTGATGATGTCCACCATGCGCATGGAGACGTCCTTCGCGCCCTGGACCTCGAGCCAGATGCGCTTCAACGGATAATAGGGGGTGAGTTCCTCGAACGCCTGGACCTTGGCGATCTCCTCGATCGGGCCGCCCATGACACTGCGGATGGCCACGACGGACGGACACCGTTCATTGTTTTGCGGTGCCTGCACCTGCACCTCGACCTGATGGCCGCGGCGCAAGCCGTAGTGTTTCACGAAAAGGTCGGGCAGGAACGCGTCTTCCGGATAAAGCCGGTAGTTCACGTCCTCATGGACGATGAAGCTCAGCCCGCGCTCGGTCATGTCGATGTATCCGCGGTCGAGCAGCGGGAGCTTCCGTTCCGACGCAGCGGCGAACACCAGCGAGAGGAGTTGCTTGCGATTCGGCACGCCCTCGAATGTCGCGCCGAGCTTCCGGGCGAAGGCGGTGAGGTCGCCGTGATTCAGCGCATAAAGTTCGTGCAGCCAGATCGGGTCCTCTTTCGGCTTCACGATGTCGCCGGCGACCTGCGCCAACGCCTCCAGGCTCGTGAACCGCGCGGGTTCCGGCAGGTCGCCATAAATGATGGCTTCCTTCGGAGGCAACGGTTGCGGCGGCTTGTTGGTGCCGCCGCCTTGGAAGCCGGGTTTGCCCCACTTGCCTCCCCCACCGCCGCCGCCTTGAAAATTCTTACCCCGATGACGCCGGCCCCATTTTCCGCCGCCACCGCCGCCGCCCTGAAAATGACCGCCGCCATTGCCGCCGTTGCCGCCGCCGTCCTGATAATCGCCCTGGCCGCCCGATTGCTGCGGCGCGGGCTGGCTGTCGCCGCCATTGCCGCCCGGTGCGGGAGCCGCGCTATCGGCGGCCGGAGCCGTCGGGGCGGGTGTCGGTACAAATTTTTCCTCGCGCACCGGCTCTGCCGCGGGAGCGGGCGCCGGGGCGGCTTCCCGCACCTCGGTCAACGGCAGTTCGGGTGCCGCCTCCTTGGCGGGCGCGTCGCCTTCCGTTTCGGCCGCGGCCTTGGCGCTCTTCGAGCGGTAAAGGCGGGAGCGGGTGCGCGGAGCGCGTTTCGTTTTGGCCGGCTCACTGGAGCCTGCCTTGCTGTTATCCTCGTCGGATTTGGGAGGGACGGACATGAATGCGGTCGTTGGACCGGTGGGGGTGGGATGACAGGAGGCGGCTGGCCAGAGCGGTTACCTGTTCTCGCAAAAATTCCGGGGATCCGTCGTTCAGGAGAACATGGTCTGCCAGCTCGCATTTTCGGGCCAGTGGCAGTTGCTTGACCAGGCGCTGGCGGGCTTGTTCCGGGGGAACTCCTCGCTGCTCCAGCCGCCTTGACTGAGTCGCGGAGTCTGTGGTGACGCAGACGGTGAAATCAAACCAATTCTCCAGGCCTTTTTCGAACAACAGCGGCACCTCGACGATGAATGCCTCGCCTTCCGCCGCGGCGAAAATCTCGCGCCACCGGGCATACAGCGGCGGGTGCAACAATTCCTCCAGCCACGCCAGTTCGGCGGCGTTGGCGAAAACCTTCTCGGCGACCTTGTCGCGGCGGACCTGGCCGTCGGCCCCCAGCACCGCGTCGCCCAGCCGTGCGCGTATCGCCCCGATGATTTCCGGCCGGGGTAACAGTTCTTCGCGGATGATCTGGTCGGCATCGAGACGCCTGAATCCCTGCTCGGCAAACAGGGCCGCCGCCGTGGATTTTCCCGTCCCCATTCCGCCCGTCAGCCCGACAATTAAGTTGGTGCGGCTAACCATTTGGGTCGAAGCGGACAATGGGCTTGCTGCAACTGCCTAGCAACCCCTATTTCCATAGGGCCGAATGGTTCCGCCGCACGCAGTCAACACGAAGAATCCGGCTGCCGTGGTGCAAGCGGTGCGAGACGCCTTCGCCCGCATCGGGGCGGAATCGAGTTTTCCGCTCATCAGCCGCCTCTTCTCCGACGTCCAGGACATGTTCGAGGGTCGCTACGCGGGCTACCGCGCGATCGACATGACCTATCACGACTTTGAGCATACCCTGCAGGCGACCCTCTGCCTGGTGCACCTGCTCGAAGGCCGGAGCCGCACGCCCGACAAGCCGATCCTGACGGTGCGCGACTGGGAACTCGGCATCATGGCTGCCCTCCTCCACGATTGCGGCTACCTGAAATCGAACGACGACGCGGAGGGCACCGGGGCGAAATACACCTTCGTGCACGAGCGGCGCAGCTGCGACTTCGCCCGCGATTACCTCCCGCGCATGGGCGTGACGGCGACCGAAATCGACGACATCTGCTCGGCCATCATCTGCACCGGGCCGAGGAACAAGATCAGCCAGATCAGTTTTCGCAGCGAGCAGGGCCGGCATTTCGCCTTCCTCCTCGTGACCGCCGATTACCTCGCCCAGATGAGTGCGCCGGATTACCTCGAGAAGCTGCCCGCGCTCTATCGCGAGTTCCAGGAAGGTTTCGCCTACGAATCGACGCCCTTGGAAAAGCGCCCTTACCACAGCTATCGCGAGCTGCTCGAGCGCACCCCGGGTTTCTGGTACGACTACGTTCGACCAATGCTCGACTTCGAGGCGGGCGGCGTTCATCGCTATTTGACGACAGCGGGCCAACCCAATCCCTATTTGCAGGCCGTTGAGGCCAACGTCGCCGAACTTCGGCACCGCTTGCAGGCAGGACTGGTGTAGACACCCACCTTCATCGCTCCCGCAGTCCATGTTAGCTACCATTGGCTCAGCCGCCTTGCTGGGCATTGACGCCGTTCCCGTCCAGGTTGAGGTCAACACGGGCGAATCCGGCGTGCCCACCTTGATTCTCGTCGGCCTGCCCGACGCCGCCGTGAAGGAGTCGGAGGACCGCGTGTTCTCGGCTCTCAGCAACTCAGGGCGGAAAATGCCGCCAACCCGCACCACCATCAATCTCGCCCCGGGCGACCTGCGGAAGGAGGGCGCCATCTATGATCTCCCCATCGCGCTCGGCATCCTCGTCGCCACCGGACAGCTGGCCTGCGCGGACCTGAATCGCTATCTCATCGCCGGCGAACTCAGCCTTTCCGGCGCCACGCGTCCCATCAAGGGCGGCCTGGCCATGGCCGTGCTCGCCCGCGACTCCGGGCGCAGGGCCATCCTGCTGCCGCCCCTCGCCGCGCAGGAAGCGGCGCTGGTGGAGGGGGTTGATGTTTACGAGATCAGCTCCCTCGCCCAGGCGGCACGTTTCCTCGACGGACAAATCCCGCTCTTCCCCGTCCCTCCCCCGCGTCGCTCCCTGACCGCAGCGCGCCCCGACCACGAACCCGACTTCGCCGAAATCAAAGGGCAGCATGCCGTCCGCCGCGCGGTCGAGATCGCCGTCGCGGGCGGGCACAACCTGCTCATGATCGGTCCACCCGGCTCGGGCAAATCCATGATCGCCCGCCGCATTCCCGGCATCATGCCGCAGCCCACCCTCGAGGAATACCTGGATATCCTGCGGATCCATTCGGCCGCCGGCCAGACCATGCAAGGCGCCATGCCGTATCTGCACCGCCCGTCGCGCGCCCCCCACCATACGATCTCCGACGTCGGCCTCATTGGCGGCGGCGCCATCCCGGGGCCCGGCGAAATCTCCCTTGCCCATCAGGGCGTGCTCTTCCTCGACGAGCTGCCGGAATTCAAGCGCTCCGCCCTGGAGGTGTTGCGCCAGCCCCTGGAGGACGGGCATGTCACGATCTCGCGCAGCGCGGGCAAGGTCACCCTGCCCTGCCACTTCATGCTCGTGGCCGCCATGAATCCCTGCCCGTGCGGCTACCTCGGGGATCCGAAGCATGAATGTCGCTGCTCGCCGGCGCAGATCCAGCGCTACCGCGCGCGCATCAGCGGTCCGTTGCTCGACCGCATCGACATCCACATCGAGGCGCCCGCCCTCTCGATCGCCGAGCTTCGCGGCGACACCGTCGGCGAACCCTCCGCCCGGATGCGCGAACGCATCGAAACCGCGCGCCAGCACCAGCTCATCCGTTTTCGTGACACCGGGCTCTCGTGCAACGCCCGCATGCCCCCTTCCCACCTGAGGAAGTATTGCGCCATCGACGCGTCGCTCGGCGACCTGCTCCAGCATGCCATGGAACAGCTCTCGCTCTCCGCCCGCGCCTACGATCGCATCCTGAAAGTTGCCCGCACCATCGCCGACCTTGCGGAGTCCGAAAATATCCAGTCGCCACATCTGCTCGAGGCCATCCAATATCGCAGCCTCGACCGCAACGTGTTCTACTGAGATCCATGTCCCGACCCGCCGGCGCCCCGCCGCTCGACCAGCACAACATCGAAATCCACCGCAACCAGGCGGCCTGGCACCGCAAGCCGATGCTGCGAAAGGTCTATCACGACTTCTATCGCAAAATCGCCGCCCGCATCAACCCCGCCGTCCCGGGCCCGGTCGTGGAACTCGGCTCCGGGATGGGCCGCATCAAGGATATCATCCCGGCCTGCGTGACGACCGACCTGTTTGCCAACCCGTGGCTCGACCGGCAGGAAAACTGTTACCAGCTCAGCTTCGCCGACGGCGAGGTCTCGCATCTCATCCTCTTCGATGTCTGGCATCACCTCCGTTACCCCGGCACCGCCCTCCGCGAGTTCCAGCGCGTCCTGGCCCCGGGCGGACGCGTGATCCTCTGCGAACCCGCGGCGAGTTGGGTGGGCCGCCTCGTCTATCACTATTTTCACCACGAGCCCGTCGCGCTACGCGAGCCGTTCACGTGGGAGGCGGCGCCGGGCTTTGCCGCGAGCGACGCCGATTACTACGCGGCCCAAAGCGCCGCCTCGCGCATCTTCTGGTGGGGCGAGGACCGCGCGCGCCTGGCGAACTGGAACCTGCGCGAGGTGCTGCCCCTGAGCTCGTTCAGCTACTTCGCCTCGGGCGGATTCTCGGGTCCGCAGCTGGGCGGCCCCTTGCTGCACGGGCTGATGCGCGTGGTCGATGCCGTGACCGCACCCTTTCCCCGCGCTTTCGCCGCGCGCCTGATCGTGGTGTTGGAAAAGCCGCGGAATTCCGCGGTCGGATCGCGGTCCGCGTGATCCAGGGCAGGTCGCAGGAGTTTTGCCTCGCTTTCCCGGGTATTCGGCGCGCCATTCTGCGGCCCGCTTCATGATTCCTTTCTCCACGATTCTCACGCATCCCGGCGGCGCCCACAAGGACGAGTTTCTCGCCTGCTGCGTGCTCCTCTCGCTTCATCCCGTCCCCGTCGTCCGCCGCGAACCCACGCCGGCCGACCTCGCGGATCCGGCCACCTGCGTCGTCGATGTCGGGCACGAGCACGTGCCGGAGCGCAACAATTTCGACCACCACCAGCTGCCCAAGGATCACCCGCCCACCTGCTCGCTGTCGCTCGTGCTCCAGCACCTCGGGCTCTATCAGGACGCCCGCCAATTCTGCGAATGGCTCGAGTCCGCCGAATGGTTCGACTGTCGCGGCGCCATCACCACCGCGCAATGGCTCGGCGTGCCGGCGGACGTCCTGCCCAAATTGAATTCACCCATCGACATCACGCTGCTCCGCCGCTTTGCCCTCGCGCGCCAGCTCGCGCCCGGTGATCCGTTGTGGGAAATGATGCGCATGATCGGCGAGGACCTCGTCAACTACGTCCAAATCCTTCGCGCCCGCCTTGTCTTCATCGGACAGCATGCCCAAGTCTGGTCGCTGGACCTCGCCGGCTCAGCCGGGAAAATCCTCTTCCTCCCCCGCACCGACCCGCTCTCGGAGGAACCCTCGCTGGGCCTCGAGCAGTTCATCGAGGAGCGCGGCCTGACCGGGGAGATTGTCGGCATGGTCTATCCCGACCGGCGGAGCACCGGTTACGGGATGGGACGCTTCCGCGACAACCCGCGGCTCGACTTCACGAAGATCAGCGCCGAGCCCGATGTCCATTTCGCCCACGCCCGCGGGTTCGTCGCGAAGACCTCCGCCCACGCCATTCCGCGCCTCCAAGCCTTGGTCGCCCAAGCCGGGGTCGCCGTGCCCTGAGCAGCCGCCAGGCATCCTTTGCCTCAGTTCGAGTCCCCCTGGCCTTCGATCGTCGCGTCAGAAACCGGGAGCCACACCGCGTTTCCTCACTGCGGTCCTGCCTCGCGTGCGATTTCAACATCGCGCGCGACTTCTGCCCGCAGTTCGTCCCAATCGACAATTCCCACCCGGTTCGTCCAAAGCGGATTCCGATACAGCGCCGACACCTGCGTCGTGTACCGCTCCCAATGCCGCGCCGCCTCGGCCAGCCGTTCGATGGCCGCTGCCTGGTGGTTTGCCTTTCCTGTTTTCCGAAACAGCGCGAGCTCCGTGGCGCCGAGGATCTTGGACGAGTAATATTTTCCCAGCCAGGCCATGGCATGGATGTCACCCAGCGTTTCCTCCAACTCGCGATTGTTCGACACCTTCGTCCCGATGCCCGTCAGCAGTCCCAATGCCGCGTCGGCATGCTCATGCAGTCTTTGCGCCACCTCCGGCGGAGTCGTGCCGTTGGGTTTTGCCCCAGCCACCACGGCTTCGACGTATTTCGGAATGGAGACATTGTCCGTTCCCGGGTGCACGCCGAGCGTGATGAACCGGTTGACGTCGTGAAATCCGCTCTTCGTCTGTGCCGGTCCCTCGCGGCTGAAACACGCCTCGATGTACCACTGAAAGTCGTACTGCCCCCAGTGAAAGCCGGTCGTGAGCGGGTACGTCATGGATGCGTGTTGCCACGCTTCGAGGAGCCTTCCGGCATCCACTCCGGGGAAACGATCCGCAACCAGCCCCACCAGTCGGTCGTTGCCGAGTGTCGGGTCATAGGCCAGCCGTCCCCACAGCAGCCAGTGGAGCCAGTGCTTCTCGATCTCGAGTTGGCGCGGCGAGTGCGGTGTCTTGCTCAGGAACTCCCGGCCCCACACCCACATGTCGGATCCATAATAGATGCCCTGCGTGGGGTCCACGGGCATCCCCGCGATGAATTCCCGCACAAAATCGGGTGCGCCCCACCGCAACATCAGCGCGTCGTCGTTGCGCAACGTCCAGAGCGTCTTCACTGCCCCCAATGACTCCACGAAATCGCCGTGCAGCCGGGGCGTCGTCGTGCTGAGCGCATGCGCCTGCGCATACTTGAAACTGAAAAGGAACTCGATGTCGGGGCTGGCACTCAACGGCGCGAAGGTCCGCGCAATGTCCGCCGCCTTCGTCTCATGCTGGCGATGAATGAACCGGATCGGCCGTCCCGGCTGCTCGCGCGCCACATCCAGCAAGCCCTGCCCATACGTCGCGAACAACCAGTCCTCCTTGGCCTGGAAACTCGAGTTGTGGGCGCCCATGTTTTCCCCCGCCGTGACACCGATGCCCCGCAACAACGGGTACGTGCGGAATAATTCGGCCACGCTTTTCCGAAAATAATCCACCGTCACCGGATTCTCCAACGCGTCCGTGATCCCGTACTTGCCCTCCGTGCCGTACGTGTAGGTATTCCAGGTGATGACATAGAAATCGATGTTCCGCTCCTTCGCGTAGGCCATCACGCGCCGCCAGAATGCGATTTTCTCCTCGAGCGTGATCTTCTTCACCGTTTCGAACTCTGCGAGCATGGCCGGCGTCACGACATCGTCCGTCCGCGTCGAGTAATGCTCGGCGAAACGGATCGTGGAACGACGAACATCATCGAGCGCAATGTCCTCGTATCCCGGCACGCGCACCAACGAGGGGAACGGGTGCAGGTTCCAGAGCGAAACATAATTGTAACGGTGGCGCGCCAGCTGGTCCAGGTACTCGCGCCAGAATTCAAAATCCCACACCGTCGCGATGTTCGCCTGACCGGAGTCGCTCATGTCGCTGTAACTCGGCGTGCGCACATCGAGCGGCAGGTTGAACTTCACGCCGCGCATGCCGAAATGGGGTTCCCGTTTCAGGGCCCGCACGGACTCGAGTCCCCCTAATCGAATCTGCTCCGCCAATTCCAGGCCACCGTACATCACTCCGCCCGCCCCACTGCCCAGCACCGTGATCAATTGAGCCGTGCCCCGGGTTTCCACCTGCAGGTCGAAGCCCTCGTCCTTCAACCCCGGACGCTGGACCAGTGAGATGTACGTTTCGTCCCCGGCGCTTTTCAGCGCCCCGCGCTTCACGTCGATTCCGCGCACCTCTAGAGCGGATTCTATCTCATCCGCGGCAAACCGCGCGGGTCCGGTCTGTGACTCCACGTGCAGCATCACCTCCGACCCCACGCCCGGCGCGCCAGCCAAAGTCAGTCCCATCCACGCCACGCCGCCGAACTTCAGCCATGACCGGGGTAATTTCATGTCCACCTAGACACGCCGGACGCCCCGCGGGGTAAACAGGAAATCCGCGCTCTGATTAGACTGCTTTCTCCGGTCCCATCCGCGAAAAGCCCGAGAATGGTTCCTCATTCCCGGAAAATCACCGCGACGAAACAGGGATTGCCCGCGCCGGCCCCACTCTCCTCCATGCCATGCTGGCATGTCCGACATCGTCAATTTTTCCGCCTACCGCTTCGCCCCGCTGGATAATCTTCCCGCGCTCAGGGAGAAGCTCAAGGCCGTGTGCTCCGCGCATGCCCTCAAGGGCACGATCCTGCTCAGCCCCGAAGGCATCAATCTCTTCGTTGCCGGCGAACGTCCCGGCCTGGATGGTCTGATGACCGCCATCCATGCCGTCGTCGGGTTGGAAGGGCTCACCCCCAAGGAAAGCCTGAGCTCCCGCCAGCCCTTCAATCGGATGCTGGTGAAGATCAAAAAGGAGATCATCGCGTTCGGCGTGCCTGGCATCGATCCGGCGCGGCATCCCTCCCCGAAGCTTTCGCCCCGCACGCTCAAGCAATGGCTGGACGAGGGCCGCCCCGTCACCCTGCTCGACACTCGCAATGATTACGAAGTCAACGCCGGCACGTTCCAAGGCGCGGTGCGCGCCGGCATTCGCCATTTCCGGGAATTTCCGCAGGCCGTGGCCAGGCTCCCTGCCGGCCTGAAGGACCAGCCCATTGTCATGTTCTGCACGGGCGGGATCCGTTGCGAGAAGGCCGGGCCCTACATGGAGTCCGTTGGCTTCAGGAACATTTTCCAGCTCGATGGCGGCATTTTGAAATATTTCGAGGAATGCGGGGGCGCGCATTATCAGGGCGAATGCTTCGTTTTCGACGGGCGCGTCGGCGTCGACCCGACGCTGCGTGAAACCGCCTCCGTCATGTGCTTCGCCTGCCGCATGCCGCTAACCGCCGCCGACCAGCAACACCCGCACTACGTGTACGAGCGGTCCTGCCCCCATTGTTTCGGACGATCCAGGTAACGAGTCGCGAGCCGGGCAGTCCGTATTCCCCCATGGCGCTTATCCTGCAGGCGGGATGTCCGCACCCCACGAGGCACGCGCCCGCCGCCTCAAGACAACCCTCGCCCTACCGCAATCGCGGCCAGGAAAACTTCCGCTCCTTCTCCACCGGCGCCTTTTTCGGGGGAGGCAATCCCGCCGCCTTCGCCGCCGCAGCCCGGGCCTTGTCCTTCTTGTTGGGTCGCTTCCCCTTGATCCCTCCGCCCGGCGGCTGGGCGGGCACTTCCAACTCCTGCGGCTCGAATCCTGGCACCTGCTCGCGCGCGAGGGCGAAGCCGTTGCGCTTCTCGATGAGACGAAAATGGGCGTGCGTCCCGGCGCTGATGAAATTCACCGCGATGCCGCTCTCCCCCGCCCGGCCCGTGCGACCGATGCGGTGCGTGTAATCCGTGGCCGAACGCGGCAGGTCGTAATTCACCACCACCGGCAGCCGCGCGATGTCGATGCCGCGCGCCGCCAGGTCCGTCGTGAGCAACACCCGCACTTTCGAGGCCTTGAAATCCGCCAGCGCCTGCATGCGCGCGCCCTGGCTCAGCTCCCCATGGAACGCCGTCGCCGCGATCCCGGCCTTGCGCAACTTTTCCGCCACGTGCTCCGTCGCATACTTCGTGGCGACGAACACCAGCACCCGCGTCCAGTTGTTCTCCTGCACGAGGTGACGCAGCAACTGCGTGCGACGCGGAGGGTCCACCTCGATCGCGCGCTGCTGGATGTCCGGCGCCGGAACCTCCGCCGTCTCCACGTCGACCCGAACGGGATCGCGCAACATCCCTTCCGCAAGCGCCTGGACCTCGGCCGGGAAGGTCGCCGAGAAAAGCAGGTTCTGCCGCCGCGCCGGCAACTGGGCGACAATCCGCTTGAGCTCTTCCGAGAATCCCAGGTCCAACAACCGGTCCGCCTCGTCCAGCACCACGGTCGACACGGCCGCGAGTGAAACCGCGTTGTGGTCCACCAGGTCGAGCAGTCGCCCGGGGGTCGCGATGATCACATCCGCGCCGCCGCCCAAGGCCATCATCTGGGGGTTGATCGAGACGCCGCCGTAAACGATCAGGATCTTGAGCGGCTCCGGCAACCAGCGCCCGTAAATGCGGAACGACTCGCCGATCTGCGCCGCCAGCTCGCGCGTCGGCGCCAGCACCAGGGCGCGCACAAACCGCCCGCGTTCGCGCCGCGTCGCCGCCAGGGTCTGGAGGATTGGCAGCGCAAACGCCGCCGTCTTGCCGGAGCCCGTCTGCGCCGAGGCCCACACATCCCTTCCCCGCAATACCGCCGGTATCGCCGCCGCCTGCACCGGGGTCGGCTCGGCATAATTCCGCTCGGTGACGGCCCGGAGCAAGGGTTCCACCAAACCAAGGGAGGCGAAGGACGTGCTCATGGTTGACGCCCCCGCTCCTCAGCGCACCTGCACCACGATCGTCTGGCCGTTGAGCGTGACGCGATCGCCCGCGGCCAGCTTCTTGCGCTTCTGCGTTTCCACCACGCCATTCACCTGCACCTGCCCGGCGCCGATCAATACCTTCGCTTCGCCCCCGCTTTCCGTGAGGCCGCCAAACTTGATGAACTGGCAAAGTTCGATGGGCAGCTCGCGAACCGTGACGGGCCGCGGGGTTG
Organism: Verrucomicrobiota bacterium; assembly: GCA_023433275.1. Taxonomy (GTDB): domain Bacteria; phylum Verrucomicrobiota; class Verrucomicrobiia; order Opitutales; family Opitutaceae; genus Lacunisphaera. The sequence continues at coordinate 30,286 of JAEZDN010000144.1, forward strand.
ATGAATTCGTCTGGGTCATGCACCACCAGTGAACCATAAACCCTCGCGCGGGCAAAGGTTATCCGGTCCGGCGAATCTTGGGCCAATGGTGCCTCAGGGCTCTTTCCCTTCTTCCGCCGTCGCCGCCAGACTGATCCCGTCGGGATCGATGACGATCCTTCGCTCCTTGAACAGCGCCCCGATCGCCTGCTTGAACGCCTTCTTGCTCATGCCGAAAACGTCCCGGATTTCCTCCGGCAGGCTGTTGTCATGATAAGGCAGCCGCCCGCCCCTCGCGGCCAGGACTTCCAGGATTCTTTCCGACATCGGGCCGATGCGACGATGCCCCGCCTGTCCCAGCGCGATATCCAACTTCCCATCCGGCCGGATCGCGCGCACATAGCCCGACACCTTGTCCCCCACTTTCAACGGCCCATGCACCTCGGTGTGATAAATTAGACCCCGGTGGGCGTTGTTCACCACGAGATTGAAGCCAAGCGGGCTCTTGCTCGCCACCATCAGCTGCACGGACTCGCCCTCGTGGTAATGCGGCGGCCTCAAGTCGAGGCGACGGTTGAAACGCGCGCTCGCGATCAGCCGGTCGGTGCGATCATCGAGCACCACCATGACCACGACCTTGTCGCCCGGATTGAGCGGCCCATCCATCTCGCGCATCGGGAGGAGCAAGTCCTTCTCCAATCCCCATTCCAGGAACACGCCCACCCGCGGGTTGATCGCCGCGACGCGCAGGAATGCCATTTCGCCGACCACCGCCACCGGCTGCTGCGTGGTCGCCACGAGCCGGTCCTCGGAATCACGATAAACGAAGACCTCGACCTTTCCGCCCACCGTGGCGCCGGTCGGAATGTAGCGGCCGGGCAGCAGGATCTCGCCGTGACGGCCGCCGTCCAGGTAAAGGCCGGGCGTCGCCGAGCGAACAACAGTCAGGAGATTCCGTTTGCCGATTTGGGCCATGCCGCACCTTGCCCGCGCCCTATCACCTTGGGGAGATAATAATTTGGGCGCTCGTTCCCGTTTCGCGGTCGCGAATCAGCGCCGCACTTCCACCGAGAAGACGGAAAACACGGCGTCCAGCTCCGCGGGATTCGCGCGACCGGCCGCGAGCGTGCAGCGCTCGAGCGCCAGGTATGGCGCCCGCTGGCTCAATTCGCGGTAATACTTCACCAACGTGCCCAGGTCGGCGCGGCGAAACGTCACCTGCACCGTGTGGTACGCAAACTGATCCGAGCGCTCGGTGCGCGGCGGCTCCACGCCGGCCGACAATCCCAGGCGCGTCGCGATGGCCGACACCTCGCCCACCAGGCGCGTGGCGTCCAGCGTGCGCTCGGGGTCGAGCTTTCCCGCCGCCTGGGCCGCGCGCTCCTCGATCACGCCCTTGCGCTCCAGCCACAGTTGCTGGCTCGCGAGATCCGCGGAGACCACCCGGCTTTCGCGCCATTTGTCCTGCAAGCGGCCTCCGGCGGAGACGAGCCAGACCAGGCCGGCGGCGAAAATGAAGATGAGCACCAGCAGGCGCTCGCGCGGGGTCTTTTCCAGGAACAGGCGTTTCATGGCTGGCCTCCTTCGGTTGGGGCGTTGGCGGGCTTGAATCTCACGGCGAGCACGAAACTGGTCATGCCCTCGCGCGATCGCAGGTCACGCGTCTCGACCTGCTCGAGTTCGGGACGTTGCCGGAGCGCGGCTTCATAGGCGCCGACCGCGCCGGCATCCGGCGTCTGCGCATCGATCGTCAGCGAATGGTCGTTGTTGCTCACGACCCGCAGGAATTGGATCGAACGCGGGCGGGCGGCGCTCACGAGGGAAAGCCATTCCAGCGGACGTTCCTGCCGCGCGGTCAGGTCCTCGATGCGCGTGGCCAGCGTCTGCGCCGTCTCGATGCGCCGCACCTCGTCGGCCTGCGCGGCCACCTGCTGGCGCTGGCGGCCGTTCCAGGTTCCCCAGGCAAACGCGGCAATCTCCAATCCCAGCGCCAGCATGACCAGGGCCACCGCACCGGTGAGGGCCCAGACCCACCCGCGGCGGCGAACTTCCTCCCGACGCCTTTCATGCAGGAACGACTTGTCGCGGATATCGGCATCCGCGAGGGCCGCGGCCGGAATCCGCGCCGTTTCGTTGCCGTCGATGCGAAACACCGCGTCGCCATCGTCGTCACTGCCCACGCCCACCGGCCCTTCTAGCCGCTGAACCTCGGCATTGTCGGGCAAACCCGCGCGCCGGCGGAGGTCCTCGACCAACTCGGTCAAATGCACCTCGGGCCCGTCCGTCAGGACCCGTGACCCGACGGCCGCCGGCAGACCCGACTGCCCGTTCCAGGCCACGCCGTTCACGGCATCGCCGTTGATCTGCACCACGACCCGCGGCCGGGAAGGCGGAGTGCCCACCAGCGCCAAGAATCCGGGCAACACGGCGGCCGACTCCGGCCATTCCGTCATTTCCTCCGCGGTGAAACGGCGTCGATACGATGCGTAGGCCAGCGCCTGGCGCCGGTCGGGACTAACCACGAATCCATGAAAAAGCTGGCCCAGCGGAAACGGCGACGACTCCTCGAGGGCGAGTTCAACCTGGCTCGAGGCGGGCGCACCCGGATCCAGCGCAACTTCCTTGATGAAGAAACGATCCCCGGCGACCAGGGGGATGGCGGGAGCGGCGGTGGGCGTGTTCATCATAGGGTGGGAGCGGAAGCCAGTTGGATGTTCTCCTCGAAGGCCAGAACTTTGAAGGGATAACGCAAACCGGACGTCTCGCCCGCGGGCGCCTGGGCCGCGCGCCCCCGAACGGGAGCCGCCTGCCCTTCCTCGGCATTGCCGGACGCCGCTGACGCCGGCACGACCACCGTCGTGAGGAAAAAGGTCGTGCCCCCCTCGCGAACGCTGACCCTGATTCGGAAACACCGGGCCTGCGTGTCGAATCCCGTCAGCGGCACCGTCGCGCCCAGGAGGAGCTGCGCTTCGGCCACGGTCTTGAAATACGCGGGCTCGTCGGACGTGTTCCGCACTTCGCCCCGATTGTAGGCAAGGATCCGGCTTATCTGGCTTTCGTCGAGCCCGGCCAGCTCCAGCGATCCCGGGTGCGCCGAATTCAGGTTCACCGCGGGAAAGTCATGGAGCGAGAGGGTCGCGACAAAGTCGTCATAAAGCTTCGTCGGGCGGCCATCCTGATCAAAGAACAAGTCACGTGCCACCGCGATGGAAGCGAGTTCATCCCACGACGCCAGCGGGCGCCCGGGCACGCGGTGCGGGGGCTGCGCGTACTCATAATTGCGCGGATCGGTCTCGTACCGCGTGGACGTGTGTTCCCGACTCGTCCACGCCAGCAGCGCGTCCGCCAGTCGCTCGGCCTCGGCGTCCTTCAACCCGAATTGCCGTCCCAGCGCCACCAGTTCGCTTTGCCCGAGCCTCGGCAGCGAGATGCGTCCACTCTCATCCTCCACCTGGACCTCGACCACCAAATCGTCGCGCGGCTCGAAATCCACGGCGGCGAGCGGATCGCCCCACCCTTGGGCGGGTGAGCGCAGTCCCTCGTCGATCACCTGGAAATCGGCCAGCACCGCGAGGCTCGTCTCCAACGCGCCATGCGCCTCGGCCCGCAGCCGTTCCGACTGCCGCGCACGCGACTCCACCAGCATTTCGGTCATGGATCGCTCGATGAACAGGCTCAGGAAGAACGACGCCACCGCGATCAACGCCAGCACCAGCACGATCACGGAACCGCGCTGGCTTGGCTTGGACTGGGAAATCGGAGCGCGCATGGGTGGCTCAAAACACCGGGAGCGCCGGCACCACCGGTGGAATCGTGACCACCTCGGTCGCGGTATAGCGGTCGTATTGGAAATGGAGCCGCAGGCGCGCCGGGACAGTCGGGGCCTCGCCGGTTCCACTCACCGCGGGGGCGCGCGTCTCCCAGGCGCGCGATTCCTTGCGGTAGTACTCGTACTCCACCCGCCCAACCAGCGGGGAGATCACCGTGCTGCGCGGCGCGGCCCGCTCAAAGTCCAGTTCCCAGCGGGACTGCCAGTAAAGCAGGAGCCCCTGCCCCTGCACCACATCCAGGGCGCATTGCACGTCGGGCAGCGGCCGGTCCGGCCAGGGCAACAGCCGGTCCCCGGCGGCAAGGTCGAAGGTCAAAAGGGGCCCCGTGCCCACGCCCGGCACCGGGCTCGCCACCATCCGCAGCCGGCGCGCTTCCTCCGGGGCCTGCGCGCCGCGTTGCAGCAAATCGTCGACATGCCGCGTGACCGCGCGCACGTGCTGGTCGAACAACCGCTGCTGGCGGTTTCGGCCCCACAATTCGCCCATCGAGAGGATGAATTGGTTCATCGCCAGCAACAGCGACGCGAGCAGCGCCAGCGACAACAGCACTTCCACCAGCGTGAAACCCTGGCGACCGTGACGACGACTGGACGAACGCAGGTGCATGGTCAGGAGCGCGACTTGAGCAGGCGTTCACGCGACGCGGCGCGGAGGCGCTCGCGTTCCTCGGGTTCCGACCACGTCGGGCGCAACAACAGGAAGGATTGGGTCTCGCGCCGCATCGCCGCCTGCCCGCCCGGGGAAATTTCCACGATCAACTCGACGCGAAAAAGATCCGCGATGTCGGTCTCCTCGACTTCCGCGTTCCACCGCAGGCGGCCGCCATCCGCCAGCGGCAACTCCCCGCCCTCCTCCGCCCGTTCGCGCTGCGGTTCGGCCAGCAGCGTCGCCCGCGCGAACGCGATGTCGTCCTTCTCCGCCGTGCGGCGCTGCATGTTGTGGTAATTGAGCAGCACGTTCACATACGCCGCGCCCAGCACCACGGCGGCGAACGCGAACATCGCCAGGCTGATCAACACCTCGACCAGGGTGAAAGCCCGCACCGCGCCGACTGTCGGCCGGTGTCTCATGATTTGGCCTCCAGCCCCGGCGCACAGGTCCAGGGATCGATGACTATGACCCGCGCGGCGCCGTCGCCCGCGCGCAGCTGCACGCGCACCGGATCGCACGTGCCGTCCGGATAAAATCGCACCGCCGGCACGGTCGTGGTCTCCACCAGCCTCCCGCCGATGAGCACCGCGCTCCCCGAATTCGCGCGCAGGAAATCCAATTTCACCTGCGGCCCGGTCCCGCCCAGGCGCACGTTCGCACCTTCCCAGACGAATTGCTGGGCCTCGCCATCGAATCGGAGGCTGATCTCACGCCCCGTCAGGACGGCGTCGCGCCGCGCCTGCTGCAGCACACTGGTCAACGTATCCTCCGGACTGGCGGCGCGCCTCCCACCCAGGATTCCCCCCGCCGCGGGAATCAAAATCATGCCCCCGAGCGCCAGCAAGGCGAGCACGAGGAGAACCTCCACCAAGGTGAAACCGCCGGCCGCGCGCCATTGACGTGGCGGGATGAGTGTCGCCGGTCCCATGGGTCGCGTCACCAGTTGCCGACATCGTCCGCCGTGTCCGGCTGGCGGTCCGGGCCCTTGGAAAAGATGTCATAGCCGCCCACGTTCTTGGTGCCCGGATAACGATAGGCATACGGCTCGCCCCACGGGTCGAGCGGCAGCTTTCCTCCCTTCGCCTCCAGGTAAGGACCTTGCCAGCGCTCGGCCCGGCTGGAGGGCGGCGTCACAAGCGCCTGTAACCCTTCGGCGGTCGAGGGATAGTCACCCAGGTCGCGGCGATAGCTCACGAGCGGGATCTTGATGGTTTCCTGTACGAAGATCCCGGCGACCGCCGTCTGGCTGCGGCCGAAAATCTTGTCGGTGTTGGTCACGAGCACGCCCACCAGGAGGCCGATGATCGCGAGCACCACCAGGATTTCCAGGAGGGTGAAGGCGCGGAGCGAACGATTTTTCATGAAGTTCATTTGATGGTGGGTTGAATCGGGGAACGGCGGCGCCGGCGGATCTCATCGGCGAGTTCCTGGAGCCGCTGGCTCTCGGCCTGGTTCATCGCGGGACGTGGCGGCTGCATTTCGGGACTGCGCGGTCCGCTGCCCGCTTGGGCGGCCTGATCCGGCGTCGGCAAGGGCGGCGGTCCAGCCATGGGTTGTTGCTGCCCTTGGTCCGACATCCGCCCCTGCTGCAGCTCAAGCACGAGCGTTCTCCCCTGATGCTCCACGGTGAGACGGTCGTGTTCCTGGTCAAAGCTCCGGGCGACAAACGGCAGGTTCGTCTGGCCGATGTTCACCCAGGCGGATTGCTGCGTGCCGCGGTCGTAAAGACTGAAGGCATACTGGCCGTTTTCAAACACGACGCCACGGAACTCCAGCGCCCCTGTTTCACCTGTCGCTGCCCGGGCGCCCCCGGCCACCGCGGCAAAAGGTGAATCCGCCACCAATGCATCAAGGGGATCGGTGGCGACGGCGGCTTGGGCAGGTAGGATCGCCGGCGCCAGGGCAAGCGCGGCAAGGGTGCGAATCATGATCATCAGGTTAGCGGAAGATTTCCCACAGGCGGACGTAGGCGGCGATCAGTCCGGGCCTCCCGGTTGCCGTCGTCCGCAGCTCGCGCTGCAGCCGGTGCCGCACCCGGGGATTCACCGCCATGTCCGGTTGCCAAAGTAGCACGGGGAGCGCGCGGAGCAAGCGTTCTCGGGGATAGCGGAAGCCCCGGCGCCCAATCAGGTCCCAACCGCCAACGCGCCGCGCATTGACGACCCAGTTCCGCGCCCGCGGCATGCCCGGACACTTCTCCGCCGGGTGCAGGGCGTAGTCCACGGGTGAATGAAAGGGCACGCCCAATCGCCGGCTCTCCAGCCAGAGCCAAACACGGCACGCCAGTTGGGAAATCCGCACGAAATCCCGTTCCAGCTCACGCGCGGTCCTCTCCGTCCGGTGCGGCAACAATTTGAACTGCACTCCCTCGGCGTGCACGGAGCGCACCGCGTCCAGGCACACCAGTCCTCCCTCTTGGGCATCGAGCGCCGCCAGGCGACGGGCGCGCTCCCGGCAGCTCCAGTGATACTGGCCATGCGCGACCAACACCGCGTCACCGAGCGCCAGTCCGGCCTTAGCCATGTTCCGCGCCACGAAATCCGCGTCCTCGTCCCCGAAGTCGGGCCGGTCGAGCCGATCGCGGGCGAACAGAAGGCCCGTGCAACGATTCATCAGCAGACGCGCCGCTTCGGCCAGCGGGATGTGTTCACCCCGGCGGTGATGGCCGCAACCTTCGAGCAAATCGGTTGGCCCGGCCACCCGGCGGTGCCCGCTGACCAGGTCGTAATAAAACATCGTCACCGGGCTGCGGCGAAGACCCGCGCGGGAGATGATCTTGAACTCGACCTCGATGCCCGCGGCCGCGGACAACGCGTGACCGAGTTCATCGAGCGCACGGCGGTAACGCCATTCATTGACCACCGTGCTCCCCCGGAGAAGCACGTAAAACTCAAGGTCGTTGTAGGGCTGGTCCCCTTCCGGGGCATGCAACACCCCGCCCTCGCCGCGACCGTAGCCGCCGCCGAGCAGCACGCCTTCGAGCCTTCCGGGCGGCACGAGGCGATCCACCCCCGCGCGCACGAGGTCGCACACATGGGCCAGATGGGTCTCCAGGCTGGTGTCCCCATCCAGGGTAAACCGGGCGGAGGTGGCGGGCGCAGGCGGCGGCGCAACCGCCACCGGGACGAAGGGGAGGACACTCGTGGCGCTGGGCATGAATCAGGCGGTCGGAGGGTTCATGTTGGGCGTGGACCAGCCACTCCACACCGGCGGCTGGATCGCTTCCTGCCTCGCGCGATAGTCCTTCCAACCGGCCCGGAATCCGGCGAGTCGCGCGCGGCGCTGCTCCCAGCGGATCCGCAACGCATGGGGCCACTCCGCCAGGCGCCCGTGACGCGCGCAAAACGCGAGGTCCCGGCGCGCATCATTGAGGCCCCCGAGGAGCACCGTGCGACCAAAGTTGAACCGGCCCGGATCGCCTTCCCACACCGCGGCCAGCGCCCGGCCTTCGCCATGCGCCCGCTTCGCCGCCTGCGCGGGCGTGTAGTTGTGCGAGTGCATCACCACGGATTCCGGCACATACAGGACGCGGTATCCCTGCGCACGCGCCCAGCGCGTGTACTCGTCATCCTCGGAATATTGCATCGCCTCATTGAAGCCGCGCGGCGCCCAGATGTCCTTCCGGATGCCGCTGCTGACCATGCTGAAGAAATGATCCCATCGGGCGGAGGCGCGCCGCGGGCCGAAACACTGCTCATAGTCGTTCGCATACACCGCCTGGCAGTCCGGCCGCGGCACCTGCCGCCCGAACACCGCGGCCACTTCCGGGTCCTGGAGCGAACTCACGAGCGGCGCGAGCCAGTGCGAGTCCACGGGCGTGGCATCCGCATTGAGGAACACCACCGAGTTGGAACGCGCCAGGCGCATGCCCAGGTTCAGGACCCGCGGCGGGTGATACTCGTGGGGCTGGATCCCGATGAAATGACGAGGCGCCGCCTGGCGGATCAGCTCGTCGGAACCATCCGTGGATCCCGAATCGATCACAATCAGCTCGTAGTCGCGGAACGTCTGCCGTTTCAGCGCCTCCAAGGTTCCCATCAGGGCCCAGCCCTCGTTGTAGGAGCGGATCACGATACTGACGGCAGGTGAATTCATGCGGCCATCCTAGTTCGGACGCGTCGCCGACCGTATGGGGTGATTGCCCCCAACAATTCGGGTCCCGCAACCCATCATCCGTCGAGGCATTGCCCGGTACAGTGAGCAGGTCGCTCCTCGATCCCACCTCCCACCCGGTCCCACCATGCCAAACCGCCCCCGCCCCAGGAAAATCGCGGTGTCGATCGGCCTCCTCGCTCGCAACGAGGAATCCCGCATCGCCGACACGCTGAACAGCCTCTTTCAGCAATCCCTGTTCGCGGAACTCGACCGCCGCGGCGAACGCGCCGAGATCTGGTGCGTCGCCAATGCCTGCACCGACGACACGGCCTCCGTGGCCGCCCGTCTGTTCCAGACCCAAAGTGCCTCGCACCCGCACACCGAGGCTTTCCTCGCGAGCGCGGTGTCGATCGCGACCCCGGGCAAGATCAACGCCTGGAATCTCTTTGTGCACGAGATCTCCCATCATGAGACGCGCTGCCTCATCCTGATGGACGCCGACATCCGGCTCGGCGAAGCCACCACGTTGTGGAACCTCGTGCGCGGGCTCGAGGAGGATGGCGAGGCCCACGTCACCGTGGGCGATCCCGTGAAGGACATCGCGCTCAAGCCGTCCCCCACCCTCCGCGAACGCCTCTCCCTCGCCACCTCCCGCCTCACGCAAAGCTCCAGCGCCCAGCTGACCGGCCAGCTCTACTGCATCCGCGCGGACGTCGCCCGACGCATCCGCCTCCCGCGCGACCTCGCGGCGTGCGAGGACGGGTTTATCAAGAGCCTTGTCTGCTCCGACTTTCTCCACACCGCCACCAACCCCGCCCGCATCCGCCGCGTCGCCGGCGCCTCGCACGTTTTCGAGGCCTACGTCACGGCCTCCTCCATACTGAAGAACCAGAAGCGACAGATGATCGGCCAGACGTTTGTCCACGTCCTGGTGGACCGGCATCTGCCTTCGCTCTGCGCGCGCCACATGACCCAGCCCGGCGAGGTCATCCGCCTGCTCGACGAGACGGACCCGCAATGGTTGCGCCGGATCATTGATGCCCACGTGAGCGAGGCGGGCCATTTCTGGCGCCTGTTTCCGGATGTCTGCACGTTCCGCCTGAAGCGGTGGGCCCGACAGCCGGTGGGCCGAAAACTGCGCACCCTCCCCGCCACCATCGTCGGCACGGGCGTCACCTTCATCGCCGCCTGGATGGCGTACCGCGCCCTGCGTCGCGGCGCCACCGGCTACTGGCCGCAGAAACCTCCCCGCGCCGACGAGCCGCCCGCGGCCCGCCTCTCCGACGGCTTCGACTTCGCCCAGCCCGCCGTCTCCGGCTGACCGACCTTTCCATGAACGAACTGCCCATTGCCCTGGAATCCAAGGACCTTGTTGGCCTGCTCCTCCTGTTCACGGGCACCGTCTTCATGACGGCCTTGCTCCTGTTCGTGCCGAAACTGCGGCTGGCCGCCTTCGTCATCCTCACGGCCGGCGTCGCCGCCACGGCGCGCTTCGACCTGAACATCATGAGCGCCTACTGGTACCGCGGCACGAGCCGCGGTTTTGAAGTGACGCTGTTCGACGTGTTCGCCCTGGGCCTGCTCTTCTCCTCCCTGTTGTCCCCGCGCGCCGGGGATTCGCGCTGGTACTGGCCCAAGGGTCTCGGGTTGATGGTGATCTTCCTGCTCTACTGCGCGGGCACGACCGCGGTCGCGGAGCCGTTCATCTTCGGCCTGTTTGAATTATCCAAGATGGTGCGCGGGCTCGTGTTCTTCCTGGCCGCGGCGCTTTTCGTCCGCCGCGAGCGCGACGCGACCGCCCTCGTGCTGGCCCTCGCCGCCACGGTCCTGCTCGAGAGCCTCATCGCCACCCGCGAGCGCGTCCTGCTTCACATGTACCGCCCCGGCGGCACGCTGGAGCACCCGAACAGCCTGTCGATGTACCTGTGCCTCGTCACTCCGGTGCTCGTCGCGGCGGCCTGCTCGTCCGTGGGTCCCTGGGTCCGGCGCATCTGCTGGCTGGCGGTGATCGCCGCCTCCACGACCATGGTCCTCACGCTCTCACGCGCCGGCATTCCCATCTTCGCCTTCGTCGTCCTCGGCGCCCTCGCGTGGTGCGGCTCGTGGCGCCCCACCCCCGGCCGCCTCGCCATCGGCGCGCTCGTGGTCGTGTTGCTCGGCGCCTTCGTCCTCTACTCGTGGCCGCTGCTGACCCAGCGCTTCGGCCAGGCCACCCTGCAGGAGGAATATTTCGACGCGCCGGGTGAAAGCCGCGGGTACTATTTCCGCCAGGCCGCCGTCGTGCTCGAGCACAAGCCCTTCGGCGTGGGCCTCAACAACTGGTCGTACTGGGTGAGCCGCGAATACGGCAAGCCCCTCGGCATGCGGTACGAGAATTACGACGACATCGTCTATGCCCCGCCCACCGAACTCCTGCCGATGTACCGTTACGCGGCACCCGCCCACAACCTCGGCGTGATCACCGTGGCCGAGCTCGGCTGGGCCGGCCTCGCCCTCCTGATGCTGCTCTGGCTCCGGTGGCTGACGATGGGCGCGAGCTTCCTCTTCTCCCGCCGTCCCGAGCTCCTCCACCGGCTGGGCGTGGGGCTCGCCTTCGGCATCCTCGCGGTATTCCTCCACAGCTTCACCGAGTGGACCTACCGCCAGACCCAGATTTTCCTGACGTTCAACCTGCTCGCCGGCTCGCTCGCTTCGCTCTACGCGCTGAAACGCGCGGAAGCCGCCGCCGAGTACGAAATGGCGTCGGCGGACGAGGAACTGCCCCTCGATCCGCTGGAGCAATCACTGCCTCAAAACGCTTATCCCTCCTGATCCATGCGGGTCGCCCACATCTTGCGCAAATACGTGCCCGCCGAATGGGGCGGCACTGAAACCGCCCTCCTCGGGCTCGCCACCGGCCTTCGCCGCCACCAAGCCGAATCGGTGGTCTTCCATCCGTCGGCGGACGAGCCGCTGGGCCACGACCCGCTTGCCCAGGCCGGCTGCGCCATGCGCCAGTACCGCGCGGTGCTCCCGGTTCTCGGACTCAGCCCGGCCGCACGCCAGCAATTGCTGGCCATCGGCGGTAACGTCCTCTCCTTCGACCTGCCGCGGCGTCTCGCCCGGGAACCGGACCTTTCGGTCGTCCATTCGCACACGCTCGGGCGCATCGGCGGCATCGCTGGCACCATCGCCCGCCGCCGCGGCGTGCCCTTCGTCGTCACGATCCACGGCGGCGCCCTGGACCTGCGCCCGGATGTCGTTCAAACCCTCAGCGCACCCGCCGCCGGCGGTCTCGAGTGGGGCCGCGTGTTCGGCTGGTGGTGGCGCGCGCGCCACGTGCTCGCCGAGGCCGACGCCATCTTCACCGGCAACCGGCGCGAGGCCGAACTGCTGCGCGAGCAATACCCGGGCAAACCGATTCTCACGCAACCGTACAGCGTCGACACCGTGCTCTACCGCACCGATCAACGCGAGGCCGCCCGCCGGGCGTTCCCCTCGATCGCCGGGCGCGACCTCCTGCTGACCGTCGCCCGCATCTATCCCGTGAAAAACCAGCTCTGGCTCGTGCGCCAGCTGCCGCGGATCCTCGCGCGCCACCCGCGCGCGATGCTCGTCTTCGCCGGATCGAGCACGCACGCCGAGTACCACGCCGAGGTGGAGGCCGAGATCAGCCGGCTGAATCTCGGGGATCACATCCTGCGCACGGGAGGCTTGCCTCCGGGCGACCCGCGCCTCGTCGGGCTCATGCAGGAAGCGCGCCTCGCGGTGCTGCCGTCCCTCGCGGAAACCTTCGGCCTGATCATCATCGAATCGTGGGCGGCGGGCCTGCCGGCCTTCGTGACCCCGACATCAGGCGCCCGCGAGTTGATCCGCGACGGCGAGGACGGGCGGTTCTTCGACCTCGACAACCCCGACGGCTTTCACGCGAAACTCGACGAATTGTTGGGCGATCGTGACGCCGCGGCGCGGCTGTCCGCGGCGGGACTGCGCCGGGCCGCCGGCCACGATGTCACCACCCTCGCCGGCCAGGTTAAGGAACTGTACGACCGGCTCATCGGGGGGAAAAATGCGCTACGTCATTCTGCGTGACGACGACACCTGCGCCCTGACGCCGGTCGAGTGCCTGGAAGCCCTTTACCGGCCTTTCCTGGAGCGCGGCCTGCCCGTAAACCTCGCGGTCATACCCAACGTCGCCACCGACGCCCATCGCGCCAACGGCACCCGCGAGGGCTTTCTGCAGTTCAACCACGGCACCTCCACGCCATTCCTGCCGATCGGGCAGAATCGCGCGCTGGTCGACTACCTCCTCGGCGAGCCGCTGTACCACATCCTTCATCATGGCTACGATCACTCGCTCTATGAGTTCGATTGTGACGCCGTGCACGCCGCGCAGCGATTGAGTGCCGGCGCCCAACGTCTCTCCGCCGCGGGATTTCCCACGCCGCACGCTTTCGTCGCCCCCTATGACCGCTTCTCAGCCGGTGCGCTTCGCGCCGCCGCAGCCCGCTATCCCGTCATCTCCGGCGGCTGGTTCGAGTGGCGGAAGCTGCCGGTCACGTGGTGGCCCGCCTACCTGGCCGGCCGGCTCCGCGGCCAGGCGCATTGGCGCGTCGAGGACACCTTGTTGCTCTCCCACCCGGGCTGCCTGCTCTCCCGCTCCAAGCCCTTGGAAGGCATGCTGGACAACGTGCGCCGCGCAATCCACTCGCAGCCCCTGACGGTCCTCGTCACCCATTGGTGGGAATATTTTCGGGAAACCCGGCCCGACGAGGCATTCATTCGCACGCTTCATCGGCTCGCCGAAGAACTCGCGGCCGACCCCGGGATCCGCGTCATTTCATTCGCCGACCTGGCGACCGGCCGGGTCAGCTTGCCGGAGAATGCGCCGCCGAAACCGCGGCATGCACGAATCCGGCGCGCGAACGCTCCATCACGCGCGGGTCGGCCAGCTTGCTCGTCTTCCGGAAATCGATCCGTGCCGAGTGCGTCCTGAGATGGTCGGACAACTCCGCGAGCTCGGCCTCGGGCCGCGTGGACAACAGGCAATTGAGAAACACCAGCGGCCCGCGCACGAAGGTCGCCGGCGCCGCACAGGGGCGAAGCCCCTCGTCCGTGATCTGGTGAAAATGGTACCCGCACCGCCGCAGCAGCGCGATGGTTCGCTCTGGATAGGGCACGGCCGCCTCCGCGACGATGTCCGGCTTCAGCCGCCGCAGCGTCTCCTCCGCGCCCTCGAAAAATGCCGGCTCATGGCCCTCGACATCCACCTTGATCAGCACGCGTCCCGGATTCCGGCCGCGTTGCGCCAGATAACCATCCAGGCTCATCACGGGCACGCTCACCACACCCTCCTGGTTGGAATCAAAGCTCCGCTCAAGGGATGAACTCATGTCGGAGTGGTTGAGGTAAAACGGAAGAATCCCGTCGCGGTCCGACAAGGCGATTTGCTCCGCCGTGATGGCATCGAAACCGTTCGCCCGCACATTCGCCGCGAACAGCGCATGCAGCCGCGGGTGCGGCTCGAACGCCACGACCGGCAAATCCGGTCGCGCGGCGGCCACGCGCAACGAATAATATCCGATGTTCGCCCCCGCATCGACAAACAGGTCCGCCGAGGCCGCGAGCCGGTCGATGAGCGACGTGGTCAGGGGTTCATAGTAATCCAGCCCCCGCCAGTAGAGCGTGAAGCTCAGGTAGTTCTCCCCGAAGCTCGCCAGCTTCACCCGCTGGCCGGTCAGCTGCGAGCGCGCCTCGGCCACGCGGCCGGAAAACCATTCCCTTTTGGTCCGTCGTCCCCATCGGCTGAGAAATGGACGGGCGACGGGGAACCATTCGCTCGTTTCGAACAGGATTTGGCCGAGTTGCCGTTTGATCGAGGGAGGCATGGGGAACATCCCGGGTTGGAGGAGCCTCGGTTCACGCCGGGATGGCAACCGGCTCGCGCGTCTCCGTGCGATTGGCCGCGTGCGCCGCAGCCGCGTCGCGTTGCATCAGCCCGTAGATGTGCGGGATGGCCGTCACGTCGGCGGGAACATCGGCGACGTTCGTCATCAGCGCAGCGTAGCTTTGCGGGTCGTCGGGATGGTAGCCGTGCATCGCGTGCAACGGCCGCTCGCCCATGTCGCTGGGCACGATCAACACACCCTCCTCCACCAGGAAGATGAGCTCGCCGAAATAGCGGTCCGGGAAAAACGTGCCGAGTTCGCGCAGCTCCTGGTCGGCCAGGATGCGCCCCTCCGTCACACCCCGCAGGCTGGCGGTCACCATCTCGCGGGCGCGGTCGTTGAAGAACCAGAATCGCGCCATCGTGGAATCGTACACCACGGCGTAGTCGCGCGGCATGCTGACGGGCAGCGCGGCGAGCCGCCGGCGCAGGTCGAGCAGCCTCGTGCAGTTGGCCATCCCATGATCGCTGAACACATACAGGCGCACCTCGTCGTAGTGGGCGTGCGCGGTGGCCAGGAGCTCCTCGAGCTGGCGCTCGTACCGCTCCAGTTTCGCGGGCACCTCGGGCGAGTCGTTGCCCACCCGGTGCATCAGCCCGTCGAGGTCCGGCCAGTAGAGGAACCCGAAATCGATGCGCTCCGCGGCAATGTCTTCCTGCATGGCCCGGAGATTCCCTTCCTCGCCGCGGGCGGGCTCGCTGACGTGGTAGGGGATGCCTTCCTTCTGCAGGTAATCGAAAATGTTCGGTCCCCGGTTCATCCCGCCAGGTTGCAGGGGGCTTTTCTTCTCCGTGAAGTCGAATCGGCCGATGTTCGAGAACGACAGGTTGTAGAGATCGAAGTAGCCCTTGAACTTCATCGGGCCGCGCAGGAGCTTGGAAAGCCACCGGCGGAAAATGCGCCGGGAGGTGATCCACCGCGGCAGCCAGCCCAGCGGCTTCAGGAACTTGAAGGGCGACCGCTCCGGGTCGTGCACGAAATAACACCAGTTGCGGTGCTCCTGCGGCCAGGTCCCGGCCAGGATCGAGGGAATGCATGCGGAGCTGTAGCCAAACACCGAGCGCAACGGACGGCGCAGCGGCGCGAGGTTGCGGGCAAAGGGGCGGTCCCGGATGATCTCCCAGCCACACGCATCAATGAAGACAAACAGGGGAAGCACGGATTTCATGGCAGGGATAGGGCGGAACGAGGCGGGTTGATTTCGAAGAGGTGATGCAGCCGGACCAGCTCGAAGAGCTGGCGGGCTTCCGGCGGGGGATTCACGACGCGCCAGACGAGGCCGCCGGCGTCCGCGAATTCCTCCTGAATGGACCGCAGGAGCCCGGCAGTGTTGCCATCAATTCCGCGCAACTGCGTGAGATCCAGCGTCACCACGCTGGTTTCCGATCCCAATGCCGCGCGGATGCCTTCGACGATCTGGTCCACGGACTCCTCATCGAGTTCCCGCACGTCACTGACCCGCAGGATGCCGGATTCGGTGACGAATTTCATATCGGCGGATTAGCGGCGGGCGATTGATTGACCGAAACCATCGACGGGTTTGATCCGCTGACCGCCTGGACGAGGCGGCGGAACCAATCGGTCGGATCCGGCAGCGACGAGCGACGGAGCGAGCACAACAGGTATTCATCCGGCACATGCAGGCATGAGCCGTCCCGCCAGTTCACCAGCGTCTCCCCCAATGCGAGGGAATCCGTGATCTCGGTCTGCTCCCCGACCATCGTCTCGGTCCCGATGATGCTGCGCACCACCTCCGCCCCCTCCCCAACCACGGCGCGGTTCTCGACGATGGCATGCGGCCCGATGATCGCGCCCTCGCCGATGCGGACCTTCTCGCCAATCCAGCACGGCGGCCGAAAGACGGCACTGTCCGGGATCTGGCAGTTGAGCCCCACCAGCACGCCCGGAGCCAGTTCCTTGACCCCGATGCGATCCGGCGTCACCGCGCGGTCACACCAGGCGATGGCGGCGTTGAACCACGCCTCATGGTTATCATCCAGCCGATGGCCCGGCATGCCGGGCAGATGATCAGCCAGGACAATGTCATGTGGTGCCGCGAGCCAGCCGTCGCCGCTCACATGGCGGGCGCGGGCTTCCGCGACGGTCAACTCGTGCATTTCGTCCACGACCTGAACGTTCAGGCCCCAGCGGGCTCCGTTGCCCAGGGCCTCACGCACCATCCAGGGCCGGTCGTTGGCCAGCACGGTGACCTCCTTGGCCCCGAGTGAGGCGAGATGAACCAGCCAATAAACGGCCAGGCTCTCCCCCAGCAGGGGAACGGTGGCGAGGGGTGCATCTTTGGTCAGTTCCCTGACTCCTGCACGATAACCGGGAAATATGAGGATGGCTTTCATGGATGGATAAATGGGTTAGTAGGCGCCCGTGCCGGAAATCACGGCGGGCAGGGTTTTGCTGATGATGCGCAGGTCGTTCCAGAAGCCCCGCGTCTCGATGTAGCGGACATCCAGTTCCACCTGGCCGTGGAAATCGATCTGGGCGCGGCCGCTGATCTGCCACAGGCACGTGATCCCGGGCTGCACCGCGAGCCGGCGGCGATCCTTCAAGGTATAGAGCGCGACCTCGCGCGGCACCGGCGGGCGCGGGCCGACCACCGACATGTCGCCGATCAAAACATTATAGAACTGCGGGAGTTCATCGAGGGAGAGCTTTCTCAACCAGCGGCCCACGCGCGTGACGCGCGGGTCGTCCTTGATCTTGAAGGTCACGCCCGCCGCGTGCTGGTTCTTCGCCAGCAGCTCGCGCAACCGCTGCTCGGCGTCGACCCGCATCGACCGGAACTTGTACATCACGAACTCGCGGCCATGCCGGCCGACCCGCACCTGCCGGAAAAACACCGGGCCGCGGTCCTCGAGCTTGATGATGAGCGCCAGCAGGGCGAGCAGCGGGCTGATGAGCAGCAGGACCGTGGCGCTGAACACCACGTCAAACGCCCGCTTGGTGGCCTCATCGGCCGGGATGCGCCAGCACCACAAGCGGCGGATTACTTCGTGACGGACGGCCATCAACCAGCGCGCGCGCTGGCGGCGCAATGCGCGGACATGACGATTCCAGACCAACGGATGGAAGCTGAGCGTATTCATGAGGAAAGGGCGGTCGCCGGGGTGGCGAGGGTTTGCGTGCCAGGACGGAAAAGAGCCATGAAGCGGTCCTGCAGTGCGGAACCCAGCGGGACGATCCGGCTCAGGCGCTCTTCGAGCTGCATGATCTCGATCTCCCGGCACGGCTGGTGCAGCAGGAGATCCGCGTGGGCGGCTTGCGGGTTGACGAACTGACGGTGCATCGGCGCCACCGTCGCATGGAATTGCTGCAGGATGTCCGTTGCACTCCGGCCGCGCTCCACCATGTCGCGGGCGACCCGCCGGCGCAGGCGCTCCTCCTCCGGGCAATGCAGGAAGACGCTCAGGTCGAACAGGCGGCGGATTTCCGGCCGGTGCAGCAGCCACAGGCCGTCCAGGATCATCACGGGGCGCGGCGCGATATAAACGCCTTGGCTTGCGCGGCAATGCGTGGCGAAATCATAAACCGGCAGGCGGCAGGCCCGCCCGGACCGCAACGTCCGGAGCACCTCGGCGAAGTGCTCCCAATCCAGCGCGTCCGGATGGTCGAAGTTGATCGCCGCGCGCTCCGCCGGCGGCAGGTGCGATCGGTCCAGATAGAAATTGTCCTGCATCAGCCGGCCGGCCTTCTTGCCCAGCAGGACCTGCAGGCGATCCGCGAGCCAGGTCTTGCCCGACCCGCTGCCCCCGGTGATGGCCACCAGCCTCACGGAATCCTCACTCATGGTTCACCTCGCAGGCAGAGCCGATACTGACCCGGGCGAGCAGTTCCTCGAGACCGGAGACGTAGCGCTTGAAATTGAACCGTTCGGCCGCGAGCGCCCGCCCGTTCGCGCCGAGGCGACGCGCATGTTCCGGGTCGTTGAGCAGCGCCTCGACCCGCCGCGCGAATCCCAGGCGATCCATCCAAGGCGCGAGCAAGCCATTGACGCCGTCCTCGAGCCACTCCCGCACGCCGCCCACGTCGAAGGCCACCACCGGCAAGCCGTGGCGCAACGCCTCCAGGCCGGAGAGACCGAACGGTTCCGGCCAGACGGAACTGAACACCGCGACGTTCGCGGCTTGATAGTGCGCGGCCACCTCCGCTCCCGGCACGAAGCCGGTGAAAGTCACCTGGTGCCCGAGGCCCAGCCGCTGGGCGAGTTCCTCACAATGGGCGCGATGGTTGCCATCGCCGAGGATCACGCATTCAAACGGCGTGCGGACGAGCGACAGCGCTTCGAGCAGCACATCGACGCCCTTGCCGCGCACGATCTGCCCGGCAAACACGATGCGCTTGCGCGTCGGGTCGGCCGGCTTGGCCTCCTCCGGCGCCTCGCGCGCCGGCACGGGCGCGTGAATCTCGATTTGCTCCGGCTTGAAGCCGTTCCGGCGCAATTCCTCATGCATGTACTCGCTCGCCACGATGAGCCGCGCAAATCCGCGGTGCATTTCGAGTTCCTGCTTCTTCCGCAGGTAATCCCCGAGGGCCAGGGCCCAACCGCCCGCGGAATTGCGGCGCACGAGTCCGCCGCACGGGAAGAGACAAAGGGGCGAGAGAGCGCGCGTGCAGGGTTCGCGACTCCACGCGGAATACCGGCAGCCGCGCAGGCAGAACATATGGTGATCGTGCACCATGCGCACCACCGGCACCCCGCCGTGCACCAGCCCGGCCGTGACTTCCAAGCCCGGCGAGTTGTGCATGAAAACCGCCGTCGGCTTGAAATCCCGGAGGGCGACCCGTGCCGCCGCCGGGGCGTCCGCCGCAAAGCGCTGGGGGAACAGGTCGTGCCACTCGGCTTCGTTCCGACCCGTGGAACGGCCGTGCAACAAGGCCACTTCATGGCCCCTCTGCCGTAGCGCGGTGGCCACTTCAAAGAGGTTCGTTTCAGCGCCTCCCATGGCACCCAGGTATTCGTGGACGAAGAGTAGTTTCATTGGACGTAGTGGGCTTTCCTTACGTCCAACACCTTAGTCTTCCCCGCCGTCTATCCGTAGTGGGTGGAGACCCACAAAACATCACAACTAACGCCTACGTAGGACTTTGCCCATCAGGGCGCTCCCCGGCCCCCCATCGGGAAAACTCCCACGGGTCAAACGCTGGCCACGCGATTCGGCTGGGCGCGCACGAAGCCCTTGGCGTAGGCGTACGTGATCAGCTCGGCGCTGGTTTTGAGGCCCAGCTTGGCCATGATCCGGCACCGGTGATTGCGCACCGTGATCTCGCACAGGTTGATCGACGAGGCGATCTCCTCGTTGCTGGCTCCTTGGCCGAAAAGTCGCAGCAAGTGCTGCTCGCGCGCGGAAAGAATCTTGTCGAACGCCGCCGGATCGTTCCTCAGTCCCGCCCACGCGGCCAGGGCGCGCGGGGAGAAATAGCGCTCGCCCGCCATCACGCCACGAATCGCCGACGCGAGTTGTCCGGAATTGTGGTCGTTCTTGTCGACGAAGCCATGCAGGCGCGACCCCAGCACGCGATACACCGTGAACTCGTCCACATAGCCCGACAACCCGATGATTTTCGCCTTCGGGCAAATGGCGAGCAGGTCATCGATCAGGTCGAGTCCGTCGCGATCGGGCAGCGCGAGGTCGAGCAGGATGATCCCCGGCTTCTCCCGGCGGCACAGCGCCAGGCCCGACGCCGCATCCTCGGCCCCCCGCGCGGTCGATCCCTTGATCGCCTCAACGCAGGCCTTGAGCAACAGGTCGCGCATCAACGCGTGGTCCTCAATGACGGCAATCTTCATGGGCGAACCCGACCATTTGAAAAAATCGCCGATCAGCAAGCGCAGAGGCGTGATGTTTAAACACCAAATGCGCCTTTTGACGGAACCACCCCCTTCCTCGTATGATCTGGGGTGGAATCCCGAGCCTCCCCGGGGGCTTTTTTCCGGTCTCGTTCACCCGTTTTCTCCGGATTCCCGACTCTGCCCATGCATTCCTCCTTCCGCCCACCCGCCGCCACGTCCCCCAGCCCCATGGATCAAGCTCTGACGTCGGCCAACATCGGCATTTGGGAATGGGACGTCATCACCAACGAGGTGCGCTGGAACGATGCGGTTTACCGCATCCACGGGGTCGACCGGGAAACGTTCACCGTGTCCTTCGAAAGCTTTGCTCGGTTGATCCACCCCGACGACACCGAGCGCGTGCAAAATGCGATCCGCGACGCGTTGGAAAAGGACGCGCCGTTCGACCTCGAATTCCGCATCCGCCGTCCCGACGGCCGCGAGACCTGGGTTTTCACCAACGCCAGCGTCATTCGCGAGGGCGGCCGGCCCGTCCGCATGATTGGCGCCACGCTCGATGTCACCGCCCGCCGCCACGCGGACGACACCAGCCGCTGGCTGGCCGCCATTGTCGATTCCTCCGACGACGCGATCGTCAGCAAGGACCTCAACAGCATTATCACCAGTTGGAACGCAGGCGCCGAGCGCCTGTTCGGCTACAAGGCGGCCGAGGTCGTCGGCCGTCCCGTCACGCTCCTCATGCCCGACGCGCGCAAGAACGAGGAAATCAGCCTGCTCGAGCGGATTCGTCGCGGGGAACGCATCGAGCATTTCGAGACCGTGCGGCAGCGCCGCGATGGAACCCTGTTCGATGTGTCGCTCACCCTTTCACCCGTGAAGGACGCGAGCGGGCGTATCGTCGGGGCCTCGAAGATCGCGCGCGACATTTCCGACCGCAAACGCGTGGAGGCCGCGCTGCGCACCAGCGAGGAACGGTTCCGGCTGCTGGCCAGCCATGCCCCCGTCGGGATTTTTCTCTCCGGCCAGGACGGTGGCTGTATCTTCGTCAATGCCCGCTGGTGCGAGATGGCCGGGCTTACCGTCACCGGCGCCATGGGTACGGGCTGGACGCAGTCCGTCCACCCCGACGATCGGGAACGCGTGCTCCATGAGTGGCAGCGGGCCGTCGCCCACGGCGCGCCATCCACTTCCGAATTCCGCTTTCGGCGCCCCGACGGGAGCATCGTGTGGGTCCAGGGCAGCGCGGTGCGCTTCGACGACGGCGACCGCTTTCAGGGCTATCTCGGCAGTTGCGTGGACGTCACCCAGCGCAAACAGGCCGAGCTGCAGGCCGACTTTCTCCACGACCTGGGCAACCGGATTTCCGCACTCAGCCAGCCTGAACTCATTCTCGAGACGAGCCAGGCCGCACTCGGCGAGTTTCTCCAGGCCGACCGGTGCTACTTTTTCGAGGTCGATGCCGCCCAAGCCATCGCGCGCATCGGCGACGACTGGCACCGCCCCGATCTGCCGTCGGTTCACGGCGAGCACCGCCTGGTGGATTTCGGCACGCCCGAGTTCGCCACCCTGCTGGCCCGCGCCCGCTGCCATATCTCGGACCTGCGCGAGCATCCCGCGACCCGCGGCCGGTGGTCGAGCTTCGACGCCATCCGGATGCGCTCCCTGGCCACCTCGGCCTTCTGGCAGGACGGCCGCTGGCATCTCTCGCTGGCCGTCGCCAGCCGGAATCCCCGCGAATGGACGACGTCGGAACTCGAGCTGATTGAAAACGTCGTGGCGCGCGTCGGCCCGATCGTGGAACGTGCCCGAGCCACTCAGGCGCTCCGCGAGAGCGAACGCCTCTACCGCGCGATCGGCGAATCCATCAATTACGGGATCTGGGTGCGCGACGCGGAAGGTAGCACGACGTACATGAGCGAATCGTTCCTGCGGCTCGTCGGCCTGACCCAGGATCAATGCGCCGGCCAGGGCTGGATGCGCGCCTTGCATCCCGACGAGGTCGAGGCCACCGCCGCGGCCTGGAAACAGTGCGCCGCCGCCGGCACATTCTGGGAGCGCGAGCACCATTTCAAGGGAGCCGATGGCGAATGGCATCCCATCCTTTCCCGCGGCGTGCCTCTCCGTGATTCGGCAGGACGGATCCAGCGCTGGGTCGGCATCAATCTCGACATTTCCGCCATGAAGGCGGTCCAGAAGGCCGCCCGGCGCGGCGAGCTCCAGTTGCAACTGGTGACCGACCATGCGCCGATCTTCCTGGTGCAGTGCGACCGCGACCACCGGTACAAGTTCGTGAACGCCCCCTACGCCGAGCGCCATGGGCTGACCCGCGAACAGGTTATCGGCCGGCACGTCGCCGAACTCACGGGCGCCGAGGCCTACGCCACCTTCAAGCGCCACATGGACGCCGCGCTCGCGGGGCGCCGGATCGAATTCGAGCAGGAGATTCCCTACGAGCGCCTCGGCCGCCGCTGGATGCATGTGATCTACGAACCGGAACGCACCGCGGAGGGGGAGGTCGTGGGCCTCGTGGCCGTGATCTCCGACGTCACCATCAGGAAACAGGCCGAACTCGAGCTGGGCCGGATGCGCGACGAGGCCCTCGCCGCTTCGCGCGCCAAGGACGATTTCCTGGCCTCGCTCTCCCACGAACTGCGCACCCCCCTCAATCCCGTGCTGCTCCTCGCCAGCGATGCCGCCAACAACCCCGCGCTCCCGCCGGAGGTTCGCGATACCTTCGAAACCATCCGCCGGAACATCAGTCTCGAGGCCCGGCTCATCGACGACCTGCTCGACCTCACCCGCATCGCCCGCGACAAACTCGAGCTCGAAAAGTCCCGCGTCGATGTCCACGTCGCCGTCCAGGACGCCGTCGGCAACATTCGCAGCGAAATCGAGGCCAAGCACCTCAATCTCCAGTTGTTCCTCGGCGCCAGGAACTCGTGGGTGTACGGCGATGCCGTCCGCCTGCAGCAGGTCTGTTGGAACGTGCTCCAGAACGCCGTCAAATTCACCCGCGAGGGCGGACAGATCACCGTGGTCTCCCGCGTGGTCGCCGAAACCAACCGGCTCCATCTTGAAATCACGGACAACGGGCTGGGCATGTCACCGGCCGAACTCGCTAGCGTATTCTCGGCGTTTCGCCAGGGCGAGCACGCGGCCACCGGTCCGCATCGTTTCGGCGGCCTCGGCCTCGGGCTCGCGATCTCGCGCAAGCTGGTCGAACTGCATGGCGGCGAGATCAAGGCGGCCAGCCCCGGCCGCAATCGCGGCTCCGTTTTCATCGTGGAGCTTCCCCTGGCGGCGACCGCGCCAACCCACCCCACTCCGAGCGCGCCGGCCCCGGCGGCCACTCCCCTCCCCGCATCCGCTCCCCGGCGGATCCTGCTGGTCGAGGATCACGTTTCGACCCGCGAGACCCTGCAAAAACTGCTCGGGCGGCGGAATTTCGATGTCACTGCCGCGGGCAGCGTCGCCGAAGCCCTGGGTCATGCCTCCAGCCGCACCTTCGATTTCCTGGTTTCGGACGTCGGGTTGCCCGACGGCGACGGTTATCAGCTGATGGCCGAGATCCGCAAGATCCAGCCCACGCTCCAGGGCATCGCCTTGAGCGGGTATGGCATGGAGGACGATCTCCAGCGCTCCCACGCCGGCGGCTTTGCCAATCACTTGGTGAAACCCGTCAGTATTGCGGCACTTGAACAGGCGCTTGCGGGTCTCACCTCGCCGTCGCCCACCCGCTAGAAACTCCGCGCGCGTCACCCCGCGGAGACCGGCAAGCCCTCTCGAAAAACTTCATTCATCCACCCGCACCCTCCCTCCGAGGCCTTTACGCCTGACGATATCACGATGAAAAAGAAATCCGCCCCGCGGCCCAATCCCACTCCCGACTCGCGCCCGGGTCCGCCGTCACGGCCGGATGCCCGCATCGTCCCCGCCACGGAACTCGCCCGGCTCGAGGAAAGTCTCCGCACCGCCCAGCAGGCGCTCGAGGCCATCCGGGGCAACGAGCCGGGCACCCTCGTCGCGGACGGCGCCACCCGCAGCCCGGGATTCAGCCCGACGGGCGCCGACCAGACCCACCGCGTCTTCTTCGAGCAAATGCAGGAAGGAGCCGCCACGATCGACGCCGACGGCCTGATTCTCCATTGCAACCGGCGCTTCGCCGACATGGTCGGCCGGCCGCTCGACAAGGTTCTGGGCAGCTCGCTGCCGAAATACCTCACGCCCGAAGCCTGGCACCAGCTCCGCAACCTCGCGGCCCAGAACCGGGAAACGGCGAAATTCGAGACCACCCTGCAGCACAACGGCACCACCGGACTCCCCGTCACACTCACCGCCAGCCCCCTCACCCAGGACGGCCCGCGGGTGATCTGCCTCGTCGTGACCGACCTGTCCGCGCAAAAGGAACAGGAGGACCTGCGCCTGGCCAAGGAGGTCGCGGAGAAGGCCAATGCGGCCAAGGACGATTTTCTCGCCGCCCTTTCCCACGAATTGCGCACGCCACTGACGCCCGCCCTCATGGCCGCGACTGTCCTCGAGAAGGACACCAGCCTGCCGGAAACCGCCCGCTCCGACATTTCGCTCATCCGCCGCAACATCGAGCTCGAGGCGCGTCTCATCGACGATCTCCTTGACCTGACCCTCATCACGCACGGCAAGCTATCCCTCCAGACCGACGAGGTGAACCTGCACACCAGCCTCAACCGCGCGATCGAGGTCTGCCAGGGCGACGCGCGGCTCAAGCGCCTGACCATGCAGATCGAGCTCAATGCCCGGCAAACCCTGATCATCGGCGACCCGGTCCGCGTGCAACAGGTGTGCTGGAACGTCCTGCGCAATGCCGTGAAGTTCACCGCGGAACGCGGTTCCGTCTCGATCACCACCGGCAACGACGACCACGGGAACGTGTGGGTCCGCGTCACGGACACCGGCATCGGCTTCACCCACGATCAGGCCACCCGGATCTTCGAGCCTTTCGAACAGGGCGACCGGCACATTCCGCGCCAGTACGGCGGCCTCGGTCTCGGCCTGGCCATCACGCGCTCCATCATGCACGCCCACGGCGGCGGCATCGAGGCGCAGAGCCCCGGACTCAACCAGGGCGCCACCTTCACCCTGCGCTTCCCGTTGGCCCGTACCCGGGAAAAATCCGCGCCGCGCAAGGTCCAGCCGGCCGCGATCCATCCTTCCGGCCTCAACATCCTCCTGGTCGAGGATCACAAGGACACCCGCGCGTGCATCCAGCGTTTGCTGGAAGCCTCCTCGCACCGGGTCACCTCCGCGGGCACGGCGCACGATGCGCTGGGACTGGCGGAAGGTGGCCGCTTCGACCTCGTCATCAGCGACCTCGGCCTGCCCGACCTCAGCGGCCATGAGCTCATGCATCGCTTGCATACGCGCTATAACGTGCCAGGCATCGCGCTCAGCGGTTACGGCATGGAAACCGACATGGCTCAAAGCCGCCAGGCCGGCTTCAAGTACCACCTGACCAAGCCCGTGAGCTTCGAGCGACTGAAGAGTTTCGTTGCCGAATTCGCCTCGAAACGGGAATCTGCCCTGGAATCCGCGCCCGCCAAATCATGAAAAGCACCACCGTCTACCTGGTCCAACTCGCCGATTCGCTCCGTGACCTGGCCATGCTCGCGGCCCGGGAAATATTTCCCCGCGCCCAGCTCGTGCCCGCACGCTCCGTCACCGAGGCCCTGCAATTACCCGCCCATGGCCGCCAGCTCGTGGTGATCGGCGAAACGACCGAACACGAGATCGGACAGGCCGCGCAGGCGCTCGACGCCGCCGACCTCCCTCGCTGGGCGGTGGTTCATCTGGGGGACACGCCTTCGGATCTCGTCGACACGGTTCCCCCCGACGAATGCACCGCGCGTTCGCTCGCGCGGATCTTCCGCTCGGCCCTCATGCATCACGAGCTCCTGCGCGAGAACCTGCAGCTCCGGGGCGATCTCAAGACCGTCTCCCGCCGCCTGAATCACGACATCCGAACGCCGCTCGGTTGCATCGACACCGTCTGCTCGCTGTTGCACGACATCCCCGGTGCGGACGAGTCGTCCGCGGAGTCCATCCGCGCCATTCGGGACTCCACGTCCGAGATCAGCGTGATGCTCGATCGTGTGAGCTTCATGCTCAAGGCCACGAGCGAGCCGCTGCCGGGCGCGCCGGTTTCCATGGGCACGATCGTCCAACGGGCGATGGAACGTCTACCGGCGCAAGCTGACCGGCGTCTCGCGAAGATCCGCCAGCCCGCGCAGTGGCCGGAGGTTTTCGCGGTCGATCATTGGGTGGAATTCATCTGGCTGAACCTCATCCAGAACGCCCTGCGTCACGGGGCGCGCAACGGCACGGTCGAGATCGGCTGGGATGCCCGCGGGATCGAGATCCGCTTCTGGATCGCCAGCACGGGTCTCGTTCCTTCGGCCTTGCGCCAGAATCTACTGCGTCCCTTCCACGTGCTGCACCAGAATCCCTCGGCCGGCCTTGGCCTTTCCCTGGTCGAACGCCTCGTGACGCTCCAAGGCGGTCGATGCGGCTACGAAACAAGCCCTGAGGAACGATCCGTGTTCTACTTCACCCTGCCCGCGACGCTGGGCTTGGCGAACGCTCTGCCGGTGGGATCGTCCGCCCGCCCTCTGGCCGCCACCCGCCCGGTCTAGCGGTTTGCACGCGAGTCGCCGCTGGAAACTTCACTCGCGTCCATGGCCCCTGAAAACGGAATCGCCAGGCCGCTGCCGGCCTGGCGATCGCCCTTACCCGCTGCCGGTCCGGTGGCGACTGCTTGGCACCACCGCTTGACCGCGCGGAATTGATCGTGAATCAGAGTTCGCTGGGCGGGGGCGAGGAACGACGGTTCGAGCTCGAGCTGGAGTCCGAGGAATCGTCGTCGTCGGACGACATGCCGCCCGCCTGGCGCGAGGCCTGGTTCCCGCCGATTTCCTGTTCGGAATCCAGCGAGGAGCCGCGCCACTGTTCCTGATTCTGTTTGTCGCTCTTGTTGGAGCGGCTCGGATTGTTCTGCTGGCCCTGGTTGGAGCCGGAGTTTCCGGAGCTCTGGCCTTGGCGGCTGGCTTGGTTGCCCTGGCTGCCTTGGCTCTGCTGGCCGCTGGACGCGTTCTGGGAACGCTGCGGGTTCTGGTTTTGATTCTGGTTTTGGTTCTGCTTGCCGGCATTCGACTGATCCTGGTTGGACTGGTCGCCGGAACGCTGAGAGGGATTATTGGCGGGCATGATGAATGGGGGTTGTGGTTGAGTTGTTGTTTAACCTGACGCCCTCACCTTAGCTGAACGGAGCGCCGCGAACCATCGGGCCATTTCCGGCCCGATCACCCGGTAAATGAATTGAGGGATGCCGTCCTCCAGAGGGGATCAGGCCCCGGCCTCCGCCATTGGTGCCCCGGCCGCGGTCCAGACGCTCGAACTCCCTCAATCGCGGCGTGTCCATGCCGCTGGACCCTCACCTGACGCTCTCCCCATCACCCTCGACTATTCGCCCATGAAAACCATCACCTCGCTCGCTTTCGGCCTGCTCCTCGCGGGCTCGCTTTCCGCCCAATCCTGGACGCCCGTGCCGCCGTCGGATAATCCGCAGGCGGATCTTCCCGTGCGGCTCGATCCCTCGTCGCCGCTCGATTCCCTCGAGGAGCAATTGAAAAACGCCTCCTTCGACCAGCGCGGCGCCCTCGCCACCGCCTTCGACACCGTCAACCGCTCGGTCGAGGCCCGTGTCGCTGAGCTGCGCAATTACGGCGCGGAGCTGAACGACGCGGCCACCGGCAACCTCTCCGAGGCACGCGACTTCGGCCGCCAGACTTTTCGTGACATGTCGCTGACCACCGAGGAATCGTGGCAAACCGCGCGGCACAACGCCCTGATGGCCCTGCGGAAAATCCGGAATTCCCTCGAGACACTCCAGCGCACCGCCACGACGCAGTCCTGAGTCGCGACCTATCCGCCCGACCGTGGCACGCCGCGCTCCAACTGGAGCCGCGCCGCCGCGTCCTCGCGCCTGCTCCCCGTTCGCTCTTTTGTGGGCCGGGTGCCCTCACCCGGCATTCCTCGTCGCCGTGAGCCACCCCTCTTGCCCCGCAATTCCGCTCATCGGAAATATTCCGCTGAGCTTGGCCTAGCTCCCCCCGATGGCACGGAGCGCCGCGCGCGCGTATGCTGTATGCTGTCTCCTCCATCAGAATATCGACGCGGCCGGCGCGCCGCCTCGCAAACCTCCAACCCGCCATCCCATGTCGAAGCTCAAATCCCTCCGGGACCTCTACATCGAACAACTCAAGGATCTCCACAGCGCCGAGCTCCAGCTGACCAAGGCATTGCCCGAATTGGCCCGCGCGGCCAGCGACCCGGCGCTCAAGGCGGCATTTGAGGAACATTTGGAGCAGACCAAAATTCATGTGGAGCGGCTCGAGGGAATCTGTCGCGAGCTCGATGTCTCGCCGAAGGGCCACCGGTGCAAGGCCATGAAGGGCCTGATCGCCGAGGGAAAAGAAATGATGGCGGAATCCGCGGAGCCCGCCGTGCGCGACGCCGGCCTGATCGCGGCCGCCCAGCGGGTCGAACATTACGAAATCGCCGGCTATGGCTGCGTACGCGCCTATGCCGCGGTGCTCGGCGACCAGGCGACCGAACTCCTCCAGCAAACGCTCGACGAGGAGGCCGACGCCGATCATCGCCTGACCGAGATCGCCTCCACGCTGAATCTCGTCGCCGACCGCAGCGCGACACTGACCGTCTGAGCCGGACAATTGGAGCTCGATACCGCAGCGTGCGCGGTCGAACCGGTCCGTTATAGGGCGCGTGGCTAGCCCATGCCCCTGGTTCTCGCTGCGAAAGAGGGCGCGGTCGAGCCGCGCCCCTACATCCGACTGCACGGGTCCGGCTGAGCCGGATTCACGCAGTTGAACGACAGATGAACACCGATAGGAATGGGGACCGAGGCGGCGTCATCAGTGACCCAAACTTCATTTCACTGACCGCGAGTTCCTAATCGCTGCAAGCCATTCTGATCAGTGCGGATCTGTGTCTATCTGCGGTTTCCCTCTGAACTGTTCCAGCTGGAGCCCTAGGCGTTTCAAACTGCTCCACGCGAGCGCCCCTTTTTGGGTGTCGTCGGACACCTGACATGCCGGCTTCAGGCGGAATTCTTTCCCACGAATGCCTGGATCGCGCGCTCGAGCATTTCATACGTCACCGGTTTGGTCAGGTGCTCGACGAATCCCGCCTCCCGGCTCTTCGCCACATCCTGCTCGGCGCCGTACCCGCTGAGGGCAATGCCCCTCAACCCGTAATCGGTGCTCAGCTTCTTCATCAGTTCGTAACCGCTGCCATCCGGCAATCCGAGATCGGATATCACGAACTCGAGGTCCTGGCGGCCCGCGAGCTTCAGCGCGCCGGCCACTGTGCCCGTTCCCACCACGCGATGACCGCGCTGGCGCAGCAGGTTCTCGAGCACCACCCGCGTCGCCTCGTGATCCTCGACCACGAGGATCGGACGTCGCGAAACAGCCGGCGCCTCCGCGGCCGCGGGCACGCCGGGCTGCAGTCGCGCCCCCTCCCCGTCCTTCGTTCCCTCATCCGCGATCTGGGGCAATTGGATCACCACCGTCGATCCGCGGTTCCGTCCCGGACTGAAGGCCTGCACGCTGCCCCCATGGAGCTGCATCAACAGGTGCGAAATGGCCAGCCCGAGACCAAGACCACCAAAGCGGTGGCTCCCCGGAGCCGTGGCGTGATCCCCTTGGGCAAACGGATGGAAGGCGCGGGACAACTCCTCCGGCGTCATGCCAATGCCTGAATCAGTGATCGTCACCGTCATCTCCTTGGTGCCACCCAGCGGGCGGGTCTCGACGCGGATGAACCCGTGCGGCGGGGTGAACTTCACCGCGTTCTTCAGGACATTCCAAAACACCTGCTGCAGGCGCACCGGATCGATCATCGCGAGGTGCCTTGCCCCCGCCGGCTCGACCGTGAGCGTGAGCTTCTTCTCCTGGATCTCCGCATGCATCGTGGCGATGGCATCGGTCAACACCGCCTGAACGTCACCGGGCCGGAGATCGAGCGTGAGCTTGCCCCGCGTGATCCGGGTGATGTCCAGCAGGTCATCGATCAGGCGCGCTTCCAGCAGCGCGTTCTTGGCGATGCAGGCGAAATCCTCCCGCACCTCCGGCGCCAGGTCCGGGTTGCCGGCCGCGGCGCTCGCGATGAGCAACACGGGGTTCAGCGGGGTGCGCAGCTCGTGCGACAGCGCCGCCAGGAATTCATCCTTCGCCCGCGACGCGGCCATCGCCTCGTCCCGCGCGCTGAGCACCTGCGCCTCCGCGCGCTTGCGCACCGTGGTGTCGGCCATGACCGCCACCACGCTCGACACCTCATCCCCGCGCGACCGCTCGGGCTCGTACACGATGTGCATCCAATGCGGCCCGATCTGCTCGTCGGACAGCTCCAGCTCGAACTCGACGCGTTCGCCGGCGAGGGCGCGCTCGAGGTGCGGCCGGCAGGCGGTGTATGCGGGCGTGCCCATGATGCGGGGCAGCGACACCCCCACCGCCTCCTCCGGCCGCAGCCCGAAGCGCGCGGCGTAGGCGCGATTCACAAACTTGAACCGGTGGTGCCGGTCCACGTGCGCG
The DNA here is from genome assembly GCA_023433275.1 of Verrucomicrobiota bacterium. Classification (GTDB taxonomy): domain Bacteria; phylum Verrucomicrobiota; class Verrucomicrobiia; order Opitutales; family Opitutaceae; genus Lacunisphaera. Next base: position 61,217 of record JAEZDN010000144.1, read on the forward strand.
AGGAAGATCGAGGCATGGTCGGCCACGAGCCGCAGTTGCGCCTCGCTGCCCCGCAGCGCCGCATTGGCCGCATTCAGCTCAAGCGTCCGGTGCTGGACGCGCAGCTCGAGCTCCTGGTTCAACTGCTGCAGGGACTCTTCCGCCAGCTGCCGCTGCTGAACTTCCCGCTGGAGTGCCGCGTGGCTGGCCGCGAGGGCCTGGTGCATGCGGTGAAGGTCCACGAAGACCGCCACCTTCGCGCGGAGCACCTGCGGGTTGACGGGCTTCGTGAGATAGTCGACGGCGCCCACGCCATAGCCCTCGAGCACCATCTTCTCGTCGGAGTAGTACGCCGTGAGAAAGAGGATCGGGATGTGCTGGTTGCGTTTGCGCTGCTTGATGAGGTTGGCCAGCTCGATGCCCGTCATCACGGGCATGTTGATGTCCAGCACCAGCACGGCGAAATCCTCCTCCACCAGCGCCAGCAGGGCCTGGTTGGCGGAAGTGGCCCGCACCAGGCGGTAGCCGGGCGCATACAGGATGCTCTCCAACACGTCCAGGTTGCGCGACTCATCGTCGACAATGAGGATGTTGACGGCGGTCCGGGCCGGATCGTGGGCTCCCGTCGGGGTCGCGGCGGGACTGGTTGGCATGGGCGTGAGGGCGTTTGATTTCATCAGCGCGGATTACCGGTAGAGCCAGATCCGCAGGAGCGAGAGCAGCTCGTTCGTGTTGACCGGCTTGGCGATGTAGTCGGAGGCGCCGGCCGCCAGGCACTTCTCCCGGTCGCCCTTCATCGCCTTCGCGGTGAGGGCCAGGATCGGCAGGGCGCTGAACTCGGGGATGCGTCGGATCTCCCGCATGGTCTCATAGCCGTCCATGCCGGGCATCATGATGTCCATGAGGACGACGCTGATGTCCGAGTGCTCGCCGAGCAGCTCGATGGCCTGCCGGCCGTTCGTCGTGCTGATCACCTCCATCTCCTGGTTCTCGAGCACCGTCGTCAGCGCGAAGATGTTTCGCGCGTCATCGTCCACCACGAGCACCTTGCGGCGGCGCAGCACGTCGCTCGAGTTGTGCAGCTGGTCGAGCATCTTGCGCTTGGGCTCGGGCAGGGCCGCCACCTCGCGGTGCAGGAACAGCGCCGTCTCGTCGAACAGGCGCTCCGGTGACTGCACATCCTTCAGCACGATGCTCTTGGCCACCGCGCGCAACTGCCGCTCCTCGTCCTTCGCGAGCTCCTTGCCGGTGAACACCACCACGGGAATCTCGCTCAGCGTCTGGTCACTGCGCAGCTTCTCCATCAACTCGAACCCGCTCATGTCCGGCAGGCGGAGGTCCAGCACGCAGCAATCAAAGGGCCGGTCGAGCAGCAGGTTGATGGCCTCGCGGCCGCTGGACGCGGTCACGATCTCGATGTCGCTGTGACCCAGCAGTTCCACGATGCTCTGGCGCTCGATCTCGTTGTCCTCGACCACCAGCAGGCGCTTGGTGCGCGGCTCGATGAACTTCTTGATGCGGTCGAAGCACTGTTCCAATCCCTCCGACGTGGCCGGCTTGACCATGCAGGAGAACGCGCCGTGCGACAGGCCGTGCCGCCGCTCTTCCTCGGCGGAAAGCACCAGCACCGGGATGTGGCGCGTGGCGGGCCCGAGCTTCAGGTTGTTCAGGACCGTCCAGCCCAGCATGTCGGGCAGGAAGATATCCAGCGTGATCGCCGTCGGCAGGTATTGCCGCGCCAGGGTGAGCGCCGCGTTGCCGCGGGTCGCCACGATGCCCTTGAAGCCTTTCTCGCGCGCCAGACTGAGCAGGATGCGGGCGTAATACGGATCGTCATCCACAATGAGGAGCGTCGGGTCGCCTGGGACCACGTGCTCGCGGTCGTCGGCGATGATTTCCTCGCGCGCCACCGGCAGGGCCACGGGGGACGACACCGCGGCCGGCAGGCTCGACACCGGCTCCATGTAGAAGAGCGGCAGGTAAAGCGTGAAGGAGCTTCCCTCGCCCGGCGTGCTCGTGAGCTTGATCTCGCCGCCAAGCAGCGAGGCCAGCTCGCGCGAGATGGCCAGGCCCAGCCCGGTGCCGCCGTACTTGCGGCTCGTGCCGGCGTCCGCCTGTTGGAACGCCTCGAAGATCAGCTTCTGCTTGTCCTGCGCGATGCCGATGCCGGTGTCGCTGATGTTGAAGGCGACCACCTTGGCGGCGCTGTTCAACACGGTGTGGATCGGGCTCCAGCCGTCCTGCGCCAGGCTCACGCTGATGCTCACGTGGCCCTGCGCGGTGAACTTGAATGCGTTCGACAGGAGGTTCTTCAGGATCTGCTGGAGACGCTTCGGATCGGTGATGATCGCGCGCGGCATCGACGGGTCGAACTCCACCTTGAACGGCAGGTTCTTGGCGTCGGCGATGTGGCGGAAGTTTCGCTCCACCGCCTCCCGCAGCGTCGTGAACGCAATCTCCTCGGCCTCGACGGTCACCGTGCCGGACTCGATCTTCGACAGGTCGAGGATGTCCGTGATCAGGTTCAAGAGGTCGGAACCGGACGAGTAGATGTTGCGGGCAAACTCCGTCTGCTTGGCCGTGAGGTTGCCCGCCGCATTCTCGGCCAGCTGCTGGCCCAGGATGAGGATCGAGTTCAGCGGGGTGCGGAGCTCGTGCGACATGTTGGCCAGGAACTCGGACTTGTACTTCGACGTGAGCGCCAGTTCGGCCGCCTTGTCCTCGAGCGCTCGGCGGGCCTGCTCGACCTCCTGGTTCTTGCGTTCCACCTCCACGTTCTGCTCGGCCAGCTGCCGCGCCTTCTGCGCGAGTTCCTCGTTGGTTTGCTGGAGTTCCTTCTGCTGCGATTGCAGCTCGACCGTGAGCTCTTGGGACTGCTGCAGGAGGTTTTCCGTGCGCATCGTGGCCTCGATCGTGTTGAGCACGACGCCGATCGACTGGGTCAATTGCTCGAGGAACGTGAGATTCGTCACGCTGAACGGCTTAAGCGACGCCAGCTCGATGACGGCCTTGGTCTGGCCTTCGAACAGCACGGGGATGACGACGATCGCCGTCGGGGCGGACTGGCCCAGGCTGGAGTTCACCTGGGTGTACTCCGCCGGCACGTCGTGCAGGAGGATGCGCTGCTTTTCCAAGGCGCACTGACCCACCAGGCCCTCGCCCACGGGGATGACGGTCGGCTGGCCCGGGCGCTGTGCGTAACCGGCGAGGAGCCGGAGCGCCGGCTGCCGGTGCTGGTCCAGGTCCATCTGGTAAATCGTGCCCTGTTGCGCGCCGACGAGCGGGGCCAGTTCGGAGAGCAGCGTGCGTCCGACCGTGAAGAGGTCGCGCTGGCCCTGAAGCATGCGGGTGAACTTCGCCAGGTTGGTCTTCAGCCAGTCCTGCTCCTGGTTGGTCTCCGTGGTCACGCGGAGATTGTAGATCATCGTGTTGATGTTGTCCTTCAGCTCCGACACCTCGCCGCGGGCGTCGACCTGGATGGAGCGCGTCAAGTCGCCCTTCGTCACCGCCGTCGCCACCTCCGCGATGGCGCGCACCTGCGTGGTGAGGTTGGCCGCCAGGAGGTTCACGTTGCCGGTGAGATCCTTCCACGTGCCGGCCGCGCCCGGCACGTGCGCCTGGCCGCCGAGGCGGCCCTCGACGCCGACCTCGCGCGCCACGTTCGTCACCTGCTCGGCAAAGGTGGCCAGCGTGTCGGTCATGCTGTTGATGGTTTCGGCCAACGCGGCCACTTCGCCCTTCGCCTCCACCGTCAGCTTCTGCCGCAGGTTTCCGTCCGCCACCGCGGTCACGACCTTCACGATGCCGCGCACCTGGTCGGTCAGGTTGGCCGCCATGACGTTCACCGAGTCGGTCAAGTCCTTCCACGTGCCGGCCCCGCCGGGTACCATCGCCTGGCCGCCGAGCTTGCCCTCCGTGCCGACCTCGCGCGCCACGCGCGACACTTCCGACGCGAACGAGCGCAGCTGGTCCACCATCGTGTTGATCGTGTTCTTCAGCTCGAGAATCTCGCCGCGCACGTCGACCGAGATCTTGCGCGACAAGTCGCCGCGCGCCACCGCGGTGGTCACGTCGGCAATGTTGCGCACCTGGCCGGTCAGGTTGTTCGCCATCGAATTCACGTTGTCCGTGAGATCCTTCCACGTGCCGGCCACGCCGGGCACCTGCGCCTGGCCGCCAAGCTTGCCCTCGGTGCCGACTTCGCGCGCCACGCGCGTCACTTCCGAGGCGAACGCGTTCAACTGGTCCACCATCGTGTTGATGGTGTCCTTCAGCTGCAGGATCTCGCCCTTCACGTCGACGGTGATCTTGCGCGACAAGTCGCCCTTCGCCACCGCCGTGGTCACGTCCGCGATGTTGCGCACCTGGCTCGTGAGGTTCGACGCCATCGAATTCACGTTGTCCGTGAGATCCTTCCACGTGCCGACGACGCCAGGCACCTGCGCCTGGCCGCCGAGCTTGCCCTCCGTGCCGACCTCGCGCGCCACGCGCGTCACCTCGGAGGCGAAGGAGTTCAACTGGTCCACCATCGTGTTGATGGTTTCCTTGAGCTCGAGGATCTCGCCCTTCACGTCGACGGTGATCTTGCGCGACAAGTCGCCGCGCGCCACGGCCGTCGTCACGCCGGCGATGTTGCGCACCTGCGCCGTCAGGTTGCCCGCCATCGCGTTCACCGAGTCGGTCAAATCCTTCCAGGTGCCGGCCACGCCCGGCACGACCGCCTGGCCACCCAGCTTGCCCTCGGTGCCGACCTCGCGCGCCACGCGCGTCACCTCGGCGCCGAAGGAACGGAGCTGGTCCACCATCGTGTTGATCGCCTCCTTCAGCTGCAGGATCTCGCCGCGCACGTCCACGGTGATCTTGCGCGACAAGTCGCCCTGCGCGACGGCGATGGTCACGTCGGCGATGTTGCGCACCTGTGCCGTGAGGTTGCCGGCCATCTGGTTCACGGATTCCGTGAGCTCCTTCCACACGCCGGACACGCCCTTGACCTTGGCTTGGCCGCCGAGCTTGCCCTCGGTGCCGACTTCGCGCGCCACGCGAATGACCTCGACGGAAAACGCCTCGAGCTGGCCCACCATGCCGTTCACGAGCTTGGCGGTGCGCAGATACTCGCCGCGCAGCGGACGGCCACCGAGTTCCAGCGGCATCGATTGCATCAGGTCGCCCTTGGCCACCGCGCCGATGACGCGGCCCATCTCGACCGTCGGTTGGGAAAGTTCGTCGACCAGCGCGTTGATGGCCTCGACGCGCTCGGCCCAGTTGCCCACCGCATCGCCGGTGGCCATGCGCTCGTGGATGCGACCCTCCTCGCCCACCTGGCGGCGCAGGCGGAGCAGGTTCGTGTTGAATCGCTCCATTCGTCCGCCGATCTGGTTGAATGCATCCGCAATGCGGGCATCGACGCCCGACCAGCGCGAGGACATGCGCGCCTCGAAATTGCCGTCCCGAATCTCGATCAAGGCCGCCAGCAACTGGTGCTTGAAGGCTTCGGGATCATGGGCATCGCCATTGCGGCTTCCGTTGGCAGGAGTGGTTTGGGTTTTGGCGGTTCTCATTGCGTCAGGTAATTGGCAAGTCGGGGAATTTTTGGGCCGGGCAGTCGTACTTCTCCCGGATCGAAACCTGGCTAAGGAGGAATTCGCAGCATGCAAAAGTCGAGAACCACCAACGTGATGCGAAAAAATAGGTATTCACCCCATGGTGGGATTGATCCGGATCGGCATCGGGCCGAATCCATTCGGCGGGAGGAATAACCCCGGGCGCATGGGCCTTAATTTTACCGATGTTGGGGTTTACTCCCCATGGGGAAAAATCACCGCGCGTCTATCGTGATGCCCATGAGCAAACCAGTCTCCATCGCCCTGTTGATCATTGGTGTCGTTCTCCTCCTTTACGGCCTCAGTGCCGGCGACTCCCTGGCCTCCGAGGCCAAGGAGGCGTTCACCGGAACGCCGACCGACAAGAGCCTCTTCCTCATCATCGCCGGCATCATCGGCATTGTCGTCGGCGGCTTCAGCGCCCTCGCCCGCCGCCGCTGATCCCCGCCATGGCCTCGCAACGTCGCGCCCGCCACCGCTCCGGGGACCGTCCCCGCGCCGCCCGCCCGGCCCCCGCCCTTTCGCCCGCTAACCTCAATCCTGAAAATCCCATGTCCCAGAAAACCCATGCTCCCGAAGATACGCATCAAGAACTCAAGCAGCTCCTCCAGGAGGCCGAACAAGCGCTCGGCCACACCGTCGGCGATGCCAGCGAGAAGTTCGACGAACTCCGCGAACGCCTGCGCGCCGCTCTCGACAAGGGCCGCTACTCCTTCGATCACCTGAAGGAGGAAACCCTCAAGCGCGCCAAACAGGCCGACCATATCGTCCGCGAGAACCCCTACTACGCCATCGGCGTCGCCGCTGGCATCGGCGCCCTCATCGGGATCGTCATGTCCCGCACCTGCCAGAACTCCCGCTGATTTCCGTTTCCGTCTTCCGACCGGCCTGGCTTCGCGCGCCCTTACGCGGCCAGGCCGGTTCGTCAGCCCATGTCACTGCTCGGCCAGACCACCCCGCGGCCCCGCCTGCCCCCTCTGGGCGAGGCCACCAACCTGCTCAACGATGCCCTTTCGCACCGGGCTGACCTGGCGGCCATCGAGCTCGCCGAGGCCCGGGCGCACGCCCAACTCTCCCTGCTGCTCCTTGGCATCGCCGCGCTGCTCGCGCTGCTGGGCGGCTTTGCCCTGACCTTGACGCTGACGGGCTTGGTTTGGGACAGCCCACACCGGGTCGCCTGGCTCACCGGCATTTGTGTCGCGTATCTCCTCGGCGCCGGCATCGCGGGATTCCTCTTCCACCGGCGCATGCAAGGCTGGCAGCCCTTCGCCGAGATCCGCAATCAGCTGCAACAGGACCACCAATGCCTGATCCGCATCATCAAGTCGATTCTCCCCTGACGCGCGAGGATCGCAAGCAGCTGCTCATCCTCGCCTGCGAGGCCGATCGCGTCGCGTGGTGCAATGCCTGTCGGCCCGCGCCCCGGCCCCCGGTCCAGCTCGCCGCGCAAATCCTCGGCATGCTCGAGCCCGTCGTTTCATTCATTCCCGGCTGGCCCGGCCGCTGGCTGAGAAACGTGAATTTCTTCGCCCGCCTCGGTCGCCAATTCGGCCTCTTCGGCTCCTGAGCCGGCCCGATCCGCGCGATTTCCGCGCCGCTCAAGAGCTGGCAGGTCTTGCGTTCCTCTGGAACCAAGGCGCCCGCGCCCCGGCCCGTGTCCCCCTTTGTGGGGCGGGTGCCCTCACCCGCCATGGCCGCAACCGCCGCCCCAACCCCAAACCACCGGGAAATTCACCGTACGCACGGCCTCGACCCGCCCGATGGTCCGCCATGCCGCGGCAAGCTAGACTGGTGCAACAGTTACCGTCGAGGCCCAGCAGTCTTCCCCGAGCCATGACCCGAAACGCTGGGGGACAACGGCCTCAACGCCTCCGAACATTCGGGCACCAAAAAAGGAAATACCATGAAACGGAAATCATCCACTCAATCCGAGTCCCGAGGCAGTACCAGCCAGAGCGCCTCCGGACGTTCCCGCAGCGGCTCGAACACCCAGACGCGCCAATCGGCCTCCAGCCAGCGACAGCGCGGCTCATCCAGTTCCTCCCAATCCGGCGGACGGTCCCGCTCGAGCTCCAGCGGCTCGCGTTCCAGCGGTCGCGGTGACAGCGACAACCAGGACTGGAATTTCTCCTCCCAACGCGACTATCCGGAAGGCGATTCCGGCATGGGCGGTTCGGAACGCAGCTCCTTCAACGAGGGACAATCGGGCCGCGGCAGCGGCCGTATCAGCTCGTCGGACGAGGGCCGCGGCTCGCAGGGCCGGGGCTTCGCGTCCATGGACCCGGAACGCCGCCGCGAAGTCGCCTCCCGGGGCGGTCGCGCCAGCCACGGTCGATCCAGCGAAGGCCGCTCCTCGTCTTCCGGCCGGTCCAGCCAGGGCCACTCGGACCGCGGTGACGAGAACCGCTTCTCGTCCTACGACGAGGATTACGGTCGCTCGCACCGTCAGGACTTCCAGGGTCGCGGCGAGCATCGCGACGAACGCGGTTACGGCGGCGGCCAGTTCCGCGGCGGTTCCGACCAGTTCCGCGGCAGCGGCAACTTCAGCCGCGACGAGGGTTACGATTCGCCACGCCGCAGCTTCGAGTCGGGCGAGGATTGGGGTCGCTCCGGCCGCGATGAAGACTATTCGGAGCACTCCCGCTCCGGCTTCCGCGGTGGCTCGGGCTACGAGGAGGACGATCGTCGCTCCTACGATCAGTCCCGCCACGAAGGCTACTCGTCAACCGACCGCGAACGCGGCTTTGGCGGATACCAGGGCGGTTCCCAAAACTATCAGGGCTACCAAGGCGGCGAGTTCCGTCGCGAGGAAGGCTTTGAGGACGAGGGCGGCTATCGCGGCTCGTCCCGCGAGGGCAGTCGCTGGGACCGGGAGGACGACCGCTACTTCACGGGCCGTGGCTCGCGCAACGACGAGGGTCAGTTCTCCAGCCAGGGCCGCCAGTCTGGATCGCGCAGCGGCCGCTCCGGCAGCGGCAGCAGCCGTCGCCGCTGATATCACCCGTCAATCCACCCGATGCTTTCGCAGCCCCTCGGCTGCGAAAGCATTTTTTCACCCGCACAACCTTTTGCCCGCCCCATGAACACCGATTCAGCCACCACTTCCACGTCCGAACCCTCGACCGAGTCCGCCGGCGCGGAAAGCGCGGAGAAGACCAAACCAACGCGCCAGGTCGGCTACGCGGTCATCGGTCTCGGCCACATCGCGCAGGTTGCCGTGCTCCCTGGCTTCGCCCAGGCCAGGAACTCCCGGGTTGCGGCACTCGTCTCGGGAGATCGCAAGAAGCTCCAGACCCTGGGCGAGCGCTACGACGTGCCCGGCCGCTACATGTACGACCAGTATGACGAATGCCTGGCCGACCCCGCCGTCGAGGCCGTGTACGTCGCCCTGCCCAACGACCAGCACTGCGACTGCGTCGTGCGCGCCGCCGAGGCCGGCAAGCACATCCTGTGCGAGAAGCCTCTCGCCATGAATGCCCGCGAGGCACGGTTCATGATGGAGGCCGCCGCGGCGAACCACGTGAAGCTCATGACCGCATACCGCCTCCACTTCGAGGCGGCCAACCTCGCCACGATCAAGCTCGTCCAGTCCGGCAAGCTCGGCGAGCCCCGCTATTTCAATTCCAGCTTCAGCTACCAGGTCATCGATCCCGACAACATCCGGTTGAAATACCAGCACGGCGGCGGGCCCGTCTACGACATCGGCATCTATTGCATCAACGCCGCCCGCTACCTCATGCGCGCGGAACCTCTTGAGGTGACCGCGATGCTCGCTCGCTCCAAGGACAAGCGCTTCGACGAGGTTGAGGAAACCGCCTCGGTCATCCTGCGGTTCCCCGAGGGCCGCCTCGCATCCTTCACCGTGAGCTTCGGCGCCGCCGAGGCCGCCCGCTATGAATTGGTCGGCACCAAGGGCCGCGTCGTGCTGGATCCGGCCTACGAGTACAGCGAGGGCCTCAAGCAATCCGTCACCATCGACGGCGAGACGAGCGAGAAGAGCTTTCCCCGCCAGGATCAATTTGGCGGCGAGATCGAGGCCTTCTCCGAGTGCATCCTGAACAACAAGGAACCCGAGGCTTCCGGCTTCGAGGGCCTCGCCGACATGCGCATCATCGATGCGATCTTCCGTTCCGATGCGACCGGCCGCGCCGTCCGCCTGCCACCGCTCGAAAAAGCTAGCCGCCCCGATGAGGGCCAGGTGAAGCGCAAGCGCGCCGTCAAGAAACCCCGCACGGTCAATGTCGACGCTCCGCACGACTAGCCCGCGCGCTTCCGCGGGCCGCGACCTTCGCATTGGCATCTCCGGCTGGACCTACCCGCCGTGGCGCGGGACTTTCTTCCCTCGCGGCCTCGTGCAACGCGAGGAACTGGCCTACGCCTCCCGCCAGGTCTCTTCCATCGAGATCAACGGCACCTTCTACTCGCTCCAGCGCGCCTCCAGCTATGCTGCCTGGGCTGCGCAGACGCCCGCCGACTTCGTGTTTTCCGTCAAGGGCCCCCGCTACATCACCCACATCCGCCGGCTCCAGGATGTCACGGTGCCGCTCGCCAATTTCCTCGCGTCCGGCGTCCTCCGTCTCGGCGACAAGCTCGGTCCTTTTCTCTGGCAGCTTCCGCCGAGCTTGCGCTTTGACGCGCCGAAACTGGAGGCGTTTCTCTATCTCCTCCCCCGCGACACCGATGCGGCCCGGGCGCTCGCGCGCCACCACGACGACAAGGTGAAACAGCCCTGGCTCGAGCCCGGTCCTCGCCGGCCGTTGCGCCACGCGCTCGAGGTTCGCCATCCCTCCTTCAATGATCCGCGATTCGTCGCGTTGCTCCGTCGGCACCGCGTTGCCCTGGTCGTGGCGGACACCGCGGGCAAATGGCCATTCATGGAGGATGTCACCGCCGACTTCGTCTACCTCCGTCTGCACGGCGATTCCGAACTCTACGTCAGCGGCTATACCGACGAAGCGCTCCGCCTGTGGGCGCGCAAGATTCGCGCCTGGCACCGCGGCGCCAACCCACCCTGCACCCGCCTCACCGCCCCTCCCGCCGCACCGCGCGCCCGCGGTCGCGCAGTGTACGTGTACTTTGACAACGACGTGAAGGTCCGCGCTCCGTTCGACGCGATGACTCTCGCGCACCTGCTCAAGCGCGGACCCAAGCCGGGTCCGGCCCCCGACATTGCCACCATTCGCGCCGTCGCCCGGACGCGGTGGCCAGGTTTTCCTCGTCGCCGGGCGGCCTGATCCCCATGGCCCTTGCGACCGGAGCCGTTCAGGATAGACTCGACCGCGTGCGTCCCAACCTGCCCGCCGATCCCGCCGCCCTTTACGGTGATCTCTTCCTCGCCGTCCAACGCGCCGGCATCTTCGCTGACCAGAAGACCTTTGTGGACTGCGTGCCGAAACAGGAGCCGGCCCTGATCCTCGGCCACTATCACCAGGTGAAGGACACGCCTGGCTTGGACCTCGCGGCGTTCGTGCAGGAACACTTTCTCGTTCCCCAGGCCATCTCGGTCACCGCCGCCACCGCCGAAAGTCTCGATCACCACATCGCCCATACGTGGAATGTCCTGCGCCGCGAGCCCGACATCCCCGTGGCGGGCTCCTCGCTGCTCGCGCTGGCCCATCCGTACGTGATCCCGGGCGGCCGCTTTCGGGAGGTCTATTACTGGGATTCGTACTTCACGATGCTGGGTTTGCACGAGCACCGCCGCGATGACCTCGTGCGCTCGATCACCGACAACCTCGCCGACCTTCTCCAGCGCTACGGCCTCGTCCCGAATGGCAACCGTTCCTACTATCTCAGCCGCTCGCAACCCCCCGTGCTCGCGCTCATGGTCGATTTCCTCATGCACGAGGACGGCCCGGCTGTCTTCGAACGCTACCTGCCTGCCCTGCGCGCGGAACTCGATTATTGGGACGATCGTTCCGCGCCCACGCGTCACGCGGTCACCCTGCCCGGCGGGGGCGTGCTCCACCGGTACTATGACCAGCTGGACACCCCGCGCATGGAGGCGCACGCCCACGACGAGCATCTGGCCCGCATCTCGCCGCAGGCCGCACCCGACCTTTTCCGCAATCTCCGCTCCGGCACCGAGAGTGGCTGGGACTTCAGCAGCCGCTGGTTCATGGGCGGCGAAACCCTGGCGCACATCCGCACGACTGAATTCGTGCCGGTGGATCTCAATTGTTTTCTCCTCCAGCTCGAACGAACGCTCGCGAAGGCCCTGGCCGCGACAGGCGACACCGCGCAGGCCGAGGAAGTCGCCCGCGCCGCGAACCGCCGTGAACAACTCATCCAGCTTCACTTCTGGTCCGAGGAACTCGGATTCTTCTTCGACCACCATCTTCCCACCGAGGAACTAAGCCCCCACTACACGCTGGCCGCGGTCGTGCCGCTGTTCGTGCGCGCCGCGACCCAGCCCCAGGCCGATGCCGTCGCCGCCGTGCTGCGCGAGCGCTTCCTCCAAGCCGGCGGCCTCCAAACCACCCTCACGCGCAGCGGGGAGCAATGGGATGCCCCCAATGGCTGGGCCCCCCTTCATTGGATGGCCGTCTGCGGCTTGGTGAACTACGGCCACAACGACCTCGCCGCCGAGATCGCGCAACGCTGGATCAACCTCAACGTCGGCGTCTTCACGCGCACGGGCCGCCTCATGGAAAAATATAACGTCGTTGATCTCTCCCTCCCCGCCGGCGGCGGCGAGTATCCCACGCAGGACGGCTTCGGCTGGACCAATGGCGTCCTCATCAAACTTCTCAAAGCCTACCCCTTGGTCCTCCCTTAGCCGTAACTATGCAGATGGAGCGAAACCGCCCCGTGCGCGCAGTCGAACTATTCCGTTGTAGGGACGTGGCTCGTCCACGCCCTTGTTTCCCGTAGCGGGAAACGGACGCAGTCAAGCCGCGCCCCATACCCGACGCGCCCCCTCTGCTCCTGGAGCCGGGGCGCCCCCGCCCCGGTTTCGAAGATCGAAACCGTGCGGTGGGATGGTGAGGAAACCTGCACTCCGCGCCAGGTTCTCCAAACGATCATTGAACCGCCCGTGTCGCGCGGGCCGCGTTTTTCAGTGTAAGCGCTGTGGGAGCGAGCATTCTCGCGCCAGATTACCAGCGGAAAACCAAGCAAGCTCGCTCCCACCTCGACCGAACGCCTGTTCCACGCCTCACGCGTGCGCCATCCGATCCATCATCTCTCCCCGGGCCGCGCCGCTGTCGCGGTCGAGTTCGATTCCGCGGCGTCGCATCGAACCCAGGATCTCCTCCTCGGCCTGCAACCAGCACGGCAAATTCAAAAGGCTTCGATCCCGGCGCGCGGTCGCGAGTTGATCGGCTCGCCGCGCCACCCTGAGCTGGAGTTCCGCGAGGGGGTCAAGTCCGTTGAGGCAGGGGTAATTCATGGCACTTGGGGGTTGGGGGTTGAGGTAATTGGAACACCCCTATCTTGCCACGGCGCGGGCCCACCGCCCATCGGGTTAATACCTACTTCTCGCTACCGGGCCCCCGATGCCGGTTAACGCTTACTTTTCGTCCAGCTCCCGATGGCCGCACCCGCACCCGGCCTGATACCGCGCCCGGACCCGGAACCAGTAATCTTTGGTCATGAACGATCACGATCATTTGATTAAGTGGCTGAACGAGGCGCACACCATGGAGCAAAGCATGCTGCAGGTTCTTGAGGGCCACGCCCTTCTCGCGGGCAATCTCCAGGAGATCCGTTCCGGCTTGGAAAAGCACCGGGCCGAGACCCTGCACCATCGCGACCAGGTCGCCCAGTGCCTCCGCCTCCTCGGCCAGCAGCCCTCGTCCGTCCGAACCGTCATGGCCACCGCCTCCGGCGTCGCGCAAGGCGTGTCCACCATCCTCGCCCGCGATGCGATCCTGAAAAACGCCCAGGCCGACTACGCCGCCGAGAGCGCGGAAATCGCCCTGTACACCACGCTGATCACGGCCGCCGAACAAGGCAACCGCGCCGACATCGCCGCGCTCTGCCGCGGGATACTGGAGGAAGAGGTCGAAATGGCCGCCTGGCTGGAGGAACGGATCCCGGAACTCACCGTTCTCACCCTGGCCGCCCGCGAGGGCGTGGTGATCCCGGGCGCCTCGCATGCGTGATCGCCCCGCTTCGCGCGCCAGCTGACGGCCACTGAACTTTTCACCTCGCCCGCCGGCTGCATGATTGCCGCCGGCCTTCCCGCTGAAAACCACCCTGTTTCAGTCCACTGCCATGACCCTTTCGATCTGGGCCCCGGCCGCCAACACCCTCGACGTCTGCATCGGCACCCAACGCCACCCCATGCACCGCACCCGCGCAGGTCTCTGGGAAGTCCATCTCAAGATCCCGCCCGAGGGGCTGCGCTACCGGCTCTCGGTCAACGGCGGCCCCCCGCTGCCGGATCCGACGTCGCGCTGGCAACCCGACGGTGTTCATGGCGATTCCTGGATCGGGCCGCCGCCACCCGTGCCCACGCCGCTGGCGCGCCCCCGCCCGCTTGCGGACGCCGTCATCTACGAAATACATCTCGGCACCTTTACGCCCGAGGGCACCTACGCCGCCGCGGAAAAACGCCTGCGCCATCTGGTCGACCTCGGCATCACCCATGTCGAAATCATGCCGCTCGCCACGTTCCCCGGCCAACGTGGCTGGGGTTACGATGGGACTTATTGGTTCGCTCCCCACCCCGCGTACGGGACGCCCGCGGAACTCTCCGCCTTCGTCAGCGCCTGCCACGCCCACGGCCTCGCCGTCCTGCTGGACATGGTTTACAACCACTTCGGGCCCGACGGGAACTATCTCCCCGTTCTCGGCCCCTGTTTCTCCGCGCAACGCACGCTGTGGGGCGAGGCGCTTAATTTCGACGGACCGGAGAGCGACGGTCTGCGCCAGCTGATCCTCGACAGCGCCACCCTCTGGCTGCGCGACTACGGGTTCGACGGGCTCCGACTCGACGCCGTGCACGCGATCGTCGATACCCGCGCGCTCCACATTCTCGAGGAACTCGCGCAACACGTCCGCGACCTCGGCGAACAACTCCGCCGCCCGCTCGTCCTCGTCGCGGAGAGCGACCTGCACGACCCGCGCCTCGTTCGCCCTGTCTCCGCCGGCGGCTATGGTCTCGATGCCTTCTGGGCCGACGATTTTCATCATGCGGTTCACCGCTATCTGACCGGCGAGAGCCACGCCTACTACGCCGACTTCAACGGGCTGGCCGACATCGCCCGGTCGATTCGCGAGGGATACGTTTACCAGGGACAATACGCCCCCTCGCGCCGGCGCGGCCATGGCCGTCCTCCCCTCGGTGTCGATCGCGAGCAATTCGTCTTCTGCATTCAGAACCATGACCAAACCGGCAACCGCGCCCGCGGCGAGCGCCTCTCGATGCTGCTGCCGCCGGAAAAGCTCAAGGCCGCCGCTGCGCTGCTCCTGCTCTCGCCCCAGGTGCCGTTGCTTTTTCAAGGCGAGGAATGGGGCGCGCGCACGCCGTTCCTTTATTTCACGGACCATGTCGACCCGAAGCTCGGGCAGGCCGTCACGGAAGGGCGCCGGCGGGAATTTCCCGGTCACGATGAGATCGCCGACCCGCAGGCGCCCGCCACCTTTGAACGCTCGAGACTCGACTGGCGGGAACTGGATTTGCCCGACCATGCGAACATCCTCTCCTGGTACCGGCGTCTGATTTCCCTCCGCCGCGACCTCGCCGGCGCCGATTGCCAGGTGCGCGTGGATGAGAAAGCCGGCTGGCTCACCCTCGACCGCGGCAGCATTCTCGCCGTCTTCAACTTCGCGCCCACCCCGCAATCGATTCCCCTCCCCACCGGAAATTGGAGGTTGGAAATGAGCTCCCACTCGAACGCGCCTGTGGGCGCCCTCACGCCCGCCAACTCCACCACGATCTTCCGCGCCACGCCTTGAACTATTCCCGAGCCGCCAAGGGGAATGCGATTCCGACGCGTGGCGCGGCTGAACTGTTCGGTTGGGAGGGGCGTGGCTCGTCCACCCCCTCAGTTACCGTAGCGCGCAAAGGACGCGGTCAAGCCGCGCCCGAGATCCAACTGGATGATTCCGGATGAAGAGGCGTGGCGCGCGGCGCAGGGATGTGTGAGAAAACATCGGCCTCAATTCTGCGTCTCTTTGCGGCCAATTCGTATCGTTCCGCCAGGATTCCCTTCACCCGCCCCCCGGGCTCGCCGGCACCGCCGCTCCCGCGCGCTGGTTCTGACGATTCGTCCGCATCTGCTCCATTAACGCCGCTGCCGCGCGTTGTTCCTGCTGCAAGGTTTCCAAGGCCGAGACCTGCTGGGGCGTCAGCACGCCGCGCGCCTGGGCAATCGCGGCATCGGTGATTGCGACGCTTCCACCCATCACGACGTTGGCCGTCCCCCCGCGCCCCGAATTGATCACCATCGGCATCAACACCGCGCCCGCATTTCCCGCGTTCCCTGCCTGACCGTTTGGCGCCGTCGCGGCGAGGATCCGGACCATTTGCTCGGCCTGCGCGTCGCCCAGCGGCGAATTCGAGTAACTGAGGCGCTGGCTCAACTGGTCCACCAGGCCACGCTGCGGCAACGTCACCTCGTAGTTTCGATACTGCTCGTAGGCCGCATCGCCGATCGCGGCCCGGATGCTGGCCTCAACCTCCGCCTGGGTCGACGCCACGACCTGGCGGATCTCATCGCGATTGTTTCGCCCACCCATGCCCTGGCTCCGGGCCGCGGTCATCACGTCCATCACCACCGCCTGTTTTTCAACCAGCAGTTGCTTCAATTGCTCGAGCGCCGCCGGGCTCAGGTTGAGACGCCGGAACAAAGCCGCATACCGACCGTCGAGCGCCGCCTTCTGCTGGATCGCCATGAGTTGCTGCACTTCGGGCGAGTTCATCGGATTGAACCTCCCCCCGGTAGCGCGGCCCACAGTTTGGGGGGGCCCGCCCCCGAGAAT
>JAEZDN010000048.1 GCA_023433275.1 Verrucomicrobiota bacterium
AACCGGGGCCAGGCGGAAGCCGCCCGCGACGCCGCCACGAGCGCGCAGGAAAAGGCCACCGACTCCGCCGACCGTGCGCGCGGCGAAGCCGACCGCGCCGCCGATCACGCCCGCGACGCCCTGCGCGAGCGCGACGAAGCGCAGCGTTCCGCCCAGGAGGCGGACCGCTTCCGCTCCGATTCATCCGATGAACTCCAGGAGATTCGCCGCCTCAAGAGCGAGGCCACCGAGCTCCTCGCGGAGATCCGCAGCCAGCTCGCCATCGCCCAGGAAATCGTCGAGCGCACCGCGGAACAACACGCCCGCGCCACCGAGCACGCCGAGCAGGCGGAGAGCTTTGCCGAAGCCGCCAGAAGGGCCAAGGAAGCCGCGGAGGATGCCGCGTCCGAAGCCGCCGCCTGCCGCAATCGGGCCTGCCAACTTTGATCTCTCACTGACCCATGTCGCCCGCTGAAGCCGCCAAACTTCTCGATGTTCCCGCCGATGCCTCTCCCGAACAACTCGAGGCCCGATTTCACGAGCTGCGCACGAAGCTCGAGGAAAAAATCGGCAAGGCGCCCACGCCCGGCCTGAAGGCCAAGTACCGCGAGACGCTCACGGAAATCACCACCGCCTTCGAAACCCTCACCCTCGCCGCGGACAGCTCGTCCCTCCCCGTGACGAGCAAGCAGGGAGCTGGGAGCAAGGAGCAGGGAGTTCAGAATGCAGGGTCGCCGCTCGCCGGCGGACCTGCCTCGAACGATTCAGGTCTCAGGTCTCAGGTTTCAGGTCTCCCGCCCGCGAAGCGGGCGAAGTCCGGCGGAAAGGAATTCGCCATCGTCGCCGTCATCGCCGTCGCCCTCCTCGGCGCCGGCGGCTGGTTCGTCATGAAAACCCGCGCCGAGAACGCCGAAAAGGCCCGGCTCGCCGCCGAGGCCCAAGCCGCGCAAGAACAACAAGCGGCTGCGGCCGCCGCCGAGAAGGAACGTCAAGCCGCGGCCGAGTCAGCCGAGAGGGATCGCCTGGCGAAGCTCGCCCGCGAGGAAGCCGAAACGAAACGACTGGCCGACGAAGCCGAGCGAACCCGCTTGGACAAGGCCGCCGCCCAAGTTCAAAGCCAGCTCGTGCAACTGCGTCTGTCCTGGGAGGCCCTCGAGGAGGATCACCGCAAGGCTGAGCGCCGCCTCTCCGAACTGCGCAGCGACGAGCGCTCACTCGCCAGCGCCGCCAAGTCCGGCGAAACCCCGGAACTCCGCAAACTCCGCCTCCTGCTGGCCGCCCAGGGAGAGTTCGTCGAATGGTTCGGCGCCAAGCTCAACCGTCACCCGGCGAAACTTCTGCGCGCGCAAGCCGAAGCCCTCCTTTCCGCCCGGCAAGTCGACGAGGCCGCCCGCACTGCGACCCAGGCCCTCGAGGAGCAAAACCGCGCCGACCGCGAGGTCACGGAGGCTCGCCAAACCATGCTCGCCACGGGCGGGCCCGTCCAACTCCAGCTTTCTCCCGACACGGTTCAGTGGGCCCTGACCGATTCGCTCGGCGAGGTGCGGCGCGGTGCCGGCCCCGCCACGCTCGCCGGCATCCCCTTCGGAGCCGTGCGAGTTGAACTCATTCAGGACGGCTACAACCCCCGCACGCTGGAAGGCACGCTGCGTCGCGGTGATCCGTTGGTGCTGACCCAGACCTTCGCGGCGCACCCCATCACCCTGCATTCCGAGCCAACCGGGGCAGAGGTTCGTACTGGCGGCCGCACTCTTGGCATCACGCCGCTCAAGGTGGATTGGCCCGGCGAGGGAGCAGTGCCGCTGGAGTTTCACCTCGACGGACACGAACCCACCCAGCGCACCATTCGCGTCCCCGAACACACGGACGGAAACGCGCTGGTTACCCAACTCCGGCCCATGGCGCGCGGCTTGGTCCGCCCGGATCTCAGCTACAGCCCGCGACGCTTTCGCGTCATCATGAATTGGTCATACACCGGCAGGTCGAGCGATACCCCAGCCACCAACTCCACCGGAAATCATGAAGATCTTTATGAGGCCGCGGTGAACGAAGGCACCGGCGATTGGCGAGAGGTTGTCGCGACGGTGAAGTCAGCCCACCACAGCGGAGTCCCCTCACCAGCCGTGGGTACCACCGCACGCTGGGAGAGGCATCCCAAGATAAACCGCTGGGTTTCCCTGAAAGACGGCAATCTTCAGAACGTCTTCACCGCGGACCATGGCTACTTTGGCGCGCCATCCGCCCCCGTGCTGGCGATGGACGCAGAGGCTTGCTGGCCCAGCGAGGAACTGACCGCCGTTGGCCAGACCTGGCAGATCCCGGTTAAGGAGATTGCATTCTGGTTTCCCTACCGGTTCGAGGGTTCGCCTCCCGCCGCGCAGGCCCGGGTCACCGCCCTGAGATTATCCGACGAGCGCCGGGAAGCCGATTTTGAAATCAGCTGGAAGCACGTGTACAATGAGCACAAGAAATCGGTGAACGTGACGAGCACCGGCGATGCAATGGTCAAGGTCACGGGCACCCTCGATCTTCGACGGCACTATATTTCCAAGGTCGAGGTCGAGAATCGTTACGATTACACCGTGACCGTGCACGGATTGTTTGGCACCGGCAGCAAGCACCACACGAGTTCGAGAAGCCGTTACACGGTTCAACCCATCGATTGATTTTCCGCCAAGATGTCTCCTTCCGACGCCGCCAGAATCCTCGACCTCCCCGCCGATACCACGCCCGAACAGCTCGAAGCCCGCTTCAATGAGCTGCGCCGCAAGCTCGAGGACAAGATCGCCAAGGCCCCCACTCCCGGCCTCCAAGCCAAGTACCGCGAGACGCTCGCGGAAATCACCACCGCCTTCGAAACCCTCACCCTCGCCGCGGACAGCTCGTCACTCCCGGTGACGACGAAGCAAGGAGCCGGGAGCACGGAGCATGGCGTTCGGAATGCCAGTTCGCCGCCCGGCCCGTCCACATCGCCCCACGTAGGGCCGCCGCTTGCCGGCGTGCCGCCGCCCGCGAAGCGGGCGAAATCCGGCGGCAAGGAATTCCTCATCGTCGCCCTCATCGCCGTCGCCCTCCTCGGCGCCGGCGGCTGGTTCGTCATTAAAACCCGCGCCGAAAACGCCGAGAAGACGCGCCTCGCCGCCGAGCAAAAGGCGGCCAGTGATCGAGAGGCGGCCGCGGCACTCCTCGAGAAAGAGCGACTCGCATCCGTCGCCCGTGAGCAGGAAGAAGCAAGGCGCCAGGCGGAGGAACATGAAAAACTCCGGCGGGAAAGAGCCGGCGCCCAGGTTCATAGCCAGCTGGCCCAGCTCCGACTCGCCTGGGAGGCCTTGGAAGAAGATCACCGCCGCGCCGAACGGCGACTGGCCGATCTCCGGTCGGAGGAGCGATCGCTCGGCTCATCGGCTCGATCCGGACCCACTCCGGAGATCAGAAAGCTGCGCATGGACATCGCCGCCCAGGCGGAATTTGTGGAATGGCTGGCGGGCAAACTCAGTCGCCACCCGGCGCGCGTGCTCCGCGTGCAGGCCGAGGCCCTTTTATCCGCCCGGGATATCGACCAGGCCCTCCGGATCGCCACCGAGGCCAACCAGGAGCAGCAGCGCGCGGAACGCGAAATCGACGAGGCCCGGCGGGAGCTGACCCGCACGACGGGTTCGGTTGAACTCCGGGTGATTCCGGAAGACGCCCAGTGGGTAATCCACGATTCGCTGGGGACGACGCGCTCCGGAGCGGGATCCAAAACCGTGGACAACGTTCCCCTGGGCCCCGTGCGCGTGGAGTTTGCCGCGGCCGGATACCAGCCGAAGTCAGTGGAGGGATCGCTACGCCGGACCACGCCACTGCTGCTCCATTATGAATTCCCCAAATATCGCATCGTGCTCACCTCGACGCCGGCGGACGCGCAGGTCGCGAACGCGGGGCGGAACCTGGGCACGACTCCTCTCGATCTCGATTGGCCAGGGGAGGGAAAACTCGTCTTGGACTTTCGAGCCGCGGGCCACGAGCCGGAGGCCCGAACCCTTGAGGTTCCCGCCGATTCCTCCGCGGGCCCCGTTCACGTGACGCTTCGCCGGACTCCCCGCGGTCTGGCGCGGCCCGACCTTCGCTTCAGCCCCCGGCAGTTTTTTGTCACTCGGACCTACTCCTCGCGATCTCGTGAGTACGGGGCAAAACCCATCGACGAACGCAGCGTCCAGGAAATCACCGCGACCGCGGATGAGAGCAGCGGCGAATGGACTCAGATCACGGCGAAAACCACGGACGCTGCTTCCAGTTTCCGTGCCTATCCCACGCCTGCAGGCGCCACCAATCGCTGGCGCCGGGATCCAAAGACGGGACGCTGGGCATTCGTTGATAGCCAAGGCACCCTCAACCCGCATGCCCCGGGATTGCATCTGGCCACCCCTCTGGTGCCGGTGCTGGACCTGGACGTGCCCGAATTCTGGCCGGCCCGGGAGCTGGTTAACGTCGGAGATACGTGGGAAATCCCAGCCCATTTGCTGGCCTATCTCGGCGTGAGCCAACAGCCAGTCACGCTCGCCCCCGCCGAAGGCCGCGTCTCCGCCCTTCGGTTGACCGACGGACAGTGTGAGGCCGATTTCACGGTGGTTTGGAAGTACGCGGACGAGGAAGGGGAGATCAAGCTGTGGACCGACGTATCCATCAGCGGAACCATGGATCTGCGCCGCGCATTCATCGCCAAATTATCGATTACGGAGGAGGCGAGGAGTTGGATGGCAACCAGGATAAACCTCAGAAAGAGCGCCATCGAAGGTCATGATCTTCGTCAGACGACCTACGACGTCACCACTTCACCTTAATCCTCCTCGCAGATCTCCATGTCACCCGCCGACGCCGCCCAAATCCTCGATGTCCCCGCCAATGCCTCCCCCGAACAACTCGAGGCCCGCTTCCACGAGCTCCGCACCAAGCTCGAGGACAAGATCGCCAAGGCTCCCACGCCCGGCCTGAAGGCCAAATACCGCGAGACCCTCGAGGAAATCACCACCGCTTTCGAAACCCTGACCCTCGCCGCGGACAGCTCGTCACTCCCGGTGACGAGCAAGCAGGGAGCTGGGAGCAAGGAGCAGGGAGTTCAGTCGTCCCGTTCTGAGGAATTGCGTTCCAGTTTGGCTACTAGCTCCCCGCTCCCGGCTCCGAGCTCCGCCCGGAGGAAGTCCGGCGGCAAGGAGTTCGCCATCGTCGCCGTCATCGCCATCGCCCTTCTTGGCGCCGGCGGCTGGTTCGTCATGAAAACCCGTGCAGAGAACGCCGAGAAGGCGCGCCTCGCCGCCGAGGCGCAGGCCGAGGCCGCGCGCCGGATCGCCGAAGCGCAGGCGGAGGCCCAGCGTCAGGCCGCCGCGGCCAAGGCCGACCAGGAACGTCTCGCCGAGGTGGCCCGCCTCGACGCCGAAAGAAAAAGACAAGCCGAGGAAGCGGAGCGCGTCCGCTTGGAAAAACTCAGCGCCCAGTTGCGCGCCGATCTCGCGGAGGCCAAGGTCTCGTGGGAAGCGATCGAACGCGAGGAACGGACCGCCGAGCGCCGGCTCACGGAGTTGAGGTCCGACCTGCGCAGCATGCGCGACCAGCCCGCCGGCCGGCAGGCCGAGGCCCAGGCTCTCGCCTCGGCCCAGCAGGATTACTACACCTGGCTCAGCGACACCCTCGCCCGCCATCCGGCGCGCATCGCCCGCACCCGCGCCGAGGAATTGTTGTCCGCCCGGCAGCCCGACGATGCGCGCGCTGCGGTCCAGGAATTCGCCGCCAGCCTGCGCACCCTCGAACAGGAAATTCCCCGCCAGCGCTCCACCCTCCTGGACCTCGACGGGGAGTTCGCTCTCAAGACCAATCCCGACGCCACCTGGTCCCTGACCGACGCCTTCGGCCGCACGCGCGCGGGCAAAGGGCCGGTGGAATTCAAGGACGTCGCCATCGGTCGCGCCGAGGTCAGAATCAGCAAGAACGGCTGGCCCGCCCGCGCCGAATCGGTGCAGATTAAACGCTCCGAAATCACCGCGCTCGACGCGGTTTTCGAGGGAACCGATCTCCGCCTGAATTCCGTGCCCGCGGGTGCAACTGCCTTCACTCCCGATGGCCGGGAAGTCGGCGTCACGCCGATTCAGTTAACGGATCTCGCGCCCGGCAACTACGAGTTGCGACTCAAACTCCCCGGCCACTACGACCAACGGGTCTTTTTCTCGACGCCCGAATCATCCGGCGATCTCAATCCCGTGAAACTGCGACCGCGCGCGACCAAGCCCGTGAAACCGGACTGGCGGCTGCCCGCCCACTTCATCTACGAGACCACCTCGACGTGGACCACGGACGCCAACCGCAGCACTGGAACTTTTGCCAAGGACGCCCCGAGCTATTACAATCACTCATCCAACTCGTCGAAGGAAGAATGGTGGTTCTCGCGTCCCGACACCAACGGCCAGTGGACCCGCGCCGAACGCCGGGTCATCAGTAATTCAAGCCCCCTGGTTCCGGTGGGCCTCACGATTCGCTACGACCGCCAGCCGGATGGCAAGTTTACCGCCGCCATTCTTCAGGGG
This sequence comes from Verrucomicrobiota bacterium, assembly GCA_023433275.1. Taxonomy (GTDB): domain Bacteria; phylum Verrucomicrobiota; class Verrucomicrobiia; order Opitutales; family Opitutaceae; genus Lacunisphaera. The sequence continues at coordinate 6,537 of JAEZDN010000048.1, forward strand.
AGCGTGTCCAACGAGACAATTCGGAACGCATATCTGAACTACCCTGGCGGGGACCCAACCTGGGGCAACGGCTGGCTGACCGGAGCCTGGCCGACTGAAGACACCCCGGTCGGCGGCACGTGGACATTCAATAACACGACGGGAATCCCATCGATTTTCGGCGCCAATGCCGCCACGGGAAAATTGGTGGCTTTCGACCGCACCCCGACGGCTGACTGGGTCACCCTGCAATTCAGCAACGACAAGGTCACCAAAGGAGACGCCGAGACGCGCGCGGCCAATACCGTGACCCTCCGCATCAACCTCGGTGAGGGCTATATCGCGTCCATCGACGGCACCAGTTTGAACTCCACCACCGTGAAAGCCGTTCTCATCGGCCAGATCGGCACAGACACACGCGGCAACTACCGCTACACGATGACCGTCCTTGACTGATGATGTCTCCTTCCGACGCCGCTAAAATCCTCGACCTCCCCGCCGACACTTCGCCCGAACAGCTCGAAGCCCGCTTCAACGAGCTGCGCCGCAAGCTCGAGGACAAGATCGCCCGGGCCCCCACCCCCGGCCTCCAGGCCAAGTACCGCGAAACGCTCGCGGAAATCACCACCGCCTTCGAAACCCTCATTCTCGCGGCGGACTCCTCCTCCCTCCCGGTCGCACAGAAATCGGGAGGGCCCGCGTCGCTGCAGGCCGCTTCCGACTCCGCTGGTTCTCCTCCGGCCGGCAGCCCGAACGATTCGGCTCCCAGCTCCAGGCTCCACGCTCCCGGCCCCACCCGACGGAAGTCCGGCGGAAAGGAATTTCTCCTCGTCTCGGTCGTCGCCATCCTCCTCCTCGGCGCGGGCGGCTGGTATGTCATGAAGACGCGGGCCGAGAACGCGGAAGCCGCCCGTCTTGCTGCGGAAGCCCTGCAGAAAAAAGAAGCCGATGAACGGGCCGAAGCCGCGCGCCTCGCCAATCTCAAGACCTCCCTTCGCACCCGCCTCGCCGAGGCCCGCGTCGAATGGGAGGCGAATGAAAGCATCCTCCAGGATGCCGAACGCCGCGCCAGCGAACTGAAGTCCGAACTTCGCGGCCTGCGCGACGCCCCGGCCGCGAAAAAAGCCGAGCTCTCCGCCGAGGTAACCGCCCACGATCTCTACGCGCGATGGCTCAAAAACCATCTGCTCCGCCACCCCGCGAAACTGGCGCGCGTTCAGGCCGAGGAAATGCTCCAAGCCGGCGCCCTGGACGAGACCTCCGCCGCCGTGGAACAGGTCTTCACCGCCCTCGGCGAGCTGAACGACGAAATCGAGGACCGCCGACACTATTTCTTCATCAGCACCACGGACCTGCGCCTCCATACCAAACCCGAGGGCGTGCGCTGGATCCTCACCGACCCCTACGGCCGCACCCAGGAAGGCAAAACCCCCGCCCAACTTACCAACCTGCCGCTCACGCACCTCGTCACGGACGGCGTAACCGTCGCGCCCTTCACCGGGGTTGAACAACGCGGCGAATTCACCACGGGGAAAATCAGTGTCCGCTTTGTGCGCCCCGGCTGGCCGGAAGTGGTTCGTGAGACGACCTCCCTGAGAAAGGACAACGATATCCTCGAGGCGGAATTCCCTGAAGGCTCCCTCGTCGTTACCTCCCAGCCCGCCGGCGTGCCCTTCCATGTGGAGCAAACCGGCGCGACTCCCGGCTGGTCCGCCTCCGGCACCACGCCCGCCACCCTCACCGGTGTCCCGCCCGGCCGGGTTAACGTCCGGCTCGTTCGTCCCGGCTTTCGCGATGTCACCCACGGGATCGACATCGTCGCCGGCCAGGCTGCCCGCACCCCCCTTCTCGACCATCGCGCCCAGCCCGTGCGCATCACCGTCGACGAGCCCGCCGCCCGCATCACCGTCGACGGCAAGGGCGTGGGCAGACAGCAAGCCGAGCTCAACACCCTGGCGCCGGGCGAGCACTCGCTCCTCCTCGAGCTGAACGGCTACAAGCCCTACCGCACCACCTTCACGACCGAGCAAAAGGCCACGCCGGTCGCCCTTTCGTTCAGCTTCAAGCAACTGGCCACGGAAAACATCACCTGCACCCCCTGCCGCGGCACCGGTAGCATCCAGCAAAAAGGCCGGTGCAACCAGTGCAATGGCTCGGGTCGCATCGATTGCTCCGATTGCCGCAACGGCATCGCGGGCTATGTCGACGGGGACTACGGCGGCGGGGTCATCGGCCAGAAAATGGTGATGTGCACCTCCTGTAATCGAAAGGGCTACTTCATTTGCGAGTCCTGCACCAAAGGCACCGCCACCTGGCAAGTGACCTGCACCAACTGCAGCGGCGACGGCCGGGTCAGCAAACTGCAGCTCTCACCCTAGATCATTTGGCGTGAAGTGCGGTTGGCGCTTTCGTGCAGGATCGTCGCTCGCGACGACCTTTTGCGCGACCGCGGGCCCGAGGTAGGGGCGCACCCTGGTGCACCCACGCGAGTATTTTCACGCTCAATCGCGGCCGCCAAAACCGCCATCTCTTGCCGCGCGCCTGACGAATACCCGCCTTCGTCATCCTGGGCCCGCGAAGGATCCGTCCCGATCGACGGGAGCGCTTATCGGCATCGAAATGCCCAAAAAGGCCAGGACCACAACGGCGACGACTCTCTCCGGCCGACGCCCGGGCGCTCTTGTCACGCCCGCACCGTCAGCTTCTGCAACTGCGAATACATCGCCGTCAGGTCGGCCTCCGCTTGCTTGGAAAATTCCCGCGCCACGGATTCGCCCGTGCGACCGTCGATCGCCGTCACGTTCACGCGCCCCGTCCCATCATAACCCAGCTCGACCGCCACCGGGTGCTGGGCTTCCGGACGGCGGATCGGGCCGAAGGTGAACTGCCCCAATGTTTCGGGGGGAGTAAAGGGATCCTTGCGCTGCAACAGCTCGATCGAAAGCGAGGCCTGGTCCGCCTTCTGCGTGTAGAAGGTCTGCTTCGCGCTCGTGGGGACCGGCACGTTTTTCTCGATCATCGGGTGAAACACCGGTTTGCGCTCCTTCGGGTCAAACACCCGCAATCCCAGCTCGTTGCTCGTCACCTGCTGCTTCAGCGGCGGCGCGGCCGTTTTCTTGCTGCCGTGAAATTGCTCCGCCAGCAACGCCGCCCCATAGGCGATCGATGCGTGCGGCTGCTCGCGCCGGATGCGAGCCGCCGGCAACGCGCTCATTTCGCGCACGCGCCGCTCCACGCAGGGCACCAGACTGGATCCGCCCGTGAGGATCAGGTCATCGATGTCGCTCCACGCCAGGCTCTGGCTCTTCAACGCCCGTTCACACACTTCCTGGCAGGCCTCGAGCCACGGCTCCGCCGCGGTTTCGAACTGCGCACGCGTGAACGTCACCCGCAGCGTCTTCCCGCCGAGGATCACCGGCTTGCTGATCACGCTGGTGCCGGATGCGGAGAGCGCGATCTTCGACTGCGTCGCGAAGAGGCGCAACCGCTGCGCCGACTCCGGATCCGTCCGCGGGTCGGAACCAAACTGCCCGCGGAACTGGTCCGCGACGATGTCCATGATCAGCTCGTCGAAATTCTTGCCCCCGATGTTGTCGGCCCCTTCCGTCGCGATCGCATACAAGCCGGTCGGCGTCGCACTCAGGATCGTGGCGTCAAGCGTTCCGCCGCCGATGTCGAACACGAAGATCAGCCGCTCCCCACCCTGGATATTCAGCCCGAAAAACGTCGCCGCCGCCAGCGGCTCCTCCACGAGCCCCAACACCGGGATGTCCGCGAGGCGGCCCGCGTTAACAGTCGCCTGACGCTGCGCGTCGTTGAAGTTGGCGGGCACCGTGATGACTGCACCCGTGACCGGCTCGCTCAGCGCCGCCTCGGCATCCTCCTTGAGCTTGCGCAGGATCAGGGCGGATATCGCCTCCGCACCATAGCCTTGGTTGAGATGATCCGTGAGCAACACCTTGCCCGCTTGCCCCATGCTCAACTTCGCGAACCGGCTGACGGGCAAACCCGGTTCCTCCACCAGCAACTCCTCGACCAGGTCGCCCACAATCGCGCCCCGTTCCCCGATGTGCACCACCGACGGCGTCTGGAACCGCTGGGCGTCCCGCCGCGACGGTATCAACGTGGGCGTGCCCGAGGAATTGACGTAACTGATGAGCGAGAACGTGGTGCCCAGGTCGATGCCAACAATCATGAGATGCGACTCTTGCACTCCGCCGCACCCTGCCAAGTCACAAGTTGCAGCCCGCGGAGCGCCCGCGTCCCGCTGGCCGCCTGTCCCTGGAGGGCCCAGCTCCCGCTGGCCGCATCCGCCCGGATTTCGCTCCGGCTTCCTTCCCTCTGTACCGCTGCGTCAGCGACTCCACCCTCCCATTAACCAATAACCCAATAACCAATAACCGCGCCGGGCCCCGCGCGGCGCCTAACTGTTCGCATTTTGTGAATCCTTCCTCATCGTGCTTATGGGATTTACCCGCGCACCGCGGGAATTCTGATACCGCGATGCCGAAATTCTTCCGCAGCGAAACCACCAACCCCTGGCTCGAACAGGACCGCCAGGCCGAGCGTAAGACCATCGTCACCGTGGTTGCCATCGTCCTCCTCGTCGCCGCCGGCATCGGTTTCCTGATCTACGCGCTCACCCAAGGCTGACCCACCCGCCGGTACGGGCCGAGCGCGCCCTCACCCAAGGCCGACTCTGCAGCCGGCAGGGGCCGAGCTCGGTGCTAGGGATATCACCGGCGAGAGTCATTCTCCGGTAGGTCCCCGGTGGACACCCCGCCGCGGCGGCCGAATTTCTTTCACGTTTGATCGGATTGCGATTCCGCAACCCGCGGTCGAACGATTCGGCTGTAGGGGCGCGGCTTGACCGCGCCCTCGATACCCGGAGCGAGCGAGTGCGCAGTCCGCCGCCCCCGACATCCGACTGCGTGGTTCCGGATGAAGGGTGGCGCCGCCCCCGGAGCCCGCGCCTCGATCTCTCCTTCGATCACCCTTCCGCCCGCTTGCGCGCGTCCGCCTCGATCAACGCCTTGAGCGCATCCAGCGTGGCCTTCGTCCTGGCCTTCGCCGCCGGCAGGTCCGCCGCCGATTGCACAGGTTCCGACGCAAACAAATAGAACTTCATCTTCGGCTCCGTGCCGCTGCCGCGCGCGGCGAAGGAATAACCATTCGCGAGCGTGACAATATAAAGGTCCTGCGCCGGGATCTGCTCGTTGTCGGCGTCGAAGAACTTCTCGCGCCCGAAATCCTGGAACCTCGTCACCGCCGTGTCGCCAAACGCCGTGGGCGGATTGTCCCGATACGTCTGCAGGATGCGCTTGATCTTCGCCGCGCCGCTCGCGCCTTCGTAATAGATGTTGATCACACCCTCGAGGAAGAACCCGTACCGCAGGTAAATCTCGTCGAGGTACTCGGTCACCGTCAGGCCGCGCGACTTCACCCACGCGCACAGTTCCGCAAACATCAGGCACGCCGAATTGCCGTCCTTGTCGCGCACCGAGTCGTTCGGCAGGTAGCCATAGCTTTCCTCGGTGCCAAACAAGTAGAAACAACTGTGCTGCTGCAGCAACGCCGCCCGCTCGCGGAACGGCGTGGCATCGTACTCAAAGCCCGCCCCCATCGCCCGCGCCAGCTTCTCCTCGTAACCGCGCATTTTCGCCGCGATCCATTTGAAGCCGGTGAGCGTGTTGATGACTTTCACGCCGTGCCCCTTCCCGATGGCATCCTGCAGGGGGGTCGTCACGAATGTCTTCACCAGGCACGCGCTCTGCGTGCCTTCCCGCGGGATCCAGCCCAGCTCCTTGTACTTCCCGATGCGATAGTCGGTGAGCAACGCGCCCACCTGGTTGCCCGTCAGCAATTCCATTTTCCCGGCCTTGTTCCGCACCGCGACGCCGACGCGGTCCGCGTCGGGATCCGTCGCCATCACCACGTCGATCCCTTCCTTCTCCGCCACCGCGACGCCCAGCGCGAGCGCCTCGGCGTTTTCCGGATTGGGCGACTTGACCGTCGGGAACCGCGCGTCGAATGCCGCCTGCTCCCTCACCTCCGTCACATGCACGCCCGCATGAATCAACGCCGGCACGGTGGAAACGCCACCGACGCCGTGGATGTTCGTGTACACCACCTTCAAGGCCGAGTTGCGCAACAGGTCGGGATCGATCACCGCCTGGGCCGCGACCGCCAGGTAGGCGTCGTCCGCCTCGCTGCCGAGCGTCTGCACGCCCGCGATGTCGATCGCGAGGTGATGCTTGACCTCCGCCAGCGTCACGCGGTCCACCTCGCCAATGATCGCCTTGTCGTGCGGCGGCGTCACCTGCGCCCCATCCACGAAGTACGCCTTGAATCCGTTGTCATGCGGCGGATTGTGGCTCGCCGTGATGACCACCCCCGTGTGCGCGCGGTAATGCCGCACCGAGAAACTCAGCTGCGGGGTCGACCGGGGCCCGTTGAAGATCAGCGCCTCGCCCCCGAGACGCACCCACGTCGAGGCCGCGAGCTCGCAGAAGTGACGGGAGAAATGCCGCACGTCGTGCGCGATCACGATCCTCGGCTTCGCCGCGATCTTCTGCGCCGCGAGGTATTTCACGAGGTAGCGGTGCAGGCCGATCACGGCGCGCACGAGCGTGAAATCGTTGAGCAGGTTGCTCCCCACGTTCGCATGCGCCGGGGAGCCCTGGGCGTTGATGACGCCGGTCTCCGCCGCGGCGGCCTTCACGCCGATCGTGCGTCCCCGCATGCCGCCAGTGCCGAACTCCAGGTAGCGATAGAACCGGTCGTTCAATTCGTTCCACTCGCCGCGTTCGATCAGTTCGAGCAGGCTTTCCTGCGCCCACGCCGGCAGTCCGGCCTGCAACCAGGCATTGAGATTGTCGGCCGCGGTGCTGAGCAACTGGCCGTTCTTCACGGCTTGGGCGAGTTTATCGGGTGTGGTCATGGAATGGTTTTGGGCACAAACGTCACAGGGAACGCAGGGCTTATTTCAGACAACTGATGAGGGTGAAGGCGAGCGGTCATTTACGACCATCGATCCCGGAACCTTTCTCCCGGTGAACCTCAATCGCTGCACCGATCATTGTCCCGGTGACTTGATTGATATCACGCATGGATCGTTCCTCTGCGACCTCTGTGCCCTCTTTGATGGATTCTTACTCCAGATAAAGCCCGTCCGTGACCAGCGGTCGGGTCGGCAGTGCCTTCCAGCGCTCCGCAAAGGTCTCCTCATCGTAACCGAAGAGCGGCGACACCTCCAGACCGACCTTGGGCAAACCGCTTTCATCCGTCTCCACCGCGGCACCCGCGCCTTTCAGCCAGCGACCAAATTGCCGCATCTGGTCCTCGCGCGAGGTCTTCGGCGAATCTACCCCCTCGGCATTCTTCACCGGGCTGAAATCATCGGCCCGCGCCGTCTCGATCACGATCGAGTTCCGCGCAAACGGCAGCGCATCGAACACGAACATCTCGAACTTCACCCCGTTGGCTTTCTCCGGCTTCACCGGCTGCCCCGCGGCATCCACCGTCGCGATCTTCTTGTCCGCCCGGTGAAACGGCAGCGCGGGCGCCGTCCCGCCGGATTTGTCGGCCGGCGCTTCGCCCCCCGCCATGCGCCGGGCGAATTCCCGGTCGATGACATGGATCGCGATGCTGCCCGCGCTGTAGCGAAGCGTGCCATCGGCGTTGGTCTCGCGCTGCATCTCCATCGGCATGTCACTGTACTCGACCACCACGACCTTCCCGTTTTGCACGCAGAAATGCCCCACCTTCTCCTCGGCATACGCCTTGGGCACCATCTTGCTCGACATCTCCGAACCGGCGCCCAGGTGAAAGCCAATGAACGCCGCGTCGACGCAACGCACCAGCGGGTTGTCCACCTGGAAATAGCTCAGCGTGTCCACTCCCTCGGCCTTCATGAGGTCGAGCGCGCCGCTCCGGTGCAGCGACCGCAGCGAGCCCCCGTGCCCGTCCGGGCTCAGCGCGAGCGAGGACTTGGTCTCGAGCAGGATCTTGCCGTCAAACCCCACCGCCGGCATGCGGCCCTGGCGGAAGAAATGCACGCGCTTCGGATCCAGGCCGAAATGGCGGTGCTCCGCGAAGAACGCCTCCGTCTGCGCATGGTTCGCGTGGCTCGTCATGATGAACCAATGCAGCGGTTTCCCATAACGCTGGCCCGCCGCCTTGATCTTCTCGGCAAAAACCTGGAAGAGCGGCTTCCGCTTCAGCGGCGTGACCGGAAACGTCCCCTTCGGTCCGTCGTAACCCAGCCGCGTCCCC
>JAEZDN010000083.1 GCA_023433275.1 Verrucomicrobiota bacterium
CCCCCATGCCGCCCCCACCCGGCCGCCCACCACGGCGGCCTCGACACCGTTCACCGGTCCGCTGGCCGCGACCGGGTCCGCCCTTTGGCGCGTAAGCGCCGCGCGCCCGGTTTGCGGGCGAGACGCCCTCACCCGCGAACCGCGCCACACCGCCCATCCCTTTCGCCGCCGGATTTTCCCGGCGGCGCTGCAACCCAAACCATCCGTCATAAACGCACGTCTGCCATGAACCACCCCTCGTCACCTCGCGGGTTTCGCCACCCGCTCTGCTGGATTATCCCGCTCTTCCTCTGCGTTGCGGGCCTCGCCCAAAACTATTCCCTCGACGCCAATGGCTGGAGCATCATCACGCCGTCGTCGGACTCGCGCCTGATTTACGTGAGCGCCGCCGGCAACGACTCGACGGCCCAGACCTACACCACCGCCCAGGTCGGCGCGGATCCGCGCAGCCCGTCGATCTCGGTCAATGCCTACAAGACCCTCTCGGCCGCCTACGCGCAGATGCGCGCGGGCTACCCCGACTGGGTGATCTTCCGCCGCGGCGACACCTTCACCGATTCGATCACATTCGGGGGAAACACCAAGGGCGGGCGCAATGCCTCGGAGCGCTGGCTTTTCACCTATTACGGCGCCAGCGGCAATCGGCCGCTGCTCACCGCCGCCAACTGGGATTTCTACGGCTCCTCGGCCCACATTGCGCTGGTAGGACTCGACGTCCACTACCGCCGCCGCGATCCGACCTCGACGTTCTGGGTCAACTTCACCTCCGAGTTCAAAGTCATCTTCAGCGCGGCGATCAACAGCAGCGCCGGCAACATCCTGCTCGAGGACTGCGTGTTTCGGAACGGCCAGGAAAACCTCGTCATCCAGGGCATCAGCTCCGGCTCCCGGCTCCCCAACGTCGATGTGCGGCGCTGCGCCGTGTGGGACGCCAATGACGGCACGGGCACGACCGCCCACGACGACCGCTCCCAAGGCATCTACGGCGCCTGGCTCCAGGACCTCGTGATCGAGGAGTGCTTCTTCGATCGCAACGGCTGGAACCAGAACTCCAACGGCACGCTCGCCGGCAAGGGACGCTCGATCTACAGCCACAACATCTACCTCCAGAACGGCAGCCGCAACACCACCATCCGCGACAACATCATCTCGCGGGCCTCCGCCAACGGCCTCCAGGCTCGCGCGGGCAACTACGTCGACAACAATCTTCTCATCCTGAACGCCGTCGGGCTGTTCTCCGAATCGGCCACGTCGCAGGGCGAGGACGTCGACAACATCGTGATCGACAACGTGCTCATCGCCGGCGACGACATCGCCCCCTCCGTCTGGACCGGCAGCGATGTCGGGGTCCGCGGCTGGGGCATCGAGGTCCACCGCATGCCGAGCGGCCTGTACGAGGGTAACATCATGCTCGATGAGGTGAGCTCCGGCTCGCCGTTCGCCATGCAACTGAAGGCCGGCTCCGGGTCGCAGACCATCCCGGTACGCGACAATATCGTCCGCAACTGGGGCATCGGCATCCAGAACCAGGACCCGGGCTCCTACACCCTCAGCAACAACATCGTCAACGGCGTGAACCAGAGCACCAGCCAACCCGTCACATTCGTCGATGGCAGCCGCACATTGTCCACCTACCTCTCGTCGATCGGCTCCTCCGGCGACAACCTGGCGTTCCTCGCGAATGCCCGCGCGGCCTGGATCGGCGCCCCGCGGACCTTTCCGAACAACTACCGCGCCAACACGGTGAACAACTACTTCCGCGCGGGCTTCACGATCTCGGGCAGCAACTCCGTCCCGAATATCACGACCACCAGCCTGCCCGCGGGCACCCAGGGGACCAGCTACTCGCAAACCCTCCTGGCCACCGGCGGCAACGGCACCCTCGTCTGGAGCCTCGCCTCGGGCTCACTCCCCGCGGGCCTCAACCTCTCCTCCGCGGGCGTCATCTCCGGCACCCCCACCGGCACCGGCACCAGCAACTTCACCGTGCGCGTGGCCGACAGCGATGGCATCACCGGCTCATCCGACGAGGACACCCAAGCCCTCACCCTCCAAGTGAACGCGAGCAGCAATTCGGTCCCGAATATCACGACCACCAGCCTGCCCGGAGCCACGCAGGGCAACAGCTACTCGCAAACCCTGCAAGCCACCGGCGGCAATGGCGCCCTCGTCTGGAGCCTGGCCTCAGGCACGCTCCCGTCGGGCCTCAGCCTCTCCTCGGCCGGCATCATCTCCGGCGCGCCCAGCGGCACCGGCACCAGCAACTTCACCGTGCGCGTGGCCGACAGCGATGGCATCACCGGTTCATCCGACGAGGACACGCAGGCGCTCACGATCGTGGTCAGCGGCAGCGCCAACAGCGTGCCCAACATCACCACCACCAGCCTGCCCAATGGCAGCCGCGGCACCGCCTATTCGCAGACGCTCGCGGCCTCCGGCGGCAACGGCACCCTGGTATGGAGCCTGGCCTCGGGCAGCCTGCCTCCCGGCCTGAGCCTCTCCTCGGCCGGTGTCATCTCGGGCACCCCCACGGTGGCGACGGCGAAAACCTTCACCGTCCGCGTCGCCGACAGCGACGGCGTCACCGGATCCGCCGACGAGGACACCCAGTCCCTGACCGTGACGATCCTGGACAGCGGACTGCGCGTGTGGCTCCGGCTCAACGAGACCAGCGGCACCTCCGCCACGGACTCGTCGGGCAATGGCGCCAACGGCACCCTGGTGAACGGCCCGACATGGGCCGCCGGCCAGAACGGCAACGGTGTCAACCTCGACGGCACCAACGACCACGTCACCCTGCCCTCGACCGGCCTCGCGAACTTCACCAGCGGCCTCACCATCAGCCTGTGGGCCAAAGTGGACAACGTGACCGACTACGCGCGCTTCGTGGACATCGGCGTCGGCCAGTCGAACCAGAACATCTGGCTCGGCCGGGTGGGCACGACCACGAACCTCGGCTTCAAGGTCTACAACGGCACCGCCGGCGGCACGCAGGTCACCGCCGCGGGCGCAATCTCGACGGGCACCTGGCAGCACTTCGCCGTCACGCAAACCTCGTCCGGCTCCGTCGTGATCTACAAGAACGGCGCGCAGGTGGCCACCGGCTCGACGACCGTCCCGGTCAACGTCACGCGCGCCGCCAACTACCTGGGGCGGAGCAACTGGTCGTCCAACGCCTATCTCGACGGCATGCTGGACGACGTGCGCATCTACAACCGCACGCTCACCGCCACGGAAGTGGCGCTCGTGTACAATAATCCCTGACCCCTACGCCGTGGATAACGCGCACCGTCTGCCGTCGTCCGCGGCGTGAGCCCTCCCAAGGCCGGTCCCTGGCGGACCGGCCTTTTTCTTCGCTACCCTCCGCATTCATGCGGATGAAAATGAATGCGTTTGTTGCCCGATTCCGGACCCCCTAGTCCTTCGCGCTCCCACCTGATGCCCCCCCGGACTCCATCGCCGAATCTGTTGATCATCCTCACGGATCAGCAACGTTTTGACTCCTTGTCTCTGCATGGCAGCGCGGCCCACACCCCCCACTACGACTCGCTCGCCGCCGCGGGCGCGAACCTCGAGCGACACCACGCCCAGTCGCCGGTCTGCGTGCCCTCCCGCAGTACGCTGTTCACCGGCCGCTATCCCAGCGCGCACGGCGTGATGGAGAACTTCGCCCGCGTCTCCGGCAGCGAGATCCACCTGTTCAAGGTCCTCCAGGAGGCCGGTTATTGGATGGCCTACCACGGCAAGAACCACTTTCTCGCCCCCGCGGAAATGAAGGCCAACCTGGACGAATTCTCCGAAACGGAGTTCGTCGACCACGGCGATCCCCGGCGCGCGGAATACGTCGCGCTCGAGCGCGCTTCGCTCGCGCGTCTTTCCACCCACGGCAGCTTCGCCTCGGCCGCGTTCCACGACTTTCCCGACGAGGTCACCACGACCGGTGTCATCGCCCGTGATGTCCGCGCGTCGCTCAGCCGTGCGCCGGCCGAGCGGCCCTGGTGCACCGTCGCCTCCTTCTTCGACCCGCACGTCCCGCACCTGGCGCCGCGCCGGTTCGCCCGCTCGTATCCCGAGGAAAGCATGGCGCTGCCGCCGCTGCCTGAAGGCGACTTGTTTGCCGGCAAGCCCCCCCGGCTGCGCATCAAGCACCAGGCGCAGGCGTCGGACCGCGCCACCGATGCCGACAAGCGCCGGTATCTGTCCGTCTATGCCGGCATGGTCGCGTTCGTGGATGAGCAGGTCGGGGGTATCCTCGCCGCGCTCCGAAACCGTCCCGACGCCGACCGCACCATTGTCGTCTTCACCTCGGATCACGGTGATTTCTGCTGGCACCACGGCCTCTGCAAGAAGGACCTCGTGCTCTATGAGGACCTGCTGCATGTGCCCGCGGTGATTCACTGGCCCGCCGCCATCGCATCCTGTGTCATCGACCACGCGTTCACCGGGCACGTCGACCTCATGCCCACGCTCCTCGACCTGGCAGGCCTGGGGATCCCGAGCGCCTGCCAAGGACGTTCCTTCGCCCCGCTGCTGCGGGGAGAGGCCCAGGCCTTTCGCGACTCCACCTATGCGGAGGTGTGCTATCCGTGGATGCGAAACCCGTTCCCCGATTACGCGGCGTTTCGCGCGGCTTGGGAAAGCACGGATCCGCGCCAGGTGAAGCTCCGCAGCGGCGCCAACTACAACATCCCCGGGGACCACACGAAATCCGTGCGCACGACCAGCTGGAGCTACCTCTGGTATGGCGATGGCTTCGAGGAGCTCTATCACCTCGAGCAGGATCCCGAGGAATGGCACAATCTCGCTGCGGATCCCGCCTGTGCCGACACCCTTGCCGCCATGCGGGAACTCCTTCGCGTGCAGGCGGCCAGCGCGACGGAGCGTCGCAGCCCGGCGGAAATCGCCGCTGACGCCGCGTGCTACCCCCGGTGGGTATCCGTCCCACCGCCGATCAACCCGGCCATGGGCCAATAGCCTCCGCCCCCGAGCCCAGCCTCCCGCACGATCCGCGGCCAGCTCATTTCACTGCGCGCAGCTTTTCGCCATGGGCAGAAAACCCTCGCCATCGCGCCCTGCCTGCTTTGCGCATTTTCAGCGCGACTGATCGTGCGGCACCCCGACCTCGATCGTGGCGCTGGAGCTGTTGCCCGCGATGTCGACGCTGCGCACCGGGATCGTGTAGATACACCCGTTGCAATCTCCCTCGCGCCCAACCGCGCGGCAACTGCGAGGACGTACCAACCATCTGAATCCGGATCCCTTCCGCCGGAGCTGGGAAGCGAGCGTCTCGCGACCATTCCCACCGGAGTCGCGAGCAAGCTCACCCCGCGGCAGCGCTCCGGCCCGATCCAGATTTGCGCGGCGCGACGTCCGGTTCATCAGGTTGAACTTCGGCGGGGATTGCCTGCGGTGGAAATCGGCCCCGCAATGCTTCTCCCGCATGCCCCGCCTGAGCTCGGCCGCCCTGCTATCCCAATCATTTCCCGCGGACTTCCGCTGGGGCGTCGCCGCCGCGGCGCCGCAAATCGAGGGCGCTGCCCGCGAGGACGGAAAGGGCGAGTCGAACTGGGATCATTTTGCCGCCCAACCAGGCCGGATCGCCCACGGCGACACGCTCGAGGTCGCGTGCGATCACTATCACCGCTACCGGGCTGATATCGCCCTCATGCGAAAGCTGGGGGTCAAAAATTACCGGATGTCCGTCGCCTGGACTCGCATCATCCCGGATGGCACCGGCGCCGTGAACCAACGCGGGCTGGACTTCTACAAGCGCTTGCTCGATGCCCTGCTCGCCTCCGGCATCACGCCATTTGTCACGATGTTCCATTGGGACCTGCCCCAGCCACTCGAGGCGGCCGGCGGCTGGCGCGTCCGCCGCACCCCCGAGGCCTTCGCCCGCTACGTCGACGCGCTCGTGCCCGCGCTGGGCGACCGCGTGCGCCACTGGATCACGCTGAACGAAACCGGCTGCTTCACCCGCCAGGCCTACGGCGGCACCACGCGTCCACCGGCGCTCAACGAGCCGGAGCAGGTGATCAACCAAACCTACCATCATGCCCTGCTCGCCCACGGCCACGGCGTGCGCGCCGTCCGCGAGCACGGCGTCCGCGGCGCCGAGGTCGGCATCACCGACGACAGCCGCATCTGCATCCCGGTCATCGAAAACGCCGCCAATGTCACCGCTGCCCGCCGCGCCTTCGTCGAGGACAACGTCCGCGTCCTCGATCCCATCCTGACCGGCCGCTACGGCGCCGTTTACCGGCGCGTGACCGGCCGCGATGCCGCGCTCACGCAGCCCGGCGATCTGCAACTGATCGGCCAGCCCACGGATTTCCTGGGCCTGAACATCTACACCGCCAACTACGTCCGCCGCGGCCGGTCCGGCCGGCCGGAGCAACTGCCGCTGCCCGCCTCCTATCCCGCCTGCGACAGCCCGTGGCTGCGGCTGATGCCGGCCGCCCTCGCGTGGGGGCCCCGGCTCGCGCGGGAGGTCTACGGCGTGCGCAAGATCTACATCACCGAAAATGGCGCCGGCTACGACGACCCGCCGCCTGTCAACGGCGAGGTCCTGGACCTGCATCGCCGCGAGTACGTGCGCCAATGCCTCGCCGAACTGCACCGTGGAATCGCCACCGGGAATCCCGTCGCCGGCTACTTCCTGTGGTCGCTCATGGACAATTTCGAATGGGCCGACGGTTACACCCGGCGCTTCGGAATCGTGTACAACGACTTCGCGACCCAGCGCCGCACGCCGAAACTGAGCGCCCGCTGGTACGCCGAGGTCATGCGCCGGAATCGCATCGTCTGACCGCCGACCTTCATGTGGTTGAAGCCCCCGGGGTTTGTCCTGTCCCGGCCGCCTGATTGTTTGGACGCCTCGCCACCCCGGCGCCCCAACATGAGTCCGAGCCCTCCCTGCCCCCCGGCGACGCTGGATGCCCTCATCCATGATGCGGACACCCTCATTCGCGCGGCGCTCGCCGTGCCCGGGGAGAAGGTCGTCATCGTCGACGACGACCCGACGGGCACCCAGGCGTTTCGCGACATCCCCGTCCATTTCGAGTGGTCCGTCGCCGCGCTCGAGTCCGCCCTGGCTTCGGAACTTGCCGGCGGTTTCTTTCTCACCACGAACTCGCGCGGCCGGCCCGAACCCGAGGCGATCCGGATCAACCGCGAGATCGGGACCAACCTCCGCGCCGCGGAACGACGCACCGGCCGGCGTTGCCATCTCATCAGCCGGAGCGACAGCACGCTGCGCGGTCATTTCCCCGCCGAGTTGGAAGCACTCATGGCCGGCTACGGGGAGCCGTTCGACGCGGTGTTGCTGGCGCCTTTTTTTCACGAGGGCGGGCGAATCACCCGCGACAGCATCCACTACATTCGGAAACCGGACGGAGACACGCCCGTGGCGGACACGGAATTCGCCCGGGATCCGGTTTTTGGCTATGCGAGCTCCCACCTGCCGCATTGGGTGGAGGAAAAATCCCACGGACGCATCCGGGCGGGCGAAGTGCACGCGGTCAGCCTCGAAACCATCCGCAGGGGCGGCGCTCCCGCCGTCGCGGCCCGCCTACTGGCCATGACGCCCGGATCCTACTGCGTGATCAACGCCGAATGCCCCGCCGACATGGGCATCGCCGTCGCGGGCACGTTGCTCTGCGGCCACCAGGGGCGTCGCTACATCTGGCGCAGCGCCGCCTCCGCCGCGCAAGCCCGCCTCGGCCAGGCTTCGGGGCCGCTGCTGCTCGACGACTCCGAACTCCCCCGACTGCCGGCGGGAAGCGGCGGACTTGTGATCGTGGGATCTCACGTGCAGGCGACCACGCGCCAGGTCACGACCCTGTTGCAGCATCACGCGGACGCGGTCGGCATCGAGGTCGGACTCGACGAACTCACGGGCCCTGCGCGCGACCGGCACGTCACCGAGATTGCCCGCGCGGTTGACGCCGCTCTCGCCGCCGGACGCCTCGTCGTCGTCTACACCGCCCGGACCGTTTCCAGGACCGGCGGGCCTGACGCCTTCCTCGCTCTCGGGGAACAGATCATGAATGGCTTCGCCGCCGTCGTCCGCACGGTGCGACAGACTCCGCGCTTCCTCGTCGCCAAGGGCGGCATCACATCGCACCGGATGGCGCGCGACGGACTCGGACTCCGCTCCGCGTGGGTCCGCGGCCCGTTGCTGCCGGGCGTGCCGGTGTGGCGCTGCCCGACGGACAGCCGCTGGCCCGGCATCGATTACGTGGTCTTCCCGGGCAACGTCGGCGACGACGACGCACTGCTGCGGGCCGTGCAACGCCTTTCCGTCCCATGAACCTCAAGAAACTCACGCCCGACGAACGGGCCGCCCTGGAAAAACTGGCCTTCGAGATCCGCGTGCTCAGCCTGGAATTCATCACCGGCTCCGGCTGGGGCCACATCGGCGGATCGTTCTCCGAGGCGGAATTGCTCGCCTGCCTCTACGGCGGCGCGCTCAACGTCTCCCCCGACACGACGTCGAACCCCGAGCGCGACCGGTTCGTCCTGTCCAAGGCGCACGCCTCGCCCGCTTTCTACGCCGCGCTGGCGCTGCGAGGATTCTTCCCGATGGAACGGGTTTACCAGTATTGCCGGCTCGGCGGACTCGACGGCCACACCCAGCGCAACAACCCCGCGGGCGTCGAATATTCCGGCGGTTCACTCGGCACGGGCCTGTCCTTCGCCGCCGGGCTCGCGCACGCGCTGCGCCTGCGCGAGCAGTTTTCCCCGCGGGTCGTCTGCCTCGTCGGTGACGGCGAATGCACCGAGGGCCAGATCTGGGAGGCCGCCCTCTTCGCCGCGCACACCAGGCTCGATAACCTCGTCGCCATCGTGGACTACAACAAGGTCATGGCCAAGGGCCGCATGTGCGAGATGATCGGCGTCGAGCCCTTTGAGGACAAATGGCGGGCCTTCGGTTGGGAGACGTTGACCGTCGACGGGCACGACGTCGACGAGGTCTGCCGCGCCCTGCACCGCGCATTCTACCTCGAGCGCAAGGGCCGCCCGGTGTGCATCGTCGCCCACACCGTGAAGGGGCGCGGCGTGCCCGAGTGCGAGTTCAACTACCAGTGGCATACCCATGCGCCGTCCGCGGCCAAGGCGGAGGCGTTCCTCGCGGAACTGCGCCGCACCTATGGCGTGGCCAACCGGGCTTTTCACCGGCCGCTGGACCGCCCCGACGAGGCCGGTCTGGAAGCCGCCATAGCCGTCTCCCTCGCCACCCCTCCGAAATGAAATTCTACGAAAAGGAACTGCGCGCGGTCTTCGGCGAAACCCTCGTCGAGCTCGGCCGCGAATTCCCGCGCCTCGTGGTGCTCGACGCCGACCTCAACACGTCCACGCGGACAGTGTTGTTCCAGCAGGCGTTTCCCCAACGCTTCGTCCAATGCGGCATCGCCGAGGCCAACATGTTCGGCGTGGCGGGCGGCCTGGCGGCGGAGGGCTTCATCCCGCACGTCGCGACCTTCGCCACGTTCGCCTGCAAGAAGGCGGCGGACCAGGTCTACATGAACGCCGCGTACCCGCGCCTCAACGTCAAGATCCCCGGCGCCTACCCCGGCATGACCGCCACCGAGTGCGGCCCGTCCCACAATGTGGCCGAGGACATCGCCATCATGCGCGCGATGCCGCACATGCAGGTGTTCGACTTCGGCGACAATGTCGAACTCGCCTCCGCGCTGCGCGTGCTGACGCTGACCGATGGCCCCATGTATTACCGGGTGCCGAAGATCAAGGCGCCCGTCCTCTTTTCGCCGGGACATGAGTTTGTCATCGGGCAGGGCCACGTGCTGCGCGAAGGTCGCCATCTCGCCCTGCTCGGCACCGGTCTCACCACCGCGCTCTGCCTCGCCGCGGCCGAACTGCTGGAGCGGGACGGAATCACCGCCACCGTCGTCCACATGCCGTCCATCAAGCCGATCGACGATGACCTGATCGTTGAGTGCGCCCGCCAGTTCCCGCTGCTGGTCACGGTGGAGAACCATCGCATCCACGGCGGCTTTGGCAGCGCCGTGGCGGAGGTGACCGCGGACCGTCAACCGGTGCGCGTCGAACGCATCGGCCTGGGCGAAACGGTCTTCGAAAGCGCGCCCCTCGCCCACCTCATCGAACACTACGGTCTCTGCCCCCGCGCCATCGCCACGCGCTGCGAGGACGCCCTGCGGGCAAACGCATGAACCGCCTGCCCGCCGATCCCCTGCCGCTGTTCGAGGGCTACATGCGCCTCTACGGCACGCCGACCCTCGCGCCGGAATCCGGCGAACCCGGCCTGGCGGGAAAAACCCTCGGCATCGTCAACGGCTCGGCCTGGACCACGCTGTGGTCGATGTATTTTGGCCGGCGCCATCTGCCCGGCGTGAAGCTGGTCAATGTCGGCAATGAGGCCGTGCAACTCAACTTCATGGCCGCACACGCCGCCGGCGAGGCCTGCCCGCCGGCGAGCAACATCCGTTGTTTTAAGGATTACGCCGCGGATCTTGTCCGGCTCTGTCGGCCGGACGCCGTGCTGCTCACCTGCTCGACCATGAACCGCGCGTCCGACCCCGTGCGGCGCGCTCTGCGTGAAGCCGGCGTGCCTCTCGTCCAGATCGACGAGCCGATGATGGAGGAGGCGGTGACGCTCGGCGGAAAAACGCTCGTGATTGCCACGCATGGCCCGACCGTCGCCAACACGCAGGCCTTGCTGCGGGAGACGGCCACGCGACTGGGCCGGCCGCTCGCCTTCACGGGCGCGACGGTCGAGGAGGCGTTCCACCTGCTCGGCGAGGGCCGCGTGGTCGAGCACAACGATTTGATCGCCCAGGCCATCGACGAGGTGCGCGCCCGCGAGCCCATCGACTCCGTCGTTCTCGCCCAGCTCTCCATGGCCGTGTTCACACTCTCCCACCCCGATGCGAGCGCCCGCTTCGGCGTGCCGGTCTTGAACAGCGGCGACTGCGGCTTCCGCCGCGTGCGCGACCTGCTGACCGGCGTGACCCGCGCGGCGTCGTCCCGATGAGCGAACCCGCCGCCACCGGATGGTATGCCCGGCACTGGCACTGGTGCGTGCTGGGACTGCTGTTCCTTGCAACTTTTCTCAATTACCTCGATCGCCAGACCCTGAGCCTGGCCATCGAGCCCATCTCGGCCGAGCTCGGTCTCGACGTGGCGGAACGCGGACGCCTGCTCGCGGCCTTCGTGTACGCCTACGCGCTGAGCCATCTCTTCATCGGGTTCATGCTCGACCGGGTGCGGGATCTCCGGCGGTTCTTCCTCTTCATGGTGGCTGGCTGGTCGCTCGCCACGATGGCCGTGGGCTGGGCCCACGGCTACACGGAGATGCTCTGGCTGCGGTGCGCGCTCGGGGTGTTCGAGTCCGCCAATTTCCCCCTGGGCTTCCTGCTGATTTCCCGGCTCTTCCCGGCGCGACAAAAGGCCTTCGCCGTCGGCATCCTGTCCAGCGGCGCAATCCTGGCGACGCTCGTGGCCCCCAAGACCGTGATCTATTTTTCCACCCATCACGACTGGAGGTGGGCATTCCTCCTGTGCGGCGGCCTGGGCCTCCTCTGGCTCGTCCCCTGGTGGCTGGTCTTTCGTGAACCCGAAAAACGGGCCGCGTTCTGGCCGCAACCCGCGCGAGCAGCCGGGCCCAGGGTGAGCGGGCTCCGTGTACGCGATGTCATCGGTCGCCGCGCCTTCTGGGCCGTGGCCGGCGTGGGCGTCGGGATCATCCCCGGCCTCTATTTCATGACCCAATGGCTCCCGAGTTACTTCACGCTCGAATGGAAACAGGACTTCAACCAGGCGCTCGGCAACCGGCTCGTGCTCATCTACCTGATGCAGGACGCGGGTTCCATCCTCGGCGGCCTTCTCGTGTGGCGACTGGTCAGCCGGGGCCGGTCCCTCCTGCAATCACGCCGGATCGTCATCGCCGCTGCGTACGCCTGCACGCTGCCGATCCTGCTGCTGCCCTCGCTCACCTCGGTCAATCAGGTGGTGGTCGCCGCGGGCATCTATATTTTCGGCCTGGCCATGTGGATGTCCATTCACGGCGCGTTCAAGCAGGAGGTGAACCGCGCCCAGGTCGGCGCCGTGGCGGCGCTGATCGGCTGCCTCGAAACCGGCTTCGCGGCGTTTGTCGTCGGGCGGGTCGGTGACATGGTGCGCGCCGCCGGCGGCTTCATGGGCGTGTTCGTCTTGCTCGGCGTTTTCCTGGCCTTTGCCGCGATCTGCGGCTTGTTCCTGATCCGGCAACGGGATCTGGATTTGTGACCAAGTGCTCTTGTCGCGCCCCGGACCGCCGCCTGTGTTGCAAGCCTTCCGACCGGCCCCTGCTCCGCCCCTCGTCTGAAGAACCAACCAGGTCCATCCGTGGAGCCATCAGTCATGTTCTGCAGGAGCACCGGCAACATTCAACTCGATGAACGGCTGCATCGTTGCAGCGCCGCCATTCTCCCCCACCGTGGGCGGTGACTTCCTTCCGTCCCCATGATCACTCCGCGTTCCTTCCCCCCGTCACGAACCGGCAGCGCGACGAACGTTCGAAACCCCATCGCGGTTCTCCTCATCGCCATCGTCCTGCCGCTGATGGCATTCGCCGGACCTCCCGCCCCGCGGCTCGCCGGTCCCTGGGTGAAGATCGCCGGGCGGCCGCCCCTGGAAAAATGGGCCACGCCGAAGGCTGAGCCGGTGGACTTCACGGTCTTCCAAGCCGATGACGGCACCTGGCAGTTGATCGCCTGCATCCGACACACCGCCCATCCGGGAAACAGCCGGCTGCTCTACCGGTGGAGCAGCCGTGAACTGATGTCCCCGGATTGGAAACCCGAGGGCATCTTCCTCGCGTCGCGCCCCGACTGGGGCCATCGCGAGGGCCACCTGCAGGCTCCATTCCACGTGAAGGATGCCGGCATCCACCACCTGTTCTACAACAGCAACGGAGCCCACCTGCTCACCGGCCCTGATGGCCTCGACTGGAAACCGCATGGGAACAAGGCGGTGTTCCCCATGGGACGAGACGTTTGCATTCTCGATGATCGCGCGGGCTCGGGCAAATGGATCGCCTACTACACCTCGTCCGAACCCGGCATCAACCCCGCCACGCGGGATCACACGATCCGCGCGCGCGCCAGCACCTCGCTCACCGGGCCGTGGGAAGAGACCGCGACCGAAATTCCCCCGCTGACCCCTCCGCCGCCGGGATATCTGTTCGCCTACGCCGAGAGCCCGTTCGTGCTCCGGCGCGGCAGCCACTACTACCGGTTCGAGCAAATGTATGTCTTCCGGTCGGAGGATCCGTTGCGCTGGGATACCCCGCCGGTCGCCTCCCTCATGCCGCACGATCCGATCAAGCTGTTGGCCCCGGAAATAATCTCCCACGAGGGCCGCGACTACCTGCTGGCCTATCAATGGCGCGGCAAGGATGAGCGGGGCATCTTCATTGCCCCACTCGCCTGGGAATAGACGCCGGATGGATTTCCTTTCCCATCCATGAATACCGCCCTCCGCATCCTCACCTGCATCTGCGTTCTCCTGCCGGTGCTGTCCGCTGCCCCAGCCACGTCGCCCGATCCGCTGGCTTCGCTCCGAGTTGAACGACCGCGCCTGCTCGCCACGGCCGACCAGTGGACGCAACAAATGCGCCGGGCTGACCACGACCCCCAGTTGCGCCGCTTGGGCGAAGGGATCTTGGCTCAAGCCGAGACCTTGCTGACCACGCCGGTGGTGACCCGGGAGATGACGGGCCGCCGAATGCTAAGCGTGTCCCGCAACGTGCTCCGTCGCACCCTGCAGCTGGTCACCGCCCATCATCTGACGGGCAACGCGAGCTTCGCCCGTCGCGCCGAGCAGGAACTCCTCGCCGTCGCCGCCTTCCCGGACTGGAACCCCTCGCATTTCCTCGATGTGGCCGAAATGACCACGGCCGTGGCCATTGGCTACGACGAACTCTTCACGGTTCTGCCGCCCGCCAGCCGGGACACCTTGCGCGAAGCCATCATCCGGCTCGGCCTCCGGCCGGGATTGGATCCCCAAGCGCCCCACAATCGCTGGCATGACACGCCGAACAACTGGAACCAGGTTTGCTGGGCGGGAATGATCCTCGGCGCGCTCGCCATCGCCGACAGCGAGGCCGACCTCGCGCGCGAAATCCTGCAAGCGGCCCGCGGCAGCACCCACCACGGCCTTGCGCCCTACGCTCCCGACGGGCTCTACCCCGAGGGCCCGGGCTACTGGGCTTACGGCACCACCTACCAGGTGCTCATGATCGAGGCGCTTCGCCACGCCACGGGTCAGGATTGGGCATTGCCAGCCAGCGAAGGCTTTCTCGCCAGCGCCACGGCCATTTCCCACCTTACGGGACCGACGGGCATGTCATTCAATTTTTCCGACGGCTGGGAGTCAGTTGGGTTCGCGCCGGCGCTGTTCTGGTTCGCCCGTGAGTCCCGCCAGCCCGACTTGCTCAATCCACACCGACGCAACCTGGCCGCATGGCTGCAACACGATGCCGCCGACCGCTTCACCCCGCTCGCGTTTCTGTGGTGGACCCCGCTGCCCGCCTCCGCCGAAACCGCCGCCCTCCCGCTCGCGTGGCGGTCCGCCGGCAAGCAACCGGTCGCCGCGTTCCGCAGTTCGTGGAGCGACCCGAATGCCACCTTTCTGACCACCAAGGGTGGAAGCCCCTCCCTCAATCATGGGCACATGGACATGGGCTCGTTCATCCTCGAAGCCGACGGCGTCCGCTGGGGCCGCGACCTCGGCGCCCAGGACTACAGCGGCTTGGAGGCAAAGGGCATCGACTTGTGGAACCGCGCGCAGGACTCGCAGCGCTGGCTGGTTTTCCGGCTGAATAACCACAGCCACAGCACGCTCGTGATCGACGACCAGCCCATGCGGGTGGACGGACACGCGACCATTGACCGCTTTTCCGCCGGCGCCGAGCCGTGGGCGATCCTCAACCTCACGCCGGTGTACGCCGGCCAGGCGACCTCGGCCCGTCGCGGCTTTCGTCTCGATCAGCATCGGCGCGTGCTCGTGCAGGACGAACTCTCCGGCCTGCGTCCCGGCGCCGACGTGCGGTGGGCGCTCGTGACCGGCGCCAGCATCGAGATTGCAGACGACGGACGGAGCGCCCGTCTCGAGCAGGACAACCGGTCGTTGCAGGTCACATTGCTCTCCCCTGACAGCTTGCGTTTCAAATCGATCCCCGCCGCCCCCCCGGACAATGGCTTCGATGCCCCCAATCCCAACCGGCGCCTGCTGGTGCTCCACGCAACCGCTCCGGATTCCGGGCGACTCGAACTCACCGTGTTGATGGCGCCGGGCTCAACCCCGGGTGAGATGCCGGCCGGCGAGTTCCATGCTTTGGCCGATTGGTGATTCTCCTTTTTTCGCGCCTGGCCGCTCACCAGCGAGGTCCGGTGGAACCGGTAATGCCCCATTTATGAAAACCCGTCTGCTCTTCTGCCTCACCCTCCTCATCTCCCTGCTCCCGGCGGCTGAACCGGCCGCACCCGGTGGCCACGCGATCACGATCCAAGGCACCCGCTTCCTCCTGGACGGCCAGCCCTTCCCCCTCACGGGCGTGAGTTTCTTCAACGCCATCTACAATCCCGAATTCAACCGCGACACCGCCACGCGCAGGCAATGGCTCGCCAAATTCCAAAAATACGGCGTGAACATGATCCGGGCCTGGGCCCAGTGGGACAACCCCAACGGATTCGTCGACGCCGGACCCGACCGCACGCTCTTCACCGCCCAGGGCACGCTCCACGCCCCGCACGTCGCCACCCTGCGTGCGATCCTGGCCGACGCCGACGCGCTGGGCATGGTTGTTGAACTCGCCCTGTTCGCGAACGAGAGCCGGGCGGCAGGCATCGTGCTCGAGCCCGCCGCCCAGGACCGGGCGGTCGCCGCGCTCACCACCGAGCTCAAGTCCCACCGCAACCTCGTGCTGCAAATCTGGAATGAGCACGACGAGCGCGTGCGTGAATTGCTCGCCGTGATCAAGCGCGAGGATCCCACACGCCTCGTGACGAGTTCCCCCGGCTGGGCCGGCCATCTCGGTGACGTGAAGGACAACAACGCCCTCGACTTCCTCACCCCGCACACCTCGCGCATGAACCGTCACTGGCGGGTCGCGCCGGACGAAATCGCCTACCTGCTCAAGCGATACAACAAACCCGTCGTTGACGATGAGCCCGCGCGCAACGGCACGGCCCGATTCGGCGGGCCCGAATACGGTGGCACGTCGCCCCACGATCAAATCATCCAGATCGCCCGCGTGTGGGAACTCGGTGGCTACGTCGTTTATCACCACGACATGTTCCAAACTGGCTATGGTTCGCCAGCCGTGCCGCCGAGCGGCATTCCCGATCCGGAATTCAGCCCGTATCACCACGAGGTGTTCAAGTTCCTCGCCCAGCGTGATCGCTACATCCGCGAGGACGCCGTGCCGCCGGCGAAACCGTGAACTTTGGTCGAGTCGAACGTTGGTCCAACTTCGCGCACGAGGTCGTCGCAAGCAACGACCCTGCAGGCGCCACCCGCGCCGCCGGCGTCGCTCCAGCCAACCGCTAATCCGGCAGCGCCGCCGCGAGCGCCGTCCCCGGCTGCCATGCGTCCTCGCGGCGCTCGGGCCGGGTCAGCGCGGTGGCTAGCGGGGCCCCCGTGGCAGTCATGGTCGCCGCATCCCAGCGGATCGTCTCCCCCGTGCGCTGCGCGAGCGCGCCCAGCAACACCTGCTCGGTGAGGCTCGCGCCGTAGGTAAAGTCGGTCAATGCCTGGCCGCGTGTGCGGATGGCCTCGTACCAGTTCACGAAGTGTCCCCCGCGGACCCGCGGCAGCCGCTCGGCGGGCCGATTCGCCAGCACCTCCCGCTCCCGCGCCTCCGGAAAAACCTTCGGCCGGCTGCTGGCGCGCATGTCCGGGTAGAAGATCGTCCCCTCGGTGCCCGCGAAGGCCATGCCGCCGTACGATCCCGATTGGATGACCTTGGCGCTGAGGTGCGGAATGGATTCGGGCACGAACCGCGCCCCGTCCTTCCAGCCATTGCGCCAGTGCACGCGCAGCGGGCCCCGGTCACCGCGTGCGGGGAATTCCCAGTTAACCTTCGCCCACCGCGGGACGGTGAAGGCGCTGCGCCCGAAAACCTCCGCCTGGACGACGGTCGGGAACTCCGTGTCGAACACGTAGCGCAACACGTCGAACATGTGCGTGCCGATGTCGCAGATCGCGCCGCTGCCCAAACCCCACCAGCTGCGCCAGCGCTCCGGCGCCATGCGACGGCTGAACGGGCGGTCGGGCCGGTCCGCCAGCCACTGGCGCCAGTTCATGGTCGCGGGCACCGGCTCCGCCAGCGGCGCCGCTTCCGCCCACTCGCCGATTCGCGGATCGGTGCGGTCCGTCCAGAACCAAACGTCGGTCACCTTGCCGATGGCCCCGGCTTCAATCCACTCCCGCAGGACCGGCAGCCCGGCCATGCTGTGTCCCTGGAGGCCAAGCTGCGTGACCACCCCCTGGTGCCGCGCGGCCGCGGCGATGCGACGACATTCCCAAGCCGTGGTCGCCATGGGTTTTTCCAGATACACGTTCAGCCCCGCCTCCATGCACGCCATGGCCAGCGGATAATGGGAGTGGTCGGGTGTCGTGATCACGACGCCGTCGATCTCCCCGGCATGGCGGTCCAGCAGGCGGCGCACGTCCTGGTAACGCGGCACCCCGGGATGGGCCGAGAAACTCTCCGCGGCGCGCTCCTCGTCGACGTCGCAAAAGGCCACGTAATGCTGGGCCACCTGGGACTTCACCGAGCTCGCCCCCCAGCCACCCACCCCGATGAATGCGAGCCGCAGCTGGTCGGAAGGCGCAGCGCGGAGACCGCGCGGAAGGAAAACGGCGCCCAACGCGCCCACGGCCAGCGTGGACAGCGCCTGGCGGCGGGTGAGGGAGGGGGAAGTCACGGGGACAGCATCGCCACCGCGCGGCCGCGGCGCAACCAGCTCTTTGCTCTTCCCGTTGAATTCATGATTCCCGACTTCACCGCCCGGACGACCGGGCGGCCACCGGTTGCAGGTACGGCCCGACGATGTCCCGCCACAACGCGTATCCCGCCGCGTTCATGTGCAGCTGATCGTCCTGATAATAATCCCGCGACGGCAGGCCGTCGTCGCCCAACATGGGACCCCACACATCGATGAAATCGTGTCCCTCCCTCTGGCAATAGTGCCGCAACATCGCGTTGAAACGCAGGTGCTCGGCCCGCGCGGACCAGCGGCGCGGATTCGCGGCCGCGCCGATGAAGGCGATCCGCGCACCCGGCAGCGCCTCCTTCATCCTGCGGCACAATTCATCGATGTCTCCCAGCACATGCTCGGCGGAGCGACCGGAACTGAGGTCGTTGGTGCCGGAGTAGATGACGACCTGCCGCGGGTGCCCCGCCTTGATCACGCGGTCAAAGTAGCCGAGCAGATCGGATACCCGCGAGCCGCCAAACCCGCGCTGATACACGGGCTGGCCCGGAAAATCCGCCGCCAGCGTTTTCCACAGCAGGATGCTCGAGCTGCCGGCAAACAAAATGCCATTGGCCGGCACCGGCGCTTCGGCCTCGCGACGCTCGATGGCTTGGATGTCGCGTTCCCACCGCGCATCAACCCGCGGGTCCGCGCGCGCGCGGTCCCAATCAGCCACCACCGTGCTGACTGATTGCGCGGGCAAAGTCAGTCGCACCATCCCCCGGACGCCAGCGACCTCCACGGGCGCGTGATCCTGCGTCGCCGACGTCTGCCAGGCGCGCCATCCGGTCGGCGCGCCGCGGCCCCAGTTCAACAGCACGTCGCGGGGTTCGGCCCCCGTGTTGATCAGCACGCTGACCGCCTCGCCCCGCGCATCGTGCACAAACGCGCTGACCAGCAGGTCGGCGGGCGTGTCGTTCGCGACCTCGACGCGGACGCTCCCCGGCCGCACGTGCCGCCAGAATTGCATCGTGGCATGGGTTTTCTTGGTCGGCTTCGCGTCGACCATGAACCACAATTCCGGCGCATCTTCCGACGCGGTGAGCTGCCAGCCGGTGAACAGGCTCACGTTGGCCTGCGTGAGCGCAACATGGAGTTGCGAGGCAATTCCCCCCGTCACCGGACCCGGCCACTCGTGCGATCCGGAGGCACCTTCCGTGATCCAATACGGCCGGCCCCGCGCCTTGATGGCGTGCCAATAGCCGATGACGTTGAAGCGCGAATCGCCCTGGATCCCATCACTGTAACCGTGGGTGGCGAACGCGTCGAAATGGCGTTCGACGCCCGGTGCCATGAGCGCCTCCACGTAGGGGCGATGACGATCGGAGTCAGCCGTCGCCAGCGTCATGTCCTCCGGGCCGTAGAAGAGTGGCTTGCGCACCCCCTCGCGCTCGAACATCTCGCCGGTCACCCGCACCAGGCGGGCGTATTCCTCCGGCGTATAGAGCACCGATTCGTACGGCTGGGTGAAGAGCGGCTCGTTCTGAAGGCTGATGGCATGAAACGGCGTGCCCTGCGCCTCCATCGCGCGCGCAAACTCGACGACCCATTTGGCGAAATGCTCGAAGCGATCCGGACGCAGCCGGTTGTCGCGGTCGTGGGTGCGCGCGGCATCGGAGATGAAGCCGGCCTTCGTGCCGCGGCGCTGCCCGCTCACCTTCATCCAGCCCGGCGGGCTCCAGACCGCGCCGATGATCTTCACTTCCGGGTTGGCGTCCACCATCATGCGGGCCCAGTCGCGGTTGAGCCGCCCGCGCGGCGTGCCGCCTCCATCCCAGTCGAACTTGTCGAAGGTGATGTCCCGCCAGTCGGCAATCTCGTCGGGGAGCGTGCCGCCCCACATTTGCAGGCGAAACACGCTCTGCCCCAGTTCCAGGGCCGCATAGCGCGCGAACGCCGGATCGCGAAACCAGGCCTGCGAGGGCGCGAACCACCCCGAGATCGAGCAGCCGAATCCATCGATCACCTGGTGCCGGCGGTCGGGCTGGACCGTCACAAGCACCGGCGGCGGCGCGGCGGAAATGAGGCAGGCGAGGAACAGGCCGGCTAACAACAGGGCGGAGCGAAGGATGGCGGGCAGGTGCATGATGGGGTTGGGCTATTGCGCCGGCCCATCTTTCAAATGGGCCAGCAGGGCTTGGAGGATGATGTCGTATCGCGGATGAGGCAGCACCACGCCGGCGGCGGAGTATTCCTGCACGCGGGGCAGGATCGGCGCGGCCTTTGCGCCCAGCCGATCAATCGCGGCCAGCGCCGCGACGGCGTCGAAAAAGGGATTGCGCGCGGGGTCCGAGGAGGCGCCCAGCCACTCGAGCGCGGCGGAACGGTCGCGGGCGTCGCCCGCCCGCACCAACGCCTCGGCGGCAACCGTCCGCACCGGGGCCGATTCATCGCCGAGCGCGCGGCGCAGGCCCGGGAGACCGGTCTCGCCCAGCCGGGCCAGGCCCAGGGCCGCCCAATAGCGCACGGCACTGTCGGGGTCGTCCAGGCTTTCCTCAAACACGCCCGGAGCGTCGGCGGAGGGCAGCGAGGCCAGCTCGGCGAGGGCAAAAACACGCTCGAGGGGATACGCCCCTTCCTCCCGCGCCAGATCATACGGGGACAGTCCCGGGCGCCGGGAGAACAATTCGCCCTCGGGGAGGAAGCCCACATCACGAATGGCGAGCGCGTGCGCCTGTTGCGCCGCCCGCAACCGCGCCTTGATGGCCGCGAACCCGGGAGCGCCGGCTAGATTGGCGACCTCGTCGGAATCGTGCTCGAGGTCGTAGAGCTCCTCGGCCGGCCGCGGCCGCCAGAACGCCGATTGGACGGCGTTGAGTTCGCCCGCCGCGAACATCCGGTGCCACGCCGCCGTGGTGGGAGTTTGAAACTGATAGTCGATATACTGACCCGCCGGCAGTTCCGGACGATAATTGCGGATGTACACGTATCGTCCGTCCGTGACCGAGCGCACGAGATCCTCGCGCTCGTCCACCCGCCCGCGGAAGCCGTGCACATATTCCGGCGCGGCCGCGGCGTGCGGGCCGAGGAAGGCACGTCCCTGCATCCATTCGGGGGGGGCGATACCGGCCAGGCTGAGCAAGGTCGGAGCCAGGTCCACGAAGCTCACCAGACGGTCGCTCACGCCCCCCGGCCGGTAACCGGCCGGACGCAGGTCGCGAAACTTCTCCGGGATATACACCACGAGCGGGACGCGCAGGCCGGAATTCCCGGGCCAGCGTTTGCTGCGCGGCATGCCGGAACCGTGGTCGCCGTAATAAAAGACGATGGTGTCCCCCGCGAGACCCGCGGCCTCGAGCTCCGCGAGACGCCGGCCCGCGTCGGCATCGGCCTCCGACACCCTGTCGTAATACTGCGCCCAGTCGCGCCGGACTTCGGGAATGTCCGGATGGTAGGCGGGAACGCGCATCTTCGCCGGATCATGCACGGGCACATGGGGGCGCCGGCGGATCTCGCTCTCATGGCTCCGGGTCGAGTTGAAGATGGCGAAGAACGGACGCCCGGCCGGCCGGTTCCGCCAGTGCGCCTGGCCCGACGACTCATCCCAACCCTTCCCCTCCGCGGGATCCTGGTAGTTGTAGTCCTCCTTCAGGTTGTTCGTCGTGTAGTAGCCCGCGTCCCGCATCAGGCGCGGATACATGACCAGCCCGGCCGGCAAAGGCACGGCGCTGCGCATATGCTCGGCCCCGGTGGCGGTCGGGTGGAGGCCGGTGATGAGGGCGGTGCGCGCGGGAGCGCATACCGGGGCGTTCGACCAGGCGAAACGATAGCGCAAGCCGCGCGTCGCGAGCGCGTCGACGTGCGGCGTCGTCGCCCGCGGATCCCCATAACATCCCATCTCGATGCCGTGGTCCTCGCTGGTAAGCCAGAGGATGTTGGGCCGCGGAGCGGGCGACGCCGGCAGGATGCCCGCCGGGGCAAGCAGGGCGCAGCCAAGGAGGGGTATTCGCAAGGACATCGGTGAAGCCGGGGCGCGGTGCCGGCGACCGGAGGAAACGGTCACCGCACTCGCCATGTTGCCGGCGACTTCGCGATAGTCGCGCTCATTCATCAGGTTGAATAAACGAAATGAGGGGGACCGATTGCATCCCGCGATCACGCGGTCCCCCGGCGCGGCGCCTCAGATCGCGGGGCTTGGAACGAAAAAGGTCCTCCGAGTGCGACTCGGAGGACCTCGTTACCCCGATTGGGCGAGCCAAAGCTCACACAAAAGAGTTCAGGCGACTCAGAAGCTAAACGTGCTGGAAATTCGCCAGCTCCGCCCTTCCTGGATGCGGAACAAGGCGGGGGTACCATCGGGATTGGCGGAGACCGGGACCAGTTTGTTGTCGCCGAATGCGTTGTAGACGTTCAGCTGCACGCGCCAGTCGATCCTATCCGTGAGCTTCCGGCGGTAGCTGAGGTTCACGTCCACCCGGCTGGTCTTCGGCCCCATGAACGGGTTGTTGATGTCGGCAACGACGGACCCGAATTCATTGAAGTAGCGCGGATAACCGATCGAGCGGGAGCCCTCCCAGCGATAGGCGCCGCCGACGCCGAAGCCCTTGAGGCGTCCTTCGTCGAAGGTGTAGTTCGCCAGGGCGTTGAACCGCCATTCCACCAGGTCGGTGTTGCGCTGGCCATTGCGCTGCAAGACCACCAGGTATTCGGACCAGATATTGTTCCGGAAGAACTCGCCCATCGTGCCGTTGATGCCGAATGGGTTTTCATTGCTCCGGAGCGCACCCGCCGCCGTCAGCGTGTCGCCGTTCCACAAGGCCTCGTTGAGGAACTCATAGACCGCCTGGGTGGCCGCGCCCGGGACGTTGTCCGCCATCGCGTTGGTCTTCGAGGCATTCACCGTCAACCGAAGCTGCCGGGTGGGATTCGCGGTGAACTCGACCTCGTAGCCCTTGGAGACCGTGTCCGCCGTGTTGGTCCCCGCGATGGCAAACGCGGTAAGCAGGTTGCTGGGCGCGTACGTGCCGCCGTTGCCTTGCGTGAGCCAGCTGGTCACGAAGGTCGGGAACTGATTCTTGAACTCGGCTTCCATCGCGTACCACGCCGGGGCGCTGATGTTTTCCTGGTCCGCAATGCTCCAGCTGGGGGGAGTCACCTGGCTCTCATAGGCCTCGCGCAACACGCCGTTGGACGCGTTGGCCGCGGCGACGGCGCCGTTGATGCCGAGCAGCTGCTGCATGCGGAATTCGTTCGCGACCGCACCGGTGGTGGCGTTGAGGATGCTGGTCTCGTACTTGGTGACCTTCAGGCTGTACTTCCGGTCCTTCGTCGAGAACAGCACGCTGTACTCATCGGTCGAGCCCGCCGGGGGCGGCAGGGGCCGGCCGAGCTTGTCGATGCGACCGGCCGTCGGGTTGAAGTTTTCACCGCGGTTGAAACCGAGGGAAACATTGATCGGCAACCAGTCCATCCTGGGCAGGCGGTTCAGGTGCGCGACCACGCTTTGGCTGCGTGACTGCACCCGCAGCGCGTAGCGGTTGCCGGTGTCGTAGTTGAAAACCGTCGGATCGACATTCGCGCCGCCATCGGGCCGGCCCGTGCTGTTCTTCTGCTTCGTGCGGGCCGAATCTTCGCGCCAACCCAGGGTGCCGATGAGCGCGCCATCGAGCAGCTGGCCCTGCCACGAGAGGATCTGCGATTCGATGCGCGTGTGTGTGAGGCTCGCTCCGCGGGTCGCCATGTCGAGCTCCGCCTGATCGCCGCTCAGGGCGTCGATCAGGGAATACTGTTTCTGCACCCACCCGGTGTAGTTGGCGGGGTTCGCCGACTGGGTGGAATTCTGGCCGAGCGGATTCACCCACGGCGCGTTGAACGCCACGCTGCCGGGCGCGATCCAGGTCGGGTCAAACACCGTGATCGAGATGGGCGCCTTGCCGATCTCATCCAGGATCGGGGTCACTATGGGCGAGAAGTAGGCGCCGGAGAGGCTGCCCCGTCCCGTCAGGTCATCACTGATGTAGTACTGCACGCCGGTGCGCGTGTTGTTGTTGAACCGCTGGCCGGGAAAACCGGGGCCCTCCACGAGCAGGTTGTCCGGCATGACGTAGCGCTGAAAGTCCCGCGTGCGCGTCTCGTTCTCGTCCAGCGACCAGGCCGCGTTGAACGTATTGCGACCCAGCAGGTATTGCAGCCACTGCGGCCCCTTTCTTTCCCGCCGCAGGTCGTAATCGAAGAACGTCGAGAGGCGCGAGCCCTCGATGTCGTATTTGCGGATGCGGTTGCCACTGAAGGTCGTCTCCTGCACGTACGCCCGGCCCACATTGGGATTCGGCGTGCCGTCGCGAAGGAAGGCATTGATGTCGACCATGATTCGGGCGTTGTCACTCAACAACGTGGTCTGGCCGAACTCCGACCACTCGCGGAAATGCGACGCCTCGACGCCGACCTTGTTGTCGAAGAAGGTCACGGGAATCACCGCGCGCAGCTGGTGGAAGTCCGACCACTCGCGCTTGTTCGGGCCATCGAGCAGGTTGTTGAAGAAGTCGAAGGCCGAGGCGTCACTCATCGAGGTGCGCGACCAGGCGCTGCCGAACGGATGCGCAATCCCGGTGGCGTAGGCGTTCAGCGTGTTGACGACACGGGCGCTGTAGGGCGCGCCGAACAGGGCCGCCGCCGTGGGATTCGTGTTGATCGTGCCGTTGGCGTTGCGCACGCCATAGGCGCCACCGCGACCCACGACCCAACCATAGGTGCCATCGGGGTCGGCAATCAGCCTGCCACCCTCGGCATCAAAGCTCGTCGCAACGCCCACGGGCAGGGTGCCGCTGAAGTTGAAGGCATAGGGCACTTGGTAACCGTTGAGCGCGTAAGTGCCGCCCGGAATCACGCCGTTCGCGTAGGTCTTGAAGTTGGTGCCGGCCGGCAGCTGGATGTCGCGGATCTCCAGGCCCGAAACGTACGGGGTGACGGCATCCACCGGCGGCGCGTAGCGCGGGCGGTTGCTCTTCGTGTCGCCCTGCTCGTAATCCACCGAGATCTCGAAGGAACGGCCATTGCGGTTCATGAACGACGGACGATAGGTCGCGGCAATAAACTGCCGGTCCTCGTCCTCATACGCGAAGTTCTGCCGGTATTCGTTCCGCTCCACCAGCGCCGCGATGCGGACCGCCAGTTGGTCCCGCATCAGGACCTTGTTGTACTGGAGCGTGCCGCGCGCGGCGCCGAACTGGTCGTACGCCAGGCCGAGCTCGCCGCTGTCGCGCTGCAGGTTTGCCGTGTCGGTGCTCGCATTCACCACACCGCCCGGGCTGCCCAGGCCGAAGAGGATGCTGTTGGGCCCCCGCAGCAGGTCGATGCGCCCAACATTGTAGCTGTCCCAAGCCACGTTGGTCCGGAAATAATTCCGGGTGTTGTCCGCGCTCACCAGGCCACGGACGCGCGTGCTGCCTGCCGGATTGAGCATGCGCAGCGTCTCGTCGTTGTTGCCGAAGCTGCCGTTGCCCGCATGGATGTAATTGCCGCGATTCGACGACACTTCCATGTTGGTCGCGTATGCCAGCGCCGTCCCGGAATCGGTGGCGCCCAGGTCATCCAGGAATTCCTTCGTCAGCACGCTGATCGATGAGGCGACGTCCTCCAGGTTCGTGCGCAAACGGGTGCCGGCGAGGGTCGAGGTCGCCGCGTAGCCCAGGCTTTCATCCGCCGAGACCACGAACGGGGAGAGTTCATAAACACTCTCGTCGTTCGCGGCGGTGGTCGGGGGCGTCGTCGTGTTCGTCGTGTTCGTCGTCTGCGCGACGGCAAAGGTCGCGAGCACGCTGGCAAGCAGCGTGGCACTGAGTCGCGACCGATTCCCTGACAAGGATGTGCAGGAATTCATGGGGTTGGTTTGGGTTGGCATGGGGGGTGTAGGCACGGAACCGGGGTTCCGTGAATGGCCGCACCGTTGCCCCCCATTTCCGCGCCGCCAACGGCTGCGGATGTAATCTCGTTGAAAAACCGGGCACCCGCGCGCGTCACGCGCGTCGCGGCAGTGTGGTTCCCTCGTGCCACACCGGTTCCAGCAACAACTTGCGTTGCAGCGCAGGTGCGCCCCATTCATTTTCACTCATCGCGGCGATGAGTGCATCGACTCCTGATGACCCGATCTCATTCACCGGTCGCAGGACTCCGGTCAGATCCGGCGTTTCCTGGGGATAAACCGCCAGCGACGCGACGGCGATGTCGCCGGGCACCCGGCGCCCCGACGCCCGGATCCAGTCGTAAACCCGCGACACGAATCCGATCACCACTTCGGGATCATGGCGGTCCAGCCACCGCAGGAAACCGTCGCGATCGGTCGGGCTGGTGGTGAGCAACGGCACCCGCTCGCGTGGTTTCAACAACTCCGCCTGCGCCGCCACCGAACTCCCGTAGCGGGTGGCGTCGTCCACCGCACGTGGCGTGTGCGAAAGGATGGCGCCGCCGATCCGGCGATACCCGCGCGCAGCCACCTCGTCCCAAACCCGCCGCGTGCCGGCAAACCGGTCCGGGGCCACCAGGTGAAAGCGCGTGCTCACCCACCCGAGGTCGAGCCCGACCACCGTGAAATTTTCCACCGGCATCTCGAGGATGCCGGGACCCTTCGTGTATTCGAATTGCGGCACCAACAGGCCGCGAATGCCGCGGTGGTAGAGCACGCGCGCCGCCGTCTTGATCGAGGCGTACTCCGCGAGGTCGAATTCATGGATCAGATAGCCGCGCTGGTCCGCGCGCTCCCGCGCCGCCGCGAGAAACCGCCGGTGTTGGTCCGCATTCTCCATGCGGCTGTCCACCAGGTAGGCCAGCGCCGCCCCGCTGCCCGTCTTGTGCCCCACCCAGCGCTGCTGCGCCAGCATCGAGAGCGCCGGATCAGGCCGGTATCCCAGCTTGTCAGCCATCGCGCGAACCCGCTCCCGGGTCCCCAGCGCGATCCCCGCGTAATTGCGCAGGGCCAGCGAGACCGTGGATTTGTCCAACCCGAGCTTCTCGGCAATATCCTGCTGGGTAACGCGGCGGTTCACGTGGTGCGAGGGGTTGAATACAGGGAACGAGCGCCCGGAATCCCACCGTCGAGTCGCCCTCCCACAAAGGCAAGGCCCCGCTTGATTCAACGGGTTGAATCCTTCGGCCTCCGGCCGACGTCACGACTCCCCGGCGGCGCGCGTGGTCGCACGGCTCTAACACCGCGCTGGCCGGTGTCCTCATGCTGCGGACCCCGGACTCCCCGGCTGCCGCTGTCCCGCCCCCGTGGCCGGCGCGTCCACGAACCGGGGCTCCGCCTCGCCGATCGCGGTCATCCGCGCCGCCAGCCGCCGGCGCAAGTCGGAGACGACCGATGCATATGGCGCCATCCCAATCAGGTTGTTCAGTTCCCACGGATCGGCGTCCAGGTCATAGAGGCAATCGTCGGCATAGACCACGGCGCCTTCCCGCGAAACCGGTTCCCCTGTCGTGGTGTCCTGCTCCGGACAGCGCACGCTGTATTTCCAACGAGCCGTGCGCACGCAGCGCCCCGTCTGGCTTTCGCTGATCTGCACCAGCACTTCCTGCGGCCAGTCGCTCGAACGATCGCGAACCTTGCGCAACACCGACCGACCCTCCATCTCCGGCGGCACCGGGATGCCCGCGGCATCGAGCAGGGTCGGCGGCAGGTCCACGAGGCTCACCAGCGCATCCAACGCGCCCCCGCCGTTGAAACCCGGACCGCGCAGGGCCGTCGGCACGCGGATCGAGGCGTCGTGACACGACCGCTTGTACTCCCGGTTGCGCGTCTTGAAATGATTGCCGTGATCCGACGTGAACAGGATCACCGTGTCCTCCAGTTGCCCCAGGCTCCGCAACGCATCGAGCAACCGGCCGAGCGCCTCGTCGAGCCGCTTCACCATGCCACAATACCCGCCCCAATGCTGCGGCGCCGTCCCGCCCAGCCGCTGCAGGTCCGGCGGCATCCATCCGCCCGTGTAACGCTCCGCATAGCCCTCCGGCGCCGGATAGTCATCGCGGTGATTCTGGTGATGCGGCTCGAGGTGGGACAGAAACAGGAAATAAGGCCGGTCGCGCGGCGCGCCCACATAGCGGATCGCCGCATCCGTCAACGCATCCACCCGATAGCCCGGCAGGCGATGCTCCCGCCCGTCCTCATCCCATAACCGACAGTCATGGGAATCAGTCACCAGCTCCAGCTGGTTCGCACCGAGGAATGTCTGGTAGCCGCCCTGCCCCGCCCGCGGCACCGCCCCCAGCACGTCGTCCGATACCAAATGCCATTTTCCCAGGTAGGCCGTGTCGTAGCCCGCGTCGTTGAAATGATGCGCCAGCGTCCGCAGGTGCGCGTGCGGCGTGAGTCCATTGCGCCACACGCCCGTCTGCGTCGCGTAGCGTCCGGTCTGCAGGCAGGATCGCGCCGGGGCGCACACCGGCTGGCAGGTGAAGCTGTTGACCAGGTGCGTGCCGCTCCGCGCCATGCGGTCGAAATTCGGCGTCAACCCGAGCGGATTGCCGTGCACGCCCGTCGTGTCGTGACGCTGCTGGT
Organism: Verrucomicrobiota bacterium; assembly: GCA_023433275.1. Classification (GTDB taxonomy): domain Bacteria; phylum Verrucomicrobiota; class Verrucomicrobiia; order Opitutales; family Opitutaceae; genus Lacunisphaera. The sequence goes on from JAEZDN010000083.1 coordinate 28,495, forward strand.
CGGTGAAGAAGACAATGACGTTCGGACGGCGTGAGGTCGACATGACTCCCGGGCGCTGAGGGTTCACGGACCGGCGTCAGGATGCGACGGCCGCGGGGGCGGCATCGAGGCGCACTTCCCTTCCGCTCTTCGACGAAACGTAGATCGCATCCAGGATCCGCTGCACGGCCACGGATTCCTCCAGCTTGATGAAGGGCTCGGCGCGCCCCAGCACCACGTCGACGAAGTGCGCCATCCGGTTCGGATTCACGTACGGCGAGGTGCAATCCACCCGCTCCTCCCGGTAGCCGTGCGTGCCCGGCGTGAACAATCTCAGGGGCGGAAACTGCAGCCCGCCCGCGGTGCCGAACAGGTGCGTGCCGTTGAAGTCGGCCTCCGCCTGGTGCGCCGCCCACGAGGCTTCCAGCAACACCGTGCGCCCGCTGCGCAATTTGATCAGCGCCACCGCCAGGTCGTCCACGTCGAACACCGCCGCCGGGTCCACGTCCCCCTTGCCCCAGGTCCCCCCGCCCTGCCCCCGCGGCCCGAGCTGCGCATAAGTCTGCCCCGAGACCGACGCCGCCTCGAACTCGCCCATCAGGTAGAGGCACCGGTCCAGCGCGTGCACCCCGATGTCGTAGCAACACCCGCCGCCCGCGAACTTGCGCTGCGTGAACCACGACCCGATGCGCGGAATGCCGGCGCGCCTCGTCCACGCCGTCTTGGCATGATAGAGATCCCCGAGCACGCCTCGCTCAATCAATTGCCGCGCGGTCTGCACCTCCGGCGTGAACCGGTTGTTCTGTCCCACCATCAGCCGCCGGCCACAGCGTCGCGCCTCCTCCATCAGCATCGTCGCGTCCGCCGCATTCGTCGCCATGGGTTTTTCCAGGAAGACATGCTTTCCCGCGCGCAGCGCCGCCAGGGCCACCGGCACGTGGAGATGATTCGGCAGGGCAATCGAGAAAACATGAATGTCTTCGCGCGCGAGGAGCCCGCGATAATCCCCCACCCACTCGGGCACGCCCTGTGCCGCCGCCGTCGCCCGGCCGCGCTCCTCCGCCGTCTCGGCGAGCACGACGACCTGCGCCTGCGGGTGCTCGCGATAGAGGGTCATCTGGATGATTCCCACTGCGCCGCCGCCGATGACCGCGATATTGACCTTGGGTTCAATGCTCATGTGTAAACGGGATGGGTCCGCTCAAACGCGCCCCCACGCGCGCAGCTGCGCGAACGAGCGACGCGCGGATTCCAGGGGATCGTGGGTGGGGCCGCCGATTTCGACGACCTGCCAGCGCAGCGCGCCGACCGCGTCGACCGCCGCAAACACCGACGGGAAGTCCACGGGCCCGGATCCGATTTCCGTGCCGTCCCGCAAGTGCAGCAACTCCACCCGCCGCCCTTGCTCCCGCAGGAACGCCGCCGGGTCCTTCCCTGCATGCTGCAGCCAGTACACATCCGCCTCGCAGCCGAGATTGGCGGCCCGGGCCGCATCCAGCAGCCAGTCGAAGCCCAGCCGCCCGTCGTGACGCGTCGCCTCGAAATCATGATTGTGATAATGGAGCCGGTACCCGAACGCCCGCAGCCTCGCGCCCAGCTCGTCGAGTTCCTCCCCCAACGCCACGTACGCCGCGGCGGACGTCATCAGCTCGCGCGGAAAATACGGGCAGATCACATCCGTCGTGCCGAACAACCGTGCGTGCCCCAGCACCTCGTTGAACTCGTGCCGCAGCGCCTGGATGCCGACATGCATGCCCGAGCAGCGCAGGCCGGCCACCTTCACCGCCTCGGCCGCGGTGGCCGCGTCCAGATTCCCGAAGCCCGCCGTCTCGACGCCCGCGAAACCCATGGCCGCGACCTCGCGCACCGTGGCCGCGAAATCGTGCTTCGCCGCGTCACGCAGGGACCAAAGCTGGATGGAAAGGGGTACAGTCATGATCAGGAAGGGAAGGGTTTGCCGGATGAAAAGGATCCGCTCCGCTCATGCCGAATCCCCGTAGCGCCACCGGTCAAACTCCGCCCGCTGGCGCTTCTCCGTCGCCGGGCTGCGGGGATCCGCCGTCAGCACCACCCATTCCATCAAGCGCAGCCGGAAGCCTTGCAGCACCGGCGCCAGCGAGGCGTCACCGGCGCGATTGCGCGATTCACCCGGGTCGGCTTCCAAATCGTAAAGCTCCTCGAAGCCGTCGCCGAACCAGATGTACTTCCACCGCGCGGTGCGCAGGCACTTGGTGTAGTCACCCGGGACATTGTACGGCGGCGGGGTGATCGTCTCCCCTTTTCCCACCTGCGCGTCGGCGTTGCTGCGGCAAAACGCCTCGAAGGTCGTGCTGCCGCTACGCATCCACGGATAACACACCTCGCCGTGGATCTCGTCCCGATGCGCGGCAGTCTCGCCGCGCAACAGCGGGACCAGCGAACGCCCCTGGCATCCGAACGGGACGGGGATTCCCGCCAGCTCCAGCAACGTGGGCACGATGTCCACGTGCTCGCTCAGGGTTTGGTTGATCACGCGCGGCGCAACCTGCCCGGGCCAATGGATCACGGCCGGCACGTGGAGCAGGTCGTCATAGAGCACGAGGTCCTTCTTGCACAGGCCATGATGCCAGCAGAAGTCACCGTGGTCGGACACGAACACGATGATCGTGCGATCCGCGTCCGGTCGCTGGCGCAGTGTTTCCAATATCAATCCCACCTGCTCATCCACGAACGAGCACATCGCTCCGTAGATCGACAGGTATCGCCGCCGGTCCGCGTCCGTGGCGGCGGCGACGTTTTGCGCGCCCCGCTTGACCGGCAGACGCGGGGGCTCGAGGCGCGGCTCGCTGGGATCCCACGCCGGCAGCGGCAGGTTCCCGGGCGGATACATTCGCTCGAACCGCCGGGGCGCCAGATGCGGCACATGGGGATCACTGAACGAAGCCACGACGCACCAGGGCTGGTCCGCCGGGGCCGCCTTCACCCGCTCGCGCGTCTTCGCAGAAATTATGCCGGTCGTCGTGACCTCGTCCGGGAGGTCGTGGAAGGCTCCCGACGCAAACGACCCCACGGTTCGCAACCGCTCCATCGAGGCGCGCTCCAACTCGAGGTAGGACTTTCGCGCCGCCGACTCACGGGAACCAGATTCCCGGATGTCATGATGCCGCGTGTTCGCCCGCAACTCCTCCTCGGGCAGCAGGTGATTCTTGCCAACGTAGGCCAGGTCATAGCCGTTTTGTTTCAGCACTTTCAACAGGTGGACTTCGTGCTCGGCGAGACGAGCGTCGTTCTCCAGCACGCCGTGGGCATGCGGATAGCGCCCGGTGAAGAGCGAGGCCCGGGATGGCACGCACACCGGCGCTTGGGAGAAGTGTCCCTGCAAATCCGCGCCCTCCCTCGCCAGCGAGTCCAGCGTCGGGGTGCGCACCCAGCCGCCATGGGCGGACATCGCATCGAACCGCTGTTGGTCCGTCATCAGGAACAAAATGTTGGGGCGCATGAAGGGGTGCTCGCACTCAAGTAGACCCCTTTTTCGTCGCAACGACCGAATGGATCATCGTGTTGAAAATCCTCCGACCCCGGCGCCGCCCGCCCAACAGGATGAGCCAGCAGCAAGTTGACTCCGTCGTCGTTCGGCGACCCGTTCTCCGCGCGATCGTCCCAATCGCGCCTTCACCCCTGGCCTTCCCATGCCCCTCCGTCTCCTGCTCCCTGTCTTTGCCCTCGCCGCCGCCCCGTTCCTCGCCGCCGCGCGCGGGCCCGTCATCTGGAACAACGCGGCGACCTTCAAGCACACCCTGGTCAGCCATCACACCTGGGACAGTGAGGCCATCGGCGAGACCGTGGGATTCACCGTTTACCTGCCGCCCGGCTACGAGGATTCCCGTGGGCAACGCTATCCCGTCATCTATTTTCTCCACGGCGCCGGGGGCAACGAAAACGCGGACGGCCCCGGCTTCGCCGGCATCGTCGACCGCCTGATCAAGGCCGGGCGCGTGCCACCCGCCATCTGCGTCTTCCCGAACGGCGGCATGAGCGGGTACCGCAACAATCCCCGCACCAACATCAACGCCGAGACCATGATCATCGGGGAACTCGTCCCCCTCGTGGACCGCCAATGGCGGACTCTCGCCCACCGCGACGCGCGCGTCATCGCCGGCTACTCGATGGGCGGCGGCGGCGCCGTTCACCTCTCGCTCAAGCACCCGCATCTGTTCAGTGCGGCCGCCTCCCTCGCTGGCGCCATGACCTCACGCGACACCGGCGAGGTCCCCGCCGCCCTCACCGTCGAGGCGCTGCGCGGCCATGACCCGGTGGTGCGCTTGTTCATGGTCTCCGGCTTCGACGACACCGCCACCTACGCGAGTCACGCGGCTTTTCTCCGGCGACTCGACGAGGCGCACTACCCCTACACCTACCGGCCCCTGCGCGACCAGCCCCATCATCTCGGCAAGTACTACCAGCGCGCAGGCGAGGACTTGGTTGAATTTCTGCTGGCCCCCGCGGCGGCGCCGGCCACTCCGAACGCTTCGAAATAGCCGGCCGGGCGCTTGCCTTCCGCCCGGTCCGGAGGCTTTAAACAAGATGAAACCCGCTCGTCTTGGTGCCCCGGGGCTTGCCCCGCACGTTTCCCCCGCGTTCATCCGCATGGGCGGAACGCCCTGATCCCCGCCTCCCCCACCCCCGTCGCCGCCCTCCATGTCCCGCTCGCTCTGGCCCGTTCGCACCGGCGAGAAGAACGTCCCCTGGATCTGGGTCGGCGTCCTCGCGGGCCCTTGGGCCGCCAAGCTCTTCTTCGAGCAGATCTCGAACGTTGCCCTCACCTTCAAGCTGCGGGAATTCGTCAGCGCTCCCCACCTCATCACGCTCGTCGGC
>JAEZDN010000095.1 GCA_023433275.1 Verrucomicrobiota bacterium
TCTTAATCTCTCTCCGGTTTCTGACCGTGGCTCTGGGTGGCGCCGGGGCGCCCCCGCCCCGGGCGGACCGGCCCGGGGGCGCGCCGGCTCCAGGAGACCTTCCCTAGAAACGAGAGAAAGATTACGATTAAGAGAAAGAGAACGATTCGGACGGCGATCGAATGGCTCGTCGGGGACGAGATGACCCGCCCAAAAACAAAAAGGGCGGGGCTCATCGAGCCCCGCCCTCCCTCTTGGCAGGCGTTACGCCTGAACCGGGTCCTGCTTCCAGCCGGCGAAGGCTTCGGGCCAGTCGCGCTCGGCGGCGGCGAAGACGGCCGGCCAGTCCTGCTTCACCAGGGCAGCCACCTCCTCCTCGCCCAGTTGCGCGAGGTACTCGAGCACCACGGCACAGCGGTCGTTGGCGTCGGCCGGGTGAACGGCACGCGCCCAGCCCTGCATGCGGCGGAGGTTGTTGTTGCTGAGAACGGATTTCGTTTCGGAGTTCATGGATAGGATGTGGGTGTGGGCCATCGGCCCGATTGGGTTGATTTGATGAACACGACCGACACACGCGGTCGCGCCGCCCGCCGGGTTGGCGGCGGACAAAAGGCTGCTCTCGCTCAGCGGCCGACGCGGTCCCGGAGGACCGGCACCGGCCAGCCCGTCAGGCAGGCCGAACGCGCGCGCGGCCAACAGCGGGCCGGATCCGGCATCGGCGCGTCAGGCGACGCGCCGGAAAGCTTCAGGCGCAACCCTCCTTCAAACATGGCGCAGCTCCATCCGCGGGTCCTGCACGCTGGTGACTTCCGCCAGCGCGGCCACCTCGTCGGGCGTAAGGAACATCTCGGTCGCGCCGAGCAGCTCGTCCAACTCCCGCGTCCCGGGCGCCGAGATCACGGCGGAGGAAACCTGCGGGTGGTGCAACGCCCACGCCAGCGCCACGCGCGCCACCGGCACGCGGCGGCGATCGGCGATCCCGCCGAGCACGTCCAGCACCGCATCGCCGACATTGCAGCCGAAGCGCTCGCTCTGCCAGTCGCGGCCCGAGATACCAAGCTCGCCCGGCACCGCCGGATGCTGCGCGAGGAAACCGCCGGCGAGCGGCGAGCGCGCGACAAATCCCAACCGGTGCTCGCGGCACATCGGCAGGATCTCGCGCTCCGCCGGGCCGCGGCTCAACAGCGAGTACTCCCCTTGCACGGCCTCGAAGCGGGGCAGGTTGCGCACCTCCGAGCGGTGGAGCGAGTCCACCACCCGCCACGCCGGAAACCCGCCGGCCACGGCGTGGCGCAACCGCCCGGCGCGGATCAGCATGTCCACGGCCTCGACCACGTCGTCGAGCGGTACCAGCGCGTCCTGCCAGTCGCACACCAGCAGGTCGAGGTGCCGCGTGCCCAGCCGGCGCAGGGAGCGCTCGCACGCCTCGCGCACATGGTTCACGAACGCCATGCTGCCCCCGCGCGACGGCCGCGTGAATGCCAGCCGTGTCGCGAGCACGAGCTTGTCGCGGTCGATCCCGCGCGCCTGGCGCCACCGGCCCACCAGTTCCTCGGAGCCGCCGGCGGGCAGGAACGAAGGCGTCTCCTGGTCCGCCGCTCCCAGGGTCTCGATGAAGCGTCCGCCCGCGGCGTAATAGGCGTCGAGCAGCGCGAACGCGGAGGTGTCGTCATTGTCCCAGCCGAGCTTGGTGGCGTCGAGGCAGAGTTCGGAAACATAGAGGGCGGTGCGGCCGAGTTTTCGTTTGTTCATAAGGCTTGGAGGTGGCGGTGAAGGAAGGTTCGTGACGGAGTGGCGACGCGGTGCGGGATAAGGCGTGGACGAGCCCCGCCCCTACCGGAGGACGGGCGACTCGTCGGGACGATGCGCCCTGCCCCACGGCGGGGTCGGCGTGGCTCCCGTTTTCTCCGGGCGCGGGCGATCGATGATGCCCTCGATCGCGAGCAACTCGCCGGCGGCGTTGATCACCGGCGTGAACCGGTCCTCGATGAGCACGAGGGCGCCGTGCGCGCTGCGCACGTGATACTCGACCGTGGCGCGCTGGCGGTGCCACGCGGCGAGGCGCACGCGCTCGTTCACGCGCCGCCAGTCGGCTCGCGCCACCAATTCGCCGAACGCGATGCTCGCGTTGCCGATGAAGCGATGCGGGTCGTAGCCGAGCACGTCGCGACACCCCTCGCCCACGAACTCCATCGTCCAGCGCGAGTCATGCCGGCGGCGGTAGGCGAATCCACTGAGATTACCCAGCAGGCGGGCAAACGCATCGCGACAATCAATGCAGGCCACATAGGACGGGACGGCGACGGGAGGAGTGCTGGAGGAGAGGTTCATGATTTTCGGGAATGAAGGGTGGGAGGATGAAACGCGTCGGGCGGCGGCTCGCGCGGAGGGCGAAGGCGGGCGCGGGCTCAGGAGGCGGCCGGCAGCGCGGGGGCGTGACGCTTGAGCGCCCGCTGGAAAAACAGATTGTTCGGCACCTGCAGGATCCCGCCGTCGGCGCAGCGCAGCGTCGTGTAAACCGGGTTGAGGTCCGTGACTTCGCCGATCACCGGGTCATCGCCGATGATCTCGACCCGGTCGCCGACCTCGAACGGGCGGAACACCACGATCAGCACGGAAGCCAGCATGTGGCTGAGAATGCTCCACATCGCGACAAACCCGATGGCGATGAGGCTGAGCGCGCCGACCAAAGTCGACCACAGCCCGTGCAGGTCGATGCCCAGGATCAGGAGCGCCACGACGGTGAGGCCGCCGATCACCAGCCAGCGGGTGACGCCCTTGGGCAGGCCAAGTCGCCGGTGCGCGAGCGCGGTGATCGCCGGACTCGGACGCGCGGGGCGCGCCAGCGCGGCGGTCGCCAGGATGGCCACCGCGGCGAGGGTGACGGGTCCGAGCGTGTGCACGGAGGGTAGGCTGAGCGGATTGAACAGGGTCATGGGAGGGAGGGTTGGGCCGGCGCGACGGCGTCACGGCCGGAAGACGAAGTTGCGGAATTGCCACGGGTCGGTCCGGTCGACCTGGGTCTCGGAGCGTTCCTCGAAGTAGTCGCGGTGCCGGTTGAGCGGCGTCCAGTCGGAGCGGGCCGACGTGATCGTGCCGAGATAGGGGCGGGCGACCTCGAGAATCTCGCGGTGCGGGAGATCCTCGGGCAGGCACACGCCGCGGCGCGGGTGGCGGATGACCCACGTGATGCCCGCGAGCACGCCGGCAGCCACCTGCACGGCGGTCGCGTTGACGCCGCGCACCTTCTTGCGCGCCGCGGCGATCGAGAGCGTGCTGCCCGTCCACCAGGAGCGGAAGCGGTGGCCCATGATGAGCGCACCGAAGGCGTCCTCGCCCGTCGCGATCTCGTTGGTGAGGATGCGCGTGCGGGGATGGATCTCGTAGTTGCGCGCGCGGAGCTCGTGCATCGACAGCATGGAGTCGTTGCACGGCAGGTACGCGTAATGGACGGTCGGGCGATAGACCACGCGATCGTCCTCGCGGACGGTGAGCGTGTGCGAGAGGCCGAACGACTCGCCGTGGGTCACAACCATGCCGACGATTTCCTCGTCCGGAACCCAGGAGCGAATCCAGGTGTTGAGGCCCATCTGCGGGAGGATGATCTGGTTGCCCGGGCCCGTCGCGGGCTGCGTGGCGAGCGGCGGAACCCACTTCTCGTGCGTGCCCCACCCGATCTCGCTCGGCGAGATCGACTCCTCCCACATGCCCTGCGGGCTCCAGGTGGAGACGAACTCGTCGGGCGCCTTGGCGCGGTGCGCGCGCTGGGTGTCGCGCTCGCTGCAGTGGATGACCTTCACGCCGAGCTCGCGCGCGAGCTGCGGGAACGTCTCGTCCTCGAGCAGGCGCTCGAGGCGGCGCTTGCGCGCGGCGGAGAGTTTGTTCTCCGCCAGCAACGCGGCGCCGATGTCGAGCAGCCCCGCCTTGGCGAAGTGCGAAACCAGGCCCGGGTTCGAGCCGTGGTCGAGCAGCGCCGTGGCGCCGCCGTGCCAGCGCGCGATGAGCGGCAGGAGCTTCGCGTACTTGCTGTACAGCGACTTCTCGAGGGTCGGCTTGCGATGCATCTCGGCCGTGGGATCCCACGACTCGAGCGACGCGTTCACATAGAGCACCTCGTTGTCGTGGGCCCATTGCACGATGTCGAAGCAGTCCACGCTCCACGCCAGGTCGACGATGAGGTCGCCGGCGCGTGCGTGCGTCGAAAGCAGGCGCGCGAGGCTGAACGGCGTGACCCGCTCAGGGAAGAAGCGCAGCCCCTTCGCGATCCAGGGACGCAGGACCTCCGTGCGATCCTCGAAGTCGATCACGACGATCGACGCGCAGGGCACGCGGAGGTGTTTCACGAGCATCGGCAGCAGCGCCTGGGCGACGATGCCGTGACCGATCATGATGATGTTGTGCTTGAATTCCATGAGAGGGAGATGGGTTGAGAGGAGCCGCGGCGAAGGCGGCGGAGCAGGATGATTGCGCGCCTGGTGCGGAGCGCGGTCGGGTCGTGGGAGGACCAGCCACTCCGAGCCCCAAGTGGTTGAATAGACTACTTAGGCTCGGGTTTGGCGGGGCGCCGCCCACGCCACCCGGTGCGCTGAGGCCCGGGTGTAGCAGGGGCGCAGTCTGGTCTGCGCACAGCGTCCACTCGCGGCGTCAGCCTCCAGACGCAGCAAGACTGCGCCCCGACGAGTGGAGGATGCGTGCGGGTGGTCACGACACCAGGTGCGGGAGCGAATACGCCGGGCGCACCGTGGCCGTTTCGGGCGCGGGAGCCGGGGCGGAAACGCGGCGGACCTTGAGCTGGCGGACGCCGCCCGGCGTGGACCAGTTCACGATGTCACCCACGCGGCAGCCGATAAGGGCGGTGCCGATGGGCGCGAGGATCGAGATCCGCTTAAGCTCAATGTCCGCGCGATCGGGGAACGTGATGGTGTATTCCTCCACCTCGCCGGTGCCGATGTCCTCGAACTCGACGGTCGAGTCCATGGTCACCACGCCGGAAGGGAACGCGCTGGGATCGATGACCGCGGCGCGGTCGAGTTCCTCGCGGAGGTTGCGCAGGGGCGCGTGGCCAGCCTGCGAATACAGCGAGGTCGAGAGCAGCAGGCGGAGCTTCGTGTAATCGGAGCGGGAGATATAGATGGGAGTGTGGTTCATGATGATTGGGTGGGTTGGAGGCTTTTTGGGGTGGAACAGCCGGCCGCGGCACCGGGAAGGCGCGGGGCCGGTCGGAAAACGAAGGGATCAGACGACGACGGGCGTGGAGTCCGCCGTGACCAGTTCGGGAGCGCCCGCGAAGGCGGACTCGATGCCGTCGCGCGCGGTCACGCGTTCCGCGGCGAGCACATCCGTCTGGATGAGGATGTGATTCGGGAACGGGGCGTCCGCGTCGCGGCCCGGGTTGAGGAACAACGTGCCATCGCGTTCCTCGCGCCAGTCCATCGGATCATGCACGTGGCCGGAGAGGACCAGGCGCGGCGCGTAGCGGCGGACCGCCGTGAGGAGGTCGGGATCACCGCCGTCGGAGCCGTTGGCCCGCGTGGTGACGGCGGTGCCGCTCGGGGCGGCATGCACCACCCAGACGTCCGCCGCCCCGCCCTTCGGCCGCGTGGTCGCGCCGATGGTGAGGAAGGAGAGCCCGGCCCAGGCGAGGTGCCGGCCATCGGTCCACACATTCGGATTGTCGATCCGGCGCAGCCAATAGGCCGGCGTCCAGCGGTCGGTTTCCGAATCCCACTCGAGGTCGTGGTTGCCGCTGCACAGCATGATGGGCCGCGGGTACGCGTTGAGCCAGTCGCTCACCCACTCGATCTGGCGGCGATGCGGGGTAGCGACGGTGAGGTCGAGCATGTCGCCCGACATCACGAGCAAGTCGTGCGGCGGGGCGTCGTGGCAGAGCCAGTCGAACCAGCGTTGATTGAAATGAAAGTCGGAGACGTGAAGGATGGTCATGGGTGTGCCCAGGCTGTGCCGCGGCGCGCCGCGCGAAAAAATGCGCGCGCCCGAGGCGGGTGGAGGAAAAGACCGCGCGACGGCGCGGCGGGGGGGTAACTTCGCGCGCACGTCCCGTGAGGACATGCCGCGGCAAGGGAAGCTATCGAATCGTTTGGTCCCGGGCGCGCCTGAGGTCAGACCGCGCTATGCGCGTGACCTTAGCGGGCGGCTCCGGGTTGCCCCGGGCAGACATACAACGCCGTGCCCACCGCGTGGAAGCGGCGGGTGCAGAAAACAATTTTCTGGTGCGTGTTCGTGTTCACTCCGGACACCAGTGTCCCGTTCGGAGACGATGTCAAGCGTCGCGGGCGCATTTAAGACGTGGGGCGTGTGCCGATCGTCCGATCGCGGTCTCGCCAGCCTGCCGGAGCCTGCGTGCAGGCGATCCGACGCGCGCGCGAAGCGACGGCGAAGCGATGGCGAACGATGAGCGATCAGGACGCGAGCCCACGGCGACGTCGCCTCGTTCCTCTTTCTCCTAGTCTTTATCGGTCTTCTTCTCCGGTTTCTGATCGTGGCTCTGGGTGGAGCCGGGGCGCCCTCCGCCCCGGTCAGTCCGGCCCGGGGGCGGGCCGGCTCCAAGCGACCGACCCCAGCACGAGAGAAAGATAAAGATTAAGAGAAAGAGAACGAGAACGAGGGAGACAGCGAGCGGCTGCTGGAGCTGTAGGGGCGCAGTCTTGCTGCGCCCTCCGATCGCGGGGGATCCACAAACCCAAGGGCGCAGCA
>JAEZDN010000158.1 GCA_023433275.1 Verrucomicrobiota bacterium
CCAGATGCTCGAGGCCGCCGCCGCGGCGGCCGGCCCCGACGCCCCGCGCTTCACCCTCCTGGTGGACGCGCGCGGCTGCACGCCGGAACAGCTCGCGCGCCTCGGCGCCTCGCTGACCGCGCAAATTTATCCGCACTGGCAGGCCAGCTTCATCGGCGCGGCCGCGCCCACCGGCGACAAGCGCCTCGTCACCGCCGCCCCCGCCGCTGGCGATTTCGTCCGCGCCCTCAACTCCGCCGCCCACGCCGCCCGCGGCACGCACCTCGCGTTGCTTCCCGGACACTCCCGCCTCAGCGCCGACGCGCTCGGGGAAGTGGCCGAGGCACTCGCCACCCGGCCGGACCTCGACCTCGTCTACACCGATGAGGACCGGATGACCGCCGCGGGAAGCCGATCCGATCCCGTTTTCAAACCGACCTGGAGCGCCGCCCTCGCCGATTCCGGACTCTTCCCCGGCCAGCTCAGCGTCGTGCGTCAGGACCGCTTCCTCGAACTCGGTTCCTTCCGCGAGGGTTATCCCCTGTTGCCCTGGTTCGACCTGCTGCTACGGCTCGCGGATCGCCTCGACGACGCCCGCGTCGCGCACGTGCCGCTTGTCTGCCATCACGCCGATGCCGACGTCGCCGCCACCACTCCTCCCTCGGATCCCACCGTCGAGGAAGCCCGCCGCGCGCTCGCCGACGCCGCACGACGCCGCGGTCGTGCCACCGCGCCCTTCCTGCCGGAGTCAGGCCATCATCGTCAGATCCGCTTCCACCAGCTCCGCGCCGAGGCGGGCATCCTCGCACGCCTGCCGGTCACCATCGTGATTCCGACGCGCGACCGCCTGCACCTCCTGCAGGAGTGCGTCGAACTCCTCGAGGAAACGGTCGACTGGCGCCACGCGAAGCTGGTGATCGTCGACGACCATTCCCGCGACGCCGATGCCGTGCGCTACCTCGCCGCCATCCAGCAGCGCAGCGACCTTCGCTGCGTGGTCGTGCGTCCCGCCGACCGCGCCGCGCCCTTCAACTACTCGCATCTGGTCAACCTCGCCCTGCCGCACATCGACACGCCGCTGGTGCTGCACCTCAACAATGACGTCAACGCCCTCGAACCGGGCTGGCTGGAGGAAATGGCCACCTGGTTCCTCCAGCCGGACGTGGGCGTGGTCGGCGCCAAGCTCATCTATCCCGACCGCACCCTCAACCACACCGGCATCGTCATCGGGCCGCACGGCGGACTCGCCGACACCCCGTTCGCGAAGGTCGCGCCCAATGAGGTGCCCGTGGTCTGGCACGACGCCGCCCGCGATGTCTCGGCCGTGACCGGCGCGTGCCTGATGACCCGCTCCTCGCTCTACCGGGAACTCGGTGGCTTCGATGAACAGGATTTCGGCGTCGCCTATAACGACGTGGACTACTGCCTGCGCGTGCGCGCCGCCGGCCGCCGCGTCATCTACACGCCGCAGGCCAAACTCATGCACTGGGGCAGCGCCACGCGCGGCGTCACCTTCGACGATGCCGAGCACATCGCCTTTGTCCGCCGCTACCCGGCTTTCGCCGATCCCCACCTGAGCCCGCACCTCCGGCTCGACGGTGCCCGGCTCCGCTGCACCCCGTCCACCCCCGCCCGCGCCGCCCGCGCCGGAAAACTGCGGCTGCTGCTGCTCACGCACAACCTCAACCTGGAGGGTGCCCCGCTCTTCCTGCTCGAATACGCCACCTGGATGGTGCGCGAGGCGGGCTTCACGCTGGAGGTGCTGGCCTCGCAGGACGGTCCGCTCCGCGGCGCCTACGAGGCCCTCGGCGCGCACATCACGGTGATCGACGCGGGGCCGCTCTACGCCTCACCCGACGAGGACACGTTTCACCAGCGCCTCGGCGAGATCAAGGGCCGTCTCGACTGGGAGAGCATCGACCTCGTCGTGTGCAACACGCTCGTGAGTTTCTGGGGCGTGCTGCTCGCGGCCCGCGCGGGCAAGCCCTCCCTCTTCTACATCCACGAGAGCTCGACGGTCTTCCGCTTCTTCGAGCGCAAGCTCGAGCTGGATCTGCACCGCTTGGTGGGCGACGCGTTTCGCGACGCGACGCGCGCGCTCTTTCTCTGCGAGGCCACGCGGGCGTATTACGAGGACCTCAATGTCAGCGACAACTTCCGGATCGTGCCGAGCTGGATCAACCTGGATGACATCGACGGCTTTCGTGCGCGCCACTCGCGGGCGGAAATGCGCCGCAAGCATGGCTTCGCCGACGATGAGACCGTCATCGCCAACATCGGCACCGTTTGCGAGCGCAAGGGCCAGCACGTGTTCCTCCGCGCCATCGAGCACTTCAACCGGCAAGGTCACCGCGGAAAGTTTCGCTTTGTCATGGTCGGCGCGCGCGCCGGCATCTACCTCGACCTGCTCCAGCGCGACATCCGCCGCCTTGCCCTGCCCAACATCACGCTCATCCCGGAGACGCGGGAGGTGTTCGATTTCTTCGTCGCGGCCGACCAGTTCGTGTGCACGAGCTACGAGGAGTCCTTCCCCCGCGTCGTGATGGAGGCGATGGCCTTCCGCACGCCGATCGTCTCCACCGACGTCCACGGCATCGCGGAGATGATTGGCCAGCGCCAGCACGGGTACCTCGTCAGCGCCGGCGATCACCTCGCGCTCTCGCGGATGATGTGGACCTGCCTCGCCAAGGAACGCAGCGGCAAATCGCTGACGCCCACCGCCTATTCCAAGGCGCTTCGATTCTACGACCACCGCAAGGTCCTGCCCTTCCACGTCGCCCTCGCGCGCGAGGCATGGCTGGCGCAGCCCTGACGCGCGTCTTGGGAACTCAGCCGGCTCATGCAGTCGGCATGCAATTCCGCAGCGTGCACGTTCGAACGGTTCAGTTGCAGGGGCGTGGCTGGTCGTCCACGCCCTCGGTTCCCGCAGCGGGCAAAGGGCGCGGTCAAGGCATGGTGACAGACATCGTTTACAGTTTGGGTGACAGACATCGCTTACACTTTGCAGTGGCGAGCGACTCGCCGCCAAGCCACTCGCTCCAGGCATCCACGCCATCTACTT
>JAEZDN010000047.1 GCA_023433275.1 Verrucomicrobiota bacterium
CCCGGCACCCTCCCTCGGCCGGTTCACCGGCGGGGTGGGAGTTGTTTTGCGCAATGATGGCCGCGGTGCCTTCAAATCAATGGACCCGGAAGAAAGCGGTTTGCTGGTGCCCGGTGACGCGAAGGCCTTGGCCCTGACCGATCTGAATCTCGACGGCTGGCCTGATTTGGTGGCCAGCCGCAACGACCAGCCCGCCCTCGGTTTCCGTCATGGCGGCCTCGCTGGTCATCGTTCGTTGCGGGTGTTGCTCGAAGGCACCCGCGGCAACCCCACGGCCATCGGGGCCCAGTTGACTCTCGTCCTGGCGGATGGCTCCACCCGCACCGCGGACATAGCCGCCGGCTCCGGCTACGCCTCCCAATCCAGCCCCGCCGCCTTCTTTGCCTTCCCGATCACCAAACCCCCGCGCGAACTTTCCATCCGCTGGCCCGATGGCTCCTCCTCACGGCATCCCGCTAGCGCTACTGATAGCCCGACACTCACCATTGCCCGATCGCCGTAACTTCGGTCAGCTCCAATTCACCCCATGAAAAATCTCAAATCGTCCCTGGTATTGTTGATGGCGTTCGCGGGCTTCGGGCTCGCCCGAGCGCAGGAGGAGGCAGCGCCCGCGGCTCCGCCCACGGGAACGAAGCTGATCGTGGATTTGCGGACCGAACTCCCGGGCTTGTTTTCCTACGGGACGTGGGAGGGAAAACTGACCATCACGAAAAGCGGATACGCAGTGCATGGCAAAGGCGCGCAGGGCAATGGCGGGATGGGACGGGAAATCTCGCCCAGCCTCGATTTCAATGAGGTTGAGTTTGTCGAAGTGGCGCTGGGCACCGTCGTGGGCAACGAGGTTCCCTATGTCACCATCGCCTTCAATGATGCGGACGGCACCCAGTACGCCGCCCGCGTCCTGGTCGATCAACTGGTGCCGGGCCAGCCGGTGTGGCTCCGCGTGCGGCGGCAGGACTTCCGGCTGAACAGCACCGAACCCGGCGACGATTCGCGGATGAATTGGAGCCAAGTCACCCGCTGGCATTTGCAGGGTGACTGGACGACGCAGAAGCCAATGCACGCGATCTTCGTCGCGCTGCGCATGCGCCGCTAGGCGGACCCGGCTCGCCACGCTGAGCCGGAATGATGCAGTTGGATTTCGGGGGCGCGGCTCGACCGCGCATGTGGCTCGCTGCGGGAACCGAGGGCGTGGACGAGCCACGCCCCACATCCGAACAGATCGACCGCGCACGCTGCGGAATCCCATCTCAACTTCATGGATCCGGCTGAGATGAAACCTGCGCTCCGCGCGGTTTTCTGACGAACATTGAACAGTCCGCATGGAGCGCGTCCTCCCCTTTCAGTGGTTATGCCGTGGGAGCGAGCTTGCTCGCGACGCGTGCGGTAGCTCTCGCGAGCAAGCTCGCTCCCTCAACTCCAGCGCAGATTGAGTGAACTCGTGGCCACCCGATTGCAGGGTCGGCGCAGGCACCGACCCTGCAGAAAGACGCCATTCACGCGGCTGAGCTTAGTTTAGACCGCTCTGACTGGAGGGCTTCAGGTCGTGAGAGTCCGTTCCCGCTGCCGCCTACAGCCTAGGGTGCGCGGCCAAACTTCTGACGAAAGGCGTCGACGAGCCGCCCGGCCTGTTCGCGCGGCACGCGGGGCTGGGTGCGCAGCGCCGCGAACCAGCGGCGGGCCTCGTTCTCGTCGCCGGTGGCGATCGCGTTGAACGTGAGCACGCTCAACGCCATCGGGTGGCCGGGTTCGGCCTCGAGGGCGCGTTGCATTTCCGCCAGTCCCTCGGCATTGCGCCCCTGGCGAATGAAGAGATTGCCCAGTTCGACATAGGCGTCCGGCTCGTTGGGTCGCAGGCGGATCGAGTTGCGAAAGGCCGCAATGGCCTCGCCGGTGCGACCGGCCTGCTGGAGCCCGCGGGCGTGCTGGAGGTGCAGGCCGGGCGAGTCGGGGCAGTTCTTCAAGCCCGCCGCGAGCGTGCGCTCCGCGGCCGCGTGCTCGCCGATTTGCGCCTGCAAGCTGCTGAGATGGGCCCAACCGTCGGAAAAGTCGGGCGCCAACTCCGTGCAACGCCGCAGGTGCTGGATGGCGCCAGCGACATCCCCCTGCGAGGCGAGGAGGGTGCCGAGTTGGAACACGGCGGACACGTCATTGGGCACCAGCTCAACCGCGCGCTCGAGCAGGCGCACGGCGCTGACGGGATCGCCCTGGCGCGCGACCGTGCCGGCGGCGAGGGAGAGTCGGTACGGTTCGAAACAATCCTCGATCAATTCATCCAGCCAGGGATCGGCCGGATCGCGGTAGGCGCCCGATGCCTTGGCGGACGCGCGGATCGCCGTCGCGCGATCACGCTGCCCGAGACGTTCGTAGAGATTGACGATCAGGTCGTATCCCAGCGTGAACCGGGTGCGTTGCACCACGGTTTCGAGTTTCTGTCGCGCATCCTCCCATCGTTCCGCCTCGAAATCCAGGCGGGCGAGACCGAATAGGGCGTACGCATCGTCGGGGGAAATCCGCAGGACTTCGCGATAGGCGGCCTCGGCTTTCGCAGGCTGGTTGGCTTTCAGCAAGGTGTCGCCGAGTCGCAGCCATGCTGGGGCATAAGAAGGATCCAGCGACGTGACGCGCCGCCACGCTTCGATGGCGGGTTCGAGTTCGCCATAGCCGGCGATAAGATGGGCGGCGAGATGAGGCCAGCGCGCGACCCGCGGTTCGAGTTGCTGCAGGAGACTGTAGCAAGCGAGCGCTTCGTCGGGAAATCCGTTGGCATGGTAATACCGGCTCAGCTGCCGCAGGCCCGCCAGCGCACCGAACCGCCCGCGTGCCTTCTCGTTCGCCGCCAGGATCCGATCCCGCAGCCCGTCCGGAACCGCGGACAGATCCGGTGGCGCCGGCAAGGCCGGGGCCACCATGCGTTGAAGCTGGGCTGCGCGCCAGACGTAGGCGCCCGCGCCCATCGCAACGAAGGCCGCCAAGACGGTCGCAAGAATCAGCGGTCGCCGCGATCTCATGGTTTCGCGTTCTGGCGCCAGATCGTGACGCGACTCACCGCGTCGTAGGGCGGATAGATATAGAAGCCGCCCGTCGCGAGGGATACGCGGCCGGTGCCGTCAAAGTCACCCGTCGCGAGCGTGATCTGGTCCTTGGGGGTGCGGGCGATCATCCGGGGCTCGAACCGCGCGTGGCCGTCGTTGCGATACCACACCAGGGAAATGACGTTGCGGTTGCGATTGTTCCAGTCCGCGTACGCGGTCGTCGCGACAACGTCGGGCTCGCCGTCCCCGTCCACATCCGCCACCTGGGGGCTGTAGGCGCCCGGGAGCGTGCCGATGCGGTGATACCGGAACCCGCCATCGCCGGTGTTCTCGAGCCATTGCACGCCATGCCAGGGCCGCGGCCCGGGCGTCGCCGCTGGCCCGAATCCGTCGCCATTGGTGAAGATGATGTCCGGCCGGCCATCGCGATTGAGATCGGCCACGGTGAGCCCGCTGCTCCCATAATCCTCGTTGGTCGAGCCCCAGAGCCGGCGCGCGGAGAACCGCCCGCCGCCTTGGTTTTCGAACAGGTGAACTTCCTCCCACTGCTGGGAAATCTGAGCCACGATGTCCGGCCGGGAATCAGCGTTGAAGTCGGCGACCACGACATTGATGGCCCCGGACAATTCCAGCAGCAGATGGAGGCGGAATTCGCCCGACTCGGTTTGCTCGAGCCACGTCACCTCGCCCTGGTCGTAACCAAACTGCCCCAGCACAAGATCCATGCGTCCGTCGCCGTTGAGGTCGGCTGCGCGCACGTCGACCGGGCGGGTGGTGTTGGCCAGCACGACGCGCGGCGTGAAATTCTGTTTCCCGTCGTTGACCAGGATGGTCACCGTGCCGATGCGGTCGTTGTTGGGAAACACGGCGCCCATGCTCGCGACCAGGACATCGAGATCGCCATCGCCATCCATATCGGCGGCCTCGGCATGGACCGGGGCCTGCATGCCTCCGGCCAGCAACTGTTCGCTGAATTGACCGGGCGCAGTCTGCCGCAGCCAGCGGACCTCGCTGTCCTGCGCCTCGCAAAGCAGCAGGTCCGTGCGCCCATCCTGATCCAGGTCGGTGGCCGCCAAGTGGGCGATCCATGGCGGCCGGGGTGACACGGAGTCCAGGGACCGGGGCGTGAAACGGGCGCTGTCATCAACCATGTCGGCCCGGGCGGGGCGCGCCACGGGGGAGGGAGGCGGGGATTCGCGACTGCACCCGACGAGAAGCAGGCATGCCGCACCCACGAGCGCGTGGATGGATCTCGGCCGTATTCGGTGCAAGCCGGGACGGTGAAGGGGCGGCTGGAGCGGCGCTGGGGACATCGCAAAAGAAAACCTGTTACGCCGTCCGCACCGGTCAACGGCAATAAACCCCGGCAGATCGCACGCGTTGGCGGACAAGCCGCACCGATTGGCAATCGAGCGTCTCCGGTCATAACTTAGACCGAAAAAATCGTCCGCGCGGTTTGCGTTCCCGAATGGAGCGGGGAAGCTCGTGCCCCGTTCCCCTGTCTCGCTTCCGCCTACCCCTTCCCATGCGCTCCTTCCCTTGCCTTATTGTCGCCTGCTGCCTGGTGTTCACGATGTCTTCCCGCGGGGTGGCGGCGCTCGGGGAAACCATCCGGCTGGTTTCCGCCGGCCCGGACGCGCTTCCCCTGGTGGCGCCGGGCGCGGCGGCGCCGCTCCATGTCTCGGATAACGACTGGCCGGGCGTACGCCGCGCCGCCGGCGACTTGCAGGCCGACATCGAGCGGGTGACCGGTCGCAAACCGGACCTGACCACTGAACAGCCGGGCAGCGCGCCGGTGGCCGTGCTCATCGGCACCGTCGGCCGGAGCGAGCTGATCGACGGGCTGGTGGCCGCGGGCAAACTCGATGTCACCGCCATCCGCGGCAAGTGGGAGGCCTTCGTCATTCAGACCATCGATCGCCCCGTGCCCGGCGTGGCGCGCGCCCTCGTCATCGCCGGCAGCGACAAGCGCGGCACAATCTACGGCATCTACGAGATCTCCGGGCAGATCGGCGTGTCGCCCTGGTATTGGTGGGCCGACGTGCCGGTAAAGAAAAGCCCGGAGCTTCACCTTGCCGCGGGCCGCACCGTCGTGGACAGCCCCGTTGTCCAATACCGCGGCATCTTCCTCAACGACGAGGCGCCCGCGCTCACGGGCTGGGTGTACGAGAAATACGGCCGCTTCGGCCGCGAATTCTACGGCCGGTTGTTCGAACTCATGCTCCGCCTCCGCGCCAACTACCTCTGGCCAGCCATGTGGCTGCCGCGCGCCTTCAACGACGACGACCCCGAGAACCCGCGGCTCGCCGACGAATACGGCATCGTCATGGGCACCTCGCACCACGAGCCGCTCATGCGGGCCCATGCCGAGTGGAACAAGTACGGCAAGGGCGCGTGGAATTACGCCACCAACGACGCCGTGCTCCGCGAATTCTGGCGCGGCAGCGTCGAGCGCACGAAAAACTTCGAGAATATCCACTCCCTCGGCATGCGCGGCGACGGCGACGAGGCGATGTCGGCCGATACCAACACGAAGCTCCTCGAGCGGATCGTGGCCGACCAGCGCAAGATCATCACGGACGTCACGGGCAAGCCCATCGAGCAACAGCCGCAGCTCTGGGCCCTCTACAAGGAAGTGCAGGACTATTACGAGGCGGGCATGCGCGTGCCCGACGACGTGATCCTCCTGTGGTGCGACGACAACTGGGGCAACATCCGCCGTCTGCCCACTCCCGAGGAGCGCAAGCGTTCCGGCGGCGCGGGTGTTTACTATCACTTCGACTACGTCGGCGGTCCGCGGAACTACAAGTGGACCAATGTCACGCCGATCACGAAGATCTGGGAACAGATGCACCTCGCCTGGCAGCTCGAGGCGAACCGCATCTGGATCGTCAACGTCGGCGACCTCAAGCCGATGGAGTTCCCGATCGAGTTCTTCATCAACTACGCCTGGAACCCCGCCCGCTGGCCGTACGAGCAGCTGAACGATTACTCCCGTCTCTGGGCGGAGCGCGAATTCGGCGCGGCGCATGCGACCGAGATCGCGGCGCTCGTCAACGGCTACAGCAAACTCAACCGTCGTCGCACCCCCGAGTTGCTCGAGCCGACGACCTACAGTTTGACCAATCACCGCGAGGCCGAGCGCGTGCTCGCCGAATGGAACGCCCTCGTGGCTGGCGCCGAGAGAATCAACGCCGCGCTCGCGCCCGAATACCGCGACGCCTTCTTTCAGCTCGTCCTCTATCCGGTGAAGGCCAGCGCGGGCGTGCATGAGCTCTACGTCTCCGCCGGTCTCAACCGGCTCTACGCGCGCCAGGGTCGCACGGACGCCAATCTTCATTCCGCCCGTGCCCGCGAGCTGTTCGCCGCCGATCGCGCGCTCGCCGAACAATATCACCAGCTGGGCAGCGGCAAGTGGAACCACATGATGAGCCAGATCAAGTTCGGCTACACCTACTGGCAATCGCCCGAGATGGAGGCGATGCCCGCGGTCCACGAGGTTCTCCCCCGCGCCGGGGCCTCGCTCGGCGCCGCGATCGAGGGCGCGGAGTTCGGCTGGCCCGTCTATGGCGCGCGCCGGCCGGTGCTCCCGGAGTTGAACGTCCTGCATGGCGCCGCCACGCGCTGGATCGAACTCTTCAACCGCGGCGACCAACCCTATGAATTCAAGGCGAGCGCCAGCCAACCGTGGGTTAAATTGTCCTCGGTGTCCGGCCGCGTGGCGGACCGCACCGTGCGCCTGGAGGTTGGGCTCGACTGGGCCGCGGTGCCCGCCGGCCGCTCGACCGTCACCGTCACGCTGGATGGCGGAGCCGCGGGTCGCATCGCGGTGGACCTCCCCGTGCATAGACCCGCGGAAGCGGTCACGGGGTTCGTCGAGGCCGACCGGCACATTGCCATCAACGCGCTCAATTTCGACCGCTCCGTCCAAGCGGGCGATGTCACGTGGCAAAAGCTTCCTGATTTCGGCCGCACGCACGGGGGCGTCACCGCGTTTCCCGTGACGATGCCCGCCACGCAGCCCGGCGGCGGCTCGCCGCGGCTCGAGTACGATTTGCACACGTTCTCGGCCGGCGACGTGAGGGTGGAGGTGCATCTCGCGCCGTCGCTCGACTTCCAGTCCGGCGAGGGTCTGCGCTATGCCATCTCGATCGACGACGAGGCGCCCCAGATCATCAAGGTCGGCACGTGGTCGCCCCAGTCGAATTGGGAGGCCGCCGTGGCCGACAGCGTGCGCCGCGTGAGTTCGACGCATGCGCTCGCGTCTCCCGGCAAGCACACGCTCAAGTTCTGGCTCGTTGATCCCGGCGTTGTGCTCGAGCGCATCGTCATCGACACCGCTCCCGTGCCGTCCACGCCGCCCGCCCGCGGCCCGCGTCCGCAGCCCGGCGTCCGCCCGAGCCATCTCGGACCGCCCGAAAGTCCCCGAGGAATTTAAATATGAAGATCCCCGCCCTGCTCGTCTCGCTGGCGCTCGCGCTGCCGGCTCTCGCCCAATCGCCCCAGCCCGCGCCGGCCGCGCCCCGGCCTCTCGGTTCGGTGCCCTTCTGGCAGCTCACCCCGGAGGAACGCGCGCAGCTGAACAAGCTCACGAATGAGGATCATCAGGACATGCAGCGCCAGCTCGGCATCACGAAGCTGCGCCCGGGCCGCAATCCGAACGCCGGCTCGACCAACCCGCCCAACTACGATCAGGCACTCGCCAATCCCTTCCCGGATTATCCCGAGGTCCTCACGTTGAATGACGGCGCGAAAGTCACCACCCCCGAGCAGTGGTGGCAAAAACGCCGGCCTGAAATCATCGAGCTGTTCGAACGCGAGGTCGTCGGCCGCGTGCCGGACAACGTGCCCAAGGTCACCTGGGAGGTCACAAGGACCGTCCGCACCACCGTCGGCAGCCTGCCAGTCATCGCGCGCCAGGTGATCGGCCACGTCGACAACGCCGCCTACCCCGGGATCACCGTGGACATCAAGATGGCGGTCGTGGTCCCGGCCGACGCGACGAAGCCCGTGCCGGTGCTGATGATGTTCGGTTGGGGCAACATGCCCGACGAGCCGCCGCCGCGCTTTCCGGGCGCGACCGAACCCGACGCCCCCAACTCGCAGGAACAACTTATCTCGTCCGGCTGGGGCTACGTCTCGATCAGCACGTCGAGCATCCAAGCCGACAACGGCGCCGGCCTCACCGAAGGCATCATCGGTCTGACCAACAAAGGCCAGCGCCGCACGCCCGAGCAATGGGGCGCGTTGCGTGCCTGGGCTTGGGGCGCGGCCCGCGGCCTCGATTATCTTGAGACGCTGCCCGCGGTCGACGCCAAGCGCGTTGGCATCGAAGGCGTGTCGCGCTACGGCAAGGCCGCGCTCGTCACCATGGCCTTCGAGCCGCGCTTCGCCGTGGTGCTCGTGGGCTCGTCCGGCGAGGGCGGCGTCAAGCCGCACCGCCGCGACTTCGGCGAGTCCGTGGAAAATCTCGCCAGCTCCGGCGCCTACCACTGGATGGCGGGCAACTTCCTGAAATACGCCGCGGCCGAATCCTCCTTCGGCACCAAGAATGCCAACGACATTCCCGTCGACTCGCACCAGCTCATCGCGCTCTGTGCGCCGCGTCCGACCTTCATCAGCTATGGCATTCCGGAGAAGGGCGACGCCCACTGGCTCGACCAGCAGGGCAGCTACATGGCCACGGTGGCCGCCGGCCCGGTGTTTCGTCTCCTCGGTGCGAAGGATCTCGGCGTGACCGAGGACTACCGCACGGCGAAGATGCCGCCGGTCAACAAGGGCCTGCTCGACGGCGAGCTCGCCTGGCGCCAGCACGACGGCGGACACGAGTCCCGCACCAATATCAGTTCCTTCCTCGGCTGGGCCAACAAGCTCCTCAAGCACTCGCCGCTGCACCGTCCGGCCGACCTCCCGATCATGCGTGCCGACCGCAACTCGCACCTCGCGCACACGCAACTGCTGGCCAAGGCGAGGCACGGGGGCATCAGCCTGTATTTCATGGGCGACTCGATCACCCGCCGCTGGGGCGGCACGGATTACCCGCAATTCCTCGCCCATTTCAAGGAGTCGTTCCACGGCTGGAACGCCGGCAACTTCGGTTGGGGCGCCGACTCCGTCCAGCACATGCTCTGGCGGGTGGAGAACGGCGAGCTCGATGGCGTCGATCCCAAGGTCATCGTGATCCTCGCGGGCACGAACAACCTCGGCTGGGGCGAGGTGGACGACGAGCGGATCGCGGAAGTCACGCGCGCCATCGCCTCCCTCGTGGTGAAGTGCCGCGAGAAGTCCCCGCTTTCGACCATCATCCTCACCGGCATCCTGCCGCGCACCGATCGCCCCGGCCTGATCGCGCCCATCAACCGGATCAACGACAACATCTCGCGCCTCGCGGACGGGAAGATCGTGCGCTACCTCAACATCAACGACCGTTTGATCGACGCGGACGGCAATCTGGTCGACGGCGTGACGGTCGACAAACTGCACCTCAGCTTGAAGGGCTACCAAATCTGGGCCGACGCGTTGAAGCCGCTCCTCACCGAGTTGCTCGGACCGCCCGCGGCGACCGACACCGCGCCGCCGCCGACTGGCGACCCGAGCGCGGCGCGATGAGACTCGCCAGGTAGCCCGAGTATTTCACCGGCGCACGAGCGTTTCTTCCGCACCCCGCCCTTTGGGTACCTTTCTCCAGAGGGGCTTCCGATCGCGATGCCTTGAATCCCCTCTGTGAAGAGGGATGGCGCGAAGCGACGGGTCGTGGGGGGCGGCATTGAGGGATGTGAAATATCCCCGGGAAAGCGGGAGAGATGGTCGGTGTCTTCCCGCTCGCCCCGCCCGGCCAAACTTGCTTAACCGTTGAGCAGATGAACGTCCGTCATATCGCCAAGCTCGCCGGCGTATCGCCTTCGGCCGTTTCGCTGGCGTTGCGCGACAGTCCGCGGATTTCCGCGAAGACGAAGGCCCATGTGCTCAAGGTCGCGCACGAGACCGGTTACAAGCCGGACGCGCGCATCGTGGATCTCATGCGACACCTGCGGAAGCCGCGCGATGTGCGGCAGCAGGCATGCTTCGGGGTGATCTCGTTCTACGACAGCCTCAGGCCGTGGGAAAACTCACGGCATCTCGCCAAGATCCATGACGGCATGCAACGGCGCGCCGCCGAACTGGGTTATCGGCTCGAGCCGCTCTGGCTGCGCGCGCCGGGGATGTCCGTGCGTCGCTTCGGCGACATCCTCGCGACCCGGGGCATCGAGGGACTGCTTTGCTTTGGCAGTCCCGATTTCAACCAAGAGTTTCCCCCTGAGCTGGGCCCGCAGGCCGTTGTCACGGTGGGCTTGAGCATCCGCACGCCGCTGCACCGCGTGACGAGCCATTTCTACAACGACACGCTCAATGCGCTGAATCGAATCCACGCGCTCGGTTACAAGCGTCCGGGCCTCGTGTTGGGCATGCACGAGGACACGCGCAGCGCCTACGCCCATTCCGGCGCGTACCTAGGGTGGTGCGAGCACACGCTTGGTCCCGGTGCCGCGCTTCCGGTGCTGCGCTTGCGCGAAGTCGAGGAGCCGGCGTTGACGGATTGGTTGGTCGGGCACCGGCCGGATGTGGTGGTGTTCGCGCATCTGCCGGACATGATCGCGCGGTTTCGCGCGGTCTTGCGCCGCTTGCAGGTTCACGTGCCGCGAAAGCTCGGCGTGGTGGTGCTGAGCCACGAGGTCGAGGGATCCGGTTTCACTGGCCTCCAGCAAAACCAGAAATTGATGGGAGCTTGGGCGGTCGAATTGCTCGCTGCCCGCATTGCCAACCATGATTTTGGCATCCCCGCCAATCCGCGCACGGAAATGGTGGAGAGCGAATGGATCAAGGGCGGCTCGCTCCAACGCGGAGCCGTTTCGCTGGACCGGTGACATCCGCAGGCGGATGTGCAAAACCTGGCCCCTTCGGCTCGCCCTGACGCGCATGCTTACCTCTATTCTTACGCCAAGATGGGCATTGCCGACTAGGCTTCGGCGAAATTTACCCACGGTGCGCTCTCTGTCCGGGGCGGGGCTGGGAATCGCAACGAGGAATATCGCGGAGCCAATTCCTCGCCCTCCGTGCCGCGCGATGCATCACCCTTTTGTTTGGGCCTGACGGAGTCACCTGACGCGACAGCCGGCTCGTGTGCCAAGCGGAGCGATGCGGTTGATCCGACGGAGGGAGGGTCTTGGGCCAATACGGCCCTGGTCATGAGTGGCGAAGTGGTTTGCGAGACTGCTTCAAATTTCGGATCCTGCCCCCTCTTTTTCGCTTCTGATGACACCGCCATTCGTCGAGGCCGCGGTGCATCGGTCGTCGAGTGCCTCAGATTGTAAGACAATCGTTATGGCCGGCTTATCTCATCGCAGCTTTTTCATTCGATATGCAATGCGAGTCTGTTCGTTGATGCCACCGGCTGAGGCGATAGGAACTTACCCCATACCACCCCCGTCCCGGGCCGGTTAAATTTTGCCCATGCTTCCGAACGCAACACCCGCAGCGCCCGCCACTCCGTCGTCCGGCCGCATCCTTAGCTTCGAAGAGTACTCCCAGCGCTCCTATTTCGCCAGCCTCGACGGCCTCCGCGCCCTTGCGATCCTACTGGTGATCTTTCATCACGTGCCGCGGAGCTTGGCGGACCCGCTCCATTCCTTCTATCAGAATGGCCGCTACGGTGTCTCCCTCTTCTTTCTCGTGAGCGGATACCTCATCTGCACGCTGTTTCTCCGGGAGGAAAAGCAGCGCGGCGCAATTTCGCTCACGAGCTTCTACGCGCGGCGGGCTATCCGGCTCTTTCCCCTGTATTACCTGGTGCTGGGGGTGCAGACCGCCGCGGTGTTCGCCACAAACATGTACCAGCCGGAAAGCGTGGTGCTCTTCGCCGAAAAGCTGCCCTCCTATATTTTCTACTACAGCAATCTGCTGCCCACCGCGACGGACGGCCCGTTTTTCTTCGCCTGGTCGCTGGCCGTGGAAGAACAGTTCTATCTCTGGTTTGGTTTCGCGATCGTCTTCCTGTCGCGCCGCGTCCTGATCGCCCTCGTGGTTTCGGCCCTCGTCATCAAGGTGGCATGCTACAATCTTTTCGGACCGCTCGATGCGCAGGCGCAGGTCTATCGCGTGATTTTCAGCTACCGGGAGCCGTTGCTGGTGGGCGTGCTGCTCGGCTTTGCCCTGAACCGGCGCGATCTGTACGAGAAGCTGGTTGTGCCACTGGCTCGGCGTGGGGTCGGGGTCACGCTTGGCCTGCTCTGCGTCGGCTTTCTAGCCGTGCATCCCATGACCAGCGCCACCTCCTGGGATGGCCTGCTGCTTCTGGCTGTCATGGCGCTGATCACGGTGGCGGTGCTGTCGCGTAGCAGCGTGCCGGTGTTGAACAATCCGGTCGTGGCCCATTACGGCAAGGTGAGCTACGGCATTTATCTAATGCATATGTTCGTGGTAGAAGTGGTCGAACGATTGATCCCGGCGCATGCCCACCTGCTGCATTTTGCGTTGACCGCAATTGTCACCGGGATCCTGGCGATGCTTTCCTTCGCGCTTTTCGAAGTCCCCATCATCTCCTTCTTCCGCCGGCGGCGCGAACGCTCCGCCCGATCAGCAATGCCGAGCAAGGCGTCCCTGCCCCTGGCTTCCGGCGGCGCGTCAGCCTGAGGTCAGACTCGGCGGGCTCGACCATTCGAAGCGCCGGATAACCCGGTCATGTTGACCAGCCTGCGAGCAAATTTAGGCAAGGTCGCGACCAGTCAGGAACCGAGAGGATCGGAATTTCATGCCTCCGTCGTCCTAAGGGAAACGAAGGCTGAATGCACGACGCGTTGCCTCCTTTGGATCCTTCACTTCGCTCAGGATGACGACAGCAATGGGTTTCACGTCAGGGATTCGGGCCAGCGAGTTCGTTTAGGCTATAACGTGCCGCAACGGTGTACAGATGCTCGCCTTCGTCCGCGGCAGGGTTTCGCAGGCTGCGAGTCGGAGCTAATCCCCAACGCCGGGACATGTTGAGGCCATTCCGGGAATGGCATCTCAACCCGGGCCGAAAATGGCAGCGGCGATTTGACAACATTAAGGGGTTTTCACCCCAGGGATATTCCCGTGGGACTTTGTAGGATGGCAGCAGCGGAGCTAGGGCCGAAGCTTCGCGAACAATACCATGTGTGATATATCCTCATCAATACTCGCGCGGTACCTCCTGACCGTCGTCTTGGCCAGCTTCGGTTGGACTACCCTTGCATTCGCTGCACCGACCATCACCACCCAACCGACGCCCCAGACCGTGAACGTCGGTGCCAGCGTCTCATTCAGTGTCAACGCCAGCGGCCTCGCTCCATTGTCATATCAGTGGCGCAAGTATACCGGCGGAAGCGGCAGCGCCAACATCCCCGGTGCAACTTCACCTACATACACCATCACTAACGCACAGACCACGGACGCCGCCGGCTACTATTGCCAAGTGAGCGACAGTTCGGGGGCGGCCTGGAGCAACACGGTCCAACTCACGGTAAATGGCGTCGCGCCAAGCATTGGCATTCAGCCCAGCCCCCAGACGGTTAACGCCGGTGCCGCCGCGACCTTTAGCGTGACCGCCGGCGGCTCCGCTCCCTTCTCCTATCAGTGGCGGAAATACACCGGTGGCAACGGCAGCGCCAACATCCCCGGCGCGACCTCCTCCACCTACACGATCACCAACGCGCAGCCCTCTGACACAGCTGGCTACCACTGCGAGGTCAGCAACAGCTATGGGGTAACGTGGAGCAACACCGTTCAACTGACGGTAAACGGCGTCGCGCCCACCATTGCCAGCCAGACTAGCCATCAGACGGTGAGTGCCGGTGCCAACGCGACATTTAGCGTAACGGCGGCGGGCACCGCCCCCTTCTCCTACCAATGGCGGAAGAACACCGGCGGCAATGCCAGCACCAACATCCCCGGTGCCACCTCGGCTTCTCTCACGATCACCAACGCGCAGCCCACCGACGCCGCCGGTTACTATTGTCAGGTCACCAACAGCTTTGGGGTGACATGGAGCGGCACTGTCCAGCTGACCGTCAACGGCGGCGGCAGCGCGCCGGCCATCACCCAGCAACCGCAGGGGCAAAACGTCGCGGCCGGCAACAGTGCCAGCTTTAGCGTGACCGCGACCGGAAGCGCCACGCTGACGTACCAATGGCGCAAAGACGGCGCCAACGTATCCGGAGCGACGTCATCGACTTACACGATCAGCAATGTACAGAACAGCCATGCCGGAGCCTATTCCTGCGTGGTCAGTAACAGCTCTGGTTCTGCGACTAGTTCCGCCGCCCAGCTCACCGGTCGGTCCTGCGGCCGCCTTTCGTTTCTTCGAACAGCCGCGTAGCCAGCGCGCGAATCCCGGCACTAGCGTGGCTTTCAGCGTCACGACCAGCGGCGGGTCTGGCACCCTGAGCTATCAGTGGCGGCGCGGCGCCGCGAACGTGCCAGGTGCGACAGGGTCCACCATGGTTTTGAACAACGTACAGCTGCAGGATGCCGGCACGTATTACGTGCGCGTCACTGACGCCGCCGGCCAGTACACCAGCATTCCCGCGACGCTCACAGTCGAGCCCGCCACGTCCTCCACGGTTCCCGTCGTAATGAGCGTGCATACGGCAGCTCCGAAAGTGCTGGTGGTCGTGCTGCAAACGCCCACCACCTATCTGCCGGCCAATGTCAGTACGCCGGACGATCTTTCCGCTTACACCGGCACCAGCCAGTGGGCGGTCGACGGAGTCAACCCCACCGCAATTTACCGGTACTCAATTCCATGGGACGAGGATAGCGGCACGGCGTGGAACGATCCGCATCCCAATTCCTTTCCTGTGAGAACCCGGCACCGCCTTTACCTCGTGCTCCCCACCCCGCTGGAGGAAGGCGTCCGCAACCTCACGACGCCCGTGCCCGGCGGCCCGACCAGCTTCACCTTCGACTCAACTGTTACTTTCTGCGAATCACTTAAGGTGAATCAGGTCGGCTACAACGGCTCGAGCGAGAAGCGCTACGCCAACTTCGGCATTTTCATGGGTGACGGCGGCACGGCGGAGTTTGACCAGACGCCGGATTCCTCGGCGACGGTCCCCACCTACCAAGTCATCGATGAAACCACCGGGACGGCTGTATTCCAGTCCGTCCGCAATGCGGCCTACTTGGGCCACGACGTCGGTACAGCCTTCCAAAATTCCGGCGAGCACGTTTATCGGCTGGACCTCTCGGAGGTGCCGGATGGCGGTCCCTACTTCGTTTATGTGCCGGGAGCGGGGCGTTCGCGCTCGTTTGGCGTGGGTGCCGCGTACAGCCAGCACCTCTCCTACGTAACCTTCCGCGGGCTTTATCACCAGCGCTGTGGCATGGATCTGTCGTCGCCCTACACGGCATGGACCCACGCCAGCTGCCACAACAGCATCGCACTCTGGCTGCGCTCGGAAAGACCGCAGGACGACGTTGTCGTTTCCGCTGCGGAAGGAGACGTTTCCCCGCACCCGATAGAGGGGGGCTACCACGATGCCGCGGACATGGATCACACCACCGCTCATCCCCAGATCTCGATCAACATGCTTTCATTTTACGAAGCATTCAAGCCGGGCGTCGATAACCTCAAGTACAACATTCCCACATCGCTGGGCGAAAACGCCGCCATGCCCGACTTCCTCCAAGAGATTTTGTGGGGCGTGAAGCTTTGGGAGGCCCTGCAGATCCAGGATTCTGCGGATCCCGGTTTCGCAACCTACTACGGCGCCGTCATGGCTGGCTGGAGCGGGGACCATTTCACGGAATATGGAAAACATGACTCGGACCAGGACCCGAATGCCTACGGAAGCATGGCGGTGAATCCTGATGTTGTTGTTAACGTCAATGGCGTCCCGACTGCCTTCGACGGCACTAACAAGTCGACCGCATTTGCCGCGGGAATTTTTGCCCACACATCTCGGCTCGTACGTCCCTACGACGAGAATCGCGCCGACGAACTCCTGGATCGCGCGCTCGCGGCCTGGGCGTATCTGGAGCGGACACTCGGCGTGAATCGTGCCGAGACTCACTACGTTTACGCCGCCCTGCAGCTTTATCTCGCGACAGGTGAATCGGAATACCGCGACGTGTTTCTCACGGAAATACAATCCCTGATCCCGCCGAACGGTACTCCTGGAGCGCCCGACGGCCCCGAGGGCAGTCGGGAAGGCTATCGGCCCGGCAACAACTACATGTACTGCCACACGGCGCATTTTGTCAGTTATCTGTTGCTCGCGCCCGGAGCGTTGCCTGCAGGAGACAACGGCCTGCAGGCGAGGCTGCGGCAGAAAGTTCTCGATTATGCAGATAATGGCGCCGAGTTCTTCACGCTGCCGACGAGCACAGCGCTTCCGGATGGGACTACCTATCCTTTTGGCGTCAGAAACCTCGACCAATACAACAGCGGGGGCACTGTGGGCTGGGGCAGCGCCACCGCGCAGGGACGGTACGCGGATGTTCTGATGTACGCCTACCGGCTGTCGCCCCAGCAGCGGTACCTCAATGCCGTGAGTCTTTTTGCCGACTATTCGGTCGGCCTGAATCCGCTGGGTATGTCCTACTACACCGGCCTGGGCACGGATCAGCCGAACAGCCCGGCCCACTGCGATTCCTGGGCGCCGAAATACGGTTTTCTGCCGCAATCAAGCACGTCGGTGTATCGCGACGCCGCAGGCAATCCAATTGGCAATGTGCCCGGAATCCTTGTTTATGGCCCCATGCGGGACGCACCGGACGCCGGCTACGAGAGGCCGGTAGTGGGTAAGATGGTTCCGGCGTGGACCACCCTGCCGTTTCAACGCCGTTATGCGCATGGTTGGTCGGTGATCAAGGTCAATGAATTCACCACTCACGAAACCATGACGTGGAACCTCATGATGCACGCGTTCCTCGCCACGCATTGACCGATTAATGGCACACCCCGGTTACCCGGCGATGGCGCACGATAGAAAGAAGGCGGTCCGGGCGCTCAGCGCCCGCGACCGCCTTGTTTCTTTTCGACGCCAAACTGGCCCACTAGAGCGATCGTCATCCTAAGCCATGCTAAGGATCCAAGTGGAAAGGACAGACGCACGCCGACTGCGTGAATCCTATCCTGACGTCGTCTTAAACATTTTGACCGGAGCGTTCCGCCGGAGAAGCGGGCTTGAGCGAAGGATAGGCCAGTTGCAGGCTGATGACGCGGCCATCGCCGATCCGGACAGTGAGCTTTCCAGCGGTTTTGCTACGTGCCTAACTTTTGCGTCCTGCGAATTGATGCCGCGAGATGAGGAGGTGATGATGGTGTTCGCGGGTCAGCTGCAATACTTCGCGGACTTCTACCGGTTTCAGGGCTGCCATCCGCGCTATGAAGAGGTCGCACGACCAGAGCTTGGGCGTGCCGGAGTACTAGAAAGCGGTGAATTGAACGTGATCAACCGTTGACTGGAGGGCGGGTAGCTCCATGGCCGGCCCGCGCTAGCTTTAACCACTTACCCCATGAAGCTCGGGCTCGGTCTTTACCGTCACATGCTCGCGCCGGAAAACTTCGCGTTCGCGAAGCAAGCCGGCGCGACGCACATCGTTGCGCATCTTGTGGACTATTTTCGGGGCGGTGCCGGACATTCGGCGGGCGACGATCAGCCGCTCGGGACGGATTGGGGGTGGGGGCTCGCGGGCGATCCCGACAAGCTTTGGACGCAGGAAGAACTCACGACACTCCGCCACAACATCGAGGCGGCGGGACTGAAACTCGAGGCGATCGAGAACTTCGATCCGGCGCACTGGGGCGACATCCTGCTCGATGGACCGCGCCGCGCGCAGCACATCGAGAACGTGAAGACGATCGTTCGCCGCATGGGCCGGGCGGGCATCCCGATCATGGGTTATAATTTTTCCATCGCGGGCGTCGCTGGTCGCACCAAGGGCAACTACGCCCGCGGCGACGCCCCCTCGGTCGGCATGGAAGGTCCTTACGATTTGCCGATGCCCAACGGGCTGGTCTGGAACATGGTCGTCGATCCCACCGCACCGGCGCGCAGCACGGGCACGATCCCGTCCGCGACGCATGAGCAGCTTTGGTCGCGACTCCAGCGGTTCTTGGACGAGGTGCTGCCCGTCGCCGAGGAAGCCGGCGTGCGTCTGGCGCTGCATCCCGACGATCCGCCGATGCCGTTCATCCGCGGCCAGCCGCGCCTCGTTTATCAACCGTCGCTCTACCAGAAAGTCATCGACCTCAACCCGAGCCCCGCGAACCGGCTCGAGTTCTGCGTCGGTTCGCTCGCGGAAATGACCGAGGGTGACATCTACGACGTGGTCGACCAGTACAGCCGCCAACACCGCATCGGCTACGTGCACTTGCGGAACGTCCGTGACAAGGTCCCCCACTACAAGGAGACCTTCATCGACGATGGGGAAGTCGACGTGTTGCGTGTGCTGGCGATCCTGAAGCGGAATGGTTTCGAAGGCGTCATTATTCCCGACCATGCCCCGCAGATGAGTTGCGCCGCCCCCTGGCATGCCGGCATGGCTTTCGCGCTCGGATTCATGAAGGCCGGGATCATGAGTTTGGAGGGGAAGCGGTGATTTCGGATCGTCGCATTTCCCCCTGTGGGCGGGATGCCCTCACCCCGCGGGTCTTCAGCAACGTGGCCCATGCCTCGCGGGGTGAGGGCACCCCGCCCACAACAAACCGGAGCGGGCCGGGGTCATGAGCGTCGAACTCCATTTCAATTCCATCGTCACCGAGGCCGCGCCCGGCACCTCGCTGTTCACGTATGGCGAGAAGCTCGGGATCCCCGTGCCGACCTCGTGCAACAAGCAGGGCAAATGCAAGGAGTGCGTGGTCGAGGTCGCCGAGGGCATGGATTGTCTCTCGAAACCCGGTCCGGAGGAGAAACACCTGAAGGGCAACTTCCGCCTCTCGTGCTGCGCGCGCATCGCGGTGGAGCAGGGGACCGTGCGCTGCTCCACCATGCGGCGCGGCACGATGAAGATCGAGAAGCACGCTTTCGAGCTGCCCACCGCTCAGCGAACCTGGAAATTGGATCCCGCGGTCACGCGCGAGGGCGACCGCATCCTGCTCGACGGAGAGGAAATTGATCGGGGCACCGGTCCGCTGCACGGCCTGGCCATCGATCTTGGTACGACGACAGTCGTCATCCGCCTGCTCAACCTCGAGACCGGCGAGGTCATCGCCGACTCCTCCTTCGAGAACCCGCAGCGCTTCGGCGGTTCCGATGTGATGGCGCGGATCCAGTACGACACCGAGGATCGCACCAAGACCCTGCAGCGCACGCTCGTCGGCTACATGAGCCGCGCGATCACGGAACTGCCGGTCGATCCCCGTTCGATCTACGAGGTCATCATCGCCGGCAATTCGACGATGCGGGACATGTTCTTCCGCCTCTCCGTCTATTCAATTGGCCAGAGTCCGTATCAATCGCTGACGGAACTGGAAATTGCCGAGGGCAAGCGCACGACCACGAGCCTTTCCGACACCGCGCGCCGGCTCGGCCTGCCGATCCATCCCAAGGCGCGGGTCCACGGCCTGCCGATCATCAGCGGCCACGTCGGCGCCGACGCCGCCGCCTGCATGCTCGCGATCGACATCGCGAACGAGGAGCGCACCGTCGCCGTCATGGACATCGGCACGAACACCGAGCTGATTGTCGGCAACAAGCACAAGGTACTCGCCGCGTCCTGTCCCGCCGGGCCGGCCTTCGAAGGTGGACAAATCTCCTGCGGCATGCCCGGCCTGCCGGGCGCCATCGAGAAAGTTGTGATCCACGACGACGGCCGCGTGGCGTCCCGCGTGATCGGCGACGTGCCACCGGAGGGCCTGTGTGGCTCGGGGCTGGTGGATCTGCTCAGCGAATTGCTGCGCACCGGTCGCATGAACGAGCTCGGTCGCTTCGAGGAAGCCGGCCAGGATTTCGTGGTCGCAACCGGTGGTGACCGCCCCGTCACCTTCAACGAGAGCGACGTCAACGCGCTGGCCCAGGCCAAGGGAGCCAACGTCGCGGGGCTGCAGATCGCGTTCGCCGAGTACGGCATCGATTATGCGCAACTCGACGTGTTTTACCTCGCCGGCGGATTTGGACGTCATCTGGATCTTGAATCCTCGAAGCGCATTGGCCTGATTCCCAACCTGCCAACGGACAAGATCGTGCAAGTCGGCAACGCTTCCGTGGAAGGAGCGTGCATCGCGCTTCTTTCCCGCACCAAGCGCGCCGAACTGGAAGAGCTGGTGAAGCGCGTGCAGCATTGCCGCCTCGAGACGCATCCGGGCTTTTTCGATTATTTTGTCGAGGGCTGCCAGTTCGCGCCGGTGGGCGGGATGCCAACATCGAATGGCTAGTCCGATCGTTTCACCTTCGAGTATGTCCTCCCCACACAGCCCTCTTCATCCGGAACCATGCAAATGGAGCGCGATTCCGCAGCGTGCGCGGTCGAACCGTTCGGTTGTTGGGGCGTGGCTCGTCCACGCCCTCGGCTCCCGCTGCGAGAAAGGGCGTGGTCAAGCCACGCCCCTACATAAAACCTCGCGTCAGCGAGGATCGGCATGAAGCAACGCGTGTAGCCATGGAAATCCACGACACGCAGCCCGACTACCAGGTGCAGGACGCCGAATTCCTGCGCTTGCTCGGCTATCCCGCCGGCCACGAGCCGGGCGCGCGGGTGCGTGAACTGATGGCATGGGCGCGCGCCTGGTACGGCGAGCACGGGCGGCCGTGGGTTTACCTGCGACGCGTGGAGTTCCAAACGGACGCCGAGCAGCTTCGCCTGGATGGCGTGGCCTTTGACTCGCCGCGCCTGCACGAGCACCTGCGCCAACACGACGCCCGCAGCGCCGTCCTGCTTGCGGTGAGTGCGGGCCGGGAGTGCGAGGAACACGCGCGCGCTCTGTGGAACGAGGGGAAACCGGACGAGTATTTCTTCCTGGAAATCTTTGGCTCCGCCGTCGTCGAGGATCTCGTGGCGCGGACCAGCGGACGCGTTTGCGATCTGGCGGCGCCCGAAGGCCTGATGGCGATCCGGCACTACAGCCCGGGCTACACCGGTTGGGATGTTTCCGAACAGCCCAAGCTCCTCAGCCTGATCGCCCGCGGCATGAGCGCATCGTTCCCGGGACCGCTTGAAGTGCTGTCGAGCGGCATGCTGCGGCCGAAGAAATCGCTGCTGGCTGTGTTCGGCCTCGCGCCGGCCTCGGCGCGCTTGTCCGCCGCGGCGACCGATGCCCCCTGTGTGAACTGTTCCTTTGCTCCCTGTCGCTACCGGCGCGCGCCCTATCGCCATGACGTAGGTCCGGTCTCCGACCGGACTCCGGGCGGCCAGTCACAGGCTGGCCCTGCTGCCCCCCGCTACACCGTCAACGCGCGGGCCTTGCGCAAATGGGCCGCCGAGCGCATCAGCCTCACGCCGCAGGCCGACGGTTCCCTCGAGGCCGTGTTCCGCTTTGACGGCACCACGTGTTCACACCAGCCGCTGGCCTTTGATTACCGCGTGCGCCTCAGCGGGCCGGTGTCCGGCAACGTCATCCTCGAAACGTCCTGCGTGCCCGCGCCCGACGACGAGGGCCACAAGCTCACCTGTTCCTACCTCGCCGACGGCACGGATCACCTCCGGGAGATCGCCAGCGACCGCCCGCTGCTCGGCCGCCCGCTCGACGAGGTTTTCACCTGGGCACGAACGTCCGCTCCCTCCGGATGTCACTGCGCGCCCGACAGCCGGCTGCACAAATGGGGCCTCGCCCTCGAGGCCATCCATTACGCCCTGAGCCAGGCCAATTCCCAGACCCCAGATCCCAAACCCCAAGCCCTGCATTTATGCTGAAACTCTGTGACATCAATCCCGCCGCCACGGAAAAACTTCCGCCCGCCTTCACCGACAAGTCCGGCATCGGTGTTCATTACGTGGATGCCTTCATCAAGCCCATGAACACTGCCCTGCCTGACGGCACGCGGGTCTCATGCAAGCGCCGCGGCCTCAAGGTCACCCTCAAGGTCGGCCTGGCCAAGAAAGGCGACGGCCTCATGCGGCGCCTGGAGGTGAGCCAGAACCCTGTCGTCATGCTCCAAGCCTGCCTGGCCGAGGCCGCGAAAGCCGCCGGCGTGGAGCTGCAGGTCGGCGAGAAGGAAATCCTGATCGCGCCGTGAGGAGCCGACATTCCAAACGCCAAAAGCCAAACTCCAAACCAACAGCCCGGACAATGAAGGAGCCTGCTTGCAGGCGATGTTTTTAACCGTCCCGCCCCCATAACCCCCAACCGTAACCCTTAACTCCCCCCCACCATGACACCCGCCCAATGGGACATCTTCAAACGCGCCGCCCGCATGGAAAAACTCAGCAAGGTGCCGATGGCCATGATCATCGACAGCCCCTGGATCCCCGGCTACGTCGGCGTAAAGCACATGGACTTCTTCCTGGACCCGCAGCTGTGGTTCCAGTCGCACCTGAAGATCCATCAGGAGTTTCCTGACATCATCTTCGTCCCGGGCTGGTGGCTGGAATACGGCATGGCCGCCGAGCCATCCGTCCTCGGCTCCAAGATCAAGTTCTGGCAGGACAACACCCCGAGCGAGTACCACATGCTCTTCAACATCGAGGACGTGGACAAGCTGCCGGAGTACGAGGTCGAGGCGGATGCCTTCATGGCGATGACCCTCCATCGCCTGCGCATGCAGCGCCAGCAGGTGCTCGACACCGGTGAGATCTTCACGATGGCCACCGCGCGCGGCCCGATGTGCACCGCCGGCTTTGCCCGCAACACCAGCGACTTCATGATCGACCTGGTGGAGAAGCCCGAGTGGGCGCACAAGCTCCTCGATCTTTGCACGCGCTTGATCATCGACTGGCTGAAAGCGCAGGTAAAGGCCATGGGCCCGACGGTGGAAGGTATCTTCATCCTCGACGACATCGTCGGTTTCGTGAACGAGGAACATTATCAGGAGTTCTGTCACCCGTACCTGAAGCGCATCTGCGACGCGTTCCCGAAGGACTGGGTTAAGCTCTACCACAACGACGCCTCCATCGAGGCCTGCCTCGAGCATCTGCCGGACGTTGGGTTCAACATGCTCAACTGGGGCAAGCAAACCGACATCGCCGACGTGAAGGCGCGCGTGGGCGACCGCATTTGCCTCATGGGCAATGTTAATCCCCTCGAGGTCGGCGTGCGCGGCACGCCCGAGGAGGTGCGCGAGGCCACGCTCGATGTGCTCGAGAAGGGCGCCAACAACGGCAAGGGCCTGGTGCTCTCCGTCGGCGGCGGCACCAGCCCCGGCATGCCGCGGCAGAACATCGTGGCGATGAAGGCCGCGCTCGACGAATTCAACAAGGCGCACTTCGGCAGCGCGTGATTCTCCCTCCTGTAGGGGTCGAGCTCGCTCGATCCTCCGGCGAAGGACCGCGCAAGCGCGGCCCCTACCACCTAAGAACCAGCCCCCAGACCCAAGATCCCAGATCCCAGCCCCCAGAGCCAAGACCCCAGACCCAGACCCCCATCTTCCCATGCCAGACTACGCCTTAATGAACCAATGCATCTACGAGGGCAAAGCCAAGGAGGTCGAGCAATTGACCCAGGCCGCGCTCGCCGAGGGGCCCACCGCGCAGGAAATCCTGTCCGACGGACTCATCGCCGGGATGAGTGTTGTCGGCGAGGATTTCAAACACAACATCCTGTACGTCCCCGAGGTGCTCATCGCCGCCCGCGCCATGAAGGCCGGCATGGCGGTGCTCAAGCCGTTGCTCAGCGCCAAGGGCGCCACCACCTCCGCCACCGGCCGCCTGCTCATGGGCACCGTGCGCGGCGACCTGCACGACATCGGCAAGAATCTCGTCTGCATGATGGCCGAGGGCGCGGGCTTCGAGGTGAAGGACATCGGCGTCGACCAGAGCGTCGAGAAATTCATGGCGGCGGCGGATGATTTCAAACCCGACATCATCGGCATGAGCGCCCTGCTCACGACGACGATGACCTACATGAAGACCGTCATCGATGGCTTCGACAAACCGGGCTACGACCACATCAAAATGGCCATCGGCGGCGCGCCGATCAGCCAGATGTTCGCCGACGAGATCGGCGCCGACGGCTACGGGGCCGACGCCTCGAACGCCGTGGACCTGTTCCTGTACCTCGTGGGCAAGGGCGCCGCGCCCAAGGCCGCATTGCGCGCGGGGGTGAAGCCAACGGCCAGCGCCGTCGCCGCGGCCCGTCCGGCCAACAATGTTGTTCAGTTCCAAATCCTCTACTGGCGCAACCTGCCTTCCGCCGTGAAGGTCTGGGACGATTTCGGCGAGGTGAAGATGGACCTGCCGGCCAAATTCGCGGACCGCATTGACCGCGAAGCGCAGAAGCTGGGCCTCACGTCCGGCGACGCCTACACCGCCGAACTCAAATGGGGCGAGGAACAATCCCGTCCCGGCGTGCCCGAGGAGGTGGCGAAGGCGCTCGTGCAGGAGCTCGAAAGCACGCCGTGACCAACCCTTGGAGGGTCGGGCTCCGGCCCGACCGCAGCCAGCCGGGAGACCGGCCCTCCAGCGAAGCACCACCCCATGTCCCCGCGTCCCTTCCATATCATCGGCGAGTTGATCAACAACTCGTACGCACGCGCCCGTGCCGCGTTCACCGAGCGCAATCCGGCCGGGTACGCGCACCTGGCGAGGATCCAGGCCGACCTCGGCGCGCAGTACCTCACGCTCAACCTCGACGGCACCGCCCGCATCTCGGTGCGCATGGAGGAAATGCTCGCGCTGCTGCCCGATGTGATTCGCGCCATCCAGGACGTCACGGACCGGCCCATCAGTTTCGACAACCCGTCCGTCGAATACCACAAGGTGGCGCTCAGGCACTACGACCGCAGCAAGAGCGGACAGCCCATCCTCAACTCGATCGCCGCCTCGCGCACGCAGCTCGACGAGATGATCCGCCTGGTGAAGGACTACGACACGAAGGTCGTCGTCATGGCCTCGGAACAGTTTGTGCCCGGCGGCAGTGCGCAGTGCATGAATCCGGAGGATGCCTACGCCACCGCGAAACAGTTTGTCGACCGCCTGGTCACCGAAGCCGGGCGCACCAACGACCAGATCATCATTGATCCCGGCCTCGCGCCGGTCGGCGCCGATACCTACGGACTCGTCAACATCGGCCTCGACGCCATGCGCCTGATCAGCGCCGACCCGCATCTGCAAGGCGTGCACCTGATCGTGGGCCTTTCGAATTTTGCGTGGGGCACGCCGAAGGGCGTGCGCGAGCAATTGGAGAACGCGTACCTCACGCTGGGGCAGGAGGTCGGTCTGGATTTCGCGCTCGCGAATCCGGAGAAGTCGCCCGCCGCGCTGCCGGCCGGTCACCCGATGGTGGCCCGGCTGCGCGAAGCGCTCGAGGTGGGTCGCCCGCGAGAGGGCGAGACGCAGGAAACCGCGGGCTACCGCCAGGCCGAGGCCATCATGGCGATCTGCGCGGAAGCCGCGCCCGTGGACTGAGGTCGGAGAACCACAAATGGACACGAATTCACCCGAAGAAGCACCACTCACGGAGCAGCTCTCGATCCGTCATCCTGAGCCGTGGGAGGGAGCCAAGGGGTTTTCCGTGGGCGGCCAGCTTGCCGGCGCCATGAGCGGCAATCGACATTCGTGGCGTGGGCAAGCTCACCGCCCGCACCAGGCCACGTCGATCCGTCGCACGGCTCAGGATGACGATGGCGGACGCCTTCACCCAGTCGTGCCTCTTCGTGTGCCTTCGTGGTTTCTCCCATGATTTCCATCCCTCCCGCCACTCGCGACCACCCGGTCTGGCTGCACGTCGGCACCCTGCTCGACGGTACCAGCACGACGCCGGCGAGGGATGCGCACGTGGTGTACGATTCCACCGGCATCCGGTTTGTCGGCCGCGACGGCCAGACCCCGCCCTCGCCGGCCTTGCGTCCCGGTCAGTCGGCGCCGGACATGGCCGTGCCCGATGCCACGCTGTTGCCCGGGCTGGTCGAGGCCCATGCGCACTTGTTTTTGGAGGGCGGCGAACTGGACCCGGAAAAGCGCGCCGCTTACCTGCAGAAAACGCCCGCCGGCCTTTTGGTGGAAGCGGTGCCGCGTTTGGAAAAACTGGTGCGGCTCGGCATCGCCGGCGTGCGGGATGCCGGCGATAAGGACAAGGTCGGTCTCACGCTCAGCCGGGTTTACAAGTGCGGCGCCCCGCCGTTGATGCCGTACCTTGACAGCCCGGGCGCGGCGATTCACCACCGCGGGCGTTACGGGAGCTTCATGGGCGGAGCGCTGGAAGATTACTCGTCCCCGGCCGAGTGTGTGGCGGCGCGGGTCGCGGCTGGCGCCGATCGCATCAAGCTGATCGCCACCGGCATTATCAACTTCAGGCAGGGCGCCGTGACGACCGAACCGCAGATGACGCTCGATGAATTGCGGGAGCTGGTGGCGGCGGCCAAGGCGGCCGGTCGCCAGACTTTTGCCCACGCCTCCGGCGATGCCGGTATCGAGCGGGTCATCGAGAGTGGGGTGGACTCGGTTGAACATGGGTTCTTCATTCGCGACGACCAGCTCGCGCGCATGCGAGACCGGCAGATCGCGTGGGTGCCGACCTTTGCCCCCGTGCAGCTGCAGGTGGACGAGGCGCGCCGTTATGGCTGGGATGCGACGGTCGTGGGAAACCTGCGGCGGATTCTGGATGCTCATGGCGCCAGCCTGGCGAAGGCGCATGCCCTGGGCGTATTGATTGTGGCGGGAAGCGATGCCGGTTCCTGCGGGGTGCCGCACGGCCTGGGACTGCTCGACGAAATGGAGCTGATGGAGCGCGCGGGTCTGCCTCCGCTGGCCGTGATCAACGCCGCGACCGGCGCTGGTGCGGAGCGGCTGGGTTACCACGAGAAGTTCGGACGCATCGCACCGGGTTATCGGGCTCGCTTTATCCTCACGGTACATTCGCCCCTCGCGGGCGTCGCGAACCTGCAGCGCGCGCGAACCGTGGTGTTCGACGGAAAGGTCTTCGAAACCACCGACAACCCCGACACGACCGGACTTTGAACCACGAATGAACACGAGTTTACACCTATGGGGTTCAACCCTCGCTGCCGTCATCCGGAGCCAGGCGAAGGCCCCACGCGGTTGGCACCCACCGGTCGTCTCCCTTGGATCCCTCGCGCGGCTCGGGATGATGGCGGGGAGCGATTTCATGGTTAACGATTTTGAGCAGCGCATCGGCCGTCCGACGTCGGCGTATAAAACC
Organism: Verrucomicrobiota bacterium; assembly: GCA_023433275.1. Classification (GTDB taxonomy): domain Bacteria; phylum Verrucomicrobiota; class Verrucomicrobiia; order Opitutales; family Opitutaceae; genus Lacunisphaera. Next base: position 27,286 of record JAEZDN010000047.1, read on the forward strand.
CTTCCCACGACATGTGAAGGCACTCCCAAGCTCGCCGCCCAGAGCCGGTCGTGGGCCGGCTTCGTGTACGTTCGTGCTTGTTCGTGGTCAACCCGCCTTTCCCCATGGGCATGAGCCTTGAAATCACCACCCGCAACGACGTGCCGGCCACGGTCGCCTACGACGAGATCTTCGTCACTTGGCTGCCGACCGAGGGCAAGGAGTCCGTCATCGCGAAGACTGCCGAGCTGCACGCGAAGGGCCTGAAGCCCGTGCCGCACATCGCCGCCTTCAAGATCAGGGACGCCGCCGAGGCGCACGCCCTGGCCGCGGCGGTGGCGCCGTTTACCCGGAAGGTTTTCATCATCCGCGGCGGCGGCCCGCAGGAGGGAAGTTTCTCCACGGTGGATGAACTCGTCGCGACCGGCGCGTTCCAGGGATTCGAGATCGGAGTGGGGGGATTCCCGGACGGCAATAGCCCCGTCTCGTACGAAGAGGGTATCGAAATCCTGCGCCGCAAGAAGGCGTATGCCAGCTTCGTGGTCACCCAGTGGTCGTTGAATGAACCCGCCATTGCCCGGTTCCTGAACGATTCGCCGTTGCCGGTTTACCTCGGCGTGCCGAACCGGTGTTCGTTGAAACAGCTCGCGCGCTTCGCCGCCGTGTGCGGCGTCGAGAATTCCGTGAAGGGAGTGTTGTCCAACCCCGCGAACATCGCCCGGTTCGTGTTTGGCTTCGACCCCGGCTACATCGTCCGGGCCTTCCAGTCGCACCCGCGCCTGGCGAAGATCCACGTGTACGCGTTCGGTAATTTCGCCCCGCTTCAAACCTGAGCTTTCTGGACCACGAATGGACCCAAAGGGACACGAATTCGTCAATAACACGCCACCGTCATCCCTCGCTCCGCTCAGGAGGACGGGATCGAGCGTTGCCCGTAATTCGTGTTCCTTCGGGTCCGCTCGTGGTTAACGTTACTTTATGTCCAAGACGCAGCCTCCCCTCCTTGAAGCCCTGGCCAGCCGCCGCCTTGTGTGCGACGGCGCCATGGGCACGCAGCTATTCCTCGCCGGCCTCGAGTCCGGCGCCTGCGGAGAAGCATGGAACCTCACGCATCCCGACCGCGTGCTGGCCATCCAGCGCCGCTATGCGGACGCGGGGGCCGATTGCATCATCACGAATTCCTTCGGCGGCAGCCGCATCATGCTGCGCCGGCACGGCCACGAGGCCGAACTTGCCGAGATCAACGCCGCGGCCGTGCGGATCACGCGCGAGGCATTCGGTGGGCGTCCGGGCTACGTGCTCGGCGACATCGGTCCGCTGGGAGCGTTGCTTGAACCTTACGGGGAGCTGAGCGAGGCCGACGCGCGTTCCGCCCTCGAGGAACAGGCCGCCGCGCTGGTCCGGGCCGGCGCCGACGCGATCATCATCGAGACACAGACCGGCCTGGAGGAACTCGGCCTGGCGATCGACGCGGCAAAGGCGGCCAACGCGCCGTGCATCATCGCCTCGCTCGCGTACGACCTTTCGATGGACGGCACCTTCTACAAGACGATGATGGGCATCTCGCCCGAACAGGCCGCCGAGTTCATCCAGGAGCGCGGGGCGCACATCGCGGCGCTCAACTGCGGCACCGGCATGGACATGAATGGCGCCGCCATGGTCGGGCGGATTTACCGTGAAAGCTGCTCGCTGCCGGTGATGGTCCAGCCCAACGCGGGGTTGCCCGTGCTCGAAAACCTCAAGGCCGTCTACAAGCAGCTCCCCGCCGACATGGCCAAGGATGTTCCCTCGGTGCTCGACGTGGGCGTCGGCATCATTGGCTCCTGCTGCGGCAGCACACCGGATCATACCGCCGCGATCCGTGCGGTGGTGAATTCATTCAACCAGTCGAAGTGACCGAACTTTCGCGCGGATAACACGGATGAACCCGGATAAAACCTTTTCTGCCGTCATCCTGGGCCATGCGAAGGATCCAAGCGGTTGGCGTGCGTTCGTCCTTTCCCTTGGATCCTTCGCGCGGCTCAGGATGACGATGGCGGGGGCATTAGTCTTTCCATCCGTCTCATCCTCGCGATCCGCGGAAAAACCTTAACCATGTCCACTGCCAAACGTCTCAAATTTCCCGACGCCTTCTCCCTCAAGGGCGAACACGTCCTCATCACCGGAGGCGGCACCGGCATCGGTCTGGCTGTCGCCGAGGCCATGCACGAGGCCGGCGCTCGGGTCGTGTTGATCGGCCGGCGCGAGGCGGAACTCGCCGCCGCGGTAAAAACCATGGGCGATGGCGCCGCGTACGTGGTGCACGACATCACCCAATACGACCAGGCGACCGGCTTGATCGCAAAGATCACGCAGGAGCACGGTCCGATCACCTGTCTGGTCAACAATGCTGGCATGCACCTCAAGAAGCCGGCGATCGAGACGACGCCGGAGGAGCTCCAAAAGGTGATGAGCACGCACATTTTCGGCGCGCATGCGCTCTCGCAGGCGGTGCTGCCGGGGATGATCGAGCGCAAGCACGGCAACATCATCTTCATGGCGTCGATGGCGTCGCTCTTCGGCATTCCACTGGTCGTGGCCTACGCGTCGGCCAAGTCGGCCATGATGGGCATGATCCGCACCATGGCCACCGAGCTTTCGCAGCACGGCGTGCGCGTGAACGCCATTGCGCCCGGCTGGATTGACACGGCGATGTCCCGCAAGGCGTTCGAGGGCGACCCCAATCGCAAGAGCAAGATCGTCAGTCGTACGCCCATGCAGCGCCTCGGCGAGCCGGCTGACGTGGGCTGGGCTGCGGTCTATCTGGCATCGCCGGCGGCGAAGTTCATGACCGGTGTCATCATGCCGGTCGACGGCGGGGTGAGCATGGGGTTTTGAACGGGTGCCAGCGGGAAACCACGAATGGGCACGAATTCACACGAAGGGGATTCAGCCCGCACCACCGATCATATTGAGACGCAGGCGCCGGTGGGCGGTTGGCTAATGGACGCAGACGAACTTGGGAGAATGGAAACTACAATCGCCACCGTCATCCTGAACGGAGTGAAGGATCCAAGGGGAAGGACGCACGTGCGCCTATTCCGTGGATCCTTCACTCCGTTCAGGATGACGGTGGGGGAGGTTGTGGGTATTTCCATTAGGGAGGCGGCTCACAGGCTCAGAACTCGTTCAGCTCATCAGCATCGTGGCCAAGGATCCAAATGGGCGGAGAAACTCTGTTCTTTCCGGTGGATCCCTCGCTACGCTCAGGATGACGGCGGCGGGGAGGTGACTTTCTCGCGAACTCCGGCTGGGAGGGATGTGAGTCCTGCCGCCACTCCATTGATCGACCACAAATTCATGCCATAAAATTGGCGAAACCCTGCCGCCTGAGTTAGCTGCTCCCGTTGCCCCAACCCCTCAACCCCTGTTATGAAATTACCCCGTCTCACCGGCCTTGTGGCCGGATTGCTCGTCCTTGTCTCAACCTTGTCCGCCGGTTCCCCGGTCGGGCAATTCGCCGAGTCCGCTGACGTCGGCGCGCCCGAGATCGCCGGCTCCACGTCCTACGACCCCTCGATCCAGCAGTATCGCATGGCCGGCGCGGGCATCAACATGTGGGGCACGACCGATCAGTTCCAGTTCGCCTGGAACAAGCTGAAGGGCGACTTCATCGTGCGCGCCCGCGTCGAGTGGATTGGGCAGGGCGTCGACCCGCACCGCAAGGCCGGCTGGATTGCCCGCAAGAGCCTCGACCACGATTCCGCCTACGTTGACGCGTGCGTCCATGCTGGCGATGGGCTCACCTCGCTCCAGTACCGCCGCACGCAGGGCGCAGTCACCGAGCAGCTCGTGCTCGACCTCAAGGGCGGCGACGTCGTGCAACTCGAGCGCCGCGGCAACACCTACATCTTCTCCTCGGCCCGGTACGGCGAGACGTTCGTGTCCCAGACGCTGGCGGACCTGGATCTCGGCGAGGAGCTGTTGGTTGGCCTGTTCGTCTGCTCCCACAACGCCAAGGTGAAGGAGGAAGTCATCTTCAAGGACGTGCGCATCATCCAGCCGCCGAAGGCCGGCTACGTACCCTATCGCGACTACATCGGCGCCCACCTCGAGATTCTCAACGTCCACACCGGCAAGCTCGAGATCGTGTACAGCTCGCCCGTGCAGTTCGAGGCGCCCAACTGGAAGCCCGACGGCCGCACGCTCATCGTGAACGTCAGCGGCCAGGGTCCCGAGCGCGGCCAGCTCAAGACCTTCGACCTCGTGACCAAGGAGGTGAAGCTGCTCAACACCGGCACGATCGGCCGCAACAACAACGACCACGTGCTGACCTTCGATGGCAAGCAACTCGGCGTGAGCATCCACACCCCGGGTGAGGACAACGGCCGCTCCGTCATCTACAAATTGCCCGCGACGGGCGGCGAACCCGTGCGCGTCACGCCCAAGTCGCCCTCGTATTTCCATGGCTGGTCGCCTGACGGGGAGTGGCTGGTCTACACCGGCGGACGCAAGGAGACCCCCGACGCCAAGAGCGACAAGTACGACATCTACAAGATTCCCGCCGAGGGCGGCGAAGAGATCCGCCTCACGCGCGAAGGCTCGTTGAGCGACGGCCCGGAGTTCACTCCGGACGGCAGGTGGATCTATTACAATTCCACCCGCAGCGGGCTGATGCAGCTCTGGCGCATGCGTCCTGACGGCTCCGGCCAGGAGCAGGTGACCAACGACGAGTTCAACAACTGGTTCCCGCACATCTCGCCCGACGGTAAGTGGATCGCCTTCATTTCCTACGGCCAGGACATCCGGCCCGAGGAACATCCGTACTACAAACACTGCTATCTCCGCCTCATGCCCATCGAGGGCGGCAAGCCGCGCGTGATCGGCTATGTCTTCGGCGGCCAGGGCACGATCAATGTGCCGTCGTGGTCCCCCGACAGCACGCGCGTTGCCTTTGTGAGCAATACGGACAATATCAAGTAGTGCAGGAACACGGGCGTTGGGTTAACCACGAATGAACACGAAGGGAGACAGATTCCGAACCACGGGCAATCTTCGCTGCGGCCATCCTGATCCGTGCGAAGGAGCCAAGGACAAGGACGGTCATTCGCCGACTGCATGGATCCTTCGCTTCGCTCAGGTTGACGGTGGCGGGGACCCTGATCCATTCGTGTCTCTTCGTGTCCATTGCTTCGCCATCTTCGCCAAGCCTTCGTCGTGGTTTCTCCCTGCCTGCTGCCTCCCCATCCGCGGTTAACTTCTCCCAAAAGACTCCTTCCCATGAAAACCCCCGTCTCCCGCCGTCAGTTTGTCCGCACCGCCGCCGGTGCCGCTGCCTTGTTCACCGCTCCGTTGATCGTGCCGTCGCGCCTCCTCGGCGCCAACGCGCCGAGCAATCGCATTCGCGTCGGGCAGATCGGCTGCGGGCGCATTGCCCTGGGCCACGACCTGCCCGGTGTGTTGCGCTCGGGCTTGGCCGACATCGTGGCGGTGTGCGACCTCGACACCAAGCGCCTTGCTCACGGCAAGGGTTGGGTGGAGAAGTTCTACCGCGACAACGGCCTCACGGCGCCGGCGATCGCCGCCTTCGCCGACTACAAGGAACTGCTCGCGCGGAAGGATATCGATGCCGTCGTCCTGAGCCTGCCTGACCACCAGCACGCCGAGGTGGCGCTTCTCGCCGTCCAAGCGGGCAAGGATATCTACCTGCAGAAACCATTCACGATGACCTATGCGGAGAGCGTGCTCCTGCGCGACGCGGTCGTGAAGAGCGGTTGCATCATGCAGATCGGCAGCCAGCAGCGCTCGTGGGGCCCGCACGAGCAGTTCCGCAAGGCCTGCGAGTTCGTCCGCAGCGGACGCGTCGGCCGTCTCAAGGCGGTCGAGATCGGCCTGCCGATCGACCCGACCAAGCCTGATGATCCGCAGCAACCAGTGCCGCCGCATCTCAATTACGACCTGTGGCTCGGACCGACGCCCGAGGTTTACTACACCGAGCAGCGCGTGCACTCGCAGCAGCTCAACGCGAAGGGCGAACTCGACATCGGCTCACGCCCGGGCTGGCTGCGCAATGAGAGCTACTGTCTCGGCATGATCACCGGCTGGGGCGCGCATCATTTCGACGTCGCGCACTGGGGCATGGACCAGGAATTCGGCGGACCGACGAAGATCGAGGGACGTGGCGAGTTCCCGACGAACTCGATCTGGAATGTGCACGGCAAGTACAACGTGCACCTGACGTATCCCGGCGGTGTGCAGATGCGCGTGTCCGACGAATTGCAGAACGGCATCAAGTTCATCGGTGATGACGGCTGGATTTTCGTGGCCCGCAACGAAGGCGCCACTGCCAGCGACCCGAAGAGCAACACGCCCGGCCAGCTGCACTGGCTCGCCGCGAGTGACCAGAAGTTCCTCGATCCGGAGGGCGTAACCGTGAAGTTCCCTTCCAGCACCTCCCACCACAAGAACTGGCTCGAGTGCGTGAAGTCGCGCGCCACGCCGCTGTCGCCCGCCGCCATGGCGCATCACAGCAACACGGCATGCATCCTGAGCTGGATCGCGATGAAGACCGCGCGCCCGCTCACGTGGGATGGGAAGGCCGGCCAGTTCGTCAATGACGCCGCGGCCAACGCGCTGCTCACGCGCCCCGAGCGCGCGGGGTATGGAGCGCTGCGGTTGGCGGGAAAGGCTTGAGCTTCGGGTTCCGCTTTAGGGGCGCACCTTGAGTGCGCCCCTTTGGGTGGGATGCCGCGAGCGAGGGCGCACACAAGGTGCGCCCCTACAGATTGGCTCAGGGGGGCGCTGCCAGTGGCGAGGTTTGAGGGAAATCCATCGGGACAGCGATCCAGCGACGGTACGGATCTGTGGCGTGGTCCGTCAGCGATCCGTAACGTAAGGGCCGAGCTTGCTCGGTCCTCGGATGGGCGTGGGTGGGAAGGACCGACCGAGGTCGGCCCCTACGTGGTTGGCGCGCGGCGAGTCGACAAAAGAAAAAGGGCGGGATCAGCGATCCCGCCCTACAGTCGAAGACGAGTTAGGACTTCGGGAAGTTCGGGTGGGCTTTCACTTCGAGGATTTGCTTCGTGTGGCGCTGGGAATGCGCGGAGATGAAGAGCAGCCACTGGTAGGGATCGAGCTGCTTGCCGAGCGGGCTGTCCATGGCGTGGTCACGGAGGTCCTTGCCGTCCTGCATGAGGGCGATGGTCTTGGCGCGGCTCTCGGTGAAATGCTTCAGGGCATCGGCGGCAGAGCCGTAGCGGTTGGCGGGTATCAACGGCTCGGGCGCCGAGCGCTTTTGGCTGCGGTCGGGAATGGCGGTGAGGATCAGGTTGTCGATGGCCTTGATGTCCTCGCTGCTGTCGGCGCGGGGCGGGGACTTCAGGGCCTGACCTTCGACGAGGCCGAAGAGCATGTCCTCGGCGGAGGCGATGTGCTCGAGCACTTGCGCGACGGACCATTTGTCCGGGGCGGGTTTGAAATTCAGCTGCGCCTCGGAGAGGCCCTGCACGGCGTCGACCACACCGGCCTTCGTCATTTCGAGGTGGGTGAGGCCGGCGGCGCGGTCATCGGTGGATTGGGCGAACGCGGCTGAGCAAAGCAGCGCGGAGAGGCTGAGAACAAAGAGCAGGGTTTTCATGGATAGCGCAGAAACGGACAACGTAGTCGTGAAGGATCGGGGCAACAAGGGGGAAGTCGGGGATGGGGGCGGGTGCGACCGGCGTTTGGTTTGTTGCAGGGGCGGAGATTGGTCCGTGCTCGAAGGGCGCAGCAAGTCTGCGCCCCTACGGGAATCAGGCGTGGATGCGGCTCAGCGGGAGCTGAGCGTTCCATTTTGGGAAAGACCGGGCCGGGGGCGGCCCGGCTCCACGCTTGGCGTTTGCCCGAGGAATGGCGCCGGGGCGTTCTCGCCCCGGGGTTGGGTTTAAAGCCGCGGGGCGGCGGGCTTGAGGGGCGGCGCCCAGGCATTGACGCCGGTCGTGTTGAGCTTCCGCTTGTAGACCTTCTCGTTGCAGGTGACGTAGAGGATGTCGAATTTCTCGCCGCCGAAGACGAGGTTCGTGCACTTGCCGTTGGGCGTCGGGATGATGGCGTTCACGCGACCGGCTTGGTCGCAGATTTGGATGCCCAGGCCGGTGGTGACGTAGAGCAGGCCATTGACGTCGACCTTGATGCCGTCGGCGAAACTCTGATCGGCATTGTCGGCGGAATGCAGCCAGTAGAACTTCTGTTTGTGCGCGAGCGTGCCGTCGGGCTGGATCACGTAGCTGTACACCCAGTGCGAACCGTAGTCGGCGACGTAGAGCAATGACTGGTCGGGCGAGAGTGCGATGCCGTTGGGGTATTTGAAACCGGCGTCGACCTGTTGCTTCGAGCCGTCGGGGCGGATCAGCCAGATCGTGTTGTTGGAGCCGGGCGCGGTGACGTAGAGGTTGCCGTTGTGCGCCATGACGAGATCGTTGCCGCCGATGTCATCGGCGAGGACCGAGACCCTGCCGTCGGTGTCGTAAACCAGGATTTGTTTCGTCGCGGTCGCGCAGGCGTAGAGCCGGCCGTCGGGGCCGAAGGCCTGGCCGTTGGCGCGCTTGGTGTCGGCGATGAACTCGATGGGTTTGCCGTCGGCGTCGAGGCGGTAGGCCTTGCCCGCGGGGATGTCGGTGAAAAAGAATTCACCCTTCGCATTCACGGCGGTGCCCTCGGAGAGGCGGTAGCCTTCGCCGACGAGTTCCCAGCCTTCGCCGGGGATCAGGATGGGGCCGATGCGCTCGGCGGGCAGAGCTGCGGCCTTCACGGGCGCGGGCCAGTTTTGCCAGAGGAAGCGGATGGCGTCGGGGAAGATTGCGGCTTGGTGGCGTCCGTTGTGACCGCCCTCGCCCCAGACGTGTTTCACCTCGTAGCCGGCGTAGGTGAGCGCGCGCTCCATCGTCTGGTTGGCCATCCACCAGTCGCCGGCGTAGATGTTGAGGTCGTTGGAACCATCCTGAAGGAAGATGCGGAGCGGCTTGGGCTCGGTCTTGCGAATGAGCGATGGGTAGCGGCCTCCGCCGCGGAGGTCGACGTAGGTGCCGATGCCGCTGTAGACGCGGGTGAAGGCATCGGGTCGCTCCCACGCCGCGGTAAAGGCGGCGATGGCGCCACTGCTCTGGCCGCCGATGGCGCGGTCGTTGCCGGATTGAGAAAGACGGATGGCGCGACCGTCGGTGGTTTGTTGCCGCTCGACGAACGGCAGGAGTTCCTCGAGGAGGAAACGGGCGTAGTGGTCGCCGAGGCCGTCGTATTCGTAGCTGCGGTTGAAGCGCGGAAGCGCGGTGTCGGGATTGGCGGGTGGAATCACGCCCGGGGTGACGAACACGCCGACGAGCACGGGAATCTCGCCGCGGGCGATGAGGTTGTCGAAGACGACGGGCGCGTTGTGCTGCACACCGTCCTGGTTGATGTACACGCAGGCCGGTTTGGCCGGGTCGTACTGGCGCGGGACGTAGAGGGTGACGGTGCGCGTGGTGCCGGGGAAGATTTTGGATTCGGCGAAGGTGAACTTGAGCAGTTCGCCCTGGGGTATGCCGGGTTGGACGAGCGAGTCAGGGTGGGGCGCGTAATCGTCGGCGGGGCGGAGGAGGCCGAGGGGAAGAGTGAAGGCAAAGGTGAGTGCAGCGAGGACGCGGAGTGGGGGAGTCATGGGGTGGCGAGTAGCCTTGGGGATTCGGGTGCGGCTGCCGAGACGGTTTCTTCAGGGCAGGGTAGCCACGAAAAACACGAAAAGCGTTTGGCCTGCAGTCGAGGCGTTTACGGGCGACTAGGGAAGTGTCTTCACAATCGTTGGTCTCATGGGCAGCGATCGAACAACACACACTGTCGCTACGCGCCACCCCTCTTGATAGAGGGGAGTCATACGCAGCCGAAGTCCCCCCTCTATCAAGAGGGGTGCCCAAAGGGCGGGGTGTTTGGATTTCGGAGACACTCCCGAAAGTCGTCTCGAGGTATTAGCTGCGTTCGGGTTTGTGCCGTTGCCGGCTGGGGATCATTTTCTCGCGAAGGCGACGAAGGGAACGAAGGAGGGCCGGGCGGTAGGGACCCTGGTCGCCTAGGGTCTTTCGTGAGACACCGCCTTGGTGCGGGTACGTGGGAGGGAATAATTCGGTTGGCGGGCGGCGAGCGGGTGGTTTGCTTGGGATCGGGCCGGCGTGTGCTGCCGTTGCAGTGCGAAATACTCCGCCCATGAACCCACCTGATTCCGATCCCCTGTCCGGCCGCATCTTCACGATTCGTGGCCAGCGTGTTATTCTCGATGCTGATTTGGCACGCTTGTACGGAGCGCCAACGAAGGTTTTCAATCAGGCGATTAAGCGAAATGCTCTTCGGTTTCCGGCGGATTTCGCGTTCCAGCTAAGCCGGGATGAGGCCGCTGGTATGTGGTCACAAATTGTGACCACATATCCGGAAGTAGCTGATGAAACGCGGGAAGTGGGTTTGAGGTCGCAATCTGTGACCTCAAAGAAGCCGCAGCGCCGGCGTCTGAGCAATCGTCCGTGGGTTTTCACTGAACATGGGGCGGTGATGGCGGCGAACGTTCTGCGGTCGCCGAAGGCGGTGTCCATGAGCGTTTATGTGGTGCGGGCTTTTGTTCGGATGCGCGAGGAGTTGATGACGAGTGCGATCATCATGAAGCGGCTCGCGGAACTGGATAAGAAGCTGGTCACGCATGACGTGATCCTGCGGGACATCTACGAGAAGCTCCGGCCGTTGCTCGCTCCGCCGCCCGAGCCGCCGCGGAAGGAGTTGGGGTTCCATACGCGGATGAAGAAGGAGTGAGGGGATGAGTGCAGTCGGACTGCCCGAGTAAGGCCAGTCTTCGACGGACCTACTTCACCTTCGCTCACCAGTTGGATTCCCGTCCAGTTCATCATCATCAGCCGTGCGAAGGAGCCACGGGAAAGGACGTATGTCGCCGACCGCTTGGATGCTTCGCTCCGCATCCAGCTGGATGAACAACGCAGGATTTCGCCGTCGCCGAGCCTTAGCCGAAAATATGCAGTTGGATGCAGGGGTGCGGCTTGCCCGCGCCCTTTCCTCGCTGCGGGAACAAAGGGCGTGGACGATCCACGTCCCTACAACGGAACAGAGAAATTGTCGCGAGCGACGACCCTGCGATTGATCACTCCGTGCGGGTGTGGGGTCCGATGAGGGCGCCGGTGAAGTGGCCGCCGCCGCCGGCAGCTTGGACGCTGATCGGATAGGAATCGGCTTTCGGGAGAAGCTCTTTCCACTCGCCGGTGCCGAGGCGGTAGGCGAAGGAGAGAACCTTCTCGTCGCCGGTGATGCGGAGTTCGATATCCTTGGCGTCGGCGGGGAGCAGGCCGGTGATGAGCGTTGTCGGCGTCGGGCCGTTCTGGACCTCGACGAAGACACTCAGACCGCCTTCGGTGCGCTGAGCGGCGAAGTAGTAGGTGTGGGTTTCGTTCTGGCTGATGGCGAGCCCGGCGGAGGTGCCGCGGGCGGCGGGGATGGCCAGCTTGGTCGAGGCCTCATATTTCGAGTGCTGCACACGGCGGCCCCAGTAGGAAGGGTTGCCCTTGCCGGAGAGGCGGTCGGCGCGCGGGGTGAGGTGGAGTTTGCCGTCGGCGAGTTTCCACCAGTTTTCCTTGGGCGTGCGGATCATGACCCACTGCTGGGAGAGCGCGGCGGAGTCGAACTCGTCACTCCAGGTGAAATTGCCGGTGAACGGAGCCTGGGCAATTGGCGTGGAGGGGACGGGGGCCTTGACGACATACGGCACGCGTTCGCCGGGGGGAAGGATCACGGGCCAGTCGTCGTCGGTCCAGGTGACGGGCAGCAGGAAGGTCTCGCGGCCGGTGGCCCAGCGGTTCGGGGCGTAGGGGCGGCAGGCGAGGAAGATGGACCACCACTTGCCGTCGGGGCCGATCTCGAGGTCGGCGTGGCCGGTGCAGGTGACGGCGTGCTTCGCGTTGTTGTCGAGGTCGCGCTGCGTGAGGATGGGATTCTTGTCCCACGGCACGAACGGACCAGTCGGGGCCTTGCTGCGCAGGATGACCTGGGAGTGGTGGTTCGACGTGCCGCCCTCGGCGCAGCAGAGGTAGTACCAGCCGTTGCGCTTGTAGAGGTGAGGGCCCTCGATCCAGACGGGCTTGGTCGAGAGGTCGACACCGCCGTTCACGATGATGCTGCGCGGCCCGATCATCTTCCTGTTCGCGATGTCAAATTCCTGGATCCAGATGGCGCGGTGGCCCGAGTAGAGCGGTTTGTTGTCGGGCGGGTTGCCGTTGTTGAGCATCCAGGCGCGACCGTCGTCGTCGAAGAAGAGGGACGGGTCGATGCCGTCGAAGTCGAGCCAGATGGGATCGGACCAGGGGCCGGCCGGGTCGGTGGCGGTCATGAGGAAATTGCCGCCGGCGTCGACCATCGTGCAGACCACGTAGAAGGTGCCGTTGTGGTGGCTGATTGCCGGCGCGAAGATGCCGCGGGTGATGCCGAGATTGTCGTAGTTGAGCTGGGTCGGACGATCGATGACGTGACCGATTTGTTTCCAGTTCACCATGTCCTTGCTGTGAAAAATCGGAATGCCAGGGAAGTGGGCGAAGGTGGAGTTGATGAGGTAATAATCATCGCCGACGCGGCAGATGCTCGGGTCGGGGTAGTAGCCGGCGAGGATCGGATTCTGGAAATGGCCGGCGGGCAGCGGCGCCTCGAAGATGGTGTCGCGGCCGGTGTAGGTGAACGACTCGAAGGTGACAGGGGTCGGCGCGGTCGCGGCGAAGCCGGCAACAGGGAGGAGCAGGGCGAGGAAGGCGGAGCGAAGCATGGCGATAACAATGGGGTTGGAATTACGGAAAGTAGGGACGCCCCTTTAAAAGGCCCGTGCATTCCTACGGGACCGTTCAGCAACTGCGACTCGTGCGACGCTGGGAATTGCCTCCGGCTCCGCCGAAGGCAATATCCGGGCATGGAAAGCCCTCTGGATCCCCGCGCCATGCTCCTGCTCACCGGCTTGGTCGTCATGGCCGCCTCTGGTAGCGCGATGGCTGAAAAGGAGCCCACGCTGCGCGACGCGGCGGGCAACAAGGTGCTGATCGGCGCGGCGGCCTCGAGCCAGGATCTGAAGGATCCAAAGTTCGTCGCCCTCTACCTCAAGCACTTCAATGCCGTCACGGCCCATGCCGACATGATGCCGTCACGATTGGTGGACGACCATGGGCGGTATGATTTTTCGCATGCCGACGCCGTGGCGGACTTCGCCCGGGAGAACGGCCTCGCTTTGTACGGGCACATGCTGCTGTGGCAGCACCTCTCCCGCGACTGGTTGTTCAAGTACAAGGAGGGCAAGCCGCTGTCGCGCGAGGCCGCGCTGGCCAACCTCAAGGGCTATATCGACACGGTGGCGGGCCGCTACCGCGGGCAGGTGAAGGCGTGGGACGTCGTGAACGAGGCGCTGAGCGACGAAGGCGACGAGTACCTGCGCGACATCCCGGCCCGCCGGGCGATCGGCGACGACTTCATCATCCAGGCGTTCAAGCTCGCGCAGGCGGCGGATCCGGAAGCGGAACTCTATTACAACGACTACAACATCGAGCTGCCCTACAAGCGCGCGAAGGCGTTGCGGTTGCTCCGGGAGTTGCGGGAAGCGGGCGTGCGCATCGATGCGGTCGGCATCCAGGGACATTGGATGCTGGATGATAAGCATCCGTCGACGGACGTCATTTCCGATGCGATCCGGGAATTCCAAGCCGCCGGCTTCAAGGTCATGATCACGGAACTTGATGTCGATGTGCTGCCCCGGACCACCAGCGGGGCGAATCTCGAGAGCGTCGAGGAGGGGCCCAATCCCTATCCGGGCGGTCTGCCCGGGGAGGTTCAGCAGCAACTCGCGCGCCGGTACGCGGCGATCTTCGAAGCCATCCTCAAGCCCGGCGGCGTGACGATGATCACCTTTTGGGGAACGCACGATGGCCATTCCTGGTTGAATGACTTCCCGGTGAAACGCCGGACCAACCATCCGTTGCTCTTCGACCGGAATCTGGAGCCGAAGCCGGCATTCCAGGCGGTGGTGGACGCGCTCGAGCGCGCCGACGCTTCGAATCGGTGAGGCCTGATGATCCAACCCGGACGCGAATCACCAATCGTCGGTGCGGAACGGGGCGGCGGGGAGGCCGGCGGCGTTGAAGAGGGTGGCCAGCGGGTTGGCTTGCCAGGCGTAGCGCACGGCGACGGGCGATTTAACTGCGGGGGAGGAGACGAGCACGGTGTCGCCTTCGATGCGGGCTTCGGCCCAGTGCCAGGTGCGGTCGGCGCCGGCGACGGAGAACTCGCCGAGCTTGTCGCCTTTGACGACAAGGCCGCCGTCCGTGTGCTTGAAGTGCAGGCGCAGACCGCCGGGGATGGGTTCGGCGCGGACAAACTCCGGGCCCTGGGCCACGACGTCCTTGCCGTAAACGTCGCGGAGCGCGAGCAGCGCGAGGCGTTCGCCGACAGGCTTCTTTTCGGTGGGATGAATGTCGTCGGCATCGCCGGTGTCGACGGTGACGGCGAGCCCCGTGTGCGGCACGGTGCGGGCGGCGAGCGCCTGGGCCTCGCGGAGATCGCTCCAGCCATCGGTGCCGGGCTGATCGCGGCGCTGCATGAAGGCGGGCAGGCTGGCGATGTAGACGGGCAGATTGGGTTGTCGGAAAAGCCGACGCCAATCCGCGATGAGGGCGGGCAACAAGGTGCGGTACTGGTGGGCGCGGGTGAAATTGGCTTCGCCCTGGTACCAGAGCGCGCCGGCGATCGCGAGGGGCGCGAGCGGACGCAGCATGCCCTCGTGCAACACGGTGGGCATGCTCGGCCAGTTTTCGTAGCCGAGCGGCAGCGGGTGCGGGGACCTGGCATCGACGCCCACCGTGGCACGCCAGTCGCCTTCCAACGGAATGGCGGTGCCGTCGCCGAGCGTGAGTTGGAGCGCATCGGCCGGTAAGCGAAAGCCGCCGTCGGGCGCGGTCTTGAGCACGCGGATCGCGATGACGTTTCGACCGGGGCGCAGGGCGTCGGCGGGGACATTGTAGGCGCGGGGATTTTCCACCCACGCGCTGGCGCCGATCCAGCGGCCGTTGATCCAGGCGGTGTCCATGCGCTCGACGACGCCGAGCAGGAGCCGGGCATTGCCCGCGGGCAGCGGGTCGGGCAGCGAGACCTCGCGGCGGAACCAGACCACGGCGGGGGATTCGGGGACGTTGAGTTGGGCGAAACCCTGTTTGAGCGAGACGGGCTGCCAGTCGGCGGTGTCGACGTCGGCGTGGTCCCAACCGCCGGCGACGCCGCGGTCGTGTTGGTCGTACCAGTGCATCACATAATTGCCGTAGACGGGTGCGCCGCTGGCGCGCAGTCGGGCAATCTCGTCGAGACCCGGACCGAACTCGGGGAAGGCGCGGAGCGCGTCGGCGCTCATGAGCGATTCCGCGGGTGCGCCGCCGACGGCGGCTTGGATCAGGCCGATGGGCACGCCGGTCTCGGCGTGAACCTTGCGTCCGAAGTAGTAGGCGACGGCGGAGAAGCCGGGGCCTTGCTGGAAGCTGGCGGGTTCACACAGCAGCCAGGCGCCGGCCGGTGCGTCGAGGGGCGAGTACGCCGACCGCTGGGGTACGCGGAACAGCCGGATGCCGGGGTGGGAGGCCTGTTTCGCGTCCTCGGCGCCGTCGCGCGAGCGGAGCAGGCCGAAGGCCATGTTGGATTGTCCGCTGCAGAGCCAGAGATCGCCGACGAGGACGTCGGAGAATTTTTGTGTTTCGACTCCCGAGTGAGCGCCTTTGGCCGAGACGATGAATTCCCGTGGTGTGGCGGAGGCGGCGAGGGGATCGAGGGTGACTTGCCAGCGTCCGTTGGCGTCGGGCGCGGCGGTTTTGGTCTGGCCGGCGAAGCTCACGGTAATTTCGGTGCCGGGCCCGGCCCAGCCCCAGATGGGATTGGGCTGGTTGCGCTGGAGCATCATGTGCTCGCCGAAGAGCGGCGCAATCAGCGGGCGCGCGGACTCGGCGGCGAAGGCGCCGGCCAGAACCAGGGTAAGAGCGAGCGAGGTGAGGATCTGGCGCAGGAGTTTCATGCGGGAGGAAGGTAAAGACCGCGCTGGCGCGGTCCGGGGTTGGGGCGCGGAAGGACCGCGCAAGCGCGCCCCCTATAAGACTTCCGAAGGCGCGATTAGGAGAACGATTGCGAGAACGAGAAGGATTTGGTCAGCGATGGCCGGGCATGTTGCGCAGGATCCGCTTGTAGTGTTCGAGCGGGTGCGCGGCGGCTTCGACGCCGGCGGGGAGAGGGCGCTTCGAGAATTGCTGGAAGTAGAGCAGGCACGCGTCGCGCCAGTTGACGGCTTCCTTTTCCTGGCGCGTGAGGCGTTGCTGGACGTGGGTGAAGCGCTCGGCGTCGAGGCGGCCCTTGAGGGAGTCCCAGTCGCGTTGCATCGCGCGGACCTCGTCGACGCCCTGCTGGTAGCGGAGGCAGAGTTCGTCCCAGAGCGTGCGGCCGGATTTCATCTGGTGGTCCCACGGCACGTGGTGGAACCAGAGCAGGAGGTTCTCGGGGCAGGTTTCGAGGTTGCCCCAGAGTTGCTGCCACTCGGGGGCGTACTGGGCGAGGGCGTTGGAGCCGGTGGCGGTGCGGTCGAAACCGAGGCCCTGCTCGTCGGCCTTGTGGTAATAGACGGACGTCCAGTCGGCGCGGCCGAGTTTGTCGACCCACGGGCCCGGCCCGTAGTGGTGGCCCTCGGCCATGATGTGCGTGAGACCGAGCGGCATGGAGTAGTTCACGACGGTCTCGCGCGAACCGAGCAGGAGCTTGTTAATGGTGGCGACGGTGGTGGCGTCGTGGCCGAAGGTGAGGCGGGTCCACTCGTCGGCGATGGCTTCGGAGGAAAGCTGATGATCCCACGCGAGGCGACCGAAGGCGTACCAGTTGGCTTGGGCGAGCAGGTGGCCGGTCCAGTTGCGGTCGGTACCGGTGTTGGCAACGCCGGCGATGACGGACGGGTGCTGGAGCTTGGCGCTGCCGTCGATGATGGAGGCGACTGAGGCGTCCTTGCCGTTCGCATAAGTGTTGGCGTCGAGCACCTCCTTCCACAGGGGCGCGAGGAACGCCAGGTCGATGGACTGGCCGAGGTATTCCTGCGTGATCTGCAGTTCGGCGGCGAGGCGCGTATTGGGCATGGCGCCGAAGAGCGGGGAGAAGGGCTCGCGCGGCATGAAGTCGAGCGGTCCATTCTTGATTTGCACGATCACGTTCTGGCGGAACTGTCCGTCGAGCGGGGCGAACTCGGTGACCGCCTGCTTCACACGGTCGTCGTCGTTGTCAGGTGAATAGACGAAGGCGCGCCACATCACGATGCCGTTGTAGGGGGCGACGGCGTCGGCGAGCATGTTGGCGCCGTCGGCGTGGGTGCGCTTGTAATCCTGCGGGCCGGGCTGGCCCTCGGAGTTGGCCTTCACAAGGAAGCCGCCGAAGTCGGGGATGGTGCGGTAGATCTCGGCGGTTTTCTCGCGCCACCAGGCGGCGACCGCGGGATCGAGCGGGTCGGCGGTCTTGAGGCCGCCGATCTCGATCGGGGCGCTGAAGCGGGCGGTGAGGTAGATGCGGACGCCCCACGGGCGGAACTCGGCGGCCAGGGCGGCGACCTTGGCGAGGTAGGGCGGCGTGAGGATCTGGGCGTTGGCGTTGACGTTGGTGATGACGGTGCCGTTGAGGCCGACGGAGGCGAGGGCGCGGGCGTAGTCGCGGTAGCGGGGATCGCGAATTTCGGGGAGGTAGAACCATTCCCAGAGCGAGAAGCCGGCGTAGCCGCGCTCGACGTGGCGGTTCAGGTCGTCCCAGTGGTTGAGCAGGCGGCGTTGGATTTTCGGCGCGCTGATGAGATTCAGGTTATCAAGGGGCTGGTGCGCTTGCAGGTGGCGCAGGAAGGCAAAGGCGCCGTAGAGGAGACCGTGATCGCGGTTGGCGACGATCAGCGTGCGGTGGCCGCCCTCATGGGCGATGCGGCGAAGGACGTAGCCCTCGACGCCCGCTTCGCGCAGGTCGGCCTCATTGACGACGGAGGCGATCCACGGGTCGCGCGGAATGCCGAGGATGAGGGCGTTGTCGCGCGTGGCTTTGCTGACGACCGGAATGTCGGTGCCGAGCAGACCGCGGAGACCGGCGACGAGCTCATCACGCGCGGAAGCGACGAGCGGGCGGGGGTTCTCGGGGATGACGATTTCAGAGATGGCGCCGGCGTAGGCCTGGCGGAGGGAGCTGTCGGTGATCGCGTCGTAGCGCAGCCAGAGGCGGTAGCCGTCATCGGCGCGGAGCGCGGAGGAAAGGGCGAGCGCAGAAGTAAGAAGGAGGAAAAGGCGGAGGAGGCGCATGGGACGTAGTGGTTTGGATCGTTCTCTTAGACGTAATCTTACTCTTTCTCTCCGTGCTGAGGGGGATTAAGAGAAAGATTAAGCGAACGAGAAAGATTACGGATTGACCGGGCCGTAGACGCGGTAGTTGCCGCTGACTTGGAGGAGGGCGAGCATGGTGAGGAGTCCATCGTAATAGCGTTGGCGGCCGGTGGGCATGGGCATGTCCCAGAGACGTTGCACCCAAGGCTGGCCAATCTCGCGATCGGCGGCGAGGGCGGCGACCGCGGCCATCGCCATCAGGCCCTCGGTGTTGTAGTTCTCGGAGACGGGCGTGCCGTCGATCTTGAAGCGGTCCGGGATCCTTTCGCCATGCGAGGCGAGGAAGGTGAGGACGCGGTTGGATTGTTCGACCTGCCACGGATCGGCGCGCCACCAGGACCAGTCGAGCGCGGGGTTGCCGAGCGTGCGCCAGGCGTCGTAGCGGAAATCGTCGTGGTTGCCCCACGGAGTGGCGCGTGGGGTGCCGTCGAAGTTCGAGTAGTCCGGCATCAGGCCGGTTTTCGGGTGGGCGGCCCTCTTGAAGAGGGCGCGGCTGACCTGGGTGACCTCGGCGAGAAAGGTGCGGTCGGCGGGATCGGCGGCCCAACGGGCCCAGAGCTCGGAGAAGGCGGGAACGTGATAGGAAGGATCGGTGAAGGCGCTGCCGGGCGGGTGCGGCGTGAACACGATCTGCTTCTCGACCGGGTCGAACATGCTGGTGATGCGACCGCGGCCAGGTTCCTCGTGCTTGTGGATCATGACGCGGAGGAGCTCCTGGGCCTGGGCGGAGTAGTTGAAGATTCCCTGTCCGTCGCCCCAGCGGTGGGAGGCGAAGAAGAGGGCCATGACGAACCATTCCTCGCCGTCGGGCGCGGGACCGGCGCTGAGGCGGCGGCCGTCGTAGGCCGTGTGCCACGCGAAGTAGCCCCGCAGGGGACCGGCATCGTGGTACATGTAGTGTTTCGCGTATTTCCAGATCCGGTTGAACTCGTCCTGGTGATCCAGCTGCACGGCGATCATCATGCCGTAGGAAAGGCCCTCGGAGCGCACGTCATGGTTGTTGATGTCGGGCACGTAGGCCATGTCGCCGGGGACGGGATAGTAGAGCGATTCCGAGTTGGGGTCGCCGGCGAAGAGTTGTTTCCAGGCGCCCTGGATGCGCGCCTCGATCTCGGCGTCGGATTTACCGAGGTATTCCTTGAAGAGATTGCGGTATTGGCCGGTGGCGGCGGCGCCGGCCGTCGTGGCGGATGCGACGGCGGTGGCTGCGGAAAGGAAGAGGGCAGAAGAAAGAACGAGGAAAAGGCGGAGGAGGCGCATGGGACGTAGTGGTTTGAATCGTTCTCTTAATCGTAATCTTTCTCTTTCTCTCAGCGCTGAGGGGGGATTGGGAGAAAGATTAAGAGAACGAGAAGGATTACGGATTGACCGGGGCGTGGACGTGGAAGCGGCCGCCGGCTTGGAGCAGGCCGAGGAAATAGAGGAGGCCGTCGTAGTAGCGCCACCGGCCGGAGGGCGGCGGAGTGTCCCAGAGTTGCTGGACGAACGGACGGGCGAGTTCCGGGTCGGCCGCGTGGCCGGCGACGGCGGCCATGGCAATGAGGCCGGGGGAGGTGTCGGAGGAGAGTGGTTTGCCGGCGAGCGTGAACTGGTTGGGGATGGCCGGGGCATGTTTCCCGAGGAAGCGCAGGACGCGGTTCGATTGCTCGACCTGCCACGGATCGGCGCGCCACCAGGCATGGTCGAGCGCGACGTTGGCCAGCGTGCGCCAGGCGTCGAAACGGAAATCGTCCTTGCCGCCGCCGAATTCCGGCCCGGGGAAAGGTTGGCCGTCGAAGTATGAGTACTCGGGCATGAGCCCGGTTTCCGGGTGCGCGGCGCGACGAAAGAAAGCCCGACTCACGTCGGCGGCCTCGGCCCAGAAGCGGCGATCGCTGGCGTTGTCGGACCAGCGCGCCCACAGTTCGTAGAACGCCGGCAGGTGATAGGAGGGGTCGGTGAAGCGGCCCGCGGACGGGTTGGGCGCGAATACGACCTGCCTTTCCGTGCGATTGAAGATCGGCACCACTTCGTCGGTGGCGGGTTGGTGCAACATGTCGCGGAGGATGCGCTGGGCCTCGGCGCGGTAGTCGAGCAGCGGCTCATCCAGAGGGCTCGCCTGGCCGTCCGATTGCCAGCGGTGGGCGGCGAAGAAGAGGGCCAGGGCGAACCATTCCTCGCCGTCGCTGGCGGAACCGGGGTCGATGATCGTGCCGTCGAACCGGCACTGCCAGGCGAAGTAGCCTTTGCGCGGGCCGCTGGCGTGGCGCATGTGTTTGTTCGCCCAGCGCCAGAGGCGGTCGAACTCGTCCTTCCGGTCGAGTTGAACGGCGATCATCATGCCGTAGGACATGCCCTCGGAGCGGACGTCGCCGTTGCCGATGTCGGCGATGTAAGCGAAGCGGTCGCCGACGGGGTAGTAGAGACGCTCGGATTTTGCATCCCCGGCGAAGAAGTGGCGCCAGGCGGCGTCGAGCTTCGCATCGAGCTCCGCCTCGGACTTGCCGAGGAGTTCGGCGAAGAGATTGCGGGCGGGAGCGGGTGGCGTGGTGGCGCAACCCACCACCGCCAGACCCAGGAGAAATGGCAGGAGGCGGAAGGGATTCATGGGAGCGGGGAGGGCCCGCGGTCGCGTCAGGCGCCGGCGCCGGCCTTGCGGCGGCGCTCGGCAAGCTCGGCGGACATCTGCAGGGTGGTGCTCTTGTTCAAGCCGCAGGCGGCGACAGAGAGCACGCAACCGACAAAGAGGAGGCCGACGACGATGCTGGAGCAGGCGCGGAAGCCCGCGATGGCGTTGGGCGCCGTGGGGTTGCTGGTCTCGTAGCCCCAGAAACCGGCGAGGATCCAGAGCAGGCAGGCCGAGCCGAGGGCGAGGCCGGATTTCAGGGAGAAGCCAATGGTCGCAAACACCATGCCGGTGAAGCGGCGGCCGGTTTGCCATTCGGAGTAATCGGCGGCGTCGGCGTACATGGCCCACATGATGGCGCACGTGGGGGCGTAGACGATGGAGCCGGTGATCGCGAGGATGACCATGCCCCACGTGCCGTCGGGCGGGAGGAGGTACATGGCGAAGGCGTTCAGGGCGGCGAGGGAGAAGCAGACGAGCGCGACGTTCTTGCGGCCATATTTGGCGGAAAGGCCGGTCGAGAGCATGATGAAGATGATCGTGGTGCCGGTGCCGAGCATGTTGACGATGCTGTTGAAGACGTCGGCGGCATTGGTGGCGGTCTCGCGGGTGCCATGGACGATGTAGCCCAGCCAGTCGGCCACGCTGCCGGTGGACGCCATGTCCGGCGTGGTCAGCCCGAGCATGGCCACCCAGTCGAACATCGCGCCCTTGTCGGCATAGTGGTGGTAGTAGTTGTAGTGGGCGCCGCCGCGGAAGGTGAGCATGGCGAAGTGGAAGGCCGTGTAGATAAACAGGGCGATCCAGGGCTTGTTCTTCAGCAGGTCGAGGAAGTCCTGCTTGGGGGACGACTTGGTTTCGACCACGGGCTGGATGCGTTCCTTCGTGGTGAAGAAGGTGACGAGGAAGAGGACGAAGCAGAGGACAGCCCAGATGGTCATGGTCATCTGCCAGCCGTGTTGCTTGTCGTGGCCGGCGGCAAATTTCGCGACGAGCGGGAGGGTGAGGCCGCCGACGATGAACTGGGCGATGTTGGCCGAGACGAAGCGGTAGGAATTCAGCTTGGTGCGCTCGTTGAGGTCGGCCGTCATGACGCCGCCGAGGGCGGAGTACGGCATGTTATTCATCGAATAGAGCGTCATGAGGACCGTGTTCGTGATGCCGGCGTAGGCAATCATGGCGCCCATGCTCCAGCCGTCCGGCGTGGAGTAGGCCATGATCATCACGACGGCCCAGGGCAGGGACGTCCAGAGGACCCAGGGGCGGAACTTGCCCCACCGCGTGTTGGTGCGGTCGGCGATGATGCCCATGATGGGATCGAACGCGGCGTCCCAGAGGCGGGGCCAGAGCAGGATGGCGGCCGCGGCGCCGGCGGAGAGGCCGAAGACGTCGGTGTAGAAGTTCGTTTGAAACAGCACCATCGACATGAACACGAAGTTCGCGGCGGCATCGCCGGCGCTGAAGCCGGCCTTCTCGATGAAGGAGAGTTTCTGATTGGGTTGGACGGGTTCGCTCATGGGTTGGGGGTGTTGGGCGCGGAAGAGTTATTCGAGAAGCCAGAGGCAGGCGGTGACGCCGCGGGGATAATAGCGGCTGCCGCAGGCCAGGCCGGAGTCGCTGCGGATCTGGTCGCACATGGCATCCCTGCCGCACCCGGGGGTGCGCTGCCAGTCGGCGTGCACGCGATCGCCGGCGCGGGCGGCCTCGTTCATGGCCTCGGGGAAGAGCTGGCGGATGACATGCTGCGCGATGGCGATCTTGGAGAACCAGGTGTTGGTGCTCGTGCTGCTCATTTTCCAGCCGCCGGTGGTGGCGTCGAGGCAGATTCCCGGCTGCAAGGCCTGCCCAATATGCTGGCGGAGCTGCCGGAAGAGCGGGGCGAAGCGCCCGGACGGGTCGGTGGCGTCGGTATAGCCGAGGAAGAGCGGGTACACGAAGCCCTCGACCGCGGGCAAAATCCGGGAGCGATTGTTCTTTTCGAAGACCGCCGGAAAGAAGCCCGTGTCGCTTTCGAATTTGGTCGTGAGCGTGGTGGCGAGCAGGTCGGCTGTCGCGGCGGCGGCCGCGGCATCGCGCGCGAGGCCGAGGTCGGCGAAGGCGCGTTCCAGCAGGATCCAGGCGCCGAGGGTTTTGACCGCGAGATAGAGGTTGTTGCGGGCCTGGCCAAGGCTGACGTCGAGGCTGTCGTAGGTCGTGATCTCGGCCCCGGCGCCGACGCGCGCGGTGTCGTGCTTGAGGACGCCGTCGCGTTTCCGCGGATTCGGGTGATCGCGGCGGCGCAGGCTTTCGGCGCAGGCGAGGAGAATCTTGCGATTGGCGCGGAGCCAGGCGCGGTCGCCGGTATGCGCGGCGTAGGTGGTGGCGCAGAGGATCCAGTTCAGGAGCTGCTCCATCGTCATGTGCGAGAAGCACCCCTCGATGCCGTCGCATTCGTAACTGGACCGGCCCGGCATGGTGAAGGTGTCGTTCACGCCCATGTCGTGGGTAAACGAGATGCCATGCTGGTCGCGGTACGAATAGCGGCGGACGAAGAAGTCGAGGGTGTTGCGCACCGCCCAAGGCTGCCAGGCGAGCTCGAAGAACAGGTGGTCGACCGTGAGATCAAAGGTGTTGATCATCCGGTATTCGCCCTCGTTGACGACCCAGAGGGGCTTGCCTTCGTGCCAGAGGAGCTGGCTGCTCCCGAAGTAGCTGTGGGTGGCCTGGGCGATGAGGAACTGCTGGTCGGCATCGAGCCGGCTGCGCGCGAGCTCGCGGTCGCGCTGGGCGGCTAGTTTTTCGTAAGCGCGATAATGCGCGAGCCCGTGTTTAAGCGCATCCTCGAGGTCGTCGAAGAAGCGCGTGTAGGCGTAGTGGCTGTCGATGCCACTGGTCACCGGGCCGGCGGCGTAGAAACCGAGGACGAGCGGAAAGCGTTTCCGCTGCCCGGCGGGAACGGTGAAGACGAGGGCGCTCTCGCCGGCGATCAGGTGCAGGCCGTGGTAGTCGAAAAACTTCGGATTGAGGATGTCGAAGCCCTGGCGCTGCACGATGCCACGGCCGGGCTTCGTGGCGTAGCCGAAGCGGCCGCCCTGGGCGAAGCCGGCGAGCGCGCGGTCGGTGTCGGACAGGGGGCGCAGGGTGTCGTCGCCGTTGCCCACGCCGAAGATCAGCTCGACGGGGGTGCGGCTGCCGCGGTTGTCATACTCGATCCAGCCGGTGATGACCGGCGCGAGGTGGAAGCGTGCCGCGGGGCGTTTCATCTTCGCCGGGTCGGGCACCGCCCCGAACGGCGAGAGGAGGGAGAAGCCGAAGCGCGCGTCGTCAGCGCGCCAAGTGTCGCTGGCCCAGCCCAGGGTGCGCCGGTAGTTGGCGGGTTGCAGGGAGCGGAAGCCGCGCGGCGGCTGGACCACGGTGGTGTCGCCGGTGAAGGCGCCTTCCTGGGACTTCGGCGGAGTCAGGAATGGCAGCATCTGCCATTCGGCGTGCTGCGGCGTGCGGTAACCGACATAGAGATTCTGGCGGGCGGGGCCCCGCAGGGACTGGCCAAAGCCGCCGGGGGAGTCGACGAGGCCGGCGGTGAAACTCGCGAACGCACCGAAGGGGGAGTGCTGGGCGTGGTAGCTTTCATCCACCGGCGCGGGCGAACTTTTCATGAGAGAGGGGTAACGGGCAACCGACGAAAACCAACCGGACGAAAACCGGTGCGGCGGGGTGGCCGCACCGGTCGGGAGAGACGCTTAGCTGTGCAGGTACTGCATGAGAAGGTTCTCGAGGTATTCCTGCTTGCCGGAACGCAGCTTGGGTTCGCCGAGCTTGGTGAGAACGAGCTTCTCCAGGGACTTGAAGTTGGCCTTGCCGGTTTCGATGTCCTTGCCGTAGCCGGTGTCGTAGGACGAGTAGCGGTCCGCGACGAATTGCTCGAACTTGCCGTCGGCGAGAATGCGGCGGGCGAGTTTGAAGGCGAGGGCGTAGGCGTCCATGCCGCCGATGTGGGCGTGGAACAGGTCCTCGAGGTCGGTCGAGGGACGACGGAGCTTGGCGTCGAAGTTGAAACCGCCCGAGCCCAGGCCGCCGGCGCGCAGGATGGAGATCATCGCGAGGGTCAGGGTGCGGATGTCGGTGGAGAACTGGTCGGTGTCCCAGCCGAGGAGCTCGTCGCCGGAGTTGGCGTCGATCGAGCCGAGGGCGCCGGCGGCGGCGGCCACCTCGATCTCGTGCTGGAAGGTGTGGCCGGCGAGGGTGGCGTGGTTGGTCTCGATGTTGAACTTGAAGTATTGCTCGAGGCCGTAGGTGCGGAGGAAGGCGATGCCGCTGGCGACGTCGAAGTCGTACTGGTGCTTGGTCGGCTCCTTCGGCTTCGGCTCGATGAGGAACTGGCCCTTGAAGCCGATCTCCTTGGCGTAGGCGACGGCCATGTGGAGGAAGCGGGCAAGGTGGTCCTGTTCGCGCTTCAGGTTGGTGTTGAGCAGGGTTTCATAGCCCTCGCGGCCGCCCCAGAAGACGTAGTTCTCGCCGCCCAGCTCGAGGGTGCACTCGAGGGCCTTCTTCACCTGCGCCGCGGCGTAGGCGAAGACGTGGGCGTCGGGGTTGGTGGAGGCGCCGCACATGAAGCGCGGGTTCGAGAAGAGGTTGGCCGTGCCCCAGAGGAGCTTGATGCCGGTCGCCTTCTGGAGGCGCTTGGCGTGGGCGACGATCTTGTCGAGGTTGCGGTTGGATTCGGCGAGCGTGCGGCCCTCGGGCGCGATGTCGCGATCATGCCAGCACCAGAAAGGCGCCTCGATCTTCTGGAAGAATTCGAACGCGGCATCCATGCGCACCTTGGCGACGGAGACGGCGTCCTTGCCCGATTCCCACGGGCGGTCGATGGTGCCCGGGCCGAAGGGATCGGAGCCGACGCCGCGGAAGGCGTGCCAGTACGCGATCGAGAAGCGCATGTGCTCCTTCATCGTGCGGCCGTCGATGACCTCCGACGGGTTATAGTGCTTGAAGGCCAGGGCGTTCTCGGAACGCGGGCCCTCGTAGGCAATTTTTCCGATCTTCGGGAAGTGTGAGTTCAAGGTTTTCATGGCGGAGAGGCGGCGCCCGCCCGGTGGGACGGACAAAAAAGGGGTAAGCAGTTCGAGCTTCAAAGAGGCCCTATTTGGCTCCAAGGGGTGACCCATACTAACTATAGACTTGTGGAATGAAGGATCGTGGTTTTGGTAAACGCACCCCTTACCCCCATGAGTGAACGCCGTGTGACGTTGTCGGATATCGCCAAGAAAGCAGGTGTGCATGTCACCACCGTTTCCCTGGCGATGCGAAACCATCCCCGCCTGCCGGAAGCGACCCGGCAGCGCATCCAGGCGCTGGCGCAGGAGCTGGGCTACACGCCGGATCCATTGCTTCGCGCGCTGGTGGCCTATCGGGGAGGCGTGATCGAACGGCGCAACACGCCGACGCTCGCCTATGTGACGAATTGGGCCACCCGTTGGGGCTGGAAGAATGTGACCGCGCACCCCGATTTTTACGAGGGCGCGCAGGCGAAGGCGAAGGAGCTTGGTTACATCCTCGAGCACTTCTGGATGCGCGACGAGGGGATGAGCCAGGAACGCCTGGGCCAGATCCTGTATTCCCGCGGCATCAACGGGCTGATCATCGCGTCGCATGGCCGCGAGATGGGCGATGCGCTGCAGTTCAAGTGGGAGAACTTCAGTGTGGTGAAGATCGATTACTTTCCGCACCAGCCCGCGCTGCACAATGTGACCAACAACCAGTGCGACATCGCGCGCCTCGCCACGCAGAAGGTCGTGGCCGCGGGGTACCGGCGCGTCGGGTTCGTCATGCACCGTGGCTGGGACCATTGCGTGGACCGGCTGTGGACGGCGGGTTTCCTGTGCGAGCAGCAGATGCTGGGCGCGCGCGAGCGCATCCCGATCCATCTCTTTCCCGAGCCCGAACCCGTCGAACGCTGGCTGAACGAGAGCAAGTCCGAGGTCGTGGCGGATCTCGATGCCTTCGTCGAGTGGTTCGAGAAGTACCGGCCCGAGGTGATCATCAGCAAGGCCTCGTTCGTGCTGCCGCTCCTGAAGAAGATGGGGTTGTCGGTGCCCCGGGACGTGGCGTTCGTGGATGTCTTCCTCGAGGACTTTTCGGGCAAGACGGCGGGCGTGAAGCAAAACCACACCACGGTCGGGGCCCTGGCGGTGGAAATCCTCGCCGGCCAGCTCCAGCACAACAAATACGGCGTGCCCGAAATCCCGACGACCACCTACGTGGAGGGCACGTGGCACAACGGCGCGAGCTGCCCGATGCCGGCCGTCATCAACACAGGCGAGGTCGCGCTCGAGGGCGCGGGCCTGCGCAAGCGCGCGTCGTGAGCCGGCGGGTCGAATTGTCTTTATGAGCAGCTACCGCCCGGACGAGAAACGTTACGAAGCCATTCCCTACGCCCGGTGCGGGCGCAGTGGACTCAAACTGCCGCGGATCTCCCTGGGGCTCTGGCATAATTTTGGCGGCGTCGATGTGCTGGAAAACCAGCGCGGGCTCCTGCGGCGGGCCTTCGACCTCGGGATCACGCATTTCGACCTGGCCAACAACTACGGCCCGCCCCCGGGCTCGGCCGAGGAGAATTTCGGGCGCATCCTGCGCGAGGATTTCTCCGCGCACCGGGATGAACTGATCATCTCGACGAAGGCCGGTTACTACATGTGGCCGGGGCCGTACGGCGAGTGGGGTTCGCGCAAGTACATCCTCTCCTCGCTCGACCAGAGCCTGAAGCGCATGGGACTGCCGTATGTGGACATCTTCTATCACCACCGGCCCGATCCCGACACGCCGCTCGAGGAATCGATGACCGCGCTCGCCGATGCCGTGAAGTCGGGTCGCGCGCTCTATGTGGGCGTTTCCAATTACAACGCCGCGCAGACCCGCGCCGCGGCCGCGATCCTCAAGAGCCTCGGCGTGCCGCTGCTCATCCACCAGCCGAAGTACAACATGTTCGAGCGCTGGGTGGAGCCGGAGCTGTTGCCGGCGCTGACCGAGATCGGCGCCGGGTGCATTCCGTTTTCCCCGCTTGCGCAGGGCCTGCTGACCAACCGTTACCTCGACGGCATTCCCGCCGACTCGCGCGCGGTGAAGTCCGGCGTCTTCCTCAAGCCCGGCCAGATCACGCCGGAACTTCTGAAAAAACTTCAGGCCCTCAACGCGCTCGCCCAGGCACACGGCGCCACGCTCGCGCAGTTCGCCACGCTCTGGCTGCTGCGGCGTCCCGAGATCACCACCGTGCTCATCGGCGCCAGCAAACTGGCGCAGATCGACGACATCCACGCCGGCCTCAAGCTCGCCCCGCTCTCCGCCGACGAACAGGCGAAGGTCGAGAAAATCCTCGCAGGCTGAGCTGGAAATGCAGGGCGGGGTCTTCGAACACCGCCTGGTCAAGAATCAGAGGCATGACGTCTTCTGGCGGCCCACCGGCCCACCGGACCACCGCAGCATTGACACCTCCCTAAACTCAACCACCAACGACAGCACCCACGCAGGAACTGCCTCCACTTTTAAGAGGTTTCGGGACACCCCCCCCCCGCCCTTTTCCCCACTCCTCCCGCACCCGCCCCATGTTGCCGTTCCTCCGCCATCATCCGCTGGCCGTCTTTGTTTCCCTAACCTACGCCTTTTCCTGGCTCTGCTGGCTGCCGGTCTTGGATCGCGTTCAGAGCAACCCGTTCAAGTCCGATCCCGATGTGATCCTGAGGCTCCTGCTCGGCGGATGGGGACCCACGCTGTCCGCGCTCCTGTTGGGGGGGCTCACCGGCGGTTGGGCTGGTGTAAGGTCCCTGCTGGCGCGCTGCAAACCGCGCGGAATACGCCCGTCGACGCTGCTGCTGGCGCTGGCGTGGAACCCAGTGGTGGCCGTGATCGCGGTGGGCGGGTATATCGTCGCGGGCGGCGAGTTCGGCTACATCCACTGGCCCGCGCTGCTGTGGGTTCCGGTCATGTTCATCGCCGTCTCGATCTTTGGTCCGCTGGGCGAGGAACTGGGTTGGCGCGGCGTCGCGCTCCCGGAGCTGCTGCGGACGCTGAGCCCCGCGCGGGCGAGCCTGCTGCTCGGCGTGATCTGGACCTTCTGGCACACGCCGCTCATGTGGGCGGCGGCGGGCACGAGCATCAGCGGCCAGCCGGTCACGCTGCTCAACATCGCGGCCTACCTCGCGTCGGTGACGGCCTCGAGTTTCATCTTCACCTGGCTGCACCTCCGCGGTCGGGGCAACGTGCTGGTTGCGGTGCTGGCCCACGTCAGTCTCAATGGCACGAGTGTGGCGCTCGGTTTCCTGCTGCCGGAACTCGGCGCCGGATCACACGTGCTGTGGTTGTTCAGTTCGGCGGTCACGGCGGCGATGGCGCTCGCCCTCGGGCCCACCCTGCGCCAACTGCGCGGCGCGGCGGCCGACAGCGCCGCGCCGGTCTCCGCCTGATTCCGCCATTGCGCGAAGCTTTGCCGGCCGAGCCGTAGTTGGAGTGTGTTTCGGGAGCCTCGACTCATGCGCTTTTCCCCTCGCGGCCGGTTGAGCGTCCCCTTCCGCGGCGAGGTCGCCGCGGCTCCACGGGCGGCGTGGAGCCGGCCCCGCCCTCGGGCCGGTTGGGGCGGAAGGGTAGCCGTATCCGGCCGGGAGGGCGCCCCGGCTCCGGGAGCGACTGGGCGCTATCCAAAGGGGCGAGCGGGACGGCTCAGGGCAGGTCGCGGTTGAACTGTCGGCGGAACGCGCGGCGCAGGTCCTGGATCATCGTCTCGGGGGTGCGTGGCTGGCGGCGGATCTCCTCCCAATGGCGCAACGCGGTCGCTTCGTCACCCGTCAGGATGTGGTAGAACGTGAGGGAAACCAGTGCGTGGGGATGACCGGGCTGGCGCGCGAGCGCTTCGTGAAGCGCGGCGAGTCCCTCCGTGGCCCGATCGAGAGACAGGTAGGTGTTGGCGAGCTCGACCAAGGGCGTGGCCTCGCTCGGGCGCAGATTATGGCTGACGCGGAATTCCTCGATGGCCTCGGGCAAGCGACCGGTTGCTTTCAACCAGCGGGCGCGTTCCAGGTGCAAGCCGGCCGATTGAGGACAATGCGTGAGCGCTTGGTTGAGAACCTGGACGGCGGCCTGGCTCTGCCCCAGGCTGCGCAGGGCATTGAGCAAGAGCAGCCAGGCGTCCGAGTCGCCGGGATTGACGGCGACCGCCTGTTCCAGATGGCGCTTGGCGGCGGTGAAATTGCGATCGCCCAGCTGAATGTGCCCCGCCTGGCGATGGTAGGAGCTGACGCTTGGCGCGAGAGCGGTGGCCCGGGCAAGCAGTTCCAGCGCGCGATCGGTGCTGCCGGCCGCGCGGGCGATCACGGCGCTGACACTCAGCCGGTAGGCGTCGAAGCAGACATCGGACAACGTGTCGATCCACGGGTCGGGCAGATCGGTGAATTCGCGCTGGCCGATGCGCGAGCGCAGCTCCGTGGCCGCGGCCGATTCGCCCAGGCGCTCGCTCACGGTCACGAGCAGGGAAAGCGCCCCGATGAATTCCGGGTGCCGGGCCACGGCGTCCTGCAACCGCCCGCTGGCGCGGGACCACTCGCCGGCGGCGATGTCGCAGCGGGCGAGGCCGAGCAGCGCGTAAGGATTGCCGGGCGCGCGGTCCAGAGCGGCCTGGTAGGCAAGGGCCGCGTCGGCGGGCTGATTCGCCTTCAGCAATACGTCGCCCAGGCGCAGGCGCGCGGGCAGGTAATCGGGCGCGAGTTCAACGGCGCGCCGGCGGAGCGGCAGCGCCTCTTCCAGTCGGCCGAAGTCGGCGAGGATCGCCGCGTGCAGGTGGGGCCAGCGCGGGTTGCGGGATTCGAGCTGTTGCAAGCCGGTGTAGCAGGCGGCGGCTTCCGCGTAGAAACCGTTGGCGTGGTAAAGCGCGCTCAGTTCGGCGAGTCCGGTTGGCGCGTGGCGCAGGGAATGGGCGCGTGCCTCGGCTGTGGTGAGGCTGTCCCGCAACGCGGCGGGCAGCGATCCCAAGTTGGGCGCGGCCGGCAGGTGACGTTGGGCGATCGCGCGATTGGTTTGAAGCCGCCAGCCGTACCAGCCGCCACCGGTCAGGAGTGCGGCAAGCAGGATGAAGAGGAGGCGGGCGCGCTTCATGCGGGAGCAGACGCGATGGGCGTCCGCGGGGCCGCGGGTTGGAGGGATGACGGCATGGCTCAGGGGAATGCGGGCCGCCAAAGCGTGATCCGGTCCATGCGGTCGAAGGGCGGGTACGAATAGAAACCGGCGGTGACGATCGAGGGTCGCCCGGAACCATCCAGGTCGCCCGCCGCGCAAGTGATGAGTTGGATGGGCGCGTGGGCCAGCACATGGGGAGTGAAGTTCATTTTGCCGTCGTTGCGGAAAACGACGAGCGCGGCAGCCTGGGGATTACTCCAATCGTTGAAGCCGCTGACGCACACGATGTCCATGACGCCGCGGCCCTCGAGGTCGATGCCGACCGGCGAGTAGGCGCCGGGCATGTCCGCGACGCGGTGGTAGCGGAAGGATCCTCCACCGACATTTTCCAGCCACTGCACGCCGTGCCAGGGGCGCTTGCCCGGGTCGGCGTACGCGAAGCCGTCGCCGTTCGTGTAGAGGATGTCGGGTCGGCCATCGCGGTTGAGATCGCAGAGGCTCAAGCCGCTGCTGCCGTAGTCCTCGTTGGTGGAGCCGAAGAGGATCCGGCTCGTGAAGTGGCCCTTCCCGTCGTTTTCGAACAGGTGGACCTCCTCCCATTGCTGCGAGACGAGCGCGACGATATCGAGCGTGCGATCGCCATTCAGGTCGGCCACGCAGACGTTGATCGTGCCGGAGAGGTTGAGGAGCGTCTTGCTCTCGAACTGCCAGCCGCCGAGGTTGCGCATCCAGCGGATCTCGCCCTGGTCGTAGCCGAATTGACCGACGGCGAGGTCGAGCCGGCCGTCGCCGTCGAAGTCGCCGGCGCGAATGTCGGTCACGCGGGCGATGCGCTCGGCGATGACGTGTTTGGTGAAATTTTGCGTGCCGTCGTTCTCGAGAATGACCACCGAGCCAATCTTGTCGTTGTTGGGGAAAACCTCGCCCATGCAGGCCACGAGCAGGTCGAGATCGGCGTCGCCGTCCATGTCGACGGCCTCGACGTGAACGGGCGAGGGCAGGCCGGCCTGCAGAGTTGACTCGGAGAACTTTCCTGGCGCCACCTGCCGAAGCCACACGATGCCATTGAGCTTGTCGTCACAGGCGAGAACGTCGTTCCGGCCGTCGCGGTCGAGGTCGGCGATGAGCACGTGGGAAATCCACGGCTTGCCCTCGAAGGGCTGGCCGATTGATTCGCGGATGAAGCGCGCCGTGTCGATCACGGTGACCGGCTTGGGTGGCGCCGACGAAGCGGGCGGATTCGCCGGACCGCAGCCGACCAAGGCCAGCCCCAGCAGCATCAGCGGCACGCAGTGGAAACGACGCGCGATACAATCGGACTGGATCATGGCTGGGCGGAGGTGCCCGCGGAACGCACTCCGGGAGGACGGCGTCCGGGGACGCCCCGATTAAGGAAGGCGAGGGAGCTCGCGTCGTTGCGGGTGACGAGGAGGTCGGCCCAGCCATCGCGATTCAAGTCCACGGCGGCCACATTTCGAGCATCGCCGGACACGATCAGGCCGCTTTCCGCGGGCGGGATGATGGTCAGGCTCCCGCGGCCGTCGCCTTTCAATAGCTGGCTTAATCCGCCATGGAAGCGACCGATGGAAGGAACCGGCGCGTGCGAATTTTGGACGGCGTAGAGATCAGCGTGGCCGTCACCATCGAAATCCTCGGCGGCGAGCCCATGGATGGGCGCGATTTGCGCGCGGCGCGGCAGCGCGGTGAAACGGTAGGTGCCGTCGGGCTGGCTGAGGAAGAGCCCGCTGCGAAACTCGGTGGCAGTGAGGCACTGCGCGGCAGCGAGAACATTCGCGCCGAAGATTTCGTCGAGAGTTGCGCGGGCGAAGGTGTCGTGCCGGGGGTATTTTTTCAGGAGGGCGGGAATGGCCGCGCCGAGTTCCTTGCGCGTGCGGCGCGGATAGAGTTGGCCCGCCTCGTGGTGCGCTTCCACGAGCTGATAGCTGCCGTCGCCCTTGAAGTCACCGTAGTAAAGGTACGCGGGCGCGTCGGCAGTGGCGTGGTACTCGGTGTTCAAACCGAGGTTGCCCGCGGCGAAGTCAGGGCGACCATCTTCGTTGAAATCGGCGCTGGCGAGGGAACTCCACCAACCCGTACCGGCGGCAGCAAAACCGGCCTCGGTGGTGCGGTCGGCGAAACCGCGGTCTTGCTCGTTGTGGAAATAGCGCACGTGGCCCCAGTCGAGCGCGAGCAAGAGGTCGGGCCAGCCGTCCGCATCGACATCGCTCCACAGCGCGGCCGTGACCATGCCGATGTCGCGCAATGCCGGGGCGAGGGCGGGGGTGGCGTCCGTGAACCGTCCGCCGCGATTCGAAAGCAACGCACTGCGCGGGGGCATTGGGTAATCGCCCGGTTGCACGCGCCCGCCGATGAACAAGTCAACGTGCCCATCCCGGTCCCAATCGGCGGCGGCCGCCGCGCCCACGCTGGAGCGCCATTCCGGGAAGCTGCCCGCTGGCGCGGGTTGGAAGCCGCCGCGACCGTCACCCAGCAATAAATCCGGTCTATAGTTCGGTGCACCGGCGGGCAAGGCTGCCCCGCCTTTCGTCACGAGCAGGTCGAGATCACCATCCGCATCGACATCGAAAAAGAGCACGGGGCCGTCGCTCACGGGTGAGCCGGCGCGACCGAGGTTGACGGGATTTGCGAATCCGCCGGCGGTGCCCGGCAGGAGGCGGCGCGGGTCGCGCGCGGTGCCGCCAAGGAGCGCATCGATGTGGCCATCGCTGTTGACGTCACCCATCGCGAGCGACGGCCCGCGCCGGTCGAGGCGCAGCGACAGGAGCGGCTGCAGGGCCGTTTCGTCGACGTACTCCTCGCGCGCGACCAGGTTGAAGCCGGTTGCTGCGCTTGCCTCGGCGAAGATCGTTTCAGGCCCGGGCAGCGGCGCGCGGGCCGGAGTCGCGTTGGCCGGCTCGGTGATGAGGTGTCGGTGGTCGGCGGAAAGGCCGGTGAGGATTTGTTCGTGACCGCTGGGCCAGCGGATCGTCAGCCGGTCGATCGTGGTGTCGGCGCCGAGGCCAAAATGGAGCACGGGTTCCGAGGTTGAGAGGTAGCCGCGGGCGAGTACCAGTTGGCGCACCTGGAGTCCGGAGGCGGTTTCAAGGGTCACGGTGGCGCCGACGCCGAAGTGGTTGGATACCGTGCCGCGCAGGGTGATGATCGCGCGATGGCCGGTGGCGCTGTCGTTGCGGAGGACGGTGACGCCCTGGCGATAGTTGGAATAAATGAGATCGAGATCGCCGTCGCCGTCGAGGTCGCCGGTGGCGGCACCGAAACTGACGCCGTTGTGATCGAGGCCCCACGCGGCGCCGGCGTTTTCGAAGCGGAGGTCGCCGATGTTTTTGAAGGCGAGGTTGGGTTCGGCCAAGAGCGGGCTGCGTTCCATGACACGCACGCGTTCGCGGGCATTTTCCGACGTCATCATTCGGATGAGCAGGTCGGAGTTGTGCAGTTCGCGAACCATGCCCGTGGTGAAAAATGCGTCGAGCCGTCCGTCGTTGTCGAAGTCCTCCAGGCGGACGGCCCACGTCCAGTCGGTGGCGGCCAGGCCGGCGAGGAAGGCGGCTTCCTGCAGGGGGATGCCGGGGCCGGCATTCAGGTAGAGTGCGTTGCGGAGGTATTGCGGCGCACCGGCGGCGGGATCGTTGGCAGGCTCGGCGGTGGTGCGGGCCCGGCTCGCAGCCATGCCGCGGTGGTCCTTCTCGTGGGTGGTGGCGGCCATGTCGGCGACGAGCAGGTCGAGCCGACCATCGCCATCGAGGTCGCCGAGATCGGCGCCCATGGCGGAATACGGCGTGTGGGGGAGGACGGAGGCGGCGATATCGGTGAAGGTGCCGTCGCGGTTGTTGCGATAGAGGTGGTCGGGCACGGCGAAGTCGTTGGCCACGTACAGATCAGGCCAGCCGTCCTCGTTGAAATCCCACCACGTGGCGGAGTGGCCCTGCGACACGCCGGCGAGACCGGCGAATGGGGTGACGTCGGTGAAGGTGCCGTCGCGATTGTTGCGGTAGAGGCGGTCCTGCTGACCGTCTGGTTGGGCGACGGCGTCGAGGAGGTTGGTCTGGATATGGACGTCCAGCCAGCCGTCGCGGTCGTAGTCGCAGAATGCAGCCATGCCGCTTGCGTCGGCCAGCGCGAGTCCGCGGGAGGCGGCTTCCTCGCGAAAAGTGCCATCGCCTTGGTTGAGGTAGAGCAGGTTGGGCGCGCGGAAGCGGCAGACGTAGAGGTCGAGGTGGCCGTCGTTGTTGATGTCGGCGAAACTTGCGCCCTGTTTCCAGATGCGGGCGGATTCACCGGCGTCGCCGACGCCCGCGCGCGCGGTGACGTCCTCGAATTTCCAGTCCCCGAGATTGCGGAAGAGGCGGCAGCTTTCCGTTTTGCTGACGACGAAGAGATCGGGGCGCCCGTCGTTGTCGTAGTCGGCGATGGCGACGCCGGTGCCGATCGCGCCGACCTCGAACTCATGGAAGAGTTCATTCCACATGCGGGGATCGTCGTACTTGTTCTCCGTTACGATGCCGGTCTGTTCCGGGGCCAGGGGGGTGAAGAGCGTGCCGGAGTGCGGGCCCGAGTGGGTGGCCAGCGGAGTGGAGACCAACCCGTCGGCCGCGGCGACGGATGAGGCGGCAAACAGCGCGACCGCGAAGGCGCAAGCGACGGGGTGGAGGACGGACATCGGACGGGATGAGGGTGCCGATTGGCCGGCTGGTCTGTCAAGAAACCGGCCGCGGGTGCGGGGGTCGGGAGCTTGGCGAGGCGAGGAAAGGTGGAGGGTTGGGTGACGTAGGGACGCAGGCTGGCTGGGCCCTTGGTTGTTCGAGTCGCATGCCTCAGGGCGCAGCAAGACTGCGCCCCTACATTATAAATGGTAGGGGCGAGGTCGCCGCCGTGGCGGCGGGCTTGCGTCCGGTGGGGTGCGGGATTTGCATGGGGCGCACGCATGCCGCCGCTTTCCCCTCAGCGATTCAGGATGAGTGTTTGGCTCGTGGTCGCGTTGCTGGTGGGTTGGATGACTTGGAATCAGCAAGCGCGGATCGGCCGGATTCTCCGGATCACCGCATTGCCGGAGTGGTCGGTGGATGCGCCGCAGGCCGCAGGCGGTTCACCCACGGGGTACGAGCGGGCGTGGCGGCGATTGATCCTGCCGGAGCACAATTATCGGAGCTATCAATGGATCGCGATGGCGCAGCAGATGCAGGCGGAAGGAAGCTGGCGGATTCGACATGTTGCCGGTGAGAACGCACCGCAGGGAAGGGAATCGAATCTCGCCGCCCCCTACGGCTGGTGGCTGGGCGCGCTCGCGGGTATCGACGATGCCTTGACGGGTCAGCCTGCAGGGAGCGCGGTGGAGCGCGCAGCACTGTATGCGGATCCGCTGTTGCAGGTGTTGTTCATGCTGGCGGCCGCGGTTTTGGCGGCGCGTTTGATCGGCGTGGGAAGCGCCGGGCTGCTGATGGTGGGTTTTGCGCTTTGGTTTCCGCTGGCGGGAAATTTTCTCGGCGGATCGCCGGATGACCGGGTGCTACTGCTCGGCGTCAATTTGCTGGGCTTGGTGGCCCTGGCCGCGGGCTTGCGCCGAGGCGGGGCGGCCGAAGCACAGGGGAGTGGCAGGATTTTTGTTTTCGCGGGCGCGTGTGGTGGAATCGGTCTGTGGGTTGATGCGCCCCATCAGGTCATGCTGCTGGCCGGCCTCCTAGTGGGAGCGGCGGTGCAGAGGCTCGCATCAAGGCATGGGGCTGCGACGGCAGCGGAAAAGGACAGCGAGGGACGACCGTGGCGGTGGTGGGGGTTGGGCGGTGCGACGGTCAGTTTGCTTGGTTACCTGGTTGAGTATGCGCCGGATCGAATGAGTTTTCGCCTGGAGGCGAATCATCCGTTGTACGCGCTGGCGTGGTATGCCACCGGCGAGTTGCTGGCGCGCGGCACGGTGCCGGGCGCTTCGGTTCGTGGCCTGAAAGTGATCGCGGGCTGGATCGGTGCGGGAGTGGCGCTCCTGGCATTGCCAGTCGCCCTGATCACCGGCGACGGCCTGATGCCGTGGGAATTGGACCCCCAAGCGAAGCAGTTGAGTGTGATCGGGCAATACGGCGCAACCGGCCTGCCGCTCGTGGCGGCGATGTTGCCCGTGCTCCTGGCCGGGGTGAGCGCGGCCCTGGCGTGGCGTCGGCGCGATGGTGGCATCCTCTTGTTGGCCGGGCCGGTGGTGGTTCTAATGGGCTTGGCGGCCTGGCAGCCCGCCTGGGCCAGCCTGCTGCAAGTGGCGGCGCTGGTGTTGCTGGTCGGCTCGGTGCCGGCGAAGGCGAGCACGCGCTGGACCTGGGCGGCGGCCCTCGTGGCGGTACCCGGCATGGCGCTGCTGTTCCAAGCGCCCGCGTCGGGGCGGGAAGATACCCTGACCGAGAGTGAACTCGTGGGGCTCATCGAGCGGGATTTTGCGCATCGCCTGTCGCAATGGGGCCAGGGGCGGGAACTGGTGGTGCTGGCGCCGCCGGAGATGACGGGAGCGTTGAATCATTATGCCGGCATCCGAGGGCTCGGGACGTTTGCGTGGGAAAACCGGGCTGGGCTCACGGCGGCGGCGCGGATCGCGAGCGCCACCTCGCCCGACGAGGCGTTCGAACTCGTGAACCAGCGCGGCGTGACGCACATCGTGATGCCCGGTTGGGACTCCTTCCTGGATGACTACGCGGGACTCGGGCGGGCGGCGAAAACCGGGGCCGCGGGAGAGAATAGTTTCGTGGCGGCGTTGCACCGATGGGAGCAACCCGAGTGGCTGCGGCCTCGGGCGTATCAGATACCGCACGTTTCGGGATTCGAGGGCCAGGGTCTGACCATGTTCGAGGTGGTCGATCCGCAAGACGGGCCGTCGGCGATGAGCCGGATGGCCGAGTATTTTGTCGAGACGGGGCAACTCGAGCGGGCGGCACGGGCGAGACAGGTGTTGAAGCGCTATCCCGGTCACGTGGGAGCGCTCGCGGCCATGGCGAAGGTGGACGCGGCGCGCCAGGATAGCGGGGCATTTGGCGAGACGATGGCGGAGCTGATGCCGTTGGTGGAGGCGGGGTCGGGGCGGGCGCTGGCGTGGGATCGGCGCGTGAGCCTGGCGGTGGTGCTGGCAACGGCGCGGAAAACGGACGCGGCGCGGGAGCAATTGGAACAATGCCTGCGCCAAGCGACGGAGGCGCGGCTGAGATCGTTGTCGGCACAGTCGCTGTTCCAGTTGCTGATTCTCGCGAAGCGGCAGGGGCTGGATTTTCCCTCGCCGGAGATGGCGCGGGTGGCGCTGGAGTTGTTGCCGCCGGAGGCGCGAGGAAGGTTGTGAATGGAGAGAGGCGACACATGTGTCGCGAGCTCGAATCGCAGCCGAGGGCAGTCCTGCCTGCGCCCTGAGCCGGAATCATGCCGTTGGATGGAGGGGCGCGGCTTGACCGCGCCCTTTTCTGGCTTCGGGAACCGAGGGCGTGGACGCGCCACGCCCCGACAACCGAACCGTTCGACGCGCTCACTGCGGAATCGCATTCTGACTGCATCGTCCCGGCTGAGGCATTTGCGGTGAGGGAACGAAGGGCGCAGCACCAAGTCTGCGCCCGTGCATAAAAAACCCGGTGGCGGGGGCCACCGGGTTTGCAGCGGACGAAGGTCCGATGATTAGAACGAGAACGTGTTGGTTAGCGTCCAGACGGTGGGTTCGGGGATGCGGTAGGCACCCGGCGAGCCATCGGGCTGGACGGTGACCGGGATCAGCGACTTGGAGGCGAAGGCGTCGCGGATGTTCAGCTGCGCGCGCCAGCGGATCTTGTCGGTGATCTTGCGTTCGTATCCCACCCACAGGTCGACCGAGTTTTCGGAGGGACCGTAGTACGGGTTGTCGATCTGGTAGCCGTCGAGCGCGCTGTTGAGGCGGTAGCCGACGACCTGCTTGTCCTGCCAGCGGTAGCTCACGCCGACGTTGGCGCCGCGGAAGCGGCCCTCACCGAACGTGTAGTTGGTGGTGACGTTGAAGCGCCACGGGCGCAGTTCGGAGATGTTCGAGCCGTTGAGGGCGAGGGCCAGGTTGTAGTTCGGGATGACCTCGTTGTTGAACTTGTCGCGCACGGTGCCGCCCGAGCCCTCCTGGAGGGCCCAGTTGCCGCCGCCCCACATGCGCATGTCGCCCATCGGGCCCTGGTAATCCTCCCAGCGCTGGTTGATCCATTCGCCATAGGCCTTCGCGATGCTGAGGCGGCGGGCGTCGGTCTTCGAGGCGTTGAGCGAGACGTCGAGGCCCTTCACCAGCACATTGCTGGCGATGAGTTCGAACTCGGTGCCCTTGGACAGGGTGTCGCCGGTGACGGCAACAGTGTTCATGGACCACGAGCCGCTGCCGGTGGCGTAGCCGGTCATGCCCCACGCCTGCTGGAATTCGGGGGAGACCTGATGGGCAAACCAATCGTCAACGGAGGCCTTCTGCGCCGCGTATTGCGCGTCGATGGTGGCCTGGCTCCACGTGTCCTGATAACCATCGGCGCCGGGCAACCGGCCGTCGGCATCGGCGATGCGAAGCTCGGCGGCGGGCTGCCAGTTGAGGCGCTGGCCGGAGGAGGTGGTCCCGTAGTTCTCGGAGTGCGTGCCGTCGCGGAGCGGAACGGCCTGGGCCTGGCCCCAGGCTTCGCCCGCGCCGATCAGGTACGAGTTGCCGAGTTCGCCGGAGAGCGTGGCGTTGCTGACGCTGGTCTCGTAGCGGTTGACCTTCAGGATGAGGCGGCTGTCGAGCAGGCTGAGGGTGATGCCGTAATCCTTGGTCTTGCCCTCGGGAGCCGGGATGGGCGCGCCGAGGATGTCCTTGCGGGAAGCGTCGGGCTGGAAGTTCTCCGACTTGTTGTAGAAAAAGCTCAGGCCCATCTGGCCGGGCAGGTTTTCCATGAGCTTGCGCGGCACATGGAGGACGAGGCTATAGGTCTTGGTGCGACCTTCCACGACGTCCCACGAGCGGCCGTTGGCGGTGTCGTTGGCGTCGGTTGGGAGGCGCCAGTTCGGGCTGTAGACGTCGTCGACGAGACCGAGCGTCTTGTTCGGCGTGCCGGCGTTGCGCGCGATGGACTTGTCGTTGCGCCAGCCGAACATCGGCACAAGGGTGCCGCCGAAGAGCTGGCCCTGCCAGACGGCGACCTGGGATTCGATCTCGTTCATTTGCCGGACGGCGTTGGTGAACGGACCGGTTTCCTGGTTGGGGGTCACGACCGGCACGTTGTAGTTGATGAAGCCCATCGTGGTGGTGTCGTACTGGCGGGCCGTGCCGCTCTGGCCGATGATGTTGCCCGTGATCCGGGGGAGGTTCAGGCCCGCGGCCGAACCGGTGCCACGGAGATCACCGCTCAGGTAGACGATCGGCGTGAGGTCGCGACCGGCCTGGCCGACCGCGACATTGGCGACCGGACCGTAGCCGGCATCGACGTACCAGTTGACCCAGTTGCGCGAGAACGTGCGGTCGGTGTAGTCGGTGTAGGCGAGGGTGATGTTGTGGGTGCCGAGCGCCTTCGCGAGGGCCGAGTCGGGGGCCAGCACGTCGGCGAAGTCGAACTTGCCGAACGCGGTGGCGCGAACGGTCTCGCGCTCGCGGTTGGTCCAGCCGGAACCGGCGGAGCCGCCGCCCATGATCACCATCGCGCGACCCACGTTGGGATTGGCGGACCCGTCGGCGAGGGTGGACATGACGTCGACCGAGATTGCCGCGGCGTCGCCGGACACGGCGTTGCGGTAGGACCAGGTGGCGTCCTGTTTGTCGTACACGACCTCGAAGCCGAGGCGGTCGTTGAGGAAGGTCTGCGACGCGCCGATGTTGAAGGCGTCGAATTCGTTCCAGTTCCGCTTGTTGTTACCCTCGATCAGATTGTTGTAGAAATCGAAGACCGAGCGGTCGGTGAGCGACTTGGCCTTGAAGGGTTGGATGACGTAACCGGGCAGCTGCGCGTTGCTGGCGTAGCCCGAGTAGGACTGGACGCCCTTGTAGCTGCCGTTGACGGTGTTGTTGCGCGAGGTGTCGTCGACCGTCGGGAAGTTCCGCACATCGGCACCGAAGATGATGTGCTGGGCGTCGGCGTTGGCCTCGAAGGTGCTGACGAGTCCGTCCCAGATGCGATTGCCGGCCGCGCCGAGCCAGGGCGTGTAGACCGCGTTGCCGCGGGTGGTCCGGTCATTGGAATTCTGGTAGGTGTAGGTCGCCTGGTTGAGGGCGCTGAACCACGGGGTGATGGAATCCATCGGCGGCGTGAGGCGCGGGTAGTTGGCCTCGACCTCGCCCTTCTCGTAGTTCGCGCGGATCGACGTGCGGGCGTCGTCGCCGAACAGCTTCGGGTCCCAGCGGACCGCGCCGAAGATGCGCTCATCGTCGCGGAACGCGGGCTTCTGGCGGTAATTGGTGTTGTCGTTCAGCAGCGAGACGCGGACGGCGAGCGTGTCCTTGATGAGCACCTTGTTGAAGTCGGCGGATTGCCGGTGGGTGCCGAAGGAGCCGAATTGGAACTCGACCTCGTTGCCGTCCTTGAACGTCGCGCCGTTGATGGAACTGTTGATGATGCCGGCGGGCGAACCGATGCCGAAGAGCACGGAGTTGGGCCCGCGCTGCAAATCGACGCGGCCGACGTTGTACGAGTCCCACGGGATGTCGGTGAGGAAGAAGTCGCGCAGGTTGTCGGCGGCGGCGAGGCCGCGGACGCGGGTATTGGCGACCGGCTGGGTGTAGGCGGTGGTGTCGATGACGGCGCCGTCGCCGCCGCCGGTGAAGTTGCCGCCCTGGCCGGCGACCTCGGTGCCGGTGGTGTAGACCAGCAAGTCGGCTGCGTTCTTCGAGTTCGTGTCCTGAAGAAATTTCTGGGTGACCACCTGGATGGCGGAGCCAACGTCCTTCAGTTCGGTGCGAACCCGGGTGCCGGCGAGGGTGTCGCGCGCGACGTAGCCGGTGTCTTCTTCCGCTTCGACGACGAAGGGAGAGAGGACGAGGGTTTCTTCGGTTGCGGCGGTCGATGCGGGCCCCGTGGCGGGGGCTGTGGTTTGCGCTGGGAGGCGCAACACGGAAACAAGACAGAGCACGGACGTGCCAATAACGGCACGCGACCGCACGGTCAGGCGTTTCATGGGTAGGTTTGGGTTAGGGGTGAAGGACGGTTGAGAACAACCGTCGCCGCGGGCCATTAGGACATGACGTTCGCAGCGGGCGCACTATACCCGCGGGGATGGATTCCTGAAATGAGATCCATTGCCGGGTGATTGAGACGTATTCCCCGCGGGAAATTCACCCATGAAGGATGGCTGGCCGGCCTTCCGGCTGGGCGCCCAACCGGGTCAGGCGTGCTTCAATTTAATCCGTTTCCGGAAGCCTCCCGGGGAGTCGCCGGTCAGGCGTTTGAAGACGACAGACATGTATTCAACATGTTCGAAACCAGTCATATCAGCGATCCGCTTGAGCGGGTAGTCCGTGTCCACGAGGAGCTGCTTGATCTTGGCGACCTGGACGCGGCGGATTTCCGCCTGGGGCGAGCGGTCGAGGTAGCGGCGAAACTTCTTTTCAAGCTGGCTGCGCGATGCGTGGGC
The DNA here is from genome assembly GCA_023433275.1 of Verrucomicrobiota bacterium. GTDB lineage: Bacteria > Verrucomicrobiota > Verrucomicrobiia > Opitutales > Opitutaceae > Lacunisphaera. Next base: position 70,012 of record JAEZDN010000047.1, read on the forward strand.
GACTTTCACGACATCGTCGACGGTGAGGCCGGCACAGGCCTTTTGCCGGATGAAACTGAGGGCCGTGGTGACGCTTCGATCGTCGATGGCGAGGACATCGGTGGAGGGCCTCGTCGCGACCCCGACGGGTTCGATGCGAAGATCGAAGGATTCGGGACGTTGTTTCCTCATGAGGACGGCAAGCGTCTCGGCCGCCTTGTAACCAGATTGAAAAGCGTTGGGGCTGACGCTGGAAAGCGGGGGGTAGGCGAGTTCGCAGCGGATCGGCTCGTTGTTGGCGCCGAGGACGGCGACTTCCTCCGGCACGAGGATGTCGGCGGCATGCGCCGCGCTGATCACCTGTTGCGCGCGCATGTCGTTACAGGCCATGATGCCGACCGGCCGCGGCAGGCGGCGAAGCCAGTTGACCAGGGCGCCGATCTGCTGGGTGTCCCAGAATGGCGTGAAGTCGCCCGGGTAATTGACATCGAACACATCGCACGGGCGTCCGGCCAGGCGCAGGGCCTCGAGGAAGCCGTTGCGGCGCTCGAGCGACCAGCCGTTGTTGGAAAATCCCGCGAAGCCAAAGTGCTGGTAGCCGCGCTCGATGAAGTGTTCGGCCCCGAGGTGGCCGAGGCCGACGTTATCGGGCCGGATTTTCGGCACGCCGGGGAACGGCTCGGTGTCGTTGACGTCGACCAGCGGCAGCTTGAGTTCCGCACACGCCTCCACCAGGGCGGGCGTGGTGTGGCGGCTGATGACGCCGTCCCACCGCTTGCTGCGCAGCCATTGCGGATCGCGTTCGGCGCGCGCCTCGTCGTCGAGGAAGCCGACCCACAGCTGGTGGTTGCGCTCGAAGTGCGCAATGCCCTTCAGCATTGCCGTGCATTCCTCGAACCGGGTCTGAAAAATCAGGAGAACCTGGGGCCGCATGAACGTGACGATGCGATCGGGAGGAGACGAAGCAAGTGCGGTGGAGCGGGAAGCTTGTCCTATCCCATGGATCCTGCGCTACGCTGCTGATGAACTGAGCCGGACTTGTGCAGTCGGAATGCAATTCGATCCACAGAGTCGGCGCAGGCCCGTCCTTTCCCTTGGATCCTTCGCTCCGCTCAGGATGACGGTGGCGGGTATATTTTGTACACTCCAAAGCGGTGAGCGCGGTGCGCGGTCGAACGGTTCGGTTGTAGCGGCGTGGCTCGTCCACGCCCTCGGTGCCCGCAGCGAGAAAAGGGCGCGGTCAAGGCGCGCCCCTCCATCGAACTGCAATATTCCAGCGAAGGCCTCTCCCCCGCGGTCATCCTGAACGCAGTGAAGGATCCACGGAGTCGGCGCCCGTCCGTCCTTTCCCTTGGATCCTTATCCCGTGGACGCGGGATCAGGATGACGGCGGTCGTGTTTTCCATTCTCCAAAGTTCATCTCCGCTGACTATGCAACCGCCCAGCGGTTGCTCCTGGTCTCAGCCAAAAGCTGAGGTGGTCCGAGCAAGCATTTTTTTGCGGATTTTAGGCGGCGGTCAGCGGGGCAGATCTGCGTTTGGCGAGGACGGCAAGATAGCGGGCGTCATCGTAGGGGACGTTGTCCTTCC
>JAEZDN010000165.1 GCA_023433275.1 Verrucomicrobiota bacterium
CGACGGGGGCGCGCAAAACGCAACTGGCCGCGGGGTGCGCCGCGGCCTGGAAATTACGATTAGTTTTTTGGCTACTTAGAAGCGGAAGCTGATGCCGGCGGAGATGGCGACCTCGTCACCGACTTCCAGGCTCGTGCCGAAGAGCTTCACTTCATCGATCCAGAGGTAACGCGCGCCGAGGTGGAGCGTGACGGTTTCTGACGCCTGGTAGTTCACGCCAGTGAAGGCCTGGGCGCCGAATGAGGTGTCGTCGTCGGAGACGCCGAAACCGGAGACGGACGTGCGGGCGAAGCCGGCGCCGGCGCCGAAATAAAAGCCAAGCTTGTTGGCGGCGATCGTTTCGGCGCGGTAATTGACCATCACCGGCACGATGTCGCCCTTGATGCCGGCATCGCTCATATCGGTGAAGCCGATCTCGGCTTCAATCTGATGGACGAGGTTCGTGTCGGACTTGAGCGCGTGGCCGAGACGGACGGACAGGTATTCCTCCTCGGAATCGATGAGGTATCCGGCTTCGAAGCCGAGGATGACAGCTTGCGCCGAAACCGCGAGGGTGGCGATGCAGGCGAGTGCGATGAACTTTTTCATGGTAGGGATAGGTTTGGTTGTTCCGGTTGGCCCGGCCGGGGAGGAAGGAGGAGCCAAGTTGGCCGGGGCCGCAAACGGATTTCCGCCGGGGCCGGGACCATGCAAGTCATAGGGGGGGCACGAATAACATGGGAATTTGCGGGCGCGCGTGAGGTGGCATCCGGAAGTCGGATGGAGGGGGGGCGGCTTGACCGCGCCCTTTCGCGCTCCCGGAACCGAGGGCGTGGACGAGCCGCGCCACTGCAGCTGAATCGTGCAGGCGCGCACGCGTAATCGCATTCCACCTTCATGATTCCGGCTTCGAAGAGGGAAATGGAGGCATGCGACCGCGAGGCGCACCGGACCGCGGCGGGGTCGCCGCGGCTCCATTTCCAATGATGCGGGAGGAGGTGGAACGACTTGTCCTCAGGGCGCTGCGGTCAGCGCGTTCCACCTTGTCGCGGTGTCCCGTCCGGGCTAGCCCTGTTGCATTTGGTGCGGGGCGACGTCGGCGTCGCGCGGATTCGTCGGGATGCGCATGCCGTAGAAGCTGCGATAGACGAACACGAGGCCCACGACGAAGATGACGGCGCCGAGCGTGTGCTTGAGGGCGTCGGGCATCTTCACCGCGATCTCGACGGCGAGCAGGCCGAAGAGCGTGGTGAACTTGATCACGGGATTGAGGGAGACGGACGAGGTGTCCTTGAACGGGTCGCCCACGGTGTCGCCGACGACGGTCGCGGCGTGGAGCGGGGTGTTCTTCATCTTGAGCTCGACCTCGACTATCTTCTTGGCGTTGTCCCAAGCGCCGCCGGCGTTGGCCATGAAGATGGCCTGGAAAAGGCCGAAGAAGGCCATGCCGACGAGGTAGCCGATGAAGAAGAACGGGTCGAAGAAAGCCAGGGCGAGGCTGAAGCAGAAGATGACGATGAAGATGTTGATCATGCCCTTTTGGGCGTACTGCGTGCAAATCTTCACGACCTCCTTCGAGGCCTCGACGGCGGCGGTGCTCGCGTCGAGCTTCATGTTGTCCTTGATGTAGACGACCGCGCGGTAGGCGCCGGTGACGACGGCCTGGGTCGACGCGCCGGTGAACCAGTAGATGACGGCCCCGCCCACCAGCAGGCCCATGAGAGCCTCGGGATGCACGAGCGACAGCTTCTCGATCGTGTCGGGGTAGATGGCTTTCAACATCATGATGATGCCGAACACCATCGTCGTGGCGCCGACCACGGCGGTGCCGATGAGCACCGGTTTGGCGGTGGCCTTGAAGGTGTTGCCGGCGCCGTCGCCCTTCTCGAGCTGGTGCTTGGCGTGGGCGAAGTCGGGCTTGAAGCCGAAGTCGCGCTCGATTTCCGCGCTGATGCCGGGCTGGGCCTCGATTTGGGAGAGCTCGTAGACGGACTGGGCGTTGTCGGTGACGGGTCCGAAGGAGTCGACCGCGATCGTGACCGGGCCCATGCCGAGGAAGCCGAACGCCACCAGGCCGAAGGCGAAGATGGGGGCGGCGAAGGCGAACTCCGCGGGCATCATTGCCGCGATGGCGGTGTGTCCGGAGAGCAGGTACGCGGCGAACATGAGGGTGAGGATCACCAAGCCGGTCCAGAAGGCGGAGAAATTGCCGGCGACGAGGCCGGAGAGGATGTTGAGGGATGCGCCGCCCTGGCGCGACGAGGTGACCACCTCGGAGACGTGCCGGCTCTCGGTCGAGGTGAAGATCTTCGTGAACTCCGGAATCAGGGCGCCGGCGATGGTGCCGAGGGAGATGATGGTGGAGAGCACCCACCAGAGGTCGGCAGGCACACTCACGGCGTTGGCCAGCAGCGCGTAGCTGGCCGCGTAGGTCACGGCGATGGAAACGAGCGAGGTGATCCAGACGAGATTGGTGAGCGGTTGCTCGAGGTTGAAGTCGCGCGCCTTGCCCCACAACGCGCGGGCGATGGCATCGTTGATCCAGTAGCTGATGAGGGAGGTGAGCACCATCAGGATGCGCATGGCGAACAGCCACACGATGAGCACCGCGCAAAGGACGGGTGAGGCGGCGAGGGCGATGGCGAGGAACGCGATGAGCGCGACGCCGGTGACGCCGTAGGTCTCGAAGCCGTCGGCGGTCGGCCCGACGGAGTCGCCGGCGTTGTCGCCGGTGCAATCGGCGATCACGCCGGGGTTGCGCGGGTCGTCCTCGGGCAGGTTGAAGACGATCTTCATGAGGTCGGCGCCGATGTCGGCGATCTTGGTGAAGATGCCGCCGCAGATGCGGAGGGCGGAGGCGCCGAGGGATTCGCCGATGGCGAAGCCGATGAAGCACGGGCCGGCGAGATCCACGGGGAGGAACGCCAGGATGCAGATCATGAAGAACAGCTCGATGGCGACGAGGAGCAGGCCGACGCTCATGCCGGATTTCAGCGGGATGAGCAGGGTGGCCAGGGCATTGCCGCGCAGGGCGGAGAAGGCGGCGCGGCTGTTGGCGACGGTGTTGATGCGGATGCCGAACCAGGCGACGCCATAGCTGCCGAGGATGCCGAGGATGGAGGCGAGGAGGATGGCGACCACGTGGCCCGCGCCCATGTGCGAGAGATGGCTGAAGTAGTACACCATGCACACCGCGATCAGCACCCAGAGGGCGGCCAGGAATTTGCCCTGTTGGAAGAGGTAGGTCTTGCAGGTTTCCCAGATGATCTGGGAGACGCGGGCCATCGAGCCGTGCACCGGCAGGTTGCGCGTCTGCAGGTATTGGATCCAGCCATAGATCGTCGCCAGCACGCAGACGACGAGGCCGATCATGAGCACCGCGTGGCCGCTGAGGGCCCCGTCGAAGAACGTCACGGCGTCCAGGTCGGGGATGCGGATGTCGGCTTCACTCGCGAGGGCAGGGGAGGCGGAAGCGGCCAAAGCGGCGGCCAGCATGCCCACTTTCTTCCAAGGGTAAGTGGTAATCATGGGGAGTTGGGGTAGGGGCGGAGATTTGTCATAAAGCGCATTTGAAGCCAGAGCAAAGTCCCCTCCGCGGGGTTGTAACCGTTGACGTTTTAGCCCGCATGCGCCTCCGTGTATATTCTAATAGACGCGCCCATGTTGCTCCTTGCTGTGCATGACTTGTCCAAGGCCTACGGCCCGCATCGCGTGGTCGCGGTGCCGGCGTTTTCGCTCGAGGCCGGCGAGCAGGTGGCGTTGCGGGGCGAAAGCGGCTCGGGCAAGACCACGTTCCTGCACCTGATCGCGGGGATCCTGACGCCCGACACCGGCACGATCGAGATCGACGGACGGTCCATTGCGACGCTCGGCGAGGCCGCGCGCGACCGGCTGCGGGCGGAGACCGTCGGGTATATTTTTCAAACGTTCAACCTGTTGCAGGGGCACACGGTGCGCGAGAACGTGGAACTCGGCATGGCGTTCGGCCGCGGCGTGGATCGCGCGCGGGCGGAGGCATTGCTCCGGCGCGTGGGGCTGGGTGACAAGCTCGGGCATTTTCCGCGGCAGCTTTCGACCGGGCAGCAGCAACGCGTGGCGGTCGCGCGCGCGCTGGCCGGCCGGCCGAAGCTCGTGCTCGCCGACGAACCGACGGGAAACCTGGACGCCCGCAACGGGCGCGACGCGCTGGCGTTGATTCGGGAAGTCTGCCGGGAGAACGGCGCGGCGTTATTGCTCGTGAGCCATGACGAGGGTGTGCTCGCGCAGTTTGAAACGGTGAGAAACTTTTCCGAACTAAACCGGGTGGCGGAAGACCGGGGTGAAGGCGCCCCGGCCCCAGGAGGGTCGCGGTCGTGATCCTCAATCTCATCTACCGTTCGCTCCGGCAGCACGCGCTCTCGACGCTGGTGACGGCGGGGAGCATCGCGCTCGCGGCGGGGTTGTTGCTCACGGTGTGGGTGGTGAAGACGCAATCGCAGTCGGTCTTCGCGGCGACCAACTCGGGCTTCGATGCGGTGCTCGGCGCGCGGGGCTCGAAGCTCCAATTGGTGTTGAACGCGATTTTCCATCTCGAGGCCTCGCCGGGCAACCTGGCCGCGGCCGACTTTGAGGGGATTCGCCGTCATCCGGCGATCAAGACCGCGATCCCGGTGGCGGTCGGGGACAATTACGAGGGGTGGCGCATTGTCGGCACGCAGCCGGCGCTCTTCGACGTGGAATACCTGCCCGGCCGGAAGTATGAAGTCGGTGCGGGCGGAAAGCTGTTTGCGGAAGGCACGCGGGAGGCGGTGGTCGGATCGTTTGCGGCGCGTCGGCTCGGATGGAAGGTGGGCGACACGTTCAAGCCCTACCACGGCCTCGCGTACGATCCCAGGGCGCAGCACGAGGAGGTTTACACGGTCGCCGGAATCCTGGAGCCGACGGGCACCCCGGTGGACCGCGTGATTTGGATTCCGCTCGCCGGCGTGCAGACGATGGGCGGCCATGATGCGCGGGCGGCGAGTGACATCAGCGCGGTGCTGATCCAACTGCGCGCCCCGACGGCGGGCATCATGCTCGACATGATGATCAACAAGCAGGGCAACAAAATGACCTTCGCGTATCCGATCGGCGCGGTCGTGGCCGACCTGTTCAACAAGATCAGCTGGGTGGACAAGGTGCTGACGTTGCTCGCGTGGGTGGTCGCGGCGGTGGCGTCGGCCTCGGTGCTGGTGAGCATTTATAATTCCATGAGCGCGCGGCAGCGGGACATCGCGATCCTGCGCGCGCTGGGGGCGCGACGCCGGACGGTATTGGGCGCCGTGCTCGGGGAGGCGGCGGCGATCGGGCTCCTGGGTTCGGTGGCGGGCGTGGCGGTCTTCGCGGGGTTCTCCGCCGTCGTCACGGGCATCATCCAGGCCCAGACGGGCGTGGTGCTCGAACCGCTGAAGTGGAACCCGATTTTCTGGTGGGGCCCGGCGACGTTCGTGGGGTTGTGCGCGCTGGGTGGAGTGGTGCCGGCGATCAAGGCTTACCGGGTGCCGGTGGCGGAGACGATCGCGCCGGTGTCGTGATGCGAGCGCCTATTGAAATGAGCGGGCCGGGCGCGAGAGGGCGGCAGGTCAAGCCATGCCGAGCGGGGTGGGGGGGCACCCCGCCCACAAAGGTGAAACCGACGCGGCTTGATTTAGGGAACACGCTCATGTCAGCCGACGGCTCACAGCGGTTAAGAGCGCGCGGTTTGTTTCACCGTTCAGTGAAGTGGGGTTTGGGTTCACTGATGACGCCACCTCGATCCGAATTCGTGTTTATCGGTGTTCATCTGTGGTTCAACCGCATGAATCCGGCTAGCGTGGCGCTGCGCTGTTTTTGCCGGCCGACCTGGCCCAAGCGTCAGAAGGGGGCTTGACGACTTTGCTAGGGTGGGGCGGCCTTACTGGCCCTCCATGGATCTTTCCTCGTTCTTCACCCTGGCCGTCACGGGATTTGCCGTCGCGTTCATCCACGCCGCGATTCCGACCCATTGGCTGCCCTTTGTGGTGGTGGCGCGGGCGCAGGGCTGGTCGCGTGGCCGGGCGCTTCTCATGGTAACGCTCTGCTCCGGCGGGCACATGGTGTTCATGACCGCGGTGGGCCTGGCCCTGGCCTGGTTTGGCCTGCAGATTGACGAGCATTGGGCGGGTTATTTCCCGTACGTGGCCGCGGCAGCGCTCATGGCGATGGGCGTCCTGATCCTGTTCCGGCATTGGCGTGGTTGGACGCACGGCCATGGCGAATGGATCGAGGGACATTGCCAGCACGACCACGGGCACGGGCATCAGCACGAGCCGGTCAAGCCCGTGGAGCGGACCAGCGACTGGGCGGCAGTCGGGGGTCTGTTCACCATGCTGACTTTCTCGCCGTGCGAGGGGCTGCTGCCGGTTTATCTGGCAGGGGTGCAGTTTGGCTGGGGCGGGGTGACGCTGCTGAGCGTGATCCTGGCGGCCGGAACCTGGTCGGTGATGCTCCTGTTCACCTGGCTGACGCTGCTTGGCGTGGAGCGGATGCGCTTCAAATGGCTCGAACGCTGCGAGGCGCCCGTGCTGGGCACGTTGCTCATCCTCTGCGGACTGGCCTTCATTGTGATCGAGCACTTGCATGGTCATGGGTGAGTGAAGGAGACCAGCCAGATGAATCGTCATCCTCTTCGCATCCTTCCCCGCCTCAGCCGGAACAATCCTTTAAGAATGGAGCTGCGCGATCCCGCCGTGGTTTGGGCGTTCCGCGGGCGAGGTCGCCCGCGCTCCACCATGTCCTTCCCAACGGAACGAGTGCGGCTTAACTAATGTACCGCTGTCCGCATCCATTGTTTCGCGCCGTCGCTTTGGCCGGTGTGCTTGGGGTGATGCTCCTGACCTTGCTGGCGGCCAGCCCGGGCTGGCATGCGGAACTGCACGACCATGGGAGTGCGTCGGAACATTCCGCGGAGGTGCCCGTGGGCCAGCCGGATCATGTCTGCGCCGTGACCCTGTGGGCCAGTGGCGCGGTGGCGTTGCTGATGTTTTGTTTGTTCGTGCCCGTTCGGCCGTCGGCCGGGCGTGGGAAGCGGGCGGCGGACGTGGTCATCCCGTCGTTGCCGCGCTATCGGCTCGTGCCGTCGCACGCGCCGCCCTCGGTTTGAGTTGAGTCGATTTGTTCCCGGCGGTGCCGCCATGCGGCGCGTCCGGTTTCCGCGATTTGTCCGGCCCGCGTGTCCGCGAGCGCCGGCGTTCCTCAACCCAATGCCGTCATGTCTTTCCGTTTTTCCATTCTTCTATCCAGCCTTGTCCTTGCCGCCGCCGCGGCCCGTGCCCAAACCGTCCCGCCGATCGAATCGAGGGAGAAACTCCACCTCGACGACCTGGTGATCACGGCCAGCCCGCTGGCCCGGGCGCCGGATGAGATTGCCTCGCCCACGAGTGTGCTGGCGGGGGAAAACCTGTCCCGCCAGCGCCAGCCCACGCTGGGTGAAACGCTTTCCGGTTTGCGGGGCGTTGATTCCACCTACTTCGGACCGGGCTCGAGCCGTCCGGTTATCCGGGGTTTGGGGGGCGATCGGGTCCGCGTGTTGAGCGGTGGCGTCGGCACGCTCGATGCATCCGTGGTAAGCCCGGACCACGCGGTGAGTCTCGAGCCGCTCCTGATCGAGCGGGTCGAAGTCATTCGCGGCCCGGCCTCGCTCCTCTATGGGGGCGCGGCCATCGGCGGCGTGGTCAACGTCATCGATGGCCGAATTCCTGAAGAGCTGCCCGCCGGGGCCCTGGTCGGCCGAATGGAAATGCGAGGCGGCACCGGGGCGCGCGAGCAGGCGGCGGCGGGACTGGCCACCGGCGCGGCCGGCAGGGTTGCCTGGCGGCTCGATGGGTTTCACCGCGAGACGAGGGACGTCCGCATTCCCGGTCATGCCGAAACCGCGGCGCACCTGGCCGACCATGACGAAAGCGAAGACGGACCGGCGGTGGCGGGTCGCATACCGAATACCGCCACGGCGACGCGGGGCGGCGCGTTCGCCCTGTCGTACATTGGCGAAAAGGGGCACCTAGGTTTTGCGCGGAGTGGATTCGACTCCCGCTACGGGGTGCCCGGGCACGAGCATCATCACGACGGTGAGGGGAGCGCATTCGAGGAACACGACGAGGGCGTTCGCATCGACCTGCAGCAACGGCGTTGGGATGTGCACGGCGAATGGCTGGCGCCGGCGGGAATCCTGCGAGCGGCGAGGTTCCAGTTGGGACTGGCGGACTACAATCATGCCGAACTCGAGGGCGATGTGATCGGCACCTTATTCATGAATCAGTCGCACGAGGGCCGGCTGGAGTTGCTGCATGAGAAAAACGGGCCGCTCGAGGGCGCGCTGGGCGTGCAGCTTGCCCGCAGTGACATGGAGGTGTCGGGTGAGGAGGCGTTCGTGCCGCCCGCGGTGACGCGGAGTGAGGCCGTGTTCCTTTATGAAGAATGGGTGGAGGGAAGCCTCACCTGGCAGTTCGGAGCGCGGGCTGAGCGGCAGAGGATCTCGCCTGGCGCCGGCGCGGGATTCGCGGCGCGACGTCATTCGCTCGCGACCTTCACGGGCGGGGCAATATGGAAATTCCACGAGGACTATGTGCTGGCGGTGTCGTTGTCGTCCAATGAGCGCGCGCCGAACGCGCAGGAATTGTTCGCCGACGGCCCGCATGCGGGGACGGGGAGCTATGAAGTCGGCGATCCCGCCCTCGGCAAGGAGCGGTCGGTGGGGATCGACGTCAGCGTGCGGAAGCGTCATGGTTTCGTGACCGGCGAGGCCAGCGTTTTTCTGAATCGCTTCGCTGGCTACATCTTCGAGCAGGCCACGGGCGCCGAGCGCGATGAACTGCCGGTGCTCGCGTTTGAGCAGCGCGCGGCCCGGTTTCAGGGCGGGGAGGTCGAACTCCGGTTTCACCTGCATGAAACCCCGGATACGGTCGCGGACGTCCGGATCTTCGTGGATTCGGTGAGGGCGACGAATACCGCGGATGGTACCGCCTTGCCGCGCGTCACGCCGGTGCGCGTTGGCGTCGGGTTCGAGGGTAGCAAGGGGCCATGGTCGTTCGATGCGGAATGGCGTGAGGTGATGCGGCAGGGCCGCATTGCCCCCGGTGAGACCCCGACGCCCGGCCATACCTTGGTGAGCGCGGGAGCGGCGTGGCGGTTCGTCCTGGGTCGGGAAAGGGGCGAGCTGTTCATCCGGGGCCGAAACCTCCTCGACGCCACGGCGCGCGTACATGGCTCGTTCCTCAAGGAGATGGCCCCGCTGCCCGGGCGGGACGTGAGTGTGGGTGTGAGGATCGATTTCTGAGTCGGTGGCGCGGTCAGCTTCGGGTCTGGCCGGAGGGAGATTGTGGGATTGAGATTTTGGGCGTCGTGAATCCTCCTTTGGTCGACTCGCCCGCGCTCCTCAAAAAATGAAAATCCTCGTTCCCCTCCTGTTGGTCTCCCTGCTGGTCGCGGCGTGCAAGCCGCGCGATCCCGCGCCCTCCCAGGCTGCGACCGGCGCGCCAGCCGCGTCCGGCCACGCGCACAAATCCCTCATGGGCGGGCAACTCGTCGAACTGGGCGATCACGAGGCCAACCTGGAATTGAAATACGATGCCGCGCGGGGTGTGCTGCAGGCGTGGGTGCTGGACGGGCACGCGGAGAATTTTGTCCGCGTCAGCATGGCCTTGTTCGACGTGCAGGAAGCCGCGGGCGCCCGGCGCACGATCACGTTGCGGGCCGTGGCCAACGGGATCACCGGCGAGAACGTGGGCGACACGTCGTCATTTGAGGGTGAGGCGTCGTGGCTGGGCGGCGTCGGTCATTTCGACGGGATCGTGAAGGCGCTCAAGGTGCGGGACGTGGTTTATCGGGACATCCCGTTTCATTTCCATCCGGGTGAGTGAGGCGTTCCGCCGCTGTCCCTCACCCGCATGGGGGCGCATGCTTGGTGCACCGTTCGCGTTGAACAAATGATGTAGGGGCGCAAATTCTGCGCCCTAGCTCAGCGGCGATCATGCAGGGGGAGCGCGATTCGCCGTGTGCGCTGTCGAACCGTTCCGTTTTAGGGGCGTGGCTCGTCCACGCCCTTGGGTCCGCAGCGAGACAAGGGCGCGGTCGAGCCGCGCCCCTACACCGATTGCAGCGTGGGCCGGCGACGCTGCCAAAGCTTTTGACGGGCGGCGGAATGGGACTACGGTGCGGCTGACTCGTCATTCGCCACCCACTTCCCCTCTGATTTCATGAAAGTCCCGTTTTCCTCCTTCCGTCGCCTTGCCCTGGTCGCCGGCCTGATTTTTTCCCTGCCAGCGGCGGGCTGGTCCGCGGATGACAAGGTGCTCGAAGTCGGTTTCGACCGCCTGGGTGCGTTTGAATTCACGGCGCCCGCCGATGAGTCGAAGGCGAAGGAAGCCGACGCCCAGATCCCCGCGCAGGTGAAGGAGCTCGATGCGCGGAAAGTCGCGGTGACCGGATTCATGCTGCCGGTGAAGATGCACGAGGGGCTCGTGACCGAATTCCTTCTGGTGAAGGACCCGATGATGTGTTGCTACGGCGTGGTCCCGAAGGTGAACGAGTGGGTGGTCGTGAAGATGAACGGCAAGGGCGTGGCTCCGCTGATGGACGTGCCGGTCACGTTCGAGGGCGTGCTGCACGTGGGCCAGATTTATGAAGGCGGTTACCTGACCGGGCTCTATTTGCTGAAGGGCGACCGGTTGGTGCAGGCGAAAGGGTGATGGTCCAATCAGGCCGGGCCTGACGTTGGGCGGTGCGCTCTGCAAGGATCGAGCTTGCTCGGCCCCTTCCGGCGCAGAAGCCCCAGCCGGAGCCATGCTGTTGGAGCTCGATTCCGCAGCGTGCGCGGTCGAACGGTTCCGTTGTACGGGTGTGGTCGTCGCCCTTGGTTACCGCAGCGAGGAAAGGGCGCGGTCAAGCCGCGCCCTTCCATCCGACCGCATATTTCCGGCTCAGCGCGAGATGTCGCGCTGGGAGAGGACCTTGAAGCCGCGGGTATTCAGGGCGCTGGCGGCGAGGTCGTAGTCCTCGACGCTCATGGCCAGCGCGGAGCGGCCCTTGGGGCGGACGAGGAAGGCGTAGGCGTAGTGCACGTTGACCTCGACCGCGATCAGGGCGTTGAGGACGTCCTTGAGTTGCGACTCGTCGCGGAACTCCACGGCGAGGACATCGCATTCCGTGAAAAAGAAATTGTTCGCCGCCATCAGCTCGCGCGCGCGGTCGGGATCGTCGACGATCATCCGGTCGAGCGCGGTGTCCGTCTGGTCGATGGTCGTCACGGCCATCAGGTGGATATCGTGCTTGGCCAGCAGGGCAACGAGATCGTGGAGGCGGCCGACCCGGTTCTCGATGAACACGGAGAATTGCTTGACGGGCTCGGCGGCGACGGGTGCGGCGGTATCGGACATCGAAGGATGGTGGCGGCAACCTAGCCGGGTCGGGCCGCGGGTCAATGACGCCTTGAGCCCCGGGCGTGGGACGGCAGGCTCGGGGTGTGAGTCTTCCGGAAACCCATGCCCGCACGAGGCGCCGCGCCGAGGCCGGCGCGCGGCTGGTGCTGCGCGGCATCTTGCTGAATGCGGTGCTTGCCGCGGTGAAGTTTGCCGGCGGCATCCTGGGCAATACCTATGCGCTGGTGGCGGACGGGGCGGAGTCGCTGCTCGACATCCTCTCGTCGCTGATGGTGTGGGCGGGTTTCCGGGTGGCGGCGCAGCCGCCGGACGACGATCATCCCTATGGACATGGCAAGGCGGAGGCGGTCTCCGCGCTGGCCGTGGCGGTCTTCATTTTCGCGATGGCGGCCTGGGTGGGCTGGCATGCGGTGCGCGAGATCCTGACCCCGCATCGGGGACCGGCGTGGTGGACCTTGCCGCTGCTGGCCGCGGTGGTGGCGGTGAAATGGCTTTTTGCGCGGGTGCTGCGTGCCGCCGGCGCGGAGTCGGACAGCACGGCGCTGGATGCGGAGGCGATGCACCACTGGACCGACGCGATGACCTCGGCCGCGGCCTTCGTGGGGATCACGGTGGCCCTGATTGGCGGCGCCGGGTGGGAGACGGCGGATGACTGGGCGGCGTTGTTCGCGTGCGGGATCATCGCGTTCAACGGCGCGCGGATGGTGCGCAAGGCGCTGGGTGACGTGATGGACTCGGCCGCGCCGGAAGCATTCGAGAACGAAGTGCGCTCGCTGGCGCTCGCGGTCCCCGGGGTGCAGGCATTGGACAAGGTGCGCGTGCGCAAGAGCGGGCTCAGCCACCTGGTGGACATCCAGGTGCGGGTGGACGGCGGGCTGACGGTGCGCGAGGGCCATGACATCGCGCACGCGGTGAAGGATGCGCTCATCGCCTCGGTCCCGCACGCCATCAGCGACGTGTCGGTGCATGTCGAGCCGATGGAGTGACCGCGTGGTGCGCGGATCTTGTCCGACCGGGAGCGCCCAGGCAAACGATGCGCCGCGCGCGTCTAATTGGCCAAACCGCTGGCATTATTTCTCAACGCGCGCCCAGCCTTTCCCGTTTACTCATCCCGGCCCGGTGAACAAGGTGGGAGCCATGAAACCGAACGCGAGCAAGCCCCTGAGCAGCAATCCCAACTTGATTCGCTGGGTGAACAAGATGGCCACCTTGTGCAAGCCGGACGCGATTCATTGGGTCGATGGTTCGCAGGCGGAATATGACCGGCTCTGCGCGCAGATGGTGGAGGCCGGCACGTTCACCAAGTTGAACCAGAAGAAGTGGCCCGGTTGCTATCTGGCGCGCTCCGATGCGGGGGATGTAGCCCGCGTGGAGGATCGCACGTTCATCTGCTCGCTTTCGCAGGAGGCCGCCGGTCCCACGAACAACTGGGTCAACCCTTTCGACATGCGCAAGAAGCTGAAGGGGCTTTTCAATGGGTGCATGAAGGGGCGCACGATGTATGTGCTGCCCTTCAGCATGGGACCGCTCGGTTCGCCCATGTCGCAGATCGGCGTCGAGCTCACCGACTCGCCCTACGTGGTGGTGAACATGCGGATCATGGCGCGGATCGGGAAGAAGGTGTTCGAGTTGATCGACGCCGATTTCAAGCGGGTCGTGCCCTGCGTGCACTCGGTCGGGGCGCCGTTGCGCAAGGGCCAGAAGGACGTCGCGTGGCCGTGCAACAAGGAGAAGTACATCGTCCACTTTCCCGAGACCCGCGAGATCTGGAGCTACGGTTCGGGTTACGGCGGCAACGCATTGCTCGGCAAGAAGTGCTTCGCCCTGCGCATCGCCAGCGCCATGGCGCGGGACGAGGGCTGGATGGCCGAGCACATGCTGATCCTCGGCGTCGAGAACCCGCAGGGGCAGAAGAATTACGTGGCGGCGGCGTTCCCGAGCGCGTGCGGCAAGACGAACTTCGCCATGCTCATCCCGCCCCCGCATTTCCAAAAGCAGGGCTGGAAGGTCACGACCGTCGGTGACGACATCGCCTGGATCAAGCCGAACGCGGAGGGGCGCCTGCACGCGATCAATCCCGAGGCGGGTTTCTTCGGCGTGGCGCCCGGCACGAGCGTGAAGACGAACCCCAACGCGATGGCATCGCTGGCGAGGAACACCATCTTCACCAATGTGGGCCTGACCGACGACGGCGGCGTGTGGTGGGAGGGCATGACGGATGAGCCGCCGGCGCACCTCATTGACTGGCAGGGCCAGGAATGGACCCCCGCGCTCGCGAAGGAAAAGGGCGCCAAGGCGGCGCACCCGAACGCGCGCTTCACGGCGCCGGCGTCGCAGTGCCCGACGATCGATCCCGACTGGGAAAAACCCGAGGGGGTGCCGATCAGCGCCATCGTGTTCGGCGGCCGGCGCGCGACGACGATGCCCCTCATCTACCAGGCTTTCAACTGGTCGAGCGGCGTGTACACCGGCGCGACGATGGGTTCCGAGATGACGGCGGCGGCCGCGGGCACGATCGGCAAGGTGCGGCGCGACCCGATGGCCATGCTGCCGTTCTGCGGCTACAACATGGGCGACTATTTCCGGCACTGGATCAGCATGCAGCGGAAGCTCAGCGAGACACCCCGCATTTTCCATGTGAACTGGTTCCGCAAGGACAAGGACGGGAAGTTCATGTGGCCGGGCTTCAGCGACAACATGCGCGTGCTGAAATGGATCGTCGACCGCGTCCGCGCGGGTGGCCGGGCCAAGGAAACGCCGATCGGCTGGGTGCCGCGTCATCGCGACATCGACTGGACGGGCATGGATTTCCCGGAGGACAAGTTCGAGGAATTGCAGGCCATCGACCGCGCCTCGTGGCGCGCCGAGGTGCTCAGCCACGAGGAGTTGTTCATCGATCTTCATGCGTCCCTGCCGAAGGAAATGATGTTCGAGCGCGAGCTGCTGATCTGCCGTTTGCTCTGAAGCCGGCGGTGACGGGCGGCGAAGGTGGCTCGCGAACGGACCAGTCCGAATCCGTTAGCGGGCCCACGAACGCCGCCCCATGGCCGCGTTTTGGGCAACTTCTGCTCGACGGCACTTACGATCGCGGGCCGTGATTCCCACGATGAGGCTGATTGAGATGTAGGGGCGCGGCTTGACCGCGCCCTCCCTCGCGGCGTGAAACGAGGGCGCGGACGAGCCGCGCCCCTACAACGGAAGAGGGATTCGCGCACGCGAAGGGGGAGCGGTCACGCCCGCGCCCCGGGTTCGTTGCGACCGCGCCGCAACGCATCGAGGTCAGCGCGTTCCCCCTCTCAGTTGAGGGTTCGATCAAACTCGGTTCCTGAGCGGTGCGTCGGCGTGGCAAGGGACTGCTGCCTGAAAAAGTGGCGCCTTGTTTTAGGCGATCACCAGCATTCATAACGTCGCATTGGTGGCGCACGGTGCGCGTCATGACGGCTGCAGGACGAATTGGCTTCGGACCCAAGATCTTGGTCGTCCTCGCGTTTGTCTGCGCCCTGGGCAGTTCGTTCGGGCAGACCGGCACTGCGCTGGTGCGTCACGCGCCGACCCTGAACGGTCGAGTTGAAGGGTCCGTGCAGGTGATGACGGCGGAGAATGTCACGCTCAACGGCGGGGCGGCCGTCACCGGCGATCTGTTGATCCCGGGCTCACCGAGTCTCCAGCGCAATGGCAACCCGAGCTTTGGCGGGACGCTGGAGGGATCGGGCGCGACGGCGCCGTCCGGTCACAAGGTAACGCTGAATGGTGGCGCCGCCTTGGGGCGATTGGTGCGGCGCACGAACCCGGTGGCGCTGACGACGGTTGAAGCGCCGGCGCAGCCCGCGGGCACGCGCAGCGTCGCCCTGAACAACGCCGGCCAGTCACCGGGGGATTTTGCCACGATCAAGAATCTCACCCTCAACGGGAACGTCGGTGCGATCGCGGTGCCGTCGGGGCGTTACGGCCAGTTCACGGCGAACGGCGGCAGCAGTTTCACGCTCGGCACGGCCGGCGCGACGGCTCCGGCCGTTTCCCATTTTCAGAATCTCACCCTGAACGGAAACACGTCGCTGAAAGTCGTGGGTCCGGTGGTCCTAAACCTCAAGGGGACGCTGGCGGCGAACGGGGATATGGGGGACCCGGCGCACCCGGAATGGCTGAAGCTGCGGATCAGCGGCGGAGGTCTCACGCTCAACGGCAACCGTACGGTCCATGCCCACCTCGAGGCGCCCGGCGGGACGCTTACGCTCAACGGTGGCGCGAGATTTGTCGGCGCGGTCGTCAGCGACCGGCTGGTGATCAATGGCAATGCGGTGCTCCGGCTCGTGGCGCCGGCGGTGAACCAGCCTCCGGGCGTGGCGCTGACCGCACCGGCGCAGGGCGCGAGTTTCACCGCACCGGCAACGATTGCCCTGGCCGCCAGCGCGTCGGACGGAGACGGCGCGATCAACCGCGTGGAGTTCTATTCCGGCGTGACGAAACTGGGCGAGGATGCGAGCGCGCCTTTCGAATGGGCGGTGAGCGGGCTGAATGCCGGCAGCCACACCTTCAGCGCGCGTGCCTTTGATAACGAAGGTGCGTCCGCCACGTCGGCGGCAGTGACGATCACCGTCGCCCGCGCCGTGAGCCCGCCGAGCGTTGCCCTGACGGCGCCAACCGAAGGCAGCATTTACACGGCGCCGGCTAGTATTGTTTTTTCGGCCACGGCCACGGATGCCGACGGGACGGTGGCACGCGTCGAGTTTTTTGATGGTTCGGTGAAGCTGGGAGAAACCGCTGCGTTGGCCGACTCGCCAACAGAGTTCACGTCGTCATTTGTGCTGAGCACACCGGGGCTTCACGGAGTATGGGCGCGCGCGATCGACGACCAGGACGCCGCGGCGGAATCGCCGCCGGTCAGCATTCGGCTCGTGCCGGGATTGCCGTATCTGGCTGCATTTGAGGAAACGGAAGGGTACGCGTCCGGATCGCTGCACGACCAGCTGGGCTGGACGGTTGCGGGGGGCACGGCGGAGGTAACGACGGAGGCGTCGGCCCAGGGAGCGCAGAGCGTGCGGCTTTCGCCGGGTTCGACCGTGGCGCTGGCGGACCAGGAGATTGGACCGGGCGAGATCAATCCCACGCCGGTGTTTGTGGATATCGTTGCGATTCCGGCTGGTGGGGCACTCCCGGGCGGCGGCAGCCAGTTCGACTTGGACAACGCGCGCGTCGCCTTCACGCAGGATGGGGGGATCGGCGGAGTTTCGATTCTCGACGGCGATGGGCAGGGGGCGGGGAATTGGCGGGCGCTTGGCGTCACACTGGCGACGGATCAGGACGGCGCGATCGCCTGGCAGCGGTTAACGGCGCGTTTGGATTACGCGGCGAGGACGTGGGATTTCTACCTGAACGGGCGGTTGCTCGCCTATGACCTGGGATTCCGTTACCAGAACGCTTCCTATCTGAGTGGCCTGTCGTTCCAAGGGCATCCGTCGTTGCCGACGCGCTTCGACGACTTGTATGCGGGCGCGGACAATCCGCTCTTTGCGGACGCTGATCTCGACGGCGTGGCGGACGAATGGGAAACCGCGCACGGATTGAATCCCGCTGTCGACGACCGGCGCGCTGACTTGGACGGGGATGGGTTGGCGAACATCTTGGAATACATGCTGGGCACCCATCCCGGTCGCGTGGACACGGATGGGGACGGGCTGCGGGATGATTGGGAACGGCGGCACGGTTATGATCCGACCCGGGCGAATCCGGCCGATGCCGACGCGGATGCCGATGGTTTGAGCGACACCGAGGAGTTTGCCGCGGGCACCGATCCCCGGAGCGGCGACACCGATGGCGACGGCATTCCCGATGGCTGGGAATTGGCGCACGGACTCAATCCGCTCTCCGCGTCGGATGCCCAAGCCGACCTCGATGGCGACGGGCTGACGACCTTACAGGAGTTCGAGCAGGGGTCGGATCCGGTCGATTATTACAATGGAGCCATTCCGGAGCTGGAGTCGCTGGCTCCATCCGACGGCACGTTGGGCCCCGAGGACACGTTGAGCATCGTCGTGGTCGATGAAGCGGGACTGCCCCTGGCCGGCGCGCCGGTGAAATTCACAGCGCTGGTCGGGGATCACCTTCTGGCCAGCGCGTTCGACGGGCCCGCGCTTCCATCAATCACCGTGCGGACCAACGCCGAAGGGGTCGCGCGCGTGTACGTCAAACCAACGGACAGCCCATGAGCGCACGCGTTTTCTGGTCGGATTTCGTTCTCACGATGCTGGGGATGTGTTTGCTGGTATCGGTTCGCGCCCAGCACATCACGCGGGCGGAGGTCACGGTTGGCGAAGAAGTGATCGTGCTCGATATTGCTCACTTTCCTCCCGGGGCGGGCGGAATCAGCAACGAAGCGCCCGCCGTGACGGTGTCTGCACCCGCGGAAGGAGCCCGCTTGGGAGCGTCCAATGGTGTGGTGCTGGCGGCAGACGCCTATGATTCGGACGGAACAATTGTGCGCGTGGAATTTTTCGCGGGAGACGTTGCAATCGGTGAGGATACGACCTCCCCGTATCGCGTAGTGTGGACTGCACCGGGCATCGGCGCCCATGTAATCACGGCGCGGGCGACAGATGATCAAGGCGCCGTTGCCGTTTCGGAAGTGGTGAACGTCACCACGGTTCCGTCGCTGCCGGTTACGGCGAATTTCACCTTCGAAGGGGACGATGGATTCTCCGCGGGGCCGTTGGGTGGTCAGGGTTCATGGGCAGCAACCCCGGGGGTGCAGGTCACCAACGAGGATGCGCATTCAGGGACCCAGTCGATCGTCCTTGATCCCGAGGAAGTCAATGCCATCGCAACGATCGTGTTGGAACAGCCGGGTCCGGAACAAGGGGTGCGCTATTTCGATTTTTGGATCAAACCGGCAACGGGCACCGGCAACGCGTCCGCTCGGTTTCTCTTCCCGACCAGCGCCACGATTCGTTTTGCGCGCGACGGGAACACGGCTTCGCCGGAGGGCTATTTTTTCGCCGAAGGGAGCGAGGAATTCTGGCGGACGAACCGCAGCTTCGCGGTGAACGCAGACGGCATTGCCGATGCGTGGCATCGAATCACTGTCCGGCGTGATCTGGCTTACGGGGGCATGGATGTCTATCTGGACGGAAAGCTGGCGTTTGCGGACGTGTTTACGGAGCCGGGAAGCAACCAATTCAAACTGGAGGGACACCCCAGTGAACCGACCTGGTTCGATGGCTTTCGGGTCACCGAAGAGCATCCGTTGTTTGCGGACGCGGACGAGGACGGCATGGACGATGCCTGGGAAATATCCCATGGGCTTGATCCGGCCCGGCGGGACCGGACGCATGATCCCGATCGCGATTCACTGACCAATATCCAGGAGTTCGCGCATGACACTAATCCAAACAATGCGGACACGGATGGCGACGGACTGGAGGATGGTTGGGAAGCTCTCCACGATTACGATGCCTTGGCACCGCAGTCGACGGAGCTCTTGGTGGCAGACACGGACGGGGACGGGTTGACCTTCCTCGAGGAAGCGAAGGCTGGAACGGATGCGTCCAGCCCGGACACGGATGGGGACGGCGTCAGTGACGACGTGGAGCTGGAGGCGGGTTGGGATCCTCGCGAGTGGGATTTGGATATCGACGGCGATGGCGTCTCGAATGCGGAGGAGATGGCCAATGGCGCCGATCCGGTGGACTATTACAACGGGCATCCGCCCGTCATCACGTCCTTGGGCGATCCTGCGGCGGCGTTGCTGGGCGGTAGCTATCTCGAGGTTCAGGTCACCGATGCGAGCGGAAACATTCTGGTAAACGCGCCGGTCACGTTCCATGCGGGGACGGACGACCATGGCTTTGCTCGCGACGTCGAAGGAAAGCGCGCCAACGCGCGCCGGTTCCTTCGGGTGCGCACGAACGCTGAGGGCGTGGCGCGAGTTTATGTCGTGCGAGCCGACGAACTGCTGGAGCCCATGCCATGAGCGGAGGGACAACGCGACTGGGGCTCATCTTCCTCGTGGTTGCGTCCATGCCGGCCATCGCCGCGGCCGCCGAAGGAAGGACCGAGCCCGCCGGACCGTCGTTCAGCTATGACTTGCCGAAACCGGAGCCCAGATTCGTTACCCACATCAAATCCGACCGGTCGTCGCGGGTCACGATCGAGACCCACCACGGGCTCGCTCCGATCCCGGCGCCGGGGGCGCCGAGCACTGGCGATTTTGGCACGATGCTGGTCTCGACCGACCAGGGTACCACGAAGGCGGAGTTCAAGTTGGGTGCGAACCCCGACAAATGGCACGTTGATTGGGTTCTCTCCTTTACCGGGATTTATAATGAATCTCACCACCTGCCGTGGTTCATTACGACCGCGTATGGCTTTCGCGGGGAGGAATGGACCAATCTCTTCGAGAAAGCCACCGAGGTATCGCCGACCCGACTTGTGGCTAACGGCATGACATGGGAGCTGAGCAACCGGATGGATCCCATTACGATAACCAAGACCGAGTATTACCCGGCAAGTTCCTCGTGGGAGGAAGTGGTGCCGACGGCCTACCATCAATCCGACGGGCAGGGCGGATACTCGCGTCAGGATTACGAATACAAGGTGGTTACCTCACCGACCATGACGGGCCTGCCCATCTTCTGGCACGAGGTTGTCTGGCACAATGACGGCACACGCTCGAGCGTGCTTAGGAAGTGGATTGTGAATGGCCGGGAAAGCCCGATTTATCTGCTGCAGGCGCCCACCGACTCGTCGGCTTCGGTCGAGTTTTATACCCCGCCGCTGGGCATGGCGGTGGATGGAAACCGCGATGGACAGATCATGTTGGCGGATGAGGATCCAGCCGATAGTCCGGACGAATGGCGGCCGTATCGCTTGTGGGTCAATGACGATGACGACAGCGGCGATGTGGCCAATGATCAGGTGCTGGGGGGCAACAGCGATGAACCCGGCAAGCTTGCGGGGTTCTGGGAGATGGATGGACGCACGCCCGACCATGCAAAAGCGAACGTGGACGGGCGCTGCGACCTTTTGGATTTCTTTCCCGTCTATCTCGATCTGAAATCCTACCTGTCGGCATTGCCTGCGGCCACGCCCGGGGTGGTGTATCGGCTAAGGCAGGAAGACAGCGCGCTCAATTTCGTCTGCACCGATCTCGAGCGCGCGCAGGCCTTCGATTACCTGACGAAAGAACAGCCGGTTTACGGCAATGCTTTAACCCAATGGCCCCACCTTGCGAAGACGACGGCTATCACCGACAAGGGCGTGGCTCTGGATCCGGCATTCCTCGACCGAATTGCCGGTGGTACGAACAAGGGCGTCATTTTGGTCGAAGGGACGAAACCCAGCGACAAGCCGCTGGTGCTTGAAGTTGTTCAAAACAAAAAAGTCATCGCGGAAGCGCAGCTCTACTTCAGGATCAGCGAGGTTGAAGGGATGTATCGCTGGGTGAATTTGCGGGGGGCGGGCGGGCAGTCGGTGAAGCGTCCCACCGATACCGCCGAGCCCGGGAACTACCCGGATGATTCGACCAACGGGAAGATGTTCATCTGGGTGCACGGTTATAACGTGAGCGAGCAGCAGTCGCGTGCTTGGAATGCGGAGGCGTTCAAGCGGCTCTATCAGGCCGGCTCGCGCGCGATGTTCACTGCGGTGAGCTGGCATGGAGATTACGGGCAAATCCCCGTGGCCGGGATCTCACCTGATTATTGGGAGAACATCACCAAGGCGTTCAAGGCGTCGGCGGCCCTGCCTGCTGCGGTCGACGCCCTGCCGGGATATGAGAAGGTCATTGCAGGGCATAGCATGGGGAATATGGTCGTCTCGAGTGCGATCAAGGATCATGGCTTGAACGTGACGCGCTACTTTATGCTCAACGCGGCTGTGGCATTGGAGGCTTATGACCCTGCAAGCGCGGACATCGAGGCGATGCGGCCAAATTCGTGGGACGGGTATGATTCGCGACTTTGGTCCACCGAGTGGCACCGGCTGTTTCCCGGCGATGGCCGTGCTGGTCTGACCTGGCGCGACCGGTTCGGCGATATTCCCAACGCCATCAACTTCTACTCTTCCGGTGAGGATGTGCTGCGCAACAACGACGAGAAGCCGGGGACGGTGCCGGACATTGGCACCGAGCGCGCTTGGGTCGTCCAGGAAATGGCCAAGGGCTCAAATCAGTTTGGGGCGTTGGTCACCTTCGACAGCCAGGCTGGTTGGGGCTTCAATGTAGGCTGGCTCATTGCCGAGAACAAACCGGGTGGCCCACACGGGGGGACAACCACGACCCATAGTCTCATGGCCCCCGCCGATGCAGAAAAATTGACCGATGCACAGCTAAGGGAGAAACCGTTCTTCCGACCATTCGAGGACGACAGCCTGACGACTCCTAGCGGAGGCGAAGCGGCCAGTGACTACCTGACCCGCGCCACCGTTCTCGGCACCGCGATCCCGGCGCTGTCGTTTGCGACGGGGAGGAATGCCATTAAGAAGTTCAACGAAGGTGACCGAAATAGAGACCTGATGAATTACCAGAATGGATGGCCTTGGTCGCGATTGAGCGATGAAAAGCTCAATAATCGATGGCTCCATAGCGATCTGAAGAACGTAGCTTATATGTTTAATTATCCGGTATGGAAGGAGTGGGTCACTCTAGGAGGTTTGAAATTATGAAAGCTCTCATTCTAGCGGTACTGGTGGGGTACGTGGTCTGTCCTCCACAAACTCGTGCGGCCGAGCGGAGCGCTCCGGCGCAAATTACGTTTCGAGTGATCACGGATGACGGATTGCCTGTCGCGAACGTTCGAGTGGGTGCCGCAACGTTTTCGCATTGGGTGCCAGGAGAGGGTTTCGGGCGCGACAAACATCGACAATTTTCCGCGGTGACGAATGCCGAAGGGATAGCGGTCCTCAGCGCATCAAGCAAAAGAGGCGATTTTGGCTATCGGGTCGGGGATGTACCGGGATATTATACGGATCACGGGAACAGCTTTACCTTGCGGGAAGTAAAGAACGGACGCTGGGAACCTTGGAATCCGGTCGTCGAGATCACTTTCAAGCCAATCACGAACCCGATTCCGCTGTACGCGCGCACGGTCGGAAACGGCGAACGATTTAAAATTCCCCGAGTGAACGAGGAGTTCGGCTTCGATTTTGTAGTGGGCGATTGGGTCGCGCCGCATGGCAAAGGCGTTTCCACCGATATCATTTTTGCGCTTACCGAGCGTGTTCCGTATGCCGGGAGCGACGAGCCGTTTGATTACAGCTTGAATGTGACGTTCCCTAATCCTGGGGATGGTATTCAAGGGTTGATCGCTATCCCACACAAGGGAAGCGCGCTCCGCTTGCCGCGCAAAGCGCCCGAAGCCGGTTATGAGCCGAAACTCGAAAAGCGAATGGCACTCCTTGCGCGGGGTGAGCAAAGGATAATCGAGATGCGTGAGGACCAAAATTATTTCATCCGCGTTCGCACCGAACTGGACGATCAAGGTCGCGTAAAGAGTGCGCTATTCGGCAAGATATCGGGTGACATTCGATTCGGAGTGAATCGGATCCTTCGCTTCACCTATTACCTTAATCCGGTTTCGTTGGATCGGAATCTTGAGTTCGACACTAAGCGGAATTTGTTCAGCCGTCTGGACTCCTTGGAAGAGGTGCGTGCGCCCTGATCCTGCATTTCCTTATCAATGGGGGCAGAATCTGCATTGCGGGGTGCTCGATCGCTCGCCCTCTCGGCTCGATGACGCGAGCAAGCGGATTTCTCCGACAGTCGGCCGTTGGCTTCATAGCGATGCGAAGAATGTCGCGTACCGCTACAATTACCGACTGTGGGAAGCATGGGTGAAAACCGGAGAACTTAAATGAATAGATACCTAATATTGGCTCTGGGATTCGTCGTTGGCTTCTCCGATTGGGCCAGGGCCTATGCGAGGGAGACACGACGATCGTTCAGGATTACCATCGAGGTTGTCGATGATTTGGGCGCTCCCATTGAAGGGGCTCAAATCGGTCTGAGCACGTTTCACCATTGGGAGCGGGGCGAAGGTTTCGGGCGGGACGTCTCAAGCATCTATGAAGCCGTTTCGAATGCGCAGGGGATTGCCACGATCGAAGGCAAAAGCCTTCGCGGAGACACCAATTATGGTCCGCGACTCAAGAGCGGTTACTATTCAGGAGGAGACGGGAAATTCCGGTTTAGGGAAGTGCGTGACGGTCGGTGGGACCCGTGGGATCCGACCGTCAAGGTCGTCATGAAGCGCATTGTAAATCCGATCCCGCTCTATGCTCGGAAGGTCGGAAACATCCTGGAGTTCAAGATCCCTGCCTTCAATCACCCGTACGGCTTCGACCTCGTGACCGGCGACTGGGTCGCACCTCATGGGAAGGGGAAAACTCCCGACATCATTTACACCATTAAGGAGCTGGTGCCCTATACTGTAGGCTCCGCTCCATTTGACTACGTGCTTGAGGTTGCTTTTAGCAGGGAAGGAGACGGCATTTTGGCTGTGCCGTCAGACAACAGCGTATTAAGGGTTCCGCACTCAGCGCCCGAGCGGGGCTACCAGCCGACTTTTCAACGACAAATGGCGCGATTCGAAAAGGGCGACCCCATAAAAAACGAGGTCAGCGCAGATCGTAACTATTTTTTCCGCGTCCGCACGGTGCTGGATGAACACGGTCAAATCAAGGAAGCGCTATACGGGAAGATATATGGCGAAATCGAGTTCGGTGTTAATCGCCGACTGATTTTCAACTATTTCCTCAATCCCACGTCGTTGGATAGAAACTTGGAGTTCGATCCAGGCCGCAACCTCTTCACGCGCTTAGACACTTTTGAAGAAGTTACCATGCCCTGATCCCTGTCTCGTCGCACCACGACGCGCCTTAAGACGACGCTTCGGTCGGAGGCCTGCGTGCCGATCGTGTGCGAGGGGGAGTAACGCGGTGCCGGTATTTGGCCAAGGGGCCCGAAATCTTGATTTGCACTCCATGCAGGATGGTTGGCCGCAATCCAGGTTGGACGATAACGCTCGGGGGAGGGGAGCCGCGTATCTCTTGCCGAAAAACGGCGGCGCCACGTGAGGCTTCAGTGAAATCGGAAAGTGCCGATGGAGGCGGGGTATCACTATCCATGAGCCTGGGCCGCGACACCATCATTACCCTGGGGAGCAAGCTGCCGCCGGCGCTGGGTATATTCGGACGCCTGCGCACCCTGCTGGATGATGCGGATTGCGACTTGGATGAGATCGTCGAACTCCTGCGCGTCGATCCCGCCCTGACTTTCCAGATCATTAAACTGAGCAACAGCGCGCTCTACGGCCTCAAGAGTCGCAGCCAGTCGCTCGACGAGGCCGTGGCGCGGGTGGGATTCGGGGAAATCCATCAGCTGGTCGGGTTAATCGTGTCACGACAAGTTTTCCAGGGGGACCTGATGCTTTACGGGATCCCCGCGGGCCGCTTGTGGGAAAATGCGGTGGCCGTTGGTTCGCTCGCTTCGGCCTTCGCCGGGCGTTCGGCGGGCAATGAGGGATCTGCCTACTCGGCCGGTCTGTTGCGCAATCTCGGCAAGATCATCCTCAACAATCACCCGGGGGCGGTGGCTTACCCGGGCGAGGAAGCCCAACCGAACGTGTTCGCCTGGGAGAAGGAGCTGCACGGGACCACTGCCCCTGAAGCGACGGCGGTGCTGCTCGATCACTGGCGCTTTCCCTTCGATATTTCGGGCGCCATCTGCACCCACACGCACCCGGAGACCGCGGGCGAGTTCACCGCCGGCGCGGCGACCCTGCACCTCGCGTGCAGTTATGCGGCGGAATGGGGCTGCGCCCTGCCCGGGGAAGTCACGGGTTGGCGACGCGATGCGGATTTGCTGGCGCTCGTGGGCATCGATCCTGAATTGGTGGAAGGCGCGGTCGCGGATGCCCGCCAGCAGTTCGGCCGGTTCGCGATGATCGAATGGTCGCGCGCGGCATGAGCGAAAACTGAAACGACCGGGGCGGGATCGTCGAATCCGCGTTGGGTTTCATTCTCGGTGCCTGCGCCAGCGCCGATCGCTTGAGCCGGAATAATCGAGTGGGGAAACCACAGATGGACACAGATGAACACAGATCAGAATGGCTTGCGGCGCTTAAGAGCTCGCGGTTCGCATTCACCATCCAGTGAAAGGCAAGTGGGAGGCCATTGGTGAGGCCAACCTTCCTTCGTATCTGTGTTATCTGTGGGTAAGCTGCAGGAGTCCGGCTGAGCGAGGTCGCTGCCGACAGCGGTTCTACAGCCGAGCGAGCGGGATCATGCCTCTCAACGGCGATAGATGGACAGGCTGCAATCTATACGCAGGCCGGCGGTGATTGAGACCATTGATCTCGCTGACGATGCAGGTCGGACCATCCAAGCCGCGTTCCCGCCTGCAGCAGGGATGACAGGCACGCGCGGGCGACACGCCGAGCGGCCGAACGAGGGTTGAAACGGCAGCGGGCATTGGACGGAAAACGCTTTCGGATCGGCCTGACGCCGACCGCGCGCGTGAGGTCCCTGCAAGCAGAGACTCCACACCACGTCTGGCGGACCAGTGATCCACCTGCGGCGCCGACGCCCGCCACGCACGGACGACCGGCCGACTTGGTCGAACTAGTGTTCGAGCAATAACGGGTATTGTCAGGGGAACGCGGCTCCCCCTAGCTTCGCGGTTCATGGCCACCCCTACCCCCCACGAAGACCGGGTGCACAGCGAGGAATTCCTGCATTCCCTGATGCGCCGCCAACTCAAACTCTCAGTGGCGTGCGCCGCCACGTTCCTGGTCGCCCTGTTCGGGTTGCCGCTCCTGAATTATTTTGCGCCCGACCTGATGGCGACGCGCGTGGCCGGCTTCACGCTGACCTGGCTGATCCTGGGTGTGCTTTTCTTCCCCTTCGTGTGGATCATCTCGTGGCGCTTCATCAAGCGGTCGATCGCCTTGGAGCAGGATGAGGTCAACTCGGTGAAACGCTGACGCCATGACGACCCTCGCCTTCCTCGATGGCGTCGATCCGTGGATCTTCGCGTTTTCCTTCATCACGGTGGTTGCAACGGTATGGATGGGCTTTCGCTCGGCGAAAACCTCCAAGACCGCGAGCGACTTTTTCGTCGCCGGCCGCTCGGTTTCCGTCGGCTGGAACGCCTCGGCCATTTCCGGTGAATACCTTTCCGCCGCCTCCTTCATGGGCGTGGCCGGCATGGTGATGTCCTCGGGCTACGACGCACTCTGGTATCCGGTCTGCTACGCCTGCGGTTACCTTTTCCTGCTGCTGTTCATCGCGGGACCGCTGCGCCGCTTC
Organism: Verrucomicrobiota bacterium; assembly: GCA_023433275.1. Lineage (GTDB taxonomy): Bacteria > Verrucomicrobiota > Verrucomicrobiia > Opitutales > Opitutaceae > Lacunisphaera. Next base: position 26,688 of record JAEZDN010000165.1, read on the forward strand.
GGCGCGTACACCATCCCGGACTTCGCCGAGGGCCGGTATGATTCTCCGCTTTTCCGGAAGATCGCGGTCTGTTTCGTGCTGTTCATTGGCTTCTTCTACACGATGCCCCAGATGAAGGGCGCCGGCGTGACGCTGGCCTACATCTTCCCCGGCATGCCTTATTGGGCCGGCGTCGTGCTCGTCGGAGCCGTCATCACGCTGAACGTCGCGCTCGGCGGCATGAAGGGCATCACCCTCGTGCAGGCGGTGCAGTACTGGATCAAGATGTTCGCCATCTGCGTGCCGATCTTCGTGCTCGCGTCGGTCTATGGCTTCTACGGCACACACATCGGCGCCAATGCCGCCCCGGGTGAGCTGGCCGCCCCGGCGACCGCGATCGAGCGTGAGGCGCTGCCCGAAAGGGCGCCGAAGGACGCGGCGTGGGTGTCGCCCTTTGGTCCGCTGACCACCAAGGCGGTCAACGCCGCCGCGGCGGCGCTTCCCGCGGAGCAGCGCGCCGCCTACCTGGCCGAATACCAGAAGCCCTACTCGCTGCTCTACACGTACTCGCTCATCATCGCGCTCGTTTGCGGCACGGCCGGCCTGCCGCATATCCTGGTTCGCTTCTACACCAATCCCGACGGGGTGGCGGCCAAGCGGACGACGATGTGGGTCATGATCCTCATCGGTGTCTTCTATGTGTTCCCGCCGGTGTTCGGGGTGATCGGCCGCAACCTGATGCCGGAGCTTTATGCCGGCATCGGCGCGAAGGGCACGGACAAGGTGGTGCTGGAATTGCCCACGCTGCTCTCGGCCAAGTACGGCGTGATCGGCTCGATCCTGAGCGGCATCACCTGCGCGGGCGCGTTCGCGGCGTTCATGAGCACTTTCTCCGGGTTGCTCGTCTCGATGACCGGCGCGCTCGCGCACGACGTGTACGGCCGCATCCTGCGCCCGCAGTCCAGCGCGGCCGAGCGGCTCGCGGCGTTCAAGGTCTCCGCCATCCTCGTCGGTGGCGTGGCCATCGTCCTCGGCACATTTGTGGAGCGGCTCGAGATCAACTTCATGGTCGGCCAGGCCTTCGCGATCGCGGCGGCCAGCTATTTCCCGCTCCTGTTCATGAGCGTGTGGTGGCGCGGGATGACGATGAAGGGCGCGGCGGTCGGGATGCTGACCGGCGGCCTGTGTGCGCTGGTCGGGGCGGCGCTGACGAATCTGGCCACGCTCGCGCTCGACAAGGGGCCGATGGGCAAGGTGTTTTCGGGCTTCAGTGGATTGAATGAATTCTTTGCCGCGCACCCCCTGCTCCGCATCCTCTGCGAGCAGCCGGCGATCTGGACCGTGCCGCTGGCCATCGGGCTCATGGTGATCATCTCCAAGGCCACGGCGGCAAGCGTGCCGGCGGATATTCGGATGAAGATGCTCGTCCTGCACGCGCCGGAGCAGCTGGGGTTGAAGCAGGAGTACATTCAGGAACACCAGGCGGGCGCCGGACATTGACGGACCCGGGTTTCTTCGCCCCAGTGGGGGGACCCCATGAGTTCCCCCACGTCCCCTGAAGCCCCGGGGCGCGTGCCTCCGCCCCGTACCCTGGGCGGAGTGCTGCGCCAGCTCGGCCCCGGTTTGATCATCAGCGCGGTCATCGTCGGATCCGGCGAGTTGATCGTGACACCCAAGCTCGGGGCGGAAGAGGGATTCAAGCTGCTTTGGTTCATCATCCTCGGATGCCTGTTGAAGGTTTTCGTGCAGATCGAATTGGGGCGACATGCGGTGTTGCGCGGGCAGACGACGCTGGTCGGGTTGAACACGCTGCCGGGGCCGCGGCTGGTTGTTTCCTGGATCCTGTGGCTGTGGCTCGCGATGTATGTGTCGCTGGTGTTCCAGGTGGCGGGGATGGTTGGCGGCGTGGCTCGCGTGTTTGCGCTGGGAGGCGTGACGCTGCCGGTGAACGGACTCGCCATCGCCATCGGCGGGACGACAGCCATTTTGTTGGTGATCGGCCGCTACCGGTTGGTGGAGCGGTTTTCGACGCTGCTGGTGGCGTTGTTCACCCTCGCCACGCTGGTGGCGGTGGGGTTGCTGCAGGGCACGGCCTTCGCCGTAACCGGGGAGCAGCTGGCCTCGGGATTCTCGCTGGGGCTGCCGGACAAGCTGGTGACGGCGTTCGCGGCCTTTGGCATCATCGGCGTGGGCGCCTCGGAACTGATCTATTACCCGTACTGGTGTCTCGAGAAGGGCTACGCGAAGAACATCGGTCCGGACGACGGGACGGCGGAATGGCGCGACAATGCGAAAGGCTGGTTGAAGATCATGCGGACCGACGCCTGGGTTTCGTTCGCGCTCTACACCACCACGACCCTGGCCTTCTACCTGCTCGGAGCCGCGATCCTGCATGCGCAGAACCGGCGCGTGGAAAACTCCCAAATGATCGAGACGCTATCGCTGATGTACCGCGAGGTGTTCGGGGAATGGAGTTTCTGGATGTTTCTCGTGGGCGCGTTTGCCGTGCTTTACTCGACGATCTTCGGCGCGACGGCCTCGAACGCGCGGCTGGCGGTGGATGCGATCGATTTGTTCGGAATCAAGAAATACCGCGATAGTGCCGAACGACTGCGCTGGCTGAAGTACGCGTGTGTGGCGCTGCCGGTGGCGTTCACCACGGTATTCATCCTGGTCGGCGCACCGGTCAGTTTGGTTTTCGTCGGCGCGGTTGGACAAGGGCTCATGCTTCCGTTCCTCGCCGGGGCGGCGATTTATTATCATTACAAGAATCCGCACCGCGACCTGCGGGCCGGTCACTTCGCGCTCGCCAGCCTGATCGTGGCTTCCGTTTTGATGGCGGCGCTCGGGGCGTATCAGGTGATAAGTGCGGTGAGTTGAGCGGACTCGTTTCGCCGGAGGAATCCTCAGCGCGGCTAAGGATCGCGGGATCGGCGCAGTCGTCCGTCCCCCTTGGGTCCTTTTCCCGCCTGTGCGGGATCAGGATGACGGGAGCGACAGTTCAGCCATTGCCCACGCGCGCTCAGACCCCAGGCCCGAAGCCCATCCAGCCTGCCGGCAGCGAAACGGAAACCGTCATTGCCAGTCCGGGGCGAAGCCGGGAAGCTTGCGGCATCCTTTTTCCCCCGCGGATCGTAATCATCATGCTGTGTTTTTGGCTGACATCCTCCCTGTCTATGCCGGGCTTCCGTCCCGGCGGCGACCGCCTGTGCGCCACCTCCGCATGACCATTCCGCCCGACAGCCCCGCCTCACCCGAGTCGGCCCGGGAACATGCCGAACTCATGGCGGCACTGGCCCGGCGCGACAAAGCCGCGCTGGGGCGGCTCTACGATCTCCTGTCCCGGCCGCTTTATTCCCTCGCTTACCGCATCACGCACGATGCGGCGGAGTCCCAGGACATCGTGCAGGATGTCTTTCTCCAACTTTGGCACAAGGCCGTCGACTACACGCCCGTGCGCGGCTCGGTCTTTGCCTGGGCCGCGACCCTCACGCGCAATCGCGCCATCGATCGCATCCGGATGCGGAAACGTCGGACGGAAATCGTCAAGGAATCCGCCGCGGACATCTACGATGAAGCGGCAGGTTTCAACGAGCCCACGGCTGCCGACGCGCTCGGGATGCAGGAGCAGGCCGGAGCCGTTCGCACCGCGCTTGGCCGCCTCGCCCCCGAGCAGCGTGCGGCCCTTGAACTGGCATTCTTCGGCGGGCTCACCCAGCAGGAGATCGCGGCCCGGCTCAACGAACCCCTGGGTACCGTCAAGGCCCGCATTCGCCGCGGCTTGCTCAAGTTGCGCGACAGTCTTTCCACCCGGCCATGATCACGGCGCACCACGAGGAACTGGCGGCGCTGCACGCCATGGGCCTGCTCGAGGGAGCGGAGCGGGCGGCGTTCGAGAGCGAGCTCGCGCGCGATGACGGCCTGCAATCCACGACGACTGCCATGCAGGAAACCGCGGCGTTGCTCGCCCTGGCCGCGCCCGCGATGACTCCGCCCGCCGGGGCGCGGGCCCGGTTGCTGCGTGCCGTCGACCAGCCCGCCACGGCCCGCGTCCTGCCCTTCGTCCGCTGGCTGCCCCATGCGATTGCGGCGGGAATGGCGGTGACGATCGTCTGGCTCGCCGTCCGCAATCAGCAGTTGCAACAGGACAACGCCGAGAACCTGCGGCGAAGCCAGCTGGCTGCGCTCGCCGCAGACGAGGCCCGGGCGGAACTTGACGAGCGCACCCGGAGCACCGAATCGTTGATCAGTGACTTGCGCCGGCAGCTCGGCGAGCAACGGGATCTTTCCCAGCTTAAGATCGCGGCGCTCGCGGCACTGGCCGGCCACAGCCCGGAAGCCCAGGCCATTGCGGTCTGGGACCCGGCGCAAGAGTCGGGCCTCCTCACCGTCGAGCGGATGCCCGCCATCGCCGCTGACCAAGACTATCAGATCTGGGTCGTCGATCCGGCGTATCCCAATCCGGTGGATGGCGGCGTCTTCAAGCCCGGCCCTGATGGCCGCGCGGTGCTCACCTTCAAGGGCAACCAGCCGATTCGGGGGGCCGCGGCGTTCGCCATCAGTCTCGAGAGGAAGGGCGGAGTGCCGAAGGCCGAAGGCCCGATTGTCCTCTTGGGGAAATTCTGAGCCGGAAATAGACAGTCGGAAGGAGGGGCGCGGATTGACCGTGCCCTTTCCTCGCTGCGGGAACCACGGGCATAGACGAGCCACGGCCCTACAACGGAACAGCTCGACCGCGCACGCTGCGGAATCGAGCTCGCTGCATGGTTCCGGCTGAGGCGCTCGGGATTCGCGTCAGCGCGGAGACAGCTTGCTCAGCGCCGATTGGGCGCGTTCCTTCGCGGCGGCATCGTGTTTGGCGCGGGAGGGCATGGCCAGACCCCGCCGCCAGGAGGCTTCGGCTTCGGCGGGAAAGCCCGCGGCCATCTGCGCGAATCCCAATTCGAGCCAGTGGTTGAGCTCGCCGGGTTCGAGTTCAGCGGCCTGGCGCAGATGCCGCATGGCCGCGGCGAAAGAAGCGTCCGGCAGGCCGCCATAGAGAACCCGCACGAGGAATCTCGAGGTGGAACCCAGGGCGGCAACTTCGTGATGCCAGCGACCGAGGACGTGGTGAGCCCACGCGTAACCGGGATCCAGGGCGAGCGCGCGTTCCGCCTCCGCCTTCACCAAGCGCGAATAGCGGATCTTAGCGGAGGTGTCGCTGTATAGGGCGAGCTTGCCGTGACAGATGGCCAACGAAAGCACGTTCACCGGATCGTCGGGCTGGAGGGTCGCGGCCCGTTGGGCGTAGTCCAGTGCCCTCTGCGCGAAGCGTCGTCGGGCGTCGTCGTCGGGTTGCTCGACCACGAGATCGGAATATTGCCGGGCGATCCTTTGCAGGATTGAGGCGTCGTTCGGACGCGCGGCGTCAGCCTGCTCGAGAAGGCGCAAGGCCCCCAGTGAATCCAGCCGGGCCTCTGCCGCCTGCGCTGCCCGCACGAGTGCGTCCGCGTCCGCATCCGCCGCCGGCGCCAGGAGCGGCAGGCACGCCATCGCCAACAGCGTCGGCCAGCATCTCACGGCTTGCGGAAAAGGTAGTGGCTGACGTGCCATTCTTCGCCGCGGCGAAACCACCAGAGTTCGGCGCAGGCGAGAAAGAATACCCGCCAGTAGGCCCACCATTTTCGCGCCGCCTTTTCGCCGTAGGTCGCCGCAAACAGGGGCAGGATTTCCTCCCGGTGCGCATCCATGTTCTGCAGCCAGTGCTCGGCGGTCTGGGCATAGTGGCGGCCGTTGACCTTCCACTCGGCAACCAGGCGCAGGTCGTCCTGGAAGCGGGGGAAGAGATCGTGGGCCGGCATCATGCCACCGGTGAAGAAGTGGCGACTCATCCAGTCGGTCTCGTCGCGGGCAACGAAGTGATAGGCGAAGCGGGAGTGCACGAACACGTGTGCGAAAAAGAGACCGTCGGATCGGAGCCACCCGGCGATGCCCGCCATCAGGCGGGGCCAGTTCTTCATGTGCTCGAACATTTCCACCGAAACCACGCGATCAAATGCCGCGGGCGTCGCCGTGAATTCGTTCATGTCGCAGGTGACGATGCGCACATTGGTCAGGCGGCGGCGCTGCGCCTCGGCCAGGATGTATTCGCGCTGCGTGTGGGAGTGGGAAACCCCGGTGATGCGGGCGCGCGGATATTGCTCCGCCATCCACAAGGTGAGCGAGCCCCAGCCGCAGCCCAGTTCGAGGATGTCGAGGTTGTCGGCCAGCCGGGCGCGCTCGCAGGTGAGGGCGAGCATCTCGGTTTCGGCCTGAGACAGGGTTTCGTGGCCCGTCGAATAATATCCGGAGGAATACTTCAGGCGCGGACCCAGGCAGCGCTGATAGAACGCGGCCGGGACCTCGTAGTGCTGTTCCCGGGATTCAGTCGTGTTGATTGCGATCGGCAGGTTGCGCAACGACTCCGCGAAGCGGGCCAGCTGCAAGGCGGGCGAGGGGTGGTTGATCTCCGCCAGTCGCTGCCGCAGCAACCGGCGAATGCCGGAGCGGATCAGCCGGTCGGGCAGGAGGTTCTTTTCGAGGAGGGCGTCGATCATGATGGACGTTGGGGAAACCAGGGTACGAACGCACTGGTGGTCGCCTGGTAGCGGCGGTAGGCGTCGCCCTTGGAGCGGACCGCGGCCTCCTCGTTCAGCGGGATGCCGCTGACCCGGAGCAGGAGAAAAAGCATGCCCGCGGGCGCGATCACCGCGATCCACCCCCACGGCGAGGCGAGGGCGAATACAAGAAACGACACCCACACCAGCCATTCGAAGAAATAGTTGGGATGACGGCTGTAGCGCCACAGTCCGACGTCGCACACCTGCCCGCGGTTCGCCGGATTGCGCTTGAAAGCGGCAAGCTGGGCGTCGGCGCATGACTCGCCGATCATCGCAACCAGCCACAGCGCCGCGCCGGCCAGCTCCAATCCGTGAAAGACCGGGGTGGGGTTGGCGACCGGCAGGAGGAAAGGCACCGAGAGCAGGACGACCGTGGCGGCCTGCACTTGAAAGAAGCCGAACATGCGGACCTGGAAACCAGTCGTCCACTCCCGGCGCATTTGCGCATAGCGGCTATCCTCGGCGGGATGATGACCGGCGACCCGGTTTAACAGGTGCGTGCCGAGTCGAATGCTCCAGAGTCCCGCCAGGCTGGCGACGAGGAGACGCCGCGGCGCCCAGCCGTCTCCCAGCCACGCATAAAGTCCCGCCACGCCTGCAAAGGCATACGACCACGCCACGTCCACGAAGCCGTAGTTGTCGAGCCGCCGGCACGCGAGATAGAGGACGCCGAACGCGACGGCCAACACCACGGACAGGAGAAGGATGAGCGATAGTGCGGACATCGGGAAGACTACGCGCGATGGGGCCGTCGGGATGCCAGTGCTCGAAGGACCGGCCGCAGCGAAAGGTAGAGCACGGCGGCCAGCAACGGAGCGGTGACAACCCAGGCGGTGAAGGCGTGAAGGCCCGCGCGGCCGAAGAGCGCGAGAAACTCGACGGGAGTACGTTGCTGGAATGCCTCCACCAGAAGCGAAACCGAGAATGGCAGCGGGGGAGCGCCCCACATCGATTCCCCGAGTCTGAGGTAGGCCGGGATCAGGAGCACCTGCAGCGGACCGAGCACCTGGTTGAGGATCTGGAGGACGGGTTGGTTCATCCGGAGGGCGAGACCGACGCCCAGATTGAGCAGCGACGTGAAACCCAGGAAGGGGATCAGAGAGCAGGCGGTGCCGACGGCGAGCGTGACGGCAAGCTGGTCCGGGGTGGTGCCCTGCGTGATCTGCGCGCGCAGCGGTGCCACCACGCGGCGCGCCCAAAACGAGGAGGGGGGAAACGTGGGCACGGCGTGATCAGGCGAGCCAGTAAACGACCACCGCAATGGCCGTGAGGAGGGCCGGGAGGAGGACACCATCCGGGTTGCGCCGGGTGAAAACCTGCCCGAGGGCCTCACGGGTCGGAGCGCGCGCCGACACCCGGGACAGTTCCCGGAGCATGTAGGCGGCGATGGCGAAGTTGCCCAGCAGGAGGAGACTCGGAAACCAGAGCACGCGCACCGTCGTGGAGGATTCCTTCCATGCGACCCAGACATAGAACGCGATGAAAGCCCAGTAGGCATCGAGGAGGGTGGCCACGACCCATGGGTCCCGGAAGGTCGCGCTGCGGGCGAAATCGCCCAGCGACTGCTGCAGGCTGGCCCAAGTGGTCACCGCGAGCATGGAGGCGATGACCAGCGAGAAGAGAATGCGCAAGAACCAGACCATGGCTCAGAGGAGGGAGTTGTTCGGCCGGGTGTGCACGGTCTGCACCACCGAGATGTTGCGATGCGCGAACGCGGCTTCGCAGTAGCTGAGGTAGTAGTTCCACTTGCGAACAAAGCGGTCGTCGAAGCCGAGCCCGCGAACCTCCCCCAGCCGGGCGTGGAAGTTCTCGCGCCAGCATTGAAGCGTGCGCACGTAGTCGGGCCCGCCATCCTCGAGGTGGTGGAGGATGAATCCGCCCTTTTCGCTGAGCAGTTGGTTGAGACGGTTGACCGACAGCAGCAGCGAGCCCGGGAAGACGTGCTTCTGGATGAAATCAACACCGCGTCGCAACTGCGCGTAGCGGTGATCGGGATAAGTGATGAACTGCAGGGCCAGGAGCCCCTCCGGCTTGAGGAGCCGGGCACACGCGGCGGCGAAGTCGGGTTGATAGCGGTAGCCGACGGCCTCGAGCATTTCGATCGACACGAGTTTGTCGAAGCAGCCCGTGATGTCCCGGTAATCCTGCAGGCGCACTTCCACGCGGTCCGCCAGCCCCGCGGCATTGACGCGCTGGGTGGCGCAGTCGTGCTGCTGCCGGGAAATCGTGATGGTGGTGACGCGGCAGCCGTAGCGGGCGGCAGCGTGGAGGCTCCAGCCGCCCCAGCCGGTGCCAATTTCCAGGACATGATCGGAGGGCTGAAGCCGGAGCTTCCGGCAGAGCGCGTCATTCTTGGCGAGCTGCGCTTCCTCGAGGGTGGCGGCGCCAGCCCAGCGGGCCCCGGAGTACATCATGCTCGGATCGAGCCACAGGCGGAAAAAGTCATTCGAAAGATCGTAGTGTTCCCGGATGTTGCGGCGCGCGGTGCCACGGGTGTTGGGGCGAAGGAGGTGCCCGAGCCGGTTGGCGGCCCGCAGGAGATTGAGCGCCGCCGATTTTGCGCGCTGTGATCCCGTGAGGGTGGGCGCGTGTTCGAGGTTGAGCACGAACCAGCCGAACAGGGCGGTGAGATCGGGCGTCTCCCAGTCGCCGTCCATGTAGGCCTCGCCGAAGCCAATGTCCCCGTACAAGGCGCATTTGGTGAAGAACGACGGACGTCGCACGAGCAGAAACGCGGCGTGGCCATCACTCGCCTCCGCCGGCGTGGCGCCGACGGGCGCGCCGAAAGCGCGGGTCGTGCCGTCCGGAAGCTCGAGATGAAGGCGGCCGCGGGGCATGGCGGCCAGCGCGCTCAGCACGGCGCCTTGGAAGATCGACGCGCTGGATGATTGGGCCGAAGCGGCGGGAGCAGTGGTGGCGAGGTCGTGACTCATGGTTTGGAAACAGACGGGACCACGGGATTCAGGCTGGCATGCGGGCGATAGAGGTCGCGCTGCGCCTCGGGATGCGCCGCCTTGGCGAACCAAGGCACCTGCTTCACGTAGAGGCGAAAGGCGTGCCAGTGAATGAGGGTGATGACCTTCAGCGTGATGACCGGATACTTGAGGGTGAACCACGCGAGGGTGTGGCTGTTCAACGACCGCCGCCGGCCGGTAAGCGTGCTGGTCAGCGTGCGCCGGCCGGCATCGTAGTCGTCGATCTGGACGGAGAGCCGCTCGCCCGGATCGCGCAGGAGGAAATCGAAGGCGACGTCCGGGCCGGTGAAGGGAGACACGTAGAAATGCTTCGGCGTGCGGAGCGCGAAGGCGCCATCCCGGCGGGTGGACGGACCGAGAACGAAGGGCTTTCGTTCGTGAAACGTGTTCGTGACTTCTGCCACCGCGGCGACCGGCCGCCCCTCGCCGTCCTGACAGAAATAGAAGGAGACCGGATTGAAGAGATGGCCAGCGACCCGGGGCAGCGTGACCAACAGCACCCGGCCGTCGTTCAGGTCGATGCCGTGATCTGCCAGACATGCGAGCACCCTTGCCTTCAGTTTTGCCGGCGAAGCGAGGCGATGCCGGGCGGCGCCGGGGCGGACGGAACCGTTGTGCACGGGCTCGTGGGTGGGGAGAAAATCATCCTCGCGGAAGCTGTAGAGGTTGCGGCGATTGACGGAAAACAGGCGCAGCCGCCGGTGCAGGAGGTCCAATTCGTCGAGGTCGATCGCGAACAGGAACAGGCGATGAAGAAAGCGGTAAGGGCGGGGGCTGAGCCGGTGGTGCATTACCTCGCACTCGTAGAGACAGGAGTTCACTGCAGGAAACTACGGCTGCCCGCATCTTTCGGATGCAGGAGTCGCGCGCTGACCGGTGGGGGGCGCGCTCCATGGGTCGCGACCCAGGAGTTGGCGGGCGACATGGCAGGCCGAGAGCAAGCCATCCTCGTGAAAACCATGGCGGGTCCAGGCGCCGCAATAGTACGTCCGGGAGGTTTCGGTCGCGGAGGCATTGAGCGCCGGAATCGCCTGTTGGGCGGCGACCGCGCCGAGCGTGAAGAGCGGATGCTCATAAGCGATCATGCGCAGGATTTTGGCGGGGTTGATCGCGTGCGGCCGGTTGATCGACACGAAATAGTTTTCGCGATCCGACACGCCCTGCAGCCGGTTCATCCAATAGACGGTCATTGGGTCCGGGCGCCCACCGGCACCGCGCGCGATGGCGTAGTTCCACGCCGACCAGGCCCGGGACGTGCGCGGCATGACCGTGGCGTCGGTGTGCAGGGTGGCGATGTTGGACTGGTACGCGAACTCGCCCAGCACGCGCGATTCCGCGGGGGTCGGGTCTGCCAGGAGGGCCAGCGATTGGTCGGCATGGCAGGCGAGGATCGCGTGGTCGAAACGTTCGACCGCGCCGTTTGCCGTCGTGACCCACACGCCGCCGGCCTCGCGGCGGATGCGCACGGCCCTGGCGGTGGACCGGATGCGATTGCGCCATGGCGCGGTGAGGCGGCGCACATATTCGCGAGCACCGCCGGCCACCGTCCACCATTGATGCTGCGTGTGCAGGCCGAGGAACCCGTGGTTGTGGAAAAAGCGCAGCAGCGTGCGCGCAGGGAAAAGCAGCATCTTGTCCGGAGGCGTGGACCAGACCGCGCTGCTCATCGGGACGAGGTAGAGATCGAGGAAGTCGGTCCCGTAGCCTCGGGCCCGCACGTAGTCGGCCAGTGTCATGCGCTCGATCGCCGGGTCCGCCAGCGCCGCGAGGGCCTCGCGGTTGAACCGGTCCACCTGCAGCAGCATGCGGTAAAAGGACGGGCGCACCAGGTTGCGGCGCTGTGCGAAGAGATGATTGAGGGAAGAGCCGCAAAATTCCAGGCCCGTGTCCTCATGACGGACGCTGAAGGACATATCGGTCTTCCGCACCGGTACCCCCAGCAGGCCAAAGAGCCGCGTGAGATTCGGGTAGGTTTCGTAGTTGAAGACCATGAAGCCCGTGTCGATCGGCAGGATGCGGCCGGTGCCGGGTTCCGTGACCTCCACGGTGTGGCTGTGGCCGCCGATGTGGGCGCCCTGTTCGAAAAGCGTGACCGCAAAGTCGCGATGAAGAAAATGACCGCACCCCAGCCCGGCGATTCCCCCACCAATGATGGCGAGAGAGGGCGCGCCGGGCGGCGGGGACAGGAGGGCGGCAACGGCCGCGGGCATGGAGTTCACGGGCAAGGCGGTGGGATGGAACATCGGCAGGAGCGCCAGGGTCAGGCGGCCTTGGGTACCGGGGGCTGCTCGCCGGAGTTCGCCCCGCGGCGGGCCGCTTCCTCATAAATCGAGCGCGGCACGGGCTTCAGGCCCCAGATCAGGCCCGTCCATGAGAGGATCTTCAGCAGGTAGTAGGTGGGATCGATTTCCCACCAATAGAAGCCGTTGCGCGTCGAGCTTTGGTAGCGGTGGTGGTTGTTGTGCCAGCCTTCGCCGAGCGTGATCAGCGCGAGGAGGAAGCTGTTGCGGGAGTCGTCGGCGGTCTGGAAGCGCCGCCGTCCCCACAGGTGCGAGAGCGAGTTGATCGACGACGTGCCGTGGAAGAGGGCCGTGGTGCTGATGAAGAATCCCCACACCAGCATTTGCGCGCCGTTCGTGCCGGCCGCCGGGTACGCCGCGGCCAGCCAGGCACCCAGTCCGTAAAGGCCGCCGGCGAACAGGACCGGCACCACCGAATCGAAACGATTCAGCCAGACGAGCTCGGGAAACTTGGCAAGGTCCCTGACTTGCGAGTAGTCGGTGGGGAAATTGCGCCGGCTCGTGATCCACCCGATGTGCGACCACCAGAAGCCGTGGACATGCGGCGAATGGGCGTCGTGCTCCGTGTCGGAGTGCTGGTGGTGATGCCGGTGGTGGGAGGCCCACCAGAGCGGGCCGCGCTGAACGGTGGTCCCGGTGCAGAGCGCGAGCAGGAACTGGCCGGCGCGCGAGGTGCGGAAGGTTTTGTGGCAGAAATAGCGATGGAAGAAACCCGTCACGAAAAACATCCGGACCCAATACAGCGCGATGGCGGTCCCGACCGCGGTCCAGCTCCACCCGGTCCAGATCGCGCCGAGGCAGCCCAGATGCAGGAACGCAAAGGGCAGGCAGCGCACCAGGTTCACGCCGTCGGGTTGACGGCGCACCACTTCGGGCGGTTCGACGGCGAAGTCGGCGTCGACCCACTGGATGAGCGAGGCGACAAGACGACGCGGGCGGGGGGACGGGGCAGTGGGCAAAGGAAGAAGCGGGTAGGGCGAGAGCAGGTTCGCCGTGGATACGGGCCGGAACCGCGAACGGATGCAGGAAAACCCGAGTCCACGAATGATTCCTGTTTTGACTGCGCCCAGCGGTGGGATTCCATGACGCCAATGCAGGAGATCCTTCAGGAACGCGCGGCGCTCTACGCTGCCGGAGTCATGTCAGCCACGCAGCGGGCGGAGTTCGAGTTGCTGCTGGAATTTCATGAGGAGCTGCAGGCGCACGTCAGCGGGCTGATGGAGGTGACGAACGCCGTGCTGCTCAGCCGCGCGGCGGATCGCACCCCGCCGGCGTCGCTGAGGGAGCGCATCCTGGCCGCCGTTTCGGACGATCGTCCTGCAACGGTGCCGACTGCCGTGGCGAAGGTGCGTACGGGTGCGACCGGCCTGATCGAGTGGGTGAATGCGGAGTTCACGGCGATGTGCGGCTACGAACTCGCCGAGCTGCGCGGCCGCAAGCCCGGCGTCCTGTTGCAAGGGGCCGCGACGGATGCGCGGGCCGTGGCGTCGCTTCGCTCTGGAATCCGCGCGGTGCAGCCGGTGGAGGCGGAACTCATCAACTATCACAAGGACGGCAGCCCGTATCGGGTCCACGTGGCGATCACGCCGGTGCTCGATGACGAGCGAAAGCCGCTGTTCTTCCTGGCGAGGGAACAGAAGCTGGAGCTGGCGGCCGGTTAAGGACCGCGCGATCCCGTTGCGGCGAGGACCGATCAGGCTGGCGGGTTCACTCGCCTTCCTGCGGCGGGGCAAATCCACGACGCATGACATTCTCGGCGACCGAGCGAGGGAACAGAAAGTTCTCGAGGTATCCCTTGCCGCCGGCCTTGGTGCCGCCGCCGGACATTTTGAAGCCCCCGAAAGGATGGCGTTCGACGATGGCTCCGGTGATGGCACGGTTGAGATAGAGGTTGCCGACGAGCATTTCGTCCTGCGCGCGTTCCAAGGCCTTGGGACTGCGCGAGAAAATGCCGCCGGTCAGCGCGTAGTCGGTGCCGTTCACCAGGGCGAAGGCCTCGTCGAGATTCCGGGCGCGCAGGACGGCCACCACCGGACCGAAGATTTCCTCGCGGGCGATGGTGTGCTCCGGCTTTACATCGACGAAGACCGTCGCCGGCACGAAATAGCCCTCGGCCGGCGCCTTGCCTTGGTAGGCCAGTTTGGATTCCCTCTTTCCCTGTTCGATCAGTGCGAGGATCTTCTTTCGGGCATCGGCATCGATCACCGGCCCGATCATTGTGCCGGGCTTGGCTGGATCGCCGATCGGGAATGAATCGCAGGCGGAGAGGAAACGTTCGAGGAAATGATCGTACACCTCGTCGAGAACGATGAGCCGCGAGAGTGCCGAACATTTCTGTCCGCTGAAGCCGAACGCGCTATATAGCGCGGCCGGGATCGCCTCGTCGAGATCGGCATCGTTGTCGATGATGAGGGCGTTCTTGCCGCCCATCTCGCAGACGACCTTCTTGAGGTTGGCCTGGCCAGGTTGGGTGCGTCCGGCAGATTCCCAGATGGCGCAGCCCACGGCGCGTGAGCCGGTGAAGGCGATGAAATCGACGTCCTTGTGGCCGGTCAGGTGGGCGCCGATATCTTCGCCGTAACCGGGCAGGAAATTGACCACGCCGGCGGGCAGGCCGGCCTCGATCAGGATGTCCATCAGCGTGGCACCGATGATCGAAGTCTGCTCGGCGGGTTTCATGACCACGCAGTTGCCCGCGACGAGCGGGGCGACGACCAGGCCGGTCAGGATGGCCAGCGGGAAATTCCAAGGTGCGATCGCGACGCCGACTCCGCGCGGGGTCCAGGTTTGCACGCAGCGTTCGCCGGGCACGGCCTGGGTGACGACCGGCCGGGCCAGCTTGCGCATTTCGATGGCGTAGAAGCGGCAGAAGTCGATGGCCTCGGAAACGTCGCCGTCGGCCTCGACCCACGGTTTGCCGGCCTCGAGGATCAGCAGGGCGTTGAGGGCGAAGCGGCGGGCTTCCATGAGGTCCGCGGCGCGCTCGAGGAGTTTGGCGCGGTCATCCACGGATTGGGCGCGCCACGCCGGAAACGCGGCGCGGGCCGCGGCGACGGCGGCATCGGCGTCTGCGCGAGTGGCGCGAGCCCAGTGGCCGATGATTTGCGTGGGTTTGGCGGGATTGACCGAGGGGACGAATTCTCGGTCGGTGATTTTTTTGCCGGCGATGATGAGCGGGTGTTTCCGGCCGAGTTGGGGGGAGAGGGCGGCGAGGGCGGTTTGCTGTTTCTCGCGATTGGCCGCTCGGGAAAAGTCGGTGTTGGCCGCGTTGCGAAAGGTGGATGCCGGTGTCCCCGCCGGGATTGAACCCGTCTGGAGGCCGGGTTCCGGCAAGAGTGTCACCGGATTGGCGAGGAGCGCGTCCTTGGTGGCCTCGCCCATGTTCTTGAGGCGGAGGAAGCCTTCGTTGGAGGTGTTTTCGAGCAGGCGGCGCACCAGGTAGGCCATGCCGGGGAGCAGTTCGCCGATGGCGCAGTATTCGCGGACGCGGTGCCCCATTTGCAGGAGCGAGAGCTTGAGTTCGTCGGCCATGCCGTAGAGGGCTTGGAACTCATACGCGCGCGGGTCGATGCCGAGCCGCTCGGCTTGCGCGATGGCATGGGCGCAGGAGCGGACGTTGTGCGACGCGAAGTTCGGGGTGACGATGTCGATGTTCTCGAGGAGAAACAGGGAGAGCTTCTCGTAGTTCGCGTCACTTTCAGGCTTTCGGGACCAGACGGGAACGGGCCAGTCGCGCTGCTGGGCGGTGATGGTTTCGTAGTCCCAGTAGGCGCCCTTCACGAGGCGGATGTTGAGCGGACGGTTGTTCCGGCGCGCCCACGCCACGAGATCACGGAGGTCGTGTTCGCAATCGCGCAGGTAGGCCTGGAGGGCGATGCCGATGGCGGGCTGGTGCGCAAATTCCGGTTCCTCGAAGATGGACTTGAAGAGGGCGAGCGTGAGGTCCTTGAGCTTGTAGCTCTCCATGTCGAAGTTGATCAGCGCGCCGACCTCGGCGGCCCGGCGGAGGACGGGGCGGAAGCGTTCCTTGAGGGCGGCGATGGAGTTTTCCGGATCGGCGGGATGGACGTCGGGCGTGAGGGCGGAAATCTTGACGGAGAGGTTCAGGCGGGGCAGCGGGCCATGCGGACCGAGGTCGCTGAAGGCGGGGGCGGGCTCGCGGGCGAGAAATTTGGAAACCGAATCGAGCACCTCGAGGTTGCGCTGGAGAAAGGCGTCGGCTTCGGCGGCGCTGACGACCGTTTCGCCGAGGAGGTCGATGGTGGTCGCGAGGCCGAGTTTGGTGTTGCGCCGGATCTGCCGGATGAGGTCCTCGCCCGTCTCGCCGGCGACGAACTGATTGGCCATGTCGACGATCTGGGCCTTGACCGGTGCGGCGACGAGGGCGGGGGCAAACGAAGAGGCGGCGAGGCCGGCTTTCAGCGCGGGATTGAGCGCCACGGCCTGGTCGCCCAGGTATTCCTGCAGGTGGCGGACGATGTCAGCGGAGGACTTCAGGGTCGGCAGCACGTCCACGAAGCGGAAGAGCTGGGTCTTGAAGGCGGGGTCCTTCATGGACCATTCCATCAGGCGGGCGTAGGCGCCTTTCTTGGAGAAGAGCGTTGGCGGCGGCTGCTGGTCCATGAGGGCGAAGAGGTGTTCGCCCTTGGCTTTAATCGCGGCTTCGAGGCTCGGTTCAGGAGGGAGAAACGGACGCATGGGGTTGGACCGATTTTTGCCCAGTGTCATAAATAGGCAAGGGCCCGGGGCGTATCGCGGCCGCGAAAGAAGGCGCGTTATCGGGATCGTAAGGCGTTCGCACGTGATCCTTGGGGCCAGGCGGGCTTATGGGCTTGGCGTGACGTGGTTTGCGTGACAGTAGGTTTCTGCAACTCCGCGGGCGTGAGCGGTGTTGTTAGCGTGAATGACGATCCAACAGTGCAAGCATCCACCCAGGGCATAACCCCCCCGCTCGATTTCACGACGTTCATGCGCAACTACCAGGACATGGTATATTCCACGGCCGTGCGCCTCATTGGCAATGAGACGCAGGCTGAGGACATCGCCCAGGACGTGTTCATCAAGGCGCACGAGCACTTCGACAATCTTCGGGCCAGTCCGACGGCGGGGGGATGGTTGAAGACCGTGGCGACCAATCTTTCGATCAACCACATTCAGCGTTACAAGAAGCGCTGGAGCTTTTTTTCCGACCTCGTGCACCGCAGCGACGAGGGCGAGGAGAAGGAAGTGGAGTTCGCCGCGCCCGACACGTTTTTCAAAAGCGTGGATTCGGACGAGCGTCGCGAGTGGATCGAGCGCGCCTTGGAAAAATTGCCCGACCACCAGCGCGTTCCGCTCGTGTTGTATCATTTTGAAGAACTGCCCTACGAGGACATCGCCCGGAAACTCGGCGTATCCCTCAGCAAGGTTAAGACCGACATCCTGCGAGGGCGCGAGGCCCTCGCCAAGGTGCTGGTGCGCAGTGGTGCCAGCCACGAAAAATTCGTTTCCTGAGGTGCGCCCATGGATCCCAAAATGACACCTGAAGAACTGGAGAAATTCATCCACCGCGAGCTGCGGGCCCTGCCCCCGCGCAAGGCGCCGGCGGGTTTCGAGGCGCGGCTGCAGGCGGCGATTGGCGCCCGCATGGCGAAGAGCCCCGTGGCCGCGGCGCCGACCACGTTGGAACAGGGCATTCACCAGGCATTGAGGTCCTTGCCGCAGCGGAAAGCGCCGGCGGGGTTTGAAGCCCGGGTCTTGGCCGAGATCGAGCGGCGGGCCGCGGTGGCTTGGTATCACAAGAGCTGGACGTACTGGCCGGCGCCGGTGCGCGCCGCGTTCTTCGGATTGGGCACAGGCGTCGCCGCCATGGCGATTGCGGCTTTCTACCTATTGAGCCAAGGGGCGGCGGCGGACGCCGTGGTCCAGGAAGTCACCGCGAGCTTTGCGTGGGTGGAGCGCCTTTATGGGGCGAGTTCCTGGCTGATGAAATTTGTGGGCGATGTCCTGACGAGCATTCCCCCGCTGTGGCTCTACGGCGGCCTGGCATTCGTCGTCAGTATGTATGTCACGTTCGTGGGCTTGGGCACCGCGGCGTACCGACTCCTTTATCGCAACAACTAAGAAACCTTTCATGAAATTGGCCAGTCACCTCAAGTATCTCATCCTTTTCCTCGCCTTGGGCATCGCCGGACGATTGGCGATTGCAGCCGAGGCGGGAGAGCCGGACCCGGAAGCCCCCGTCGCATCGGACGCACCAGCCGCCCCTGAACAGCCCGCGTCGCCGTCTGAGGAGACAACGACACCGGAGGCAGACGAGCCGGAGGAGGAATTGCGTGATCTCACATCAAGCGATGATGAAGAGACGTCGGCGGCGGACGCGGACGAATCCGAAGACAGCGACGGGCGGCATCGGCGTCGGCATTCGCACCGATCCGGCAATGAGCGCATCAGCTTTGGCAGTGGGAGCACGTTGGGCGAGGGCGAGTACGCCAAGGCCGTCATCTCGATTGTGGGTTCATCAACGTCGGCCGGCGAAGTGGGTGACGCCGTGGTATCCATCTTGGGCAACAGCCGGGTGACCGGCGGTGCTGTCGGCGGCGACGTGGTGTCGGTGGTCGGGAATACCTACGTCAACACCCACGTCCGCGGCGAAGTCGTGGCGGTGCTCGGCAGCGTTGAACTGGGGCCTGACGCGGTGGTGGATGGCGAGATTGTCTGCATCGGCGGCCAGGTCACGCGGGCGGATGGCGCGACCGTGCGGGGCAACATTCAGAATATTGGCATCGCGGGCCGGCATTTCGATTTCACGGGCGTGACCACTTGGATCACGGAGTGCCTGCTTTATGGCCGGCCCCTCGCGTTCAACCGACATCTGCTCTGGGCATGGGGCATCGCGTTGGCGGCGCTTGGGCTCTATAGCCTCATCGCCCTGATTGCTCCCGCCGGCGTGGTGAAGTGCGCCGAGACCCTGGAACAGCGGCCCGGATACTCGCTGCTGGCTGCGTTGCTGACTCTCTTGCTCACGCCGGTTGCGTATATTCTGCTCACTCTGACCATTGCCATTGCGATCGGTGTCGTGCTCATTCCGCTCTTCTCCCTGGGACTCTTCTTCGCCTCGATCTTTGGCAAGATTGTCATGCTGGCCTGGCTCGGCCGCCGTATCACCCGGTTGTTTGGCGACAGTCCGCTGGCCCATCCGGTTTTCGGCGTGCTGCTGGGCGGAATGATTGTGCTCGGGCTCTACACCATTCCGATCGTGGGTTTCATCACGTACAAGCTAATTGGCATGCTTGGGCTCGGCGTGGTGGTTTATACTCTCATTCTGCAGGTCAAAGCCAGCCGCCCCCCACGGCCCGTGGCCGCGGCCGTGATACCGCCGCCGTCGGCGACCGGAGCTGCCGGACTGGGAACCACGGCGGCGATGCCGGTGAGCGGTCCGAGCGGCGATCCGGTACCGCCGGTCACCGCGATGTTGGCGCCCGCGCCGGTCGTCATTTCGGCGGCCACGCTGCCGCGCGCGGGTTTCTGGCTGCGGGTGGGAGCGGCGGTATTGGATCTCATCCTGGTCGCCATTACCATGGGGCTGTTGGAAAGCGTCTTCATGATCTTCAACCTTCACCCCGGCGGAGCTTATCCGTTCTGGGTCGCATTGTATTGCGTGGTGATGTGGGCGACCAAGGGCACCACGATCGGGGGCATCATTTGCGGTCTGAAACTCGTGCGGCTGGATGATCGCCCGGTGGACTGGGGCGTGGCGATCGTGCGCGGGCTGAGCGCGTTTCTTTCGCTGGCCGTCGTGGGGCTCGGTTTCATCTGGGTCGCGTTCGATGACGAGCGGCAGAGCTGGCACGACAAAATCGCCGGCACCACGCTCGTGAAAGTCCCGAAGGGCACCGCGTTGCTTTAAGCGCGCCCATTTGGAATCGGGCAGGGCAATTCGCCCTGCCTTTTCATTTGCCGAGGGCGGTCATTCTCCCCTACAGCCTTGTAGCCTATGGCGAAAGCACTGGTCGGAATCATCATGGGCAGCTCCTCGGATTGGGAGACGATGCAACATGCCGCGGCGACGCTGGAAGCGCTCGGGGTTCCGTACGAGAAGCGTGTCGTCAGCGCGCATCGCACGCCGAAGCTGATGGTCAGTTACGCCGAGTCGGCGGAGAAGCGCGGGCTCAAGGCCATCATCGCCGGGGCTGGCGGCGCGGCGCACCTGCCCGGGATGACGGCGTCGCTCACGACCTTGCCGGTGTTGGGCGTGCCGGTGGAATCGAAGGCGCTGAAAGGCTTGGATTCGCTGCTCTCGATCGCGCAGATGCCCGGCGGCGTGCCGGTGGCAACGTTTGCGGTGGGCAAGGCTGGAGCGATCAACGCGGCGCTATTCGCCGCCTCCTTGCTGGCGCAGAGCGATGCGCGCACGCGGCAGGAATGGAGGAAATTCCGGGCCGAGCAGACGAAGAAGGTTTTGAAAACCAAATTGCCGTGAGCGACCCAGCGGCGATCTTGGCGGGAAAGACCATTGGTGTGCTCGGTGGTGGGCAACTTGGCCGCATGCTGGCGCAGGCGGTGAATCGCCTGGGCGGACGAATCCAGATTTATGAGCCCCAAGCCCGGTGTCCGGCGGGGGCCGTGGCGGACAGGGAGGTCAATGCGCCCTATGAAGACATCGCGGCCTTGTCGGCTTTCGCGCGCGAGTGCGACGTGGTAACTTACGAATTCGAGAATGTGCCATCGGCTCCGCTTCGCGCCATCGAGGAGCTGACGAAACTGCGGCCGCACTGGCGCGTGCTTGAAACGGCCCAGAATCGCTCGCGGGAAAAAAACTGGCTGAAGCAAAACGGCTTCCCCCACGCCCGCTTTGCCGAGGTCGCGGCGGCGGGAGACTTGGCGGCCGGCATTCGGGAAGTTGGCGTGCCCTGCGTGGTGAAGACCGCGGATTTTGGGTACGATGGGAAAGGGCAGCTCAAGGTGATGGCTGAGACGGACATCCCGATCGCGGTGAAGCGGTTTGCCGGTCAGCCGGTCGTGATCGAGCAGTTTGTGGATTTTGCCTGCGAAGTATCCGCCGTGGTGGTCCGATCCGTGTCGGGGGAAACCGCGGTCTTTCCCGTGGCCGAGAATATCCATACCAATCATATCCTCGACTTTTCGATCGTGCCGGCCCGGGTGGCCCCGGCAGTCGCCACCGCGGCGGAGTCCATGGCCCGCGAAGTCGCGGCGAAGATCGGTCTGGTGGGGGTGTTGGGCGTGGAATTTTTTGTGACGAAGCGCGGTGAGGTCCTGATCAATGAGCTCGCGCCGCGAACCCACAACAGCGGGCACTACACCATGGATGCCTGCGTGACTTCCCAGTTTGAACAGCAGGCGCGGGCAATTTGCGGCCTGCCGTTGGGAGCGGTCACCTTGCGATCACCGGTGGTGATGGTGAATATTTTGGGCGACGCGTGGGCGAACGGAGAACCAAACTGGGCGGCGTTGCAGGCCGAGCCGGGCACGCACCTTCACTTGTATGGCAAGGGGGAGGCCCGGCCGGGTCGGAAGATGGGACATTTCAATGTGCTGGCGGCGGATGCGGATACGGCGCTGGCACGGGCGCGGCAGGCCAAGGCGCGGTTGTAAGTTCGAGGGGCGAGAGGGCGTCAGGCGTGACTGACGGACGTGAATTGGGGACATGCGCGTATGGGCCGTTCAAGGGTATTAACATCACGCCTTCGCCCTTGGATCCTTCGCTGGGCGCTGCTGACGAATTGAACGAGCTTTTAGCCTGTAAGCCGCCTCCATATTGGAGATACCGAAGCCGGAACGAGGCAGTCAGAATGCGATTCCGTAGTGTGCGCGGTCGAACTGTTCGGTTGTAGGCGCGTGGCTCCACGCCCTCGGTTCCCGCAGCGAGAAAACGGCGCGGTCAGGGCCGCGCGCCTGCATCCAACTGCATGATTCCGGCTAAGACCTTCCCCACCGTCTTACTGAACGGAGTGAAGGATTTACGGAGTCGGCGGGCGTCCGTCTGTTCCCTTGGATCCTTCACTCCGTTCAGGATGACGGTGGCGGTTGTATTCCCATTTTCCGAAGTTCATGCCTGTTCACTATGCCAGGGGGATCGAGCGGCTACCGTGCGGGCATAAAAAAACTCCCGCCCTTGCGGGCGGGAGTTGAAGAGCTAACCGGCTGATTTCGACTTAGTATTCGAAATTGGCCGACAGGCGGAAGTAGCGCGGACGCTGCCAGGACGACGCGGTGCCGTAGCTGGGGTCGTTGCCACCGGAGGCGTTCTGGTAGGTCTCGACGATCTCGGTGACGGCCTTGCCGTTGAACACGTTGAAGGCGTCGAGCTGGAACGTCACGCGATCCGAAGCCCACTTCGGGCGGTAGACCAGCGACAGGTTGGTGTTGAACACCCAGTCCATCGTGCCGGCGGAGCCGCGCGGTACAGCGAAGTAGTCGTTGCTCGTCGAGCCGCGGACAGGGTCATTACGCCAGCCGATGCGGTTGATGGGGCGGCCGGAGGAGAGGCTCATGTTTGCACCGAGGCTCAACTCAGGGGTCAGGAGGTAGGAACCGAAGGCCTTGAACTGGTGGCGGCGATCGTTCGGCAGGAAGCCATAGGTGTTCTCCGTGACCATCGGGCTGTCGAAGAGGATGGTGATACCGGCGTCGTCCTGACCGTTGTCGGAGAGGACCCAGCCTTCGTAGTTACCATAGGACTGCGACCAGGTGTAGGAGAACGAGGCGTTCCACTTGCCGTCCCACACCTTCTCGGCGAAGAGCTCGAGGGCGTAGTACATGCGGCTGGCGCTCGGGTAGCCGAGCATTTCCTTGGTCAGGATGGCCTCTTCGTTGGCCTCAAGGCTGCCATTCTCGTTGAAGTCCCAGAACATGTGGATGTCACGGCCGGGGTTCGCGAGCACGTAGGCATGGAGACCGGTGGCGTCATAACCGCCGAAGCCGTTGTCCTGGGCCCAAGCGGTCAGGGCGTGGTCGACGATGAGATCGTCCATCGCGGTGCCGCTGATGATGCGGTGGGTGAAGCGGGCGCCGATCGAGATGTCCTTGTTCAGGGCGTGCTGGAAGCCGACGATGAACTCGTCCTGGTACATC
This sequence comes from Verrucomicrobiota bacterium, assembly GCA_023433275.1. Taxonomy (GTDB): domain Bacteria; phylum Verrucomicrobiota; class Verrucomicrobiia; order Opitutales; family Opitutaceae; genus Lacunisphaera. The sequence continues at coordinate 49,653 of JAEZDN010000165.1, forward strand.
GGTTGAACGTCCATGTCGACGATGGCGCGACGATCCTTGACGGTGCCGTCGGAGAAGACGTTGGTCTGACCGAGCTTCGCGCCGATCACCGGGGTGCCGTCCGCGTTGACGGAGGTCAGCACGTGGTACTCTTCGGTGAAGAGTTCGCCACCGGCGAGACGGACGTTCGTGTTGGAGGCGACCGGCAGGTGGTAGCGACCGTAGTTGGCGAAGACCTTGGTCTTCTTGTCGCCGCGGAGGTCATAGGACGCCGCGATGCGGGGAGCGCGCTGGTTGGAGACCTTGATGAAGGTGTTACCCTCGCCGTTCAGGTTCTCGAAGGTCTCATTGCGCAGACCGAGGCGCAGGTTGAGGCGATCGTTCAGGAGGCTCCAGTTGTCCTCGATGTACCAGGCGTCGGACTTCACTTGGAAGGAGCCGCCGTTCTGATAGACGCGGGAGCGGATGGCGCCGACGTTCGGGCCGGTGACGGCCACGCCGTTGATCATACCGTTGCCGGGGATGGCGTAGTAGCGGTAGTAGACGCCGCCCGAGTAGAGGGACAGATCATGGGAGACGTTGTCTTCCTTGTCGTAACCGGCGCGCAGACGGTGGGAGCCGGCGAACTCGAACGGGTATTCGACGTCGAAGCGGGTGGCCTCGCGCTCGTCCTCGGCAGTGGCGATCAGGAGGTTCGGGTTGCCCTGGATGTAGACGAGGCTACCGGAGCGGCCATCGTAGATGAACGGCTTGACGTCCTCGGAGCTGGCGTCGGTGCGGGCCTGGGTGCTCTTGCCGAACATGGCCGAGACCTGGAGTTTCTCGAAGAACACGCCGCTGTACTTGCCGATGTGCGTGCGGCCGCCGCGGTCATAGTAGTTGGTCGCGGGCGCCCCAAGGAAGTCCGTGGTGTTGGTCGTGTGGTTGAAATCGAATTCGTTGTCGACCTGCTGGGACTCATCCTGGAAGCCGGTGTATTCGAACCGGTGGCCGTCGATGGGGGTGATGTCGATCTTGGCGGCGTAGAACGGATCGTCGACCGAGCGATAGAGCATGCGGGTGCCGTTGACGATGGCGTCGCGGCGCTCGATGCTGCGCATGTTGTAGAGGCCGTAGAAGAAGATCTTGTTCTTCCAGAGGGGGCCGCTCGCCCAGACGTTGGCCTGGCGCTCCTGCCAGTAATCGGCGCTGTTATAAACCAGCGGCACTGTCACGCCGGCGGTGTTCACGAAATAGGAGTTCGGGGAGTTCTCACGACCAGCGTCGGGCTGGAAGTAGAAGTTGGCACCCGCCTTGTATTCGTTGGAACCGCTCTTGGTGGAGGCGTTGATGACGCCACCCGTGGAGCGACCGAACTCGGCGCCGTAGCCGCCGGTCTTGATCTCGAATTGGTTGTAGAATTCGAACGGGATTTCCGCCGGGTCGAGGCCGTTGCGGAAATTGCTGATGTTGAAACCGTTGACGAAGTAAGCGTTCTCAGAAACCGAGGCGCCACCGAAGGAGGCGAGGTTGCCGAAAGCGGTGTCGCCTTGGGTCGTACCAGGAGCGAGCAGCGCCACCGCGGTGGGGTTGCGGGCGACTGGGAGCACATCGAGGGTCTTCTCGTTGAACACGGTGACGGTCTCGGTGTTGCCGAAGTCGATCGGGTTCACGGAGAGGCCGCCGACGACGAACTTCTCGAGTTCGAGAACTTCATTGCCCGAGGCGACGAGTGTGCTGGAGCCGAGGGCAACGTTGACTTCCTTGGAGGTGCCGTCGCTAAAGGTCACCTTGTAGGTACCCGGAGGAAGAGCGCCGATGCGGTACGAGCCGTCCGCGGAGGCCGTAACATTGCGCTTGGCGCCCGTGTCGAGGTTTTCCGTCGTGATCGTCGCACCACCGGTGGTTTTGCCGTAGATGGAGCCCGAGGTCGCTTGAGCGTAAACCGATGTGCTAGTTGCCGTGTAGGCAAGGGATAGCACGATCGCCATGGTAATAGCACCAGCCGAGCGGCGGATGCGCGTGAGTGCATGAAGCACCCCGTCATTTCTAACGGAACGAGCGTTCATAGTTAGTAGTTTGTGTGTTGTGTTAGGACAGATCGCCGCCTTACAGCGGCCACTCTGTAATGTGTTCGCTCCGAGAAAATCATGCCCGTGTCATACATTCAACCCGAAATTTTGGCGCTTCGTCGCATAAGCCTGTGCGTTCGGCGCAGGCGCCGTGGCCGGCCGTCAGCGCCAGCGGAGGGCCAGGATTTGCTTGGCGGCCCGTTTGTCCATGCTCGGGAAACCGGACAATTTCGGCTTTAAGCCCAACATCCGGGTGGTTTTCGGCGGCAGGGCGTGTCGCACGGAGACGCCGTCGGTCAGTGTGATCAGCGAGAGTCGGACGAGTCCCACGCCGGCAACCCGGATGCGCAGGCCTGTGGCTGGATCGTCGACCGGAACCGAGTAAATCCGCGAAATCCGTGCGTCCGACCGAGCCGCGTACCCGCGAAACTCGATCGTGTAACGGCTGCCGATCTCCCGCCACGTTCCGTCTTCTTCTCGTTGATCTACAATAACTTTTTGGACCGCCGGGGCGACATTATGTACCACGAAGTGGAGCTGCCACGCCCCGCAGACGGGCGATCGCTGGAGGATGGAGCGCGGATGGTTGTGGGCTTCAACCAGCCACCGCTGCCAGGTTTTGAGCTTCGCATGATCCTCGATCAGGATCGCTTCGTTTCGACTTTGCTTTCGTCGGTCGCGGCTGCGGTTCCACATCGTGCGGGCGGCGATCCGGCCAGCGCGGATGGCGTGGGCGAAGGCCGCGGCGTTCCTCCTCATCTGACCAAGGCGGATGTTTATGCCGGCGAGGTCATCGGCGGCCAGGAGCCGTCGCAACTTGAAGACATCCTTGGCCGCTTGGCGCACGAACAGGTCGCGCTGCGCGAGGTAGTGTCGGAATTCCAGGGTCGCTCGAAACGCCGGGGACCAGCCATAGGAGTCGTGCAGCAAGCGCGCATAGAACTTCAATTCGGTGTCATAGGTTTTGAGCGATTCCTCGCCTGCGAAAACGTCCCAGCGGTCGTTGATCTGCCAGCGGGCATAGCCGCTGAAGGCATGTTCGTCCGCGGCGAGCAGGGCCCGGGCTTGGCGGCGCTCCGATCCCGCGCCGCCCAAACGCCTCAAGCCCGCGGCGAGGAGGGACGTGGCGTCGTCGGTTCCTGAATCCAACCAGAGGCCGGCGGCCGCGGCGTCGACCGCTACGGTCGTTTCCAAGGCGAGTCGGTCAGGCTCCCAAGACGTGATCAAGAGGCCTTCTGCGGCGACGCGCTGGCAGCGGTTCCACCAGGAGCGGATGTTGGCCAGTCGATCCCCGAACACGGGCATGGGTTCATGCCGGAAGGCCCCGTTCATTGCGCATCCGTAATAGTGAATTCCACGCCGTCGGAGCGCGGGTTCCAAATCGCGCTCGGCAAAATTATAGAACTCCACCTTGGGGGTCCGGTTAAACGGATAGTAGTACCAATCGTAGGCGACGATGCCCGCGGGGAGCTGGGAGATCGCTTGCGGCACGAAATAGAGCATGTCCGCCCACAGACCCATCTGCAGGCCGAGTTCTGTCGTGAGCCCATGCAGCCGCTTCACGTGGCCGGCGAAATGCCCGGCCAGCCCGATGCGCTCGACCTCCTCGCGGCAACGGGGGCACTTGCCGAGGTGAAACGATTCATCGAGGCCCACGTGCACCTTGCCTGCGGTGCACAACGGTGCCATGTCCCGCAGGAGCCGGGCCGCGACCTCGAGGGTGCGCGGGTGCAGCGGGCAGATTTGCCCGGTGGGCAGCGGATCGCCGCGCTCGTCGCGCAGTTCGTTAAGATCTCGCAGGTCCGGGTGTTTGACCAGGTACTGCGTGTGACCGAGCAGATTGACGATGGGGACGACACGGATGCCTGATTTGGCTGCCGACTGCACGAGCGCGCCCAAGGCTTCGTAGGCATAGGCGTCCCCGCGCGCGATGCCCGGCAGGCTCGGGTAATGCACGGCATCCTCGAGGTGGAGGTAAAGCTCCTGGTAACCCCATTTTGCGTAGAGCGGAAGGAGGCGACGGAGAAGATCCAGGCGCTCGACCTGGCGGGCGAGGTCCCACTGAAAGGCGCGAATCATCGCGGCAGAGTCGCGCGCGGCTGATGGGTTTCAACCGCGTTTCCGCGTGATGAGTTCCTCGAGCTTCACGATATCGGCCGAAAACTGGCGGATGCCCTCGGCGGTCTTTTCGGTGGCCATGGCGTCCTCGTTCAGTGCGAAGCGGAAGGCCTTCTCGTCGAGGGTGACCTTTTTGAGGTCGGCGTTCCGGGCCGCCGCTGGATCGAGCCGCCGGGGGAGGGGCTCCTGACTGGCCTGCAGTTCCGCGAGCAAGGTCGGTGCGATGGTGAGCAGGTCGCACCCGGCGAGTTCGGTGATCTCGCCGCGGTTGCGGAATGACGCGCCCATGACCTCGGTGGCGTAACCGAATTTCTTGTAGTACGTGTAGATTTGCGTGACGGACTGCACTCCGGGGTCCTCGGCGGGCGCGTAGTCCCGGCCGGTACTCTTCTTGTACCAATCGAGGATCCGGCCCACGAAGGGCGAGATGAGCTGAACCCGGGCCTCGGCACAGGCAACCGCCTGGGCAAACGAGAAGAGCAGGGTGAGATTGCAGTTGATCTTCTCCTTTTGCAGCAGTTCCGCGGCCTTGATGCCTTCCCACGTGGACGCGAGCTTGATCAGGACCCGCTCGCGCGGGATTCCGGCCTTTTCATAAAGCGCGATGATTTCCCGGGCCTTCGCCACGGAGCCGTCGCGGTCGAAGGACAGTCGCGCATCGACCTCGGTCGACACGCGGCCGGGAACGATCTTGAGGATTTCGGCGCCGAAGAGCACCAGCAGGCGATCAATGACATGCTCGAGCGACGCCGCTGCGCCGGCATCCTTCACGGCTTGATCCACGAGGTGAGCATAGCCCGGCATGCCCGCGGCTTTGAGAATCAGGCTGGGATTCGTCGTGGCATCGCGCGGGGCGAATTGCTTCATGCTGGCGAAGTCGCCGGTATCGGCGACCACGACGGTGAACTGTTTGAGTTGGTCGAGCTGGTTGGCGGTACTCATGGCGGTGCGTGATGGACCAGCTTAAAGCGTGGGGTGTGCCCGTAAATAGTTTTTCAGCCACTCGATTCCGCCCGCCTCGTCGACGAACGCTCCATCGAGCTGCGATTCGAATGCCGCATCGATGGCGGGCTTGAACTGGGGACTGGGGGAGCGCCCGAGCGCAATCAGGTGGCGGCCTTGGATGATCGGTCTGGGCGCGGCATGTTCCAGGGCCAGCTTTTGCGCGGCGAGCCGCAGGTAGCCCAGGCGCTTTTCAGTCTCGGCCGAGACCAAGGGGGGGCGTCCGAGATGGTCGGCCCACATCACGGCCAGCAGGTCGTCGAGGGTGGCGGGCGCGATCTTGCGGGCGAGCCGGCGCACCGTGGTTTCGCGGTATTCCGACGGGCCGTCGTGGTGCAACAGGTGGTTCACCACCAAGGGGCGGACGTAGGTGACGATGTCGAGGGGCGCGCCGATGCGCTGGAGGAATGATTCCGCCAGCGGCCCCCCGGCGGCCTCGTGCTCGGGGCTGGTCCAGCGGAGTTTCCCGCGGCGATCGGCCTGTTTGGTGGTGAGAGCCTTGCCGAAATCATGAGCCAGCACGGCGAGCGAGAGATGTCGGCGAGTTGCCGCGGTGCCTTCCCGCCAGGTTTCGAGGTTCACCAGCGCGTCGAGGCAGTGTCCCGTGTGAACGAGGACATCGCCCTCCGGATGCCATTCCGGTTCCTGGGGGAGTCCGTCCAGTGCGGCGATCTCCGGATAATGGCCCAGCCAGCCCGTTTCCTTAAGCACCCGCAGGCCGAAGGAGGGGCGGGTTGATTTGACGGCCCACTTGTCCCATTCAGCCCAGATCCGCTCCACCGGCAGCTCGGCATGCGTTTCCTGAATGGCGCGGCAAAGCGCCGCGGTTTCGGGAGCGAGGGAAAACTCGAACCGCGCCGCCAGTTGGAACGCGCGCAACACGCGCAGGGGATCCTCCACGAAGGCCGGACTCGTATGGCGAAGGATCCGGCGCTTCAAGTCGTCCGCACCCTGATGGAAATCCAGGATCCGGCCATCGAGCGGGTCGTAGGCGATCGCGTTGACCGTGAAATCGCGGCGGGCCGCGGCTTCCGCCTCGGTCAACGCGGGGTCGGGCGCGACCTGAAATCCGCGGTGGCCGCTCCCGGTCTTGGATTCGCGGCGGGGGAGGGAGAAGTCATATTCGGCGCCTTCGATCCGCACCTTGAGCACGCCGAAGCTGCGCCCGACCACATCGGTCGGGCCAAAAGCCGCCAGCGCGCGCCCCATCGATTCATAATCCAGACCGTAAACCTCGACATCGAAATCCTTCGGCTTGAGGCCCAACAGCCAGTCGCGCACGCATCCGCCGACCAGTCGCGGCCGACCGCCGGCGGCGCGGACAGCCGAGAGGGCGGCATGCAAGGGGGCGGGGATCTTCATCCGATTTCGCGACGAAAGGCTGCCCAAGCCGTGGCGGACCAACCGGCCAGGAGCGCCAAGCCGCCGAGCGGCGTGACCGGCCAAAGCAATTTCACCGGGCCGCCCAAGGCGATCCAGTAGAGAGAGCCAGAAAAACCAATGATCCCCGCCACCCAGCACCAACCGGCGCGAGTCGACCACGCGCCCGGCTGACGCGTAACCAACGCCAACAAGGCCACGGCATGGACCAATTGATAAAGCACGGCCTTTTCCCAATTTCTGGACTGCCCAGCGGCCTCCAACAGTTCCTTAAGTCCATGCGCCCCAAATGCTCCCAGTGCTACTCCAAGAAACCCCAGCAGGGCCGCGACGATTGCCAGATTTGAGTTTTTTGAATTCATCGGGGAGTCGACTGTGCCGACGTTCGCGACGAAAACAAACACCCTTTGAATCGATGACGGGATACTTCGTCTCTCCGCCTCGCTCCAATTGCCGGATGATTCGCTTCCGGTCGGAAATGTGAAAGGTTGGGTATTGACAGGGTATGGGCGAGTCCTTCCCTTTGGCCCCTTTCCGCAAATGAAAACCTATCTGGCCAAGAAAGAGACTGTGCAGCCCAAGTGGTATCTGATCGATGCCGAAGGCAAAGTGCTGGGCCGTCTCGCCGTTAAAGCCGCCAACATCCTCCGCGGCCGTCACAAGCCCACTTACACGCCCCACGTCGATACCGGTGATTTCGTGATCGTCATCAATGCGGCCAAGGTCGTCCTGACCGGTAAGAAGGAAGAGCACACCGAATACATGTCGTTCTCCGGCTATGTCGGTGGCGAGCGTTATCGCAAACTCGCTGATGTCCGCGCCCAAAAGCCCGAGTTCATCATCAAGCAAGCCGTCAAGGGCATGCTCCCGAAGAATCGCCTCGCGGCCAAGATGCTGACGAAGCTCCGCGTTTTCCCTGGCGCCGCCCACGATCACGAGGCCCAGAACCCCGTTAAGCTTTAAGTAATCCATGAGCGCTGAATCCTCCGTTTTCCTCGGCACCGGCCGCCGCAAGTCCTCCACCGCCCGCGTGCGCATCGTCGCCGGCTCCGGCAAGACCTCGGTCAACGACCGCAAGTTCGAGACCTACTTCACCCACGAGAACTTCGTGCGCCGCGCCCTGGCCCCCCTGACGACGGCGGACGCCAAGGACAAGTTCGACGTCTCCGTGAACGTCGCCGGCGGCGGCATCAGCAGCCAGTCGGGCGCCGTCGCCCACGGCATCGCGCGCGCCCTCCTGAAGTTCAATCCCGAGCTCCGCGTCACCCTGAAGAAGGCCGGCCACCTCACCCGTGACCCCCGCGAGAAAGAGCGCAAGAAGCCCGGTCAGCCCGGCGCCCGCAAGCGCTTCCAGTTCTCCAAGCGCTAAGGCGCATCTGGAAATCCCCTCACCCAAGCGGAGCGCCTCGCGGCCTCCGCTTTTTTATTGGCTCCCTTCCATACGAAAACTTCTCGATTCCCCGGCGGGAATACATAACGCTCTCCTCTTACTTACATGAATGTCGGCATTGTCGGCGCGTCGGGTTACTCCGGCGAAGTTCTGGTCAAGCTCCTCCTCGGCCATCCGCAGGTCAAACTGACGGCGGTCACGTCACGGCAGCACGCCGACAAGCCGGTCTCCCAGGTGATTCCTGCGCTCCGTGGCACCGCCGCCGACCAGCTTCGATTCAGCAACTCCGACCCGGCCACGACCGCCGCACGCACGGACGTCGACCTGTGGTTCCTCGCTTTGCCCCACGGCGCCGCGGCCGACTTCGCCAAGGCGTTGGTGCCGGCCGGCCGCAAGGTCATCGATCTAAGCGCCGACTTCCGTATCGCCGACCTGGCGACGTACGAAAAATATTACGGCGCCCACCACGCGCCCGGCCTCCTGGCGTCAGCCCGCTTCATTTTGCCCGAGTTGACGGACCCGAAGTGGAAATCCGAGATCAAGCTCGTCGCCGCGCCTGGCTGCTATCCGACCAGCGTCATCGTGCCGCTCGCACCACTGCTGCAGGCCGGCGTGGTCACTCGGGAACACATCGTGGTGAACTCCTTTTCCGGCGTCAGTGGCGCGGGCAAGAAGGCCGAGGAACAATATCTTTATGCCGAGCGAGCCGAAAGCGCGAAGGCGTACGGTCTCACCAAGCACCGGCACCTCGCGGAGATCGAGGAACAGCTCTCCGCCTTCGCCGGCGGCAAGATCATCCTCCAATTCAATCCGCACCTGGCGCCGATGCGCCGGGGCATCATCACCACGACGACGGTGCCCGCCGCGAAAGGCGCGACCATCGACTCGCTGTATGCCGCTTGGAAGGCGACGTTTGCCGGGCGGCCCTTCATTTCCATTCTTCCCTCGGGCGAAACGCCGGACTCGGCGCATGTAACGGGCACCAACCGGCTGGACCTGTCCGCCGCCCACGATCCGCGCACAGGCAATTTCGTCATCACCTCCGCGGTGGACAACCTCGTCAAGGGCGCCAGCGGTCAGGCCGTGCAAATCATGAACCTTTGGCTCGGGCTGCCCGAGACGACCGGTCTGATTTGATGCCAGCCGGGCAGCATATTTTATCCCGCACCATGGCCCTTCTCCTGCACCCGGCGCACGGTGTCACCCGTCCCTTCGCATTCGGAAAGACCCACGCGCGGCCCGCCTAGTTTTCCCTCAATGACCCTATTGACCGTTACCCCCGACAGCGCCGGCATCACCGACGTCCCCGGTTTCGAATCCGCCGGTGTAGCCTGCGACCTGCGCGACAAGAACGACCTGAAGCGCCTCGACCTCGCGCTGTTGTTCTCCCTCCGCCCCTGCACGGCCGCCGGCACCTTCACGACCAACCAGGTCAAGGCCGCCCCGGTGCTGCTCTGCCAGAAGCATCTGGCCCATGGCGGGCCGTTTCACGGCATCGTTGCAAATTCCGGCAATGCCAATGCGTGCACCGGACCGGAAGGACTCAAGGACGCGCAGACCACCGCCGCGCGCATCGCCGCGTCGCTCAACCTGAAGCCCGAGCAGTTTTTCGTCTGCTCCACCGGCCGCATCGGACAGCCGCTGCCCATGGTCAAGCTGCTGAAGGGCCTCGAGCGCACCGTCACCGACAAGGGCCGCACGGCGGATCACGGCCGGAAGGCCGCGAGTGCGATCCTCACGTCCGACACCAAGCCCAAGACCGTCACCGTCAGCTTCACCTACGATGGCAAGAAGCACTTCGTCTCCGGCATCGCCAAGGGCGCCGGCATGATCCAGCCGAACATGGCCACGATGCTCGCCTTCCTCGCGACGGATTTCTCGGTGCCGCGCAGCTTCCTCCAGAAGACGCTTTCCGAAGCCGTGGCCGGGACGTTCAACTGCATCACGGTCGACGGCGACATGAGCACCAACGACACCGTCCTCATGCTGGCCAATGGTCATTCCGGCGTCAGCGTGGGTGACAAGAGTCCCCGTGAACTCCGCGTGCTTTTCGCCGAGGCCGTGTGGAAGGCCTGCGAGGCCCTCGCCGAGAAGATCGTGTCGGACGGCGAAAAAATCACCAAGGTCGTCGAGGTGAAGGTCCTGGGCGCTGCCTCCTCCGACGACGCCGAGAAGGTGGCTCGCGCCATCGGCAATTCCCTGCTGGTGAAATCCTCCTGGTATGGTGAAGACCCGAACTGGGGCCGGCTCGCCGACGCCGCCGGCTACGCCAAGGCCAAGCTGGTCGAGGCCAAGCTCGATATCCTTTACAATGACACTCCGGCGATGACCGCCGGCAAGCCGCACCCCGAGCTCAAGCCGAAGTGGAAGGAGATCGTGAAGGCACGCCGCTTCACCATCACCCTCAACCTCCACCTGGGGAAGGCCTCCTTCCGTTTGCTGGCAAGCGACCTGACGGAAGGCTACGTGAACTACAACAAGAGCGAGTGAGACGGTCTGATTCGCAGGGCTCCGCTTGCGGCGACCCTGCCCGCCAGCTCGGCGCGAGCAGGTCAAAATCCGAGGGCCGTTTCCCTATGCTTTGTCGCCGTTTCCTCACTCACTAATCGCTTGCCCTCGCCCGGGCGAGGGCTCCACAGTCGCGAATAATTTTCCCACGCCATGCGCGCAGGAAACATACGAAACCCAGTCACAAATCATGCTTAGCTTTCAAAACAAGATCCTGTTCGTCGGTTACGGCGCCGTGGCCGAGTGCACGCTGCCCATTCTCTTCAAGCACCTGAAGGTGCCGGCGAAGAACGTCACCGTGATGGATTTTGCGGACAAGAAGGCCAAGCTCGCCGCGTGGGTGAAAAAGGGCGTCCGCCACGTGCGCGACCGCGTGACCCAGGAAAACATGGCGACCCTGCTCGCCAAGCATGTCGGCCCGGGCGACATCCTCATCGACCTCGCCTGGAACATCGATGCCTGCGAGATTCTCCAGTGGTGCCACGATCACGGCGTGCGGTACATTAACACCTCGACCGAGCTATGGGATCCGTATTCGCATGGCGCCGGCGCGCACCCGACGCTCAAGACGCTTTACTACCGGCACATGAACCTGCGCCGCATGACGGCGCGCTGGAAGGAAAAGGGCCCGACCGCCGTCATTGAGCACGGCGCCAACCCCGGCCTCATCTCGCATTTCGTCAAACAGGGTCTCATTGACATCGGCAACCGGCTCATCAAGGACCGCAAAGCCACGGGCAAGCGCGCCGAGAAGATCTCCGGCTACATCGCCGGCCGCCAGTTCAACCTCCTGGCCCAGGAACTCGGGGTGAAGGTCATCCATTGCTCCGAACGCGACACGCAGATCACCGACAAGCCCAAGGAGGTCGACGAGTTCGTGAACACCTGGTCGATCGAGGGCTTCCGCGAGGAAGGCACGACCACGGCCGAGATGGGCTGGGGCACGCACGAGAAAACGCTCCCGAAAAACGCCTTCACCCACAAGGATGGCCCGAAGAACCAGATCTGCCTCGCGCAGATGGGCATGAACACCTGGGTGCGGACCTGGGTCCCGAATTACAACATCCTCGGCATGGTCGTGCGCCACGGTGAAGCCTTCACCATCTCGGACGCGCTGACGGTGTGGAAGAACGGCAAGGCGGTCTACCGCCCGACCATGCACTATGCCTATTGCCCGTGCGACGAGGCCATCGCCTCGCTGAACGAGATGCGTGGTTACAATTACCACCTCGTCGAGAACCAGCGGATCATGAACGACGAGATCACCAAGGGTTCCGACATCCTCGGCGCGCTCCTCATGGGGCACGAATACAACTCGTGGTGGATCGGATCGGACCTCAGCATCGAGGAATCCCGCCGCTTGGTCCCCCACCAGAATGCCACGACCATGCAGGTCGCCATCTCGGTCGTCGCCGCCACCATGTGGATGATCGAGAATCCGCAGGAAGGCGTCCGCGTGCCGGACGAGCTGCCGCACGACTATGTGCTCAAGATCGCCCGTCCTTACCTCGGGAAATGGATCTCCAAGGCCCATGACTGGACGCCCTTGATGAACCGCGACACCACCTTCGCGAAGTACAACAAACCCGACCTCGACACCCGCGATCCCTGGCAGTTCAAGAACTTCCTGGTGACGGATGCGGGCTGAGGATGGCCGGACCGGCGCGTGCCGCCGGGCCGAAGTCCGCCGGCCCGCGGCCACCCAGCAAACCTGATTCCCCATGATCTCGAAAGCCCGGCTCCAGCAGCTTGCCAAGAAACACGGCACGCCGCTCTTCATCATCGACCACGACGCGCTGCGGGCGGCATACCGGCAGTTCCGCAAGCACCTGCCGCGCATCCAGGTTTATTACGCCGTCAAGGCCAACCCCGATCCGATGATCGTGCGCACCCTCTTCAAGGAGGGCGCCAGCTTCGACGTGGCCTCGATGCCGGAGTTCAAGATTGTCTACGACAACATCCGCAAGATGCCGGCGAAACAGCGCCAGCAGTGGATCTGGGACAAGATCATCTACGCCAACCCGACCAAGCCGACGGACACGCTCGAGCAGCTCAACAAGTACAAGCCGCTCGTCACCTTCGACAACCTCGAGGAAATTCATAAGATCAAGAAGCACGCCCCCGACGCCGGGCTGTGCCTGCGTCTCAAGGTGCCCAATACCGGCGCGATGGTGGAGCTTTCCTCCAAGTTCGGCGCCCTGCCGGGCGAGGCCGTCGACCTCATCCTCGAAGCCGATCGGGTCGGCCTCACGGTCGAGGGCATCAGCTTCCACGTGGGCAGCCAGACGACGAACTTCGAGAACTACGTCCAGGCCCTCAACCTCACCGCCAACATTTTCCAGGAGGCGAAGGATCGCGGGTACCACAAGATGAACCTCCTCGACATCGGCGGCGGCTTCCCGGCTCCCTACGACTCATCGGTGCGTCCTTTCCAGGAGCTGGCCAAGGTCATCAACACCGAGCTTGACCGCCTCTTTCCGAAGGAAATTCAGGTTCTGGCCGAGCCGGGCCGCTTCCTCGCCGCGGTCACCGGGACCAGCGTTTCCTCCATCATTGGCAAGGTCGTGCGCGAGGGAAAGACGAGCTATTACATCAACGATGGGGTGTACCACACCTACTCGGGCGTGATCTTCGATCACTGCAAGTATCCGGTCCTCTCCTTCAAGAAGGGGCCGACGAGCCTGTGCTCCGTCTTCGGCCCCACCTGCGATGCCCTCGACGTCGTTTCGATGGCGGAAAATTTGCCGGACCTCGAGCGGGGCGACCTGGTCTATAGCGTGAACATCGGCGCCTACAGCCATGCTTCCGCGACCTACTTCAACGGCTTCCCGCCCGCGAAGGTCGTGCACGAGAACCTCTGAATTACTCCGTCATGGACATCTCCGCGTTGATCGCGAAGGCCCGGATCCTGCACGAGGCCCTGCCTTATATCCAGGACTTCCGCGGATCCACGTTTGTCGTCAAATACGGCGGCAGTTTCATGGACGATCCGGACCCGACGGCGCGGCGGCGTGTCGCCACCGACATCGCCTTCCTCGCGGCCGTGGGCATCAACGTCGTCGTCGTGCACGGCGGCGGCAAGGCCATCAACCGCGCCATGGAAGGCTCGGGCTTGAAGGCGAATTTCATCAATGGCCTACGTGTCACCGACGAGGCGACCGTCGCCATCGTCAAGAAGACGCTCGACGAGGTCGTGAACAAGGACGTGTGCGACATTCTTGCGTCCGTGCGCGCGAATCCCAAGGGCATGCCGGGCGACACCGTCATCGTGTGCGAGAAACTCACGGTCGATGACGACGGCAAGCCGATCGACCTCGGTTTCGTCGGCGATGTCACCGAGGTGAAGGTGAAGATGATCAAAAAGGAGATTGCGGACGGCTTCATGCCGGTGATTTCCCCGGTCGCCGAAGGCCTCGACGGCAAACCCTATAACGTGAACGCCGACGTCGCCGCCGGCCGCGTCGCCAGTGCGCTGCGCGCCCGCCGGCTTGTCTACATGAGCGACGTGCCCGGCCTCCTCGAGGATTTCAAGAATCCCGACACCCTCATCTCGACGGTCAAGGTGGCCGATGTCGAAGGCCTCAAGAAGCGCGGCATCATCGACAAGGGCATGCGCCCGAAGGTCCAGAGCGCGGTCCGCGCCCTCGAGGAAGGCGTGCAGCGCGTCCATTTCATCGACGGCCGGATGCCGCACAGCCTGCTGCTGGAAATCTTTACCGACAAAGGTGTGGGGACGGAAATTGTGCACGGCTGAGCCGTCGGTGGACGCATTGCGGGCGTGCAATTGCCTGGGGTTTTCGTAGGGTCGGCCTTTCATATTTTACATGTCGCTTCCTTCCATCGTCCGCACGAACACCGCCGAGCTTTATGATAGCTATGTCATGAAGAACTACGCGCGTGCCCCGTTGACGCTGGTGCGGGGCCAGGGTGTTTCGGTTTGGGACGACACCGGCCGCGAGTATCTCGATTTCACTTCCGGCGTCGCCGTGGCCGCGCTGGGGCATTGCCACCCGACTTGGGTCGAGGCGATCCGTCGCCAGGCGGGCGAGCTGATCCATGTCAGCAATCTTTTCCGCCATCCCAACCAGGGCGAACTGGCGCGCCGCCTCGTGCAGCACGCCGGCCCCGGCCGGGTGTTCTTCTGCAACAGTGGCGCCGAGGCCAATGAGGGCCTGATCAAGCTCGCGCGCTTGCACGGCGTGCGGAAGACCGGCGAGGAAGGGAAGTGCTACAAGATCATCTGCGCGAAGAACGCCTTTCACGGCCGCACCTTCGGCGGCATGAGCGCCACGCCCCAGGAGAAGATTCAGAAGGGATTTCGGCCGCTCGTGCCGGGCTTCGCGTTCGGCGAGATCAACAACCTGCAAAGCTTCGCTGACTTGGTGGATGCCGAAACCGCGGCGATTTTCGTCGAGACAGTCCAGGGCGAGGGTGGCGTTACGCCCTGCACCGACGAGTTTCTCTGGGGTCTGCGCCAACTTTGCGACCAGCACAACTTGCTGCTCATGCTCGACGAAGTTCAGTGCGGGCTCGGCCGCACCGGCACGTTCTATGCCTTCCAGGCCTCCGGCATCCGCGCGGATGCGGTCGGCATGGCCAAGGGGATTGCAGGCGGTTATCCGATGGGCGCGATCTGGGCGGCCGAGAAACATGCCGAACTCTTCACCCCCGGCACCCATGGTTCGACCTTTGGCGGCACGCCGCTCGCGTGTGCGGCCGCCTTGGCCGTGCTGGATGTCATGGAGCGCGACAATCTCCTGGAAAGAGTCCGCACTCTGGGCGCGGCTTGGAAAGTTTCGCTCGAAAAACTCGTGCCGGAATTCCCCCGCCACCTGAAGGCGGTCACGGGCCGCGGGTTCATGATCGGCCTGGCCATGCAGGCCGATCCCGCACCTTACTCGGCGGCTTTTCGCGAGGCGGGCCTGCTGGTGCCGACCGCGGGCGGCAACACCGTTCGCCTGCTCCCGCCGCTGATCGCAACCAAGGCGGATCTCGACCGGGCCACCGCCATCATCCATGCGGTTCTCGCCGCGCAACCCTGAGGTCCTGATCATGCGACATTTTCTCAAGGAAACCGATTTCTCCCGCGCCGAGGCGGCGGAGATTTTTTTGGCGGCACGGCAGCTGAAGAAGAAACGCGGCTCGCACCCGCAGCCGCTCCGGGGCCAGACGTGGGCGATGATCTTCGCCAAATCGAGCACGCGCACGCGCGTGTCATTCGAAGTCGCGATTCACGAGCTGGGCGGCCACCCGCTTTTCCTCAATACGAACGACATCCAGATCGGGCGCGGCGAAACCATTCATGACACGGCCAAGGTCCTGTCGCGCTTTGTGCACGGGCTGATCGTGCGCACTTATGCGCACACCGACATCGAGGAATTGGCGCAGCATGGCGGTTTGTCCGTCATCAATGCGCTGACGGATTACCTGCACCCGTGCCAGATCTACACCGACGCCTTCACGGCGGCGGAGCGCTGGGCCGGGCCGAAGGGCGATTTGCTCGCCTCGCTCAAGGGGCGCAAGATCGCCTTCCTCGGTGACACCCGGTTCAACATGGCGAACTCTTGGATCCTGGGGGCGAATCTTTTCGGCATGAAGATCTCGCTCGCCGGCCCGAAGGGCTACGAGCCGGGCGCCGAGATCCGCGCCGAAGTGAGAAAACTCGGTGGAGGCTTTCATTTCACGACCGATCCCTTCGAGGCGGTCGAGCATGCCGACATTGTGTACACCGATGTGTGGACCAGCATGGGTCAGGAGAGCGAGGCCGCGGCACGGCGGAAGAAGCTCATGCCTTACCAGGTGAACGGCAAACTGTTCGCCGCCGCGAAGAAGGATGCCCTCTTCATGCATTGCCTGCCCGCGCACGAAGGAGAGGAAGTCACGCAGGAGGTGCTCGGCAATCCCCGGTCGATCATTTTCGACGAAGCCGAGAACCGGCTGCACGTGCAGAAGGCGATTCTGGCGAAGCTGGCGACGGCGAAGCGCGGAGCCGGAAAGGGCGCGGTCAAGCCGCGCCCCTACATCCAACTGCATGAATCTGGTGAGACGGATTCGGTGATCGGGAATGGAGGACCGCGGCTGCTCTTGGAGGGGCCTGAGGCTCCTCCAAAACGAGCTGGCGCCGCGTATCACGTGCCGGTCGCGAGCACGTAGATCACACGTGTCGCAGACGTCTTCTGAAAGCGTCCGGTAGCCAGATTCCCGTCGTCGAGCTTCGCGTCCAGTTCCTGCAGCTGTTGATCCTGACTCGTGAAGCCGACAATGCAGATTCCGGCGTCCCCGGAGGAGGCGAGGGCATTGTCCCATTGCCATTGGCCACCCAGAGATGTCACGCCCTGCCAGCTGGCCGTTCGCAGCGTGTCGGCGATCGAGGTGGGCAAGGTCGGCACGACGCCCGGTCCGGCGCCCTCGGGCCAATCGCCGTTCTGCGTGTTGTAGATTTCGAAGGCCTGCACGAACACACGAAAATCATTGATCGCGCGGGCATTTCGGGACGCGCGTTGCGTGCGCTGGAATGCCGGGATCGCAAGGGCCGCCAGCAGGGCGATGATCACCACCGCCACCATTATTTCCACCAGCGTGAAGGCGCGGGAGCGGGAAATACCGGCGGGAAAAGCGGGATGAAGCATGGCGGGAACGGGTCGGTTGTCCTCCCGTTTGGCTCCCAACGCAACCTGCCGCTGCCGCGTCCCCCGTAATACCCCTTTTTTTACTTTGCCGCCGCTGGTGGCACCCGCCAACACTGCCCGACCATCATGAAGATTGTTCTAGCATACTCGGGCGGCCTCGACACCTCGGTCATCGTCAAATGGCTCAAGGAAACCTACGACGCGGAGATCGTCACGTTCGCCGCGGACATCGGCCAGGAGGAGGAGCTCAAGGGCCTGCCGGCGAAGGCCAGGAAGACCGGTGCCTCGAAGCATTACACGCTCGATCTCACGGAGGAGTTTGCGCGCGATTTCATCTACCCGATGATCCGCGCCAATGCGATTTATGAGGGGCAATACTACCTGGGCACCTCGATCGCCCGCCCGTTGATTGCGAAGGCGCAGGTGGAAATTGCGAAGAAGGAAAAGGCCGACACCGTCGCCCACGGCGCCACCGGCAAAGGCAACGACCAATGTCGCTTCGAGCTCACGTACATGGCGCTCAATCCGCGCCTCACGATCCTTGCCCCGTGGAAGATCGAGAAGTTCCGCGACGAGTTCCCCGGTCGCGCCGAGATGATCGAGTACTGCCGCGCGCACAACATCCCCGTCGAGGCCTCGCTCAAGAAGCCGTACTCGATGGACCGCAATCTCCTGCACATTTCCTATGAGGCCGGCATCCTCGAGGATCCCTGGTTCGACCCGACCACCGAGGAGAACAAGGGCATGTTCAAGCTTTCCGTCTCGCCGGAAGACGCGCCGGACAAGGCCGAGTATGTCGAACTCGATTTCGAAAAGGGCGATTGCGTTGCGGTGAATGGCAAGAAGCTTTCGCCCGCCGGCGTGCTCAAGGCGCTCAACAAACTCGGCGGCAAGCATGGCATCGGCCGCGTGGACCTCGTCGAGAATCGCTTCGTCGGCATGAAGTCGCGCGGCGTTTACGAGACCCCGGGCGGCACGATCCTGATGCACGGCCATCGCCAGGTGGAATCGCTGACCATGGACCGTGAGGTCATGCACCTGCGGGACTCGCTGATTCCGAAATACGCCGAACTCGTCTACTACGGTTTCTGGTTCGCCCCTGAGCGCGAGGCCCTGCAGGCCTTGGTCGACGAGTCGCAGAAGCACGTCAGCGGCACCGTTCGTCTCAAGCTCTACAAGGGCAACATCATCACCTGCGGCCGGAAGTCCCGGTACTCGCTCTATGACGACAAGATCGCCTCCATGGAGGGCGTGAAGTCGTGGTACAACCAGAGCGACTCCACGGGCTTCATCCGCCTGAACGGCCTGCGCCTGCGCGCCCGTTACTTCTCGCAGGGCGGCCCGCGGACCTAAGGCACGCCGCGGTTCATCTTCCGTAGGGCCGAGCTCGCTCGGTCCTGAAGCACGTGCACGCATGGGACCGAGCAAGCTCGGGCCCTACCCAAAAGTCGCCGGCAGCGCTTCCGCGGCAGTGCGCCCGGATGATTCAAGGGCATGTTTTCAACCGCAGGCCCATGCGCTTCGGCGCGCATATTTGGTCTTTCGTCGCAGGGACATGGACACCGGGCGCACCCCCGGTGTGGGGTGCTGAACATTGCGCTCCATTGTCCGATAAGGTAGGTGTGGCGCCCATCTGATGACCACTTCCTCGCGCATTCCCTGGTGGATGGCCTTCGCCATGACCGGCGCAGGTTTGCTCATGCTCGCGGTATTCATGGGGCCGCGGCAGGGATTGCCGGTCACGCCGCGGGAGCCGGAAGATGCCAACGTCCTGCGCGTGGCGTACGTCCAGCCACTCGTGCCTGACCCGCACCGCCGGAGCGTTCCCCTGTCGACCCAAAACCAGTTCGTTCTATGCCTGTGGGAGCCCCTGATCGAATGCGACCCGGAAACGGGCCAGCCCCAGCCCGCGGCCGCCGAGAGCTGGCGGTGGTCCGACGATCGGAGGACGCTCACCGTCGCCCTCCGCCGTGACGGACGCTGGAGCAACGGCGAGCCGGTGAAAGCGGACGATTTTGTCCGTTCATGGCGCCGGCTGCTCCAACAAGACGCGGACCAGGCGGCGGTGCTCTTCCCGATTGAGAACGCCGAGAAAAATCGGGCCGATCGCGCGGCGGACGCCGGGGAGCTGGGTCTTAAAGTGATCGATGATTTCACCTTGGAGATCCGGCTCGGGCAGGTGAGGTCGACCTTCGTTGCGGAACTCGCGGACCCGCTTCTGGTCCCGTTGCATGCGAGCACGGACGAGGTGCTCAAGCAACGCCGCCACCTCGCGAGTCCCGAGGCGCTGGTGAGCAATGGCGCGTTCCGTCTCGAACGCGCGGGGGCGAGCGGATATCGGTTGAAGGCGAGCGAGCACTATCATGGACGCGCCTCCGTGCGCCTGTCGGGCGTTAACTACATCCGCACAGACACGATCCGCATGGCCCGCCTCCTGGTCGCGTCGGGTCGCGCGGATGTGATGACGCCGGTGCCGGCCGGCGGGCCCACGGCGCTGCCGACCGATCGCTGTGTGACGGAGGAGAGCGAGATGGCCATGGTTGTCACCACCATCGACCTGAATGTCACGCGCGGCCCCTTGCGTGATCTCCGGGTGCGCCGCGCCCTTGCCCTGGCGATGGATCGGGCGGGTTCGATCCGGGAAAATGACGTCGACCGGCTCGTACCAGCGTACGCCTGGGTGCCCGATATGCCGGGCCGCGCGGGACTTTCCATCCTGGAGGAAAACGCGGCGGAAGCCCGAAGGCTCCTGGCCGAGGCCGGGTATCCCGGCGGGAAGGGTTTCCCGGTCCTGGTGATGCCAATGTCCGCGCGCGATGGCAGTCTCAACTATTGGCAGGCTTGGGTCGACCGCTGGCATCGCGAACTGGGGATTCGCACCTATCTCTCGTTCCAGACGGAGGCGGAGCGGAAGGAAACGCTGCGTGCTGGGAACTACGACATTTATCCCAGCGGCTTGCTCGCGACCGTCCCCGACGCGGGAGACATGCTGGGTGCCTTCGCCCTGCCGGAGATTTTCAGTGGCACGCGTTGGAACGATCCGGAAATCAAGCGCCTGATGATGGAGGCCAACCTCACCACCGGGCTCGAGCGGCTGGAGCGTTTGGAACAGATTGAGCGCCGGGCCATGGCCGCGGTGCCGACCATTCCCATGATGTTTGAGCGTCGTCGGACGTTGCTCTCCATCGAGGTCGATGGCTGGTATGCGGATCCCCTCGGGCGCCAGTCGCTGAAGCGACTGTCGCTGCGGCCGCTCGAACAGGGTGAACCCTTTGGAGGTTCCGCGCTATGACGGTGCGCGAACGTTTTCGCCGCGGCCTCCGTGATTGGCGCTGGTGGGCCGCGCTTTGGGGCGCAGCCACCTTGGTGCTGGTGGCTCTGTTGGTCACGGACGCGTGGCCCTGGCTGACCGGTTCGCCGGACGCTTCCTTTCGCCTGACGCGGCTCAATGCGTGGCCCCCCTCCGTCCTGTGGTGGTTTCTCGCGCCCTTGATTTTGTGGGTACACAATCAATTGAGCCTGCTCGACCGGCACTGGCCTTGGGCGCTGGCGTTGCACTGCCTGATGGCGCTCCTGATCAACGGCGCTTTCATTTTGATTGTCGCCACCCGGCTCTTGCTCGCCAGCCATCTGCCGTGGGAATTCCTGCCCGTGATCCTGCAGGACCTGAGGTCGGTCGGCCGCTGGGATTATCTGCCGCTGATGATCTATGCCATGATCATCTTTGCATTGTACGCCGTGAGTTTCTACCGGCGGTGGCGGGCCGGCCAGCTGCTCACGGGCGAGCTGCGGGTGGCCAATGCCCAGTTGGAAACGCGGCTGGTGCGGGCCAGCCTCGATGCGCTTAAAATGCAGCTGCACCCGCACTTCCTGTTCAACACGCTCAATTCCATCACGAGCCTGATTCGCACCGACCGCACGCGCGAGGCGGAGGATGTGATCGCGGGGTTGGGGGAGCTCCTGCGCCGCGCGCTGGATCATCGCCAGGACGCCATGGACACGCTGGAACACGAACTGGAATTCCTGCGGCGCTACTTCGAGATCGAGAGCATCCGTTTTCAGGACCGCCTGCAGGTCGAATACGACATCGCGCCCGAGTGCCTGCCGGCCTTCGTGCCTTGCCTCATGCTCCAGCCGCTGGCGGAAAACGCCATGAAACACGGAATCTCGCGCGATCCCTCCGCACGACTGCTCCGCATCAGCGCGCGGCGCGCTCATGGCCGGCTCGTGCTTTCCGTTTACAACGACGGCCCCGCGCTGCCGCGCGATGAGCTCCTGGGCAGC
The DNA here is from genome assembly GCA_023433275.1 of Verrucomicrobiota bacterium. Classification (GTDB taxonomy): domain Bacteria; phylum Verrucomicrobiota; class Verrucomicrobiia; order Opitutales; family Opitutaceae; genus Lacunisphaera. The sequence goes on from JAEZDN010000165.1 coordinate 70,994, forward strand.
GGCGGTATCGGCGTGCAGAACACGCGCACCCGTCTCCACATGTTGTACGGGGATGAAGCGCGTTTTGAGCTGCGTGACCAGCCGCCGCGCGGCGTCCTCGCCCGCCTGACCTTTCCCTTCAACCATCCCTCCGCCCCATGACCACGACCACCGCCCTGATCCGCACCCTGATTGTGGACGACGAAGTTCTCGCCCGGCAGAATGTCGAAGCCCTGCTCCGCGGCGATCCCGACATCTCCGTGATCGGCCAGGCCGGCAATGGCCTGCAGGCCGTGGAGGCGATCAAGGAGCACAAGCCGGACCTGGTCTTTCTCGACGTGCAGATGCCTGGCATCTCCGGCTTCGAGGTGCTGGCCAAGCTCCCCTCCACCCTGATGCCGCAGATTGTCTTCGTCACCGCGCACGATCAGTTCGCGCTTCAGGCGTTCGAGGTGCACGCCGTGGACTATGTGTTGAAACCTTTCAACCGCGCCCGCTTCACCGCGGCGCTGGCCCGCGCCAAGGCCGCGGTGCGAAGCCTCGATCGCGAGGAGCTCGCCCGGAGGTTGAGCGACATCATGGTGGCGCTCCAGCGACTCAAGGCGAGCGGCGCCACGGAAGAGGGCATCGCCACCGCGCGGCCGCGCGAGGAGGACCAGCGGCTCTTCATCCGCTGCGACGGCGAGATCCACATGCTGGCGCCTGGCGATATTCTTTGGATCGAGTCCGATGGCGATTACGTGCGCCTGCATTCGACGGACAAGTCCCGCTTCGTGCGGATGTCGCTGCAGAAAATGATGGAGCGGCTCGACCCGAAGCATTTCGTGCGGATTCATCGTTCCACCATCGTGAACCTGCGCCACATGAAGAAGGCCGGCCCCGCGCTTTACGGCGAGTACAGCGTCGAGTTGACCAACGGCACGAAGCTGCGCGTCAGCCGCACGTTTGTGCACGAACTGAAGGCGCATTTGTAAGGGGTCGGAATCATGAAACGGTCCGTCGCGCGCCTTTTGGATCGGATCAGCGTCGGGATTCGCTGGATGGTCGCACGGGCGTTGCCGGTGAACGGCTCATGTCCCTTCATGAAACCTGCCGCCTGGCTAGCCGGCCTCATCCTGATTGCCACCGTGTCCGCACAGACGCCGCTCCCGCCCCCTCCACCGGAAGCGCGGCAATTCGATTTCTGGCTCGGGGAATGGGAGGTATTCAACCCGGCAGGCAAGAAGGCCGGGGATAGTCGGATCGAATCAACGGCCGGAGGATGGGGCCTGTTGGAGAATTGGACTGGAAACGGCGGTTACGAGGGCAAGAGCCTCAACACCTGGATGCCGCGGAAAAAACAGTGGCAGCAATTCTGGGTCGGCGCCGACGGGGCCCTGGAATTGGGCGGAGGCCTCAACGAAAACGGGGAAATGGTGCTTACCGGCCGGCAGGTCGCGTCCGATGGGAAGGAAACAATCCAGCGCATCACCTGGACGCCGAAGCCGGACGGCACGGTGCGGCAGCATTGGGAAACCTCGACGGATGGCGGCGCGACCTGGACGACAGCGTTCGACGGTCTCTATCGGAAAAAGTGAAGTAGGTGGGTAAGAGAAGGGCGGGTTTCGGAAAACCCCGCCCGCAAAAAGAATCCGGGGCGAGGGCGCCCCGGCTCCAAGGAAAACTAGAAAAGCGACTGCGCGGCGACGCCGACGGCGGTGATGGGGCCCTGGTCGCCGAGGCCATCGATCATGCGATCGGCTTTCTTCATGGTGCTCTGCACGTCGTTATAGAGGCTTTCGTCCGAGATCAGCTTGCCAAGCGTCCCTTGCCCGCTGTTCAGCTTTTCCGAGACTTCCTTCAGGTTGTTGACGGAAACCTTGAGGCTGTCGGCGGTGGCCTGGTCATAGAGGAGCACGCCCAACGCCCCCTTGCCGCTCTTCACGTCGGCGACGATGCCCTTGGTGTCGCCCATGAAGGTGCGCGCATCGGCGGCCGCCTGTTTGATCTCGCCCACGCCGGCTAGCAGCTCGTCATGGAGTTTCGGGTCGTTCACCAGTTTTCCGAAAGTGCCTTCGCCGGATTTGATCTTGGCCGTGATGTCCTGGAGGTTGGCGATGGTCTCGGTGAGTTTCGGGCCGTTGTCGCTGACGAGACGGTCAACTTTCTGGAAGATGCCGCCGCCCTCGGAACCCGTGCCCAGCGCCTTGCTGATCTCGCCCATGACGTCCTCCAGCTTGGAACCAAGCGTGCCGAGCTGGCTGATGACCTCGCTCATGTCCACGGTCGGCTTGGTCTGGATTTCGTCGCCGTCCTGGAGAAGCGGCCCGCCGGGGGTGCCGAAGGTGACGCCAAGGTAATTGCTGCCCAGGAGGCTCGATTGCTCGATGCTCGCGACGGCGTCGGTGGGGATCTTGACCTCGGGCTGGATGGCGAGGAGCGCCTCGACCCGGCTGCCGGCGAGGCGGGTGGTCTCGACGGTGCCGACTTTCACGCCGGCCATGCGCACCTCGTCACCGTTCTTGAGTCCCTTGAGGTTGGCGAAGCCTGCCACGAGCGTGTAGCCCTCCTTCTTGAAAAGGCGGCCGCCGTTGAGCGACTCGAAGGTGATCCAGGCGAGCGCCAGGCCGAGGAGAAAGAAAAGGCCGACGCGGATGGTTTGGGACATGTTGTTCATGGCGTTACTCCAGTTGTTTGAAGCGGGGATTCTTGAGGTCGATGACCGGGTTGAGAAAGTTGGCGATGACCGGATCGGTCGGGTTTTTGAAATCGGCGGGCTTGCCGATGCCGCGGATGTGACCGTCCATCACGAAGGCGATGCGGTCGGCGATCGCAAATGCCAGGTCGCGGTCGTGCGTGACGACGATGCTGGTGACGGCGGTCTGCTCGCGGAGCGTCGCGATGATTTCCGTGAGGGTGGCGGACATCACCGGATCGAGTTCGGAGGTCGGCTCGTCGTACAGCAGCAGTTGCGGCTCCATGACGAGGGCGCGGGCGATCGCGACCCGCTTCTTCATGCCGCCGGAAAGGTCGGACGGGAACTTGTTGGCTGCCTTTTCGAGCGAGAGGATCGAGAGGGCGTGCATGACGCGCTCGCGAATGCCGGCCTCGTTGCACTGGCGGTGCTCGCGGGGATAAAGGGCGAGGTTGTCGTAGACCGAGAGCGAGTTGAACAGCGCGCCCGCCTGGAAGACGAGGGCGAGGTGGACCTTGTTGCGCGTCTCGGGGTCGGCGGCGTTGAACTCGCCGATGCGAACCTCGCCGCTGGTGGGGCGCTCGAGGCCGGCAATATGTTTCAGAATGACCGTCTTCCCGGAGCCGCTGGGGCCCATGATGCAGAAGATCTCGCCGGGCTTGATCTCGAGATCCACGCCGTGGAGCACGGTGGTCCGGCCGAATTTCTTGACCAGCTGGCTGACGGTGACGCCGAAGGTCTTGCCGACGAAAGGGGTGGCGGTGTGGGCGGCGCTCATGAGAAGAGAAGGGCTTTGGTGACGAAGTAATCGAGCACCAGGATGAGGATGAGGGACGCGACGACCGCCTTGGTGACGGAAGCGCCGATTTCCCGCGGGCCGCCGCGCGTGTTGAGTCCGATATAGCAGCACACGAGGACGATCACGAAACCGAACACCTCGGCCTTGATCAGGCCATCGATGATGTCGCGCGGCTTCATGTAAGCCTTGAGCGCCACGAAGTACGCCTCGGAGTCCAGGGAAATGAACTTCGTGTATTCACAGACGAGCGCGCCGCCATACCAGCCGCACAGGTTGGCGATGATGGCGAGGACGGGCATCATGACCACGATGGCGGCGAGGCGCGGCAGCACGAGCATGCGCTCGGGCGGGATGTTCATGGTCGTGAGGGCGTCGATCTCCTGGTAAACCTTCATCGACGCGAGCTCGGCGGTGATGGCGGAGCCCACCCGGCCGGCGATGAGGATGGCGACCATCACGGGCCCGAGTTCGCGCGCCATGGTGAGTCCGACCAGCGTGCCGATGAACTGCTTGGCGCCGAAGTTCTCCATGCTATAGCCGCTTTGGAGGGCGAGCACGCTGCCGATGAAAAAGCTCAGGATGGTGACGATCGGCAGCGAGGTGTAGCCGATGATGTAGCATTGTTCGATGAACCGCCGGTGCTGGCGGGGCAGCGTGCCGAGATGCTTGAGCGAGCGCATCAGCAGGAGCAGCGTGCCCCCGATGTGATCGAGAATGGCGGGGATCAGGTTCATGGCGTCGGGGCGTGATCAGCCTTCATGGCGGCTTTGGTGCGGAAATCGAACAGGAAGAGGCGCCAGCTCCGGCCGGGCTCCCGGCGCAGTCCGATCAAACCATGGCCGAGGGCGACCCGTCGGCCGGCGGCGTTGGTGTGAGAGCTGAAAAGCGGCCCGAGGTGGAATTCGCGGTCTGCCCCGGCCCGGCGCCACGTGACGGCGTTCCAAAGCAGCGCATGGCGCTCGGTGTCGGCGGACTGCCGGTCATAACGGTACAAGGCGAACAGGGGCGTCCAGAGCTGGCGGACGGTCGCGTTCCGCGGGAAGAAAATCTCAAACGGGCTCAGCGCCTGGACCTGTCGCCGGCCGGCGCCGTTGTCCCAAGCACTGTAGAGCGGCCACAGGTGGGACTTGTAGGCGGGCGCCGCGTCGGGGTTCGTGAGGCTGCGTTGCTCCAGTGACCACCACAGGAAGAAGAGCAGCTGGGTCTTCTCCTGGGCCACGCCGTCGGCGTCCCAGCGGACGTTGCGATAGACCGGCCACATCAGCCACGTCTTGTCCGTGCCCTTGATGATGGAATGCGTGTAGAAGGGTGCCCACCGGTTGACGCGGCGCTCGTCGCCCTCGCCCTGCACCAGCAGCGGCCAGAAGTAGCGGCGCTCGTCGTAGCGATAGGGTTCGGTGCGATGGGTGTAACCGAAGAACGGCCAGGCGTAATTCTCGCGAATGTAGCCCGGGCCTGTGTCGCGGGAATAAAATGGCAGGATGCCCACCTTCACATCGGGCACGGGTTCGGAGAGATTGGTGGATGACTTGAAGCCCAGCGGCCAGAGCCAGAATTGCCGATCGTAGTCGCCGGCATGGCGGCTGCGGCCATACACCGGCCAAAATTCGAAGCCGTCATAACCTTCGCCCTTGATGAATCGGAGAAAGGGCCACGGTGCGTGCGTGACGTGTCGGCCGTCTTTCTCGGTATGCGAGTAAAGCGGGAACGCCCGGAAGCGGATCTGGTCGCGCCCGAACCGATTCTTGATGGTCCCGGCCACCGGGAAGAGGGCTTGATAACTTTCGGCGGGGTCGTCGGACCGACGGGAAAAATAAAACGGCCAGATGTCGAAACGGTGGTCGGGATGCGCGGCATCAGTCAGGTCGGTCCGCGTGTTCACCAATTGAAAGAAACTGAACGTCCGGAAATCCGGCCGTTGGCGCCAGACGAAGAATGGGTAGAGAAAGCTGCGCTCCGTGAGTTCCCCATCCCGCGATGCCAGGAAGATGGGGCGCAATCCTCGCTGTGCCGGCGGGCCCGAGCGGGCAAAGAGCAGGGGCCCGAGCGCCTCGGCCGATTCCGTGCTTCCCTCGCCGTCGACTTGGCCGACGTAGAACGGCCAGACATTCACCTCACCGCCCTGGAGGGAGGCGAGGGGAAGGAGCAGGCTGGCGCAGGCCAGCCGGATCAATCGGCTTGGGTTCATGCTTGGTGAGCTGGGTAAGGGATTGCCTTTGTGGGGTGAAAAGCCAGTCAGGTCGGGATGACTTTCCACCACCGCGGAGGGAACACCTTGGGGCCAGATGGAGCAAATGCTATGTTTCAACCCTCGCTGGGAGAAAGTGTTCCAGTCAAATTTAGCGTCGTGGGGGCCGGGGCCTCGCGTTTCTGAAGGGTCATGCGCATCACGGGAGGACGAGCCCGAGGCATTCCGTTGCATCTGCCGAAGGGCGATGCGGTGCGTCCCGCGACCGATGCCATGCGCCAAGCGGTGTTTTCAAGCCTGGCGGCGCGGGTGGAGGGCGCCCGCTTCCTGGATCTTTTTGCCGGCAGCGGGGCCTACGGGCTCGAGGCGTTGAGCCGGGGCGCGTCGGGCGGGACCTTTGTGGAAAAGGATGCCCGGACGGCGGACTACATTCGCCGGAATATTGCCGACGTGTGCCGGAGCCTCGGCCGCGCCCCGGATGACCTTCAGGTCGTCACCGCCGATGCCACCGCGTCCCTGCCGGGGCCAGCGCCGGATCTGGTTTTCATCGATCCACCCTACGAACTCATTGCGAGCGTTGGGCCGAAACTTTTCGCGCGCCTGGATGAACTGCTCGCTGCGAAGGCGGACCCGGTGGTGGTTTTTGAAATGCCCGGCGAAGAGGAAGTGAGCGTGCCGGGTTGGACCTGCGTGAAGCGGCTGGGCAAGGGGGGCCGGCAGCCGACGGCCGCCCTATTCAGAGCAAACCGAGCTTTGCCTTGATCACTGCGACGGCGGCGACACACGCGGTCTCCGTGCGGAGCACCCGTGGGCCGAGATGGGCAAAGGAAAATCCCTGATCGAGCAACCGCGAGCGTTCCCCGGGTGACCAGCCGCGCTCCGCGCCCAACGCGAGCACGATGGAAGCGCCCGACGGCAGGTCGACTGCGCCGAGCGCGCGCGCGGATTCGTAATTATCGAGCGCGATGCGAATGCCGCCGGCAGGCAACTCCGCCAGGGCGGCGGCAAGATTCTGACTATGCCGCACCTCGGGCAACCGGGTGCAAAACGCCTGCGCGGCGCCGGCGGCGAGCAACGTTTCCCATTCCCGGGAGGACCAGAGCGTGCTCTGCGCATAACCGGGTTCGCCCCGATCGGTGCGCACGAAGTCGATGCACGCCACCCCCAGGGTTGCCCCATCGCGCAGGATATCGCGCGCGGTCTGGGGTCTGGGCAGGCCCACGAGTAATCGAATTGGTGCGAGCACGCTGGGTGTTTCGCCCCACGCGAACGAGAGCTCGAGCGCCTCGGGATGCACGGCCACCAGCGTGCCTTTTCCCCGCGGGCCGTTGAACAAGCCTGCGTCGAACGTGTCACCGGGTTGGCGGCGCAAAATCCCGAGGATATGACGGGCGCGAGCGTCGCCGCGGGGCAGCGGAAGCTGGACTTCCTGAGGGGAAAAAAGAATGATATTCAAGAGAAGGCAGGAGCTGCTTGCGGCAGATTGTGCCGTTGTCTCATGACCAAACACGTGAAAACGCCCGACACAACTCCTGGAACGGACGGCAGCGGCGCGTTCATCGCCCGGGTCGTGATTGTGGAGGACCAGCGCATGTTCGCCGAGTTCCTGCAGTTCCATTGCCGCGACCTGCGATTGGAAGTGATGCCCCTCGCGCCTGGCTATCACCCGGGTCTGGCGGCGATCCGGACGCACAAGCCCGACCTGGTGTTGCTCGACATCTCGCTGCCCGACGGGGATGGACTCGAGCTGGCGCGCGTCATCATCCAGGAAATGCCGCGGGTGAAGCTGCTCGCGATTTCCGCGCATCATGATCCCTGGACGATGTTGCAGGTGCAGCGCATCGGCATTCATGGCTTCGTCGACAAGAACGACCAGCGCCCCGAGGTGTTGTCGGAGGCGATCCATGCCGTCCTGGGTGGGCGGGTCTATTACACCCAGATCGTCAACCAATCGAGCGCCGCGATCCGCCGCGATCCCAAGTCGTTCATCCGCGTGCTATCCGATTACGAAACGCGTATTCTCTCGATGATTGGGGAATCCAAGTCGGACGAGGAAATCGCCGCGGCGCTCAACATCAGTCCCGCCACGGTGCAGTCACGCCGGCGGGACATCATGCGGAAGCTGGATATTCATTCCACGCCGAAGCTGATCCACTATGCGATCGTCAACGGGCTCACGCGGGCGGAGCAGCTGGGTCGGAAGAAGCCAACTTGAGGCGTAATTCCGCGACCTGCGCGGGCAGTCCCGCGGCCAGGCGATCGGCGTCGGCCCAGAGCTGCTTGGCGGCGGCCTCCTCGAGGCGACGCATCAGTTGTTCCAGCGTGCGTTCATAGATGAAGCTGAAGCGGCCGCACAGGCGGTGGGCGTGCCGTGCCGCCTCGACCGGCTGTCGGTCGCGAACGGACGCGGCGAGGTCATCGAGTTCCACCTGCATTTCGGAAAGGTAGAGCGCCGCCTCGTCCTCAAAGCTCACGTTTTTCTTGCCGGCGAGCAGCCGGAGGTTGGCGAGCCCGTCGGTTGGCGCCGCGGGCGCGGCGGCAGGGACGGAGTCCGTCGCGGGGCCGCGCCCGGCGGAAGCGAGCGCCTTGCGGAGACGCTCCAATGTCACCGGTTTGCCGAGGAACGCATCCATCCCGGCGTCCAGACATTGCTTCTGTTTCTCGGGGGTGTTGAAGGCGGTCGTCGCGAAAATGGCCGCGCGGGCCGAGCCGCCGGGAAGTGCGCGGATACCGCGGGCAACCTCCAGGCCGCTGATGCCGGGCAGGTCGTAGTCGAGGAAGATCAGGGCGAATTCCTCGCGGGCGGCGCGCGCGAGGGCCTCGGCCCCGTCGGCGGCTGCCACCGCGCGGAAACCCAGGCGCGCCAGGAGGTCGACGAGCACGATGCGATTGTATTCCTGGTCGTCGACCACGAGGGCGGGACGGGCCGCCGGGACGGTTTCGTCGGCTCCATCGGCGGTCTCCCCCGCCGGTTCTGTCGCAATGGTGAGGGGCACGCTGAAGTAAAAGCACGATCCCTTGCCGGGCTCGCTTTCGAGCCAGATCCTGCCGCCCATTTTCTCGGCATAACCCTTGCAGAGGGCGAGGCCCAGGCCGGTGCCAGCCACGCGACCGCCGCGGGCGGCAGCGCCGCGCTCGAACCGGTTGAAGAGACGGGCCTGTTCCTCGGCGGAAATACCGGGACCTTCATCGGCGACGGCAAAAATGACGTCGATCTTCTCGCCCGAGCCCGCGGGCTGGCACCAGACCGTGACTTCAACCTGGCCCCGGCCGGAAAACTTCAGGGCATTGTTGATGAAGTTCAGCAGGATCTGGCGGATGCGGCGGGCATCACCGACCAACTGTTGGGGCACACCGGGTGAGATGGCGGTTTCCACGGGGATCCCGCGTTTCTCGCTGTCGGATGCGGCCATCGCGACGACGGTGTCAACCAAGGCAGGGAGGTCGAACGAGGCGGATTCGGTCTCGATCACCCCGGCCTGCATTTTCGAGAGGTCGAGGAGGTCCTCCAGGAGGGAGGAGAGGTGACCCGCGCACTGCCGGAGCAGGCTGAACTTGTGGCGGCTTTCCGCATCGAGGCCGGCGGTCTGCAGCGATTCGGAAATGCCGATCACCCCGTTCATCGGGTTTCTGATTTCATGGCTTACACCGGCGAGAAACTCGTCCTTCGCGGCGTTGGCCTTCACGAGCTCGGCGGTGCGCTGTTGGACCAGTTTTTCCAATTTCAAGTTTTGCGCCACGATCCGCGCCTCCCGCCACCGGATGGTGAACCAGAGGCCGCCGAGGAGGACGAGGATGTAGCCGGCATAGGCAACCTTGGAGCGGTACCATGGCGGCAGAATGCGGAACGTGAAAACAGCGGGCGGGCTCGCCTGTCCCGCGGCGTCGACCGTGCGCACCTCGAATCGATAGGTGCCTTCCGAAAGATTCGAGAATTCGTAGGTGCGGCGGCTGGCGGGAGCTGACCAGCTGGCCTCGTCTTGGCTGAGGCGGGTCTGGAGGGTCCACTGGGACGCACGTGCGGCATTGCCCGTGAAAACCCGCAGGGCCACGTGATGAGACTTGAAGGGGAAATCAACCTGGCCGTCCGCCGCCAAGCCGACGCGTGGCGCCTCGAGCCGGATTTGGGGCGAAGGCGGCGGGATCAGCCGGGGAATGCTCTCGTAGTCCAGGCGCAGGAGGCCTTCCGTTCCCCCGATCCAAAGAACTGGCTTCCCCGCTTCGCTCAAGAAGCGGAGCGACTGCACCAAACCGACGGTCCGGAGAGCGGGCACGTCGAGTTCCTGCCAGTCCGTGGTGCCGTCGGGGCGGAAAATCAAACGGCCCAAACCGTGGGCGCCCGCGCTGGCGGCGGGGGCCCCTGCGCGCTTGAACGCCAAGAGCGCTGCCCTGTCAGGGTCATGTGTGGCCACCGCAACGGGCACGACCCCGGGAAGCTGGCGCAAGCTCGCGACCCGGGGGCCTCCGCCTTGGGCCCGCAGGACTTGGTCGGTCAGAAAAATCAAAACATCATCTTCCAGTCGGCCGAGTACGGCCGGCCCGCGGCTGGGTTGACCTGTTGCCGGGTCGGTCATGGCGGTGGTGTCCCCGGTCTCCAGGTTCACCACGTACGCGCCTTGCGTCGTGGTGCCCACCCACGCTCTTCCATGAGGGGTCGGAACCAGCGAGCCGCCAAAGTCAGGGATGGTGCCCAGACGGCGGTGAGTGAAACCGGGGCTGGCGGAGGCACGTTCGAACCACACCAACGCGTCACCTTCGGACATGAGCTGCGCGTGCGGATTGTTGGGAATGGCCTCGATCTGATAAATGCCCTTGGCCCCAACGTTGTAGACCGGGGTGAGTTGTGTCCCGTTGTAGAAATCCGCGCCACCGTGTCGCCCCACCAGGAGCCCGTCCGGGAGCGCCCGCACGGCGTAATAAGCCCCCTGCAGCATCGGCTCGGAGACAAAACGCGCCGCACGCCCCGGCTCCGGATTGAGCCGATAGACGGCGGTGCGATTGGCGACGTACAAACCGTCGTCGCCGCCATCGAGATCGTCGGCGCCTGCCCCCAAACCGTTGCGTGCGTTATGGACGGTGACCGATCCCGTCGGTTCCAACAGGGCCAGGCCCTCGGAGGTGCACAGCCACACGGCCCCGTCCGGAGCGGGCGCAATGCCAAGGATGCCTTGCAGGCCGGCATGATCCTGATCGTCGATCCGGCGCAAGAGCTCGCCGTCGGGACCAAGGATGAAGAGCCCGGCGTTGAGCGTGCCCACCATCAGTGTTCCATCGTTCCGGCGAAGTAAAGCGGTGGGCCGGCCCTCCGCGAGGCTGCGATTCAGCTTCTCGTCGAAGACGGAAAAGGGGGCGGGACCGCTTCGAAAAAAGCCCTGTGCCCCCAGGTAGAGCAGGCCTTGGTCGTCGCGGGCGACGCCGAGGATGCCGAACCTGCCGAGCTCGGGGGCGGGGGTGGCGAGATGGGGGCCCGTGGGGGTGAGGCGGTAAAGGCCCGTTTCCGGATGGTGGAACCATGACTCGCCATCGAACTTCAGGGGGAACAGCCGGCTTTCCCCGGGGAAAACCCACGTGCGCAGGTGGTTCCCGTCCCAGCCGTAGACCTTTTCCCTGCCGATAAAATAAACCATGTCCCCCGCGAGCCCGGAACCCCAGATGTGCCCGACTTGACGCTCCGTTTCGGGCAAATGGGGCAGGAGGGAGTGATATTCAAAACGTCCGACCGCCGGCTCCGCGAAATAGCCGATTTCATTGAGCGCTCCCACCCAAAGCTGGCCGCCGCGGCCGAATTCGAGCGTTCGGAGCACGCTCGGACCCACGCGGTGGGTATTCCAAGCCTGACCGTCGTATACGGAAAGTCCTGAAGTGCCCACGATCAGGCGGCCCAAAGGATCCTGGACCGCAAACCAAGTGTAGGGTTGTTCGCTGCCCAGCTGCTGCGCCGGCTGAAATTCGAGCGAAGGCAAGCCCGCGGTGGGCGATTGCCAGCTGCCCTGCACGACCAAGGGCCACGGAGCCCAGATTGCCGCGAGCAGGTTCAAGAGCAGTTTAGTCCGCATGGCTCGAAAGATAACATCCGGTTATCATGCAAGCGGCTGACAGGCAATGGGCAATCACACCTGTATTCAGGTCGCGGACAGGTTCACGGACCCGCGTGTCGGGGGTGGGAAAATAGGTTCTTTGGACGATCCGATTTTGCGCGTCCTCGTGCCATAATTTGCGCCGATGAAAACGATCAAATCCTCCCTCACGGGCCTCACCTCGAGCCTTTTCCTTAATGTCGGCCTCACCAGCCTCGCCCAGAAATTGGATCCGGTATCCAGCCTTCCAGTCGCCACCGCTGAAGCCCATGGGCCGGCGTTGAGCATGCCGTGCCATTTTACGCCGAAGTCCCGCCGCTGACCTGACGCGCTCCCGTCATGTTCAGCCTGGCTGCCTACCGCTATCGGAACGTCCTGACCACGTCAGGCGGACCGATCGAGCGGTTGCAACTGGCGGACATGACGGTGCTCGGTCGCCGCGAATTCCTAGCCACCGCCTTCCTCAAGGAGGGCTTGGGGGGAAAGTTGTGGCACAATACCGTCTTCAGCATCGCCGATGGTGGCGGCACCTCGACCTCCCCCATGATGGCGCGGTTCATGGCGATTTCCGAGGCCATGGAGCGATGGGCTCATTGGCAGTTGCACCAGAGCGCGGACGCGGCGCGTTTTGCGTTTGATGTGGATCCGTCGAGCAACGGGATGGCCGCCTTTCCCGGAATTTTTCGGCGGCAGGCCCGGGGGAGCGCGCTGATGGAAGCCGCGGAGCGATTCAACCTGTTGCACTGGTGGGAGGGCATGCTCCCGGCCGCTGAATCGGACACCCCGTGGGCGGGTGTGCGGGCGGCGACCATTTGCTCGGATGCGCCCGGAGTCACGGTGGTTCTGTTTCAGCGCACGCCCGAGGGATTCACGGCCTATGGCCATGCGGCCGCGCCCGACTACGCCACGGCCTGTCGCAAGGCCGCGATTGAGATGGAAAGGCACGCACTGATCATCGCCCGGTTTGCGCACGCGCATTCGGGTCGATTGACCGAGGTGCTGCCGGATCACGCGCATCCCATCGAGCGGCGTTGCATCTTCTTCGCCACCGACGCCGGGCATGAACTATTCCTCGACCGGCTCCGCTCCGCTCCGCGCCGGGCCTTGGCCCGGCCCAAGCTCGTTTTCGACGGCGAAGTCCGGGGACCTTGGACCCGGTATGCTGACGTGTGGCGGGTCGTCTATGAACCGCCCAGCGACCGGTTCCTCGGCATGGAGGAGAACTATTTTCTGTGGTAAGCCGGGCCTGAATCCCTCAGGCGCGGCCTCGGTTAACTGGAGCGGCTAGTCGGAATCGAACCGACGACACCTGCTTGGAAGGCAGAGGTTTTACCATTAAACTATAGCCGCGAGAATCGCCGGTAGGCTGGGCACGCGCCCAAGGCATTCAAGCTTTTGTTAAGGTGTGCGCCGGGTGGGTATCCACCCCATAATGGGATTGCCGGTTCCCAGCTCATCCGCTTTGGTCCCCGCAACATGGCGACACCAGCAACGTCCGCGAAACCCCAATCGAACGTCCGGGCCGCGCAAGCGATGGCCAAGCAGAAGGCCCTCGAGAAGAAAGCCAAGTCGTACAAGCTGGATCTCGGTGAGCTCGCCCTTTTCACCAGCCAGCTCGCGTCGCTGCTCCAAGCCGGCTTGCCCCTGGTTTCATGCTTGGAGGCCCTGCAGGATCAGACCGAGGACCAGGTTTTCCGCATCATCATCCGCGATGTGCGCAACGACATCTCGACCGGCACCTCATTTTCCGGGGCGGTGAAGAAATTTCCGAACGCATTCAACACGCTGTTCATCTCGATGGTCGAGGCCGGCGAAGCGTCCGGCGGCCTGGCGGAAATCCTGGGCAAGGTGGCCGGGTATTTCGAGTCCACGGTCAAGCTGACCAAGAAGGTCAAGTCGGCGATGACGTACCCGATCGCCGTCATCGGCCTCGCGGTCGCGCTCGTTAACGTGCTCCTCATTTTCGTCATCCCGGTTTTCGCCGCGATGTTCGCGGACTTCGGTGCGAAGCTGCCCGCGCCCACGCAATTCCTGATCGATCTGTCGGATTTCATGAAAGCCTGGTGGTGGGCCATCGGCCTCGGGGTCTACGTGGCGTGGTTCATCTTCAACAAGTACACTGCCACGCCCAATGGTCGTCGCACGTGGCACCAGTTTCTGGTCCGCGCGCCGATTTTCGGCAACCTGATCCACAAGATCGCGCTCTCTCGCTTTTGCCGCACCTACGCCACGCTCATGCGGTCCGGCGTCCCGATCCTGCGGACACTGGAAATTGTCTCGGCCGCGAGCGGCAAGGTACAGGTCGAGGATGCCTGCAGCGAGATTGCCAAGCATGTCAGCCAGGGCGGTCAGGTCTCGGACGTCATGGCCGTCAGCCCGTTTTTCCCGCCGATGATGAAGCACATGGTGAAGGCCGGCGAAACGACCGGCAATGTGGACGGCATGATGAACAAGATCGCCGATTTCTACGACACCGAGTGCGACGCGACGGTTGCCGCGCTCACCTCGCTCATCGAGCCCATGCTGATCGTGTTTCTCGGCGTGGTGGTCGGCGGCATCGTGATGGCGATGTTTCTCCCGATTTTCCAACTCGGTGCCGTCGCGGGCGGCATGCAATAATCAGGCGCGGCGCTAAAGTCACTTGCTTGCCGCTGGGGAGCGGACAATTTGTCCGGACTCCTCATGGCTTCCATTCTTATAGTCGACGACCTGATTTCGATCCACGAGATGCTGGAGGCGGTCATTGCCCCCACCGGGCACAAGACGGCCTTTGCGACGGATGGGGAAAAGGCGCTCGTGCGCTACAAGGCGGAGAAATTCGATCTGGTGCTTTGTGACATCGACATGAAGCCGATGGACGGGATCACGTTGCTCAAGCAGCTGAAACTGTACGATCCCGGCGCCGTGGTGGTGATCATGACCGCCTACGCCAGCACGGAGAGCGCGATCCAGGCCCTCAAGTACGGGGCCTTCGATTACCTCCAGAAGCCCTTCAAGGTGGATGAACTCATGCAGGCGCTGAAGCGCAGCCTGGAGTTCAAGCGCGTCATCACCGAGCGCGAGAGCACGGCCTCCGCCCCCGCGGTGAAGGCGGGGGATTTCGAATCCCGCCTGGTCGGCGTCAGCCCCAAGATCAAGCGGCTCATCGCCCAGCTCAAGAAACTCGCCACGGCGCATACGCCAGTGCTGGTTTCCGGCGAAAGCGGCAGCGGCCACGAAATCGCCGCCGAATTGCTTCATACCGCCAGTCACGCGGCGGACGCGCCGCTGGTCCGGATCGACTGTCGCCTGAGTTCGCCGGAAAGCCTCCGTGCGGGCCTGCTCGGCGAAAACGGCGCCGGTGGCACGTGGGTGCAGCAGGCCCGTGGCGGCACGCTGTTCCTGACGCGCATGCACGCCCTGCCGAAGGAAACCCAGGCCGACTTCATCCCGGTCCTGCGCAACAATGCCGGCACCTGCCGGCTGGTCTGCGCCAGCGAGGAAGACCTGGAGAAACTCGCCGAGTCCGGGGAATTCAACGAGGAGCTCTTCTACCGCGTGGCCGCGCTGCCCGTGGACATGCCCCCGCTGCGCGAGCGCACGGAGGATATCCCGGCCCTGCTCAAGAGCGTGGCGGCCAAGGTTTCGAATCCCCAATTTGACGCCAAACAAGTCGAGTTCACCGAGGATGCGCTGGCCGCGCTCCGGGCCTATCGCTGGCCTGGCAATCTGGACGAATTCAACCAGGTCATCTCGCAGGTGCTCACCACCACCGAGACCCGCGTCATCACCTCGGCGCAGCTGCCGATGCGGGTGCAGGACATGAGGCAGTGGCCCAGCCTCGCGGATTACCTCGCCGGTCAGGAAAAGCAGTACATTGCCCGGGTGTTGAACGCCTGCCAGGGTGACCGGGTCCGCGCCGCGCAAGCGCTCGGGATCGATCCTGCCCAGCTCGGATAGGTCCGGTCCCGCCCGAGGGGCTCAGGTGTGTCACGATTGAGCTTTACCGCTTGCCCCGCCCTAGGTGGGTGACAAACCTCGCGGGCGCTCACGCCCATGCCCAAACGCACAGACCTCGAGTCCATCCTGATCATCGGCGCCGGCCCCATTGTCATCGGCCAGGCCTGCGAATTCGACTATTCCGGCACCCAGGCATGCAAGGCGCTGCGGGAGGAAGGTTACCGCGTGATCCTGGTGAATTCCAACCCGGCGACGATCATGACCGACCCGGAGTTTGCCGATGCCACGTACATCGAGCCGCTGACGGTCGACATCCTCGAAAAAATCATCGCCAAGGAAAGGCCCTCCGCGCTTTTGCCCACCCTGGGCGGCCAGACTGCGCTCAACCTTTCAATGGAGTTGTTCCATG
This sequence comes from Verrucomicrobiota bacterium, assembly GCA_023433275.1. Classification (GTDB taxonomy): domain Bacteria; phylum Verrucomicrobiota; class Verrucomicrobiia; order Opitutales; family Opitutaceae; genus Lacunisphaera. Next base: position 87,059 of record JAEZDN010000165.1, read on the forward strand.
CCGGCATTCTGGACCGATACAAGGTCGAGATGATCGGGGCGCGACCCGAGGCCATCAAGAAGGGTGAAGATCGCGAGCTCTTCAAGCAGTGCATGCTCAAGATCGGCCTCGATGTCGCCAAATCGCGGACGGTCCACACGCTGGAGGAAGCGCGTCAGGCCGCGGATTTCATCGGGACCATGCCCTTGATCATTCGCCCGAGTTTCACCCTCGGCGGCTCCGGCGGCGGCATCGCCTATAACCGGGAGGAATTTGAGCAGATCGTGAACAGCGGCCTGGAGATTTCCCCCGTGCATGAGGTCCTCGTGGAGGAATGCCTCCTCGGTTGGAAGGAATATGAGATGGAGGTGATGCGCGACCACAAGGACCAGTGCGTCGTGATCTGCTCCATCGAGAATTTCGACCCGATGGGCGTGCACACCGGTGACTCGATCACGGTGGCCCCGGCCATGACGCTCACCGACAAGGAGTTTCAGGTCATGCGTGACGCCTCCTTCGCCGTGATCCGCGAGATCGGCGTCGCCACCGGCGGCTCGAACATCCAGTTTTCCATCGACCCGAAGACCGGTCGCCAGGTGGTGATCGAGATGAACCCGCGCGTGTCGCGCTCATCGGCCCTGGCCTCGAAGGCAACGGGCTTTCCCATCGCCAAGATCGCCGCGAAGCTCGCGATTGGCTACACGCTCGACGAGTTGCGCAATGACATCACGCGCCTCACTCCGGCCAGCTTCGAGCCGACCATCGATTACGTCGTCACCAAGATACCTCGGTTCACCTTCGAGAAGTTCCCCGGGTCGAACACCACGCTCACCTCGGCGATGAAGTCGGTGGGTGAGGCGATGGCCATCGGACGCACGTTCAAGGAGTCGTTCCAGAAATGCCTGCGTTCGCTCGAGACCGGCGCGCGCGGATTCGGCGGCGGCGGCAAGTTCGGCGGGGACGAGCTCCCCGATGAGGCCACCATCCGGCAGAAGCTGGGCACGCCCAACGCGGAGCGGGTCTATTACATCCGGTGGGCCTTCAAGGCCGGCCTCACCGTCGACGATATTTTCGAGTTGTCGAAAATCGACCCGTGGTTCCTGCACCAGCTGCGCGAGCTGCACGAGATGGAGGAGGAGGTTCGCGCCCAGTCGCTCGCCACGATCAGCCCCGGCCTGCTCCGGCGCGCGAAGCAGTTTGGCTTCTCGGATGCGCAGCTCGCGTTCCTGCTCAAGACGGATTTCGACACGATGCGCGCCAGCCGGAAGAAAGCGGGCGTCAACACGAGCTACCGCCTGGTGGACACATGCGCCGCCGAGTTCGAGGCTTTCACGCCGTATTATTACTCGAGCTATGGCGACGAAAACGAGATCATCCCCTCGCAAAGGAAGAAGATCATGATCATCGGCGGCGGGCCGAACCGCATCGGGCAGGGCATCGAGTTCGACTATTGCTGCGTGCACGCGTCGTTCGCCCTGCGCGAGGCGGGATTCGAAACCGTGATGATCAATTCGAATCCCGAAACCGTTTCCACCGACTACGACACGTCGGACCGGCTTTATTTCGAACCGCTCACGCTCGAGGACGTCCTCGAGGTTTACGAGCAGGAGGGCTGCTGCGGGGCGATCGCGCAGTTCGGCGGGCAGACCCCGCTCAACCTGGCCAGCGCGCTCAAGGCCCGGGGCGTGAACATCATTGGCACGTCGCCCGAGAGCATTGACACCGCCGAGGACCGCAAGCTCTTCGCGGCCGTGCTCGAGCGCGTGAAGCTGAAGTCCCCCGCCGGTCGCATCGCCATGTCGGAGGCCGAGGCCCTGGCCAGCGCGGCTGAGCTCGGCTATCCGGTTCTCGTGCGCCCGTCCTTCGTCCTGGGCGGCCGCGGCATGTTCATCCTCTACAGCGAAAGTGAACTGAAGGATGTGGTGCGCCAGGTCTTCGACGTGATGCCCGGCAAGCCGGTGCTCATCGACAAATTCCTGGAGGACGCCATCGAGGTCGATGTCGACTGCATCAGTGACGGCGAGACCACGCTCATCGGCGGCATGCTCGAGCACATCGAGTTTGCGGGCGTTCACTCCGGCGACGCCGCGATGGTGATGCCGCCGCACACGCTGCCCCGGGAAATGATGGCCACGATCCGCACCGCGACCTACGCGCTGGCCAAGGCGTTGAATGTCGTGGGCCTCATGAATGTGCAGTTTGCCGTCAAGGACGGGCAGCTCTACGTGCTTGAGGTCAACCCGCGTGCGTCGCGGACCGTGCCCTTCGTCGCCAAGGCCATCGGCGTCCCGCTTGCCAAGCTCGCCGCGCGGGTGATGGCGGGCGCCAAGCTCAAGGATCTCGGTTTCACCCGGGAAATCCAGCCGAAGCACTGGTGCGTGAAGGAAGCGGTCTTCCCCTTCAATCGTTTCCCGGGCGCCGCCATCATGCTCAGCCCGGAGATGCGATCGACGGGTGAGGTCATGGGCCTCGACGACGACCTGGGCATCGCCTTTGCGAAGACGCAGATGGCGGCAAAGCCGGGCCTGCCGCTGAGCGGCAAGGTGTTCTTCAGCGTGAAGGATTCCGACAAGCCGCATGCCGTCGAGCTGGCGCGCGAGTTCATCGCGCTCGGTTTCACGCTTTGCTCGACGAGCGGCACGGCGAAGCTCCTCCGCGAGGGGGGCGTCGAGGTCCAGCACGTGAACAAGCTCCTCGAGGGCCGGCCGAACTGCATCGACATGATCAAGAACGGGGAAATCCAGCTCGTGATCAACACGCCGCGCGGGATGATCCCGCGCCACGATGAAAACGCGATCCGCGCCGCGGCATGGGCCAACAACGTCTGCATCATGACGTCCCTCACCGGCGTGCGCGCCTCGATCAACGGGATCAAGGCGATGAAGGCGAAGCGCGTCGATGTCCGGCCGCTGCAGGATTATCGCGGCAACGTGATCGAGGTCGGCTGACCGCAGGTCCGATGAGCGCTCCCGCCACCCTCGTCGCCCTTTTGCACGGCCCCGACCAGCCGGGTCTCGTGGCGAAGACCTCGGGGTGGATCTACGCACGTCAGGGCAACATCCTTCACGCCGACCAGCATCGGGACATGGAGGCCGGTGAATTCTTTCAGCGCATCGAATGGGTGCCTTCCGCCAATCCGGCGGCCGAGGTCGAGGAGCTGCGCTCATTCGCCGCCACGCTGGGCATGATGGCCAAGGTGGCCGAGTCGACGCATCGCCCGAGGGGCGCGCTGTTCGTCTCCAAGGAGGATCATTGTTTTCACGATCTCGCCCTGCGCTGGAAGGCCGGCGAATTCGCCGGTGACTTCGCGTGCGTCATCTCCAACCACACGGCCCTGGCCGAGGCGACCCGCCACTATGGCCTGCCCTTTCACCATATTCCCGTCACGGCCGCCACCAAGGCGGAGGCCGAGCGGCGCCAATTGGAAATCCTGCGCGAGTCGGGCACGGAGTTTGTGGTGCTCGCCCGCTACATGCAGGTGTTGACGGCGGATTTTCTCTCCGCGTGCGGGCAGCCGGTGATCAACATTCATCATTCCTTTCTCCCTGCTTTTGCCGGCGGTAAACCCTATCATCAGGCGCACGCCCGCGGGGTGAAGCTGATCGGGGCCACGGCCCATTACGCCACCGCGGTGCTCGATGACGGCCCGATCATCCAGCAGGACGTCGTTCGCGTCACGCATCGCCATGGGGTGGAGGACTTGGTGCGCAAGGGACGCGATTTGGAAAAACTCGTGCTCGCGCAGGCCCTGCGCTGGCATCTGGAAAATCGGATCCTGGTCTACGGCAACAAGACCGTGGTCTTTGACTGAGCCAATGCCGGTCGCCGGCCGGCCTGAGCAGCGGCGGCGCCCGCCCGGCGTCGAGCAGGCCGATTGAGGGAATGGGCGCGGCTTTTGGGCGGAAGCGGAATCGCCGCCGGGGTGTTGCCGTGCCTTTTTCCTTGAGACGCATGGCCCGGGTTTGCAATGTGGCCGGCTCCATGAATGTCCCCCCGCCCGCCGGTCACCCGGCCCCAGAACAGCCCGTCGCGCCTCAGCCCGGATTTGAAGACGCCGTGCAAACTTTCTGGGCGAGGAATCGCCAGCTGATCCTCGTCGCCTGTGTCGCGGCGCTGTTCGTGGTCATCGGCCGCTATGGGTGGGAATACTACACGCAACACAAGGAGCAGGAGATCCGCACCGCCTATGCCCGAGCGGGCGATCGACCGGAGCAACTGGCCAGTTTCGCCCAGGAGCACGCCGGCCATGCCCTTTCGGCCATCGCATCGCTGCGCATCGCCGACCAGCGGTACACGGAAGGCGATTACCGTCAGGCCTTGGAAAATTACAACAAAGCCGTCCCGGGCCTGAGCAATTCCGCCCTCCTCGGGCGCGCGCGTCTGGGTGCCGCATTGAGCCAGCATTATGCGGGCGACAAGTCCGCGGCTGAGGCCGCCCTCAAGGGTATCAGCACTGATGCGAACCTGCCCAAGGCCCTGCGGGCGGAGGCGGCTTATCACCTCGCCTCGGTGGCTTTCGAAGCCGGCAACCAAACGGAAGTCGAGCGCGTCGTCGCCGAGATCGGCAAGATCGATCCCGCGGGCATCTGGTCGCAGCGCGCGACCGCCCTCGTGGTGCGCAAGCCGGCCGGCCTCTGAGTTCTCGCGCCTGCGGCCCGTCGAGCCCGCCAGAAGGCGGGCTTTTTATTTGCCGCGCACGGAACGCCGCCGGCCCCGGTGCCACAGGCACAGGACGAGAGCGGCTGCGCCGGCCATCAGCGCGGACGTCGATGACTCCGGAATCGCGGTCGCGGTGAAGGAGATGTTGTCGAGTCGCACGGTGCCTTGGGCCGCATTCACCCCGCCGTCAACGCGGGCTGTCGACGTGGCAATGAGCCTCAACACAAGGAAAGCATTGTCGTTGGCGGCATCGGGCAGGAAAATTGCGGGCACGGTCGTGCTGACCACGGCGGTGCTCGAGCTCAACGTGTAGCTTGTAATATCGGTGAATGTGCCACTCGTGCCGGTCAGGCTGTACGCAATTTTCCAGTCGGCGGGCGCGGCGATGGAGCCGTTCGTGCGGAAGGAATTCAATGCGATGCTGCCGTACCCGGTCGCGTCGAGGGTGATCTCAAAATACTCGGAGAATTGGAAATTCTGGACGCTGAGGGCGGCGCCCTGGCTGGAGAAAACGGGGCTGACGTAGTTGGCGGCTCCGCCCGAGTTCCATGTGATGCTCGAGCGGTCGGCGCCGATCACGGGCGCGGCGGTGCCTTCGAACGTATAGCTGACCAGCGTGATCTGGGCGAACGCCGCGCCGGGTAATCCGAGCAGCAGGAAGAGGAAGGCGGGTTTGGGCAACATGGCAGAAGGGTTGCCGCCAGTATGCCGGGCTCCCGATCAGGGACCCGAAAGGTCAAACCGCCCATTTTAAGGCGGTGCTTTTTTGGTCGGGGCGATAGGATTCGAACCTACGACCTCCTGGTCCCAAACCAGGCGCTCTACCAGACTAAGCTACACCCCGTTCCCAAAACCTGATGGGAGGGGCGGGCGAGCCATCTGTCAACGTCCGGGATAACAGGAGAACCAGCTCCGAGCGCCGTTCCCTTGCGGCGTAAAGACTATCGGAATCGCCCTTGCCCCGCACCGGAGGGGCGCGCCGTTCCGCTGCGACAAAATGCTTCTTGCTTCACCAGAACGCCCATCCTAAATACGACGCCTCAACCTCTTAAAAAATGGACACTCTTTCCCGTGACAGCAACAGCTCCAGCAATGTCCTGCCCCTTGTGGGCGTGATTGCCGGCGCCCTTGGCTTGATCCTTGCGATCGTCGCCTTGGTTAAACTTTCCACGCTGCAGAAAAACGTGGCGGCGCATGAGCTGGAAATCCCCAAGATCGTCACGATCGAGGGCGACCTGCGCGCGGCCACCGCCAAGTCGGAAGGCGACCTTCGCGGACTCCGCGAGGGTGTCCAGAATGCGCTGACCCAGGTCGGCACCGAAATCGGCACGCTCCGGGCCCAGATCACGAAGGTTGAGGAAGCCCAGAAAGCCCGCGCGGCGGCCCCCGCCGCCAAGAACGGCGCGGCCGCTCCGGCCCCGACCGGCGTGCTTAATTCCGATGGCACCTACACGATCGGTTCGGGTGACACCTTGGCGAAGGTCGCGCGCAAGTTTGCCGTGAAGCTCGACGCCATCGAGGCCGAGAACCCGGGTCTTGATCCGACCAAGCTGCGCGTCGGCCAGAAGATTCGCATCCCGCGCAAGTAAGGTTTCGTCCTCTTCCCTTTCCCGTGCCTCCAGACCTCGCGTCGCGGAGGCATTTTTTTCGCCATGAAAAATCCCGGTCCCGCCCTGCGCTGGCAAAAGTTGCGCGAGGAGCCGCATGCCGTCACACGCATCTTCAATGTGGTCCGGGCGATCTATCGCCATCCGCGGCGCGAGCAGGAGCAGGATTTCTTTGTCATCAACCCGCCGGATTGGGTGAACGTCGTCGCGCTCACGCCTGACGGGCAGCTCGTGCTGGTGCGACAGTTCCGGTATGGCATCAATGAATTCTCCCTCGAGATTCCGGGCGGCGTGATGGATCCCGGCGAGGATCCCGTGACGGCCGGCCTCCGCGAATTGCGCGAGGAATCGGGGTATGTGGGCGATCGCGTCCGGTTGTTGGGGACGGTGCACCCGAATCCCGCCATGCAGAGCAACCGCTGTCATTTCGTCCTGGTCGAGAACGCGCGGGCGGGTGCCGAACTCGAGTGGGATCCGGACGAGGAATTCGACATCCTGCTCAAGCCCGTGGACGAAGTGTATGGCCTCGCCGCGGCGGGCGGCATCACCCACGCCATGGTGCTCAATGCCCTTCTGCTGTTCCAGCCGCACTGGGCGGACCGGCGCCGGGGCGCCGTTTGACTTGCACCTGGCCCGGGCTTCACTCCAGCCACCTGATGGAAACCGCCTCCGCTGCTCCCGAATTCGCCAATATCGTGCCCCTTGACGGGACGGGCGCCCGCTTGCCCGGAGCGCTGGAGCAGGAGATTCGCGCCATCTACCGGCGCAGTCCCCTCTATTCCGAGCGCTTCCCGCTCCACACCGAACCGCTGCATTGGTCGTGCTACCGCGAGATTCCGATTCTCACGAAGCAGGAGATTGTCCAGCGCGGGCACACGGCGTTCTTCGCCGATTACGCCGCGATCGAGCGGGGCTTTGCGGAAAAGAAATTCGAATACGAGCACACCTCCGGCACCACCAGCGGCCCGATGACCGTGGTGATGGAGGATGGCTGGTGGAACGCGCAGACGCGCCGCGCGTATCTCGCGCACCCGCAGCTGGCGCGTTATGTTGACCGGCCTCATCGCAAGTGCGTCCTCGCTCCCGTGGGTTGTTCGAGCAACCTCTGCCCGTATGAGGACCATCCGTTTCCTCATCGCTATTTCGATGGCACGGTTTACCTGAACCTCTCGAGCGATCCGTTTGCCTTTCCGGAATCCGAGTGGGACCGCATCGTGCTCGAGCTCCAGGCGGTGAAACCCCAGGTCGTGGAGGGTGAACCGGTCTACCTTTCCCTGCTCGCCCGGGCGCTGGCCCGCCGCCGCGTGACCGTGGCGAGCGTCGAGACCGTCATCCTGACTTATGGCAAGGCCAGCGTGCAGCACGGTCGGCGGATCGCCGCGGCCTTCCCCGGCGCCGTGCTGGTGGACCTGTATGGTTCGACCGAGGCCGGATATCTCTTCGTCGGGGACGCGTTTCAGGACAACCATCGTGTTGTCGAGGGCAACGCGTTCATCGAACTGACGCCTTGGCGCGCGGGTGAGCCGGATGTTTTCCAGATCAATGTGACCACGCGCGACCGGGAGGCCATGCCGCTGCTGCGCTATCACACGGGCGACATCCTGCGCCGGACTCCCACCGGTTACCGGATCCTCGGTCGAGAGAAGGATCTCTATTTCCGCAACGACGGCAGCGTGATCTCGACGCATGAAATCGACGCGGTGCTGCCGGAAAACTTCTCGTGCTGGCACTGGAGCCTGGTCCAGGTTTCCGAAAATCGGTGGGAGTTCCAATACGTGGCGGACGAACTCGCCCCGGAAGGCCTGGCGGAACTGCTCGCGGGCGCCCTTGGGCCGGGGGCACGGGTGGCTCTATTCCGCCGCAAGTTCATCCAGCCCGCCGCGAGCGGGAAGTTCGCGCTGCTCAAGCCGCTGGCGCGGTGACGCGGCGCCGCCAGCGGCGCCAGCCCAGCAACGCCGAGCCGGCGGCGACGAAGATTGCGCCGTAGGTGGACGGTTCGGGCACGGGCCGCGAGATCTGCGCGCCGAAGCCCATGAAGTCCATGTTGCCGTAACCCGCGGGGTCGGTGTCGGTCGGGTAGTAGGTGGCGTTGTTCCAGTTCACCAGGCTGGCCGCGTTGGTCGGAGCGGTATCGCCGGCCATCAGCGAGTACCCGTAGATCTTGGTGCCGGCGGTGATGCCCAGGTCCGCAAAGCGGATCAAAATGCCGACAAGCTGGAGCTCGCCCGCGGAAGCGATACTCGTCGCCGTGCCCGACAGGGAGTTCCCACTGGTGAAGGTCGCGCGGTTGTAATCGCCCGAATCACTGCCCTGCGGATTGTCGATGGGGCCGCCGAAGGAATCCGGCGCGACCAGCAGGCCGGTGTTGGCGTACACCGTCGGCGCGTTGCTGAAACCATTGACGGTCCCAACGCCCGTGTAGGCGGCGATGCGGAACCCGTCACCGAAGTTGCCGATGTTCTCCACATCGAAGAACACCAGCGCATCATTGGCCTGAACGGTGTAACCGCCCGAAAAATAAAAATCGATGCGCTCGATGTTGCTGTTGGTGGCGGTGCCGGCGCCGTTGCCGAAGGGGTTGCGGATGCCGCTGTAGAGATTGCTGTCCAGGAACATCTGCTCGAGCGACGACTCGTACTCACCATAGCTGCGGTCGGAGCCATCGACCTGGTAAATGATGGTGGCGTTGTTCGGGTTGTCGCTGGACTGGTTGGTCCAACCATTCCGGTTTGAATCCGTGTTCCGGCGGAAGAAGACATTGTCGGCCAGCGGCCCGGAAAACTGATAGCCGCCTGAACTCGTGGTAACCGTGCTCACCTCGCGATCACGATTCAGATAAGTGATGCCACCCGAACTCGTGTTGGATGCGTCCACGAGGGAGCCATACGTGATCCCGGTAACCGCCGTCTGGGCCGTCATATTCGCCGCTTGAAAAAGAACGGCGCATACGACGGGCTTCCACCCGAGTGAGCGGAAACGCCGAAAAATATTCCCTTGGAGTCCAGAAACGTTCATCTAGGGAGTTAACCCTACGGTGTTCTGGGTGACTTTCCAGCCAAAAGGGTAAACATTCTTCGTTTTAACCCATGCTCGACGATCGCCGCACCGAGCCGCCGTTTCGGATTAATCAAGCCCGACAGGCGAGGCGCTACCTCCTGATCGCGTTGGGGGTGATTGTGATACTCGCCTTGGGATACGTCGTCGGGCGACCAGCAATCCATAAATGGCGTTACAAGAGGGACATGGCCCGCGCGACCGAAGCCGAAACGGCGGGCGACTACCGCACGACGATGTTGATTCTCGAGCAATTGAACCGGCTCCATGCCCGTGATGCTGAAGTTCGTCGTCGGCTGGCCGCATTTTACCAACGCGCCGGTCAAGTCGAGTCGGTTGCGATTTGGCGCGAGGCCGTGGAGTTGGATCCTACGAACGCTGACGGACAGCTCGGGCTGGCGAAGGCGGCCGTGCAATTCGGAGACCGCCAGACGGCGCGCGAAGTCCTGGACAGGCTTGCTGGATCCAACCCCCTCACGAGCGAGTACCACCGCCTGCGGGCCGGACTCGCGTTGTTGGAGAGGGACGCGGCCGCGCACGAGCAAAGCCTGGCGCAACTCGCCCAACTGGAGCCCGACGACAAGCGGGTGCAGCTGAATCTGGCCACGGTGCGTTTGACGGATCCCCATGGCCCGAAGGCGCCCATGGCGCGTGCGGCCTTGGTGGAACTGGCGCGCAATGATCGGGTGAGGATGCGCGCCGTCGCGGAGCTGCTGGGCGACGTGGCCCGGCGCTGGCCCGGGCCGGCTGCCGGGCGCGACACCGCGCTGCGCGACCTCGCGGCCGCGCTGACCCCGGCTCGCGGCCCATTGCTGGCCATGCCCAGTCAGGATGATCCCATCGAGCGACTGGTGCAGTTCGCCATGGAACAGCCCGCCCCCGAAGCGGAAGACGTGGTGAGCCTCGCAAACTGGATGTCGCTGAACGGCCAAACGGAAACGGCGCTGCAATGGATCGACACGCTCCCGGCGCGGTTGGCCGGGAACCCATTGTTGAGGACCGCGCATGCCGAGTTCGCGATCCGGGTGCGCGATTGGGACCGGCTGCGCGTATTGCTACTCGCGGGCGCGTGGGGCCCGGTTCCCGCGGAGGTGGTGCAGCAGGCGTTCCGGGCCCAGGCCCACCACGCCGGACCGCGGACCGGGGGCTTGCGCCCGGGCTGGGCGTCTGCGGTGGAGGCGGGAAAAAATTCGATGGCGGGCATGAGGGCATTGCTCCGTCTCGCCGAGTTGTGGGGCTGGCGGGCCGAGCAACGCATGGTCCTCCTTACCATCGCGCGCCTGACACCGCGGGAAACCTGGGCGTGGCGGCAACTCATTTCCCTGGCGCTGGAGCAGGAGAACACCGAGCAACTCTGGCAGGTTTATGTGGAATGGAGGCTCGCGATGCCCGGCGAACTGACGGTGCAGGTCGAAAGCGCGATCATCGGGCACCTCCTTGGGCGTCGGCGCGTCCCGAACGCGACGGAAACCGCCGGATACATCCAACAGCAGCCGCTCGATCCCGGAGCGCGGGTGGCGCATGCCCTCGCCCTTTGGAAGGAACAGCGCGTGACGGAAGCCGCCGCGGTCATCGATGGTTTGGTGCCCGAGGCGATGAATGATCCCCGCTATGCCCTCGCCGCGGGCATCGTGCTCGCCTCGGCTGGCCGCGCCGGGGAGAGCGAAGCCCGTTTGCACCGGGTGCCCGAGGCCGTGCTGTTGGGAGAGGAGCGCGTACTTCTGCATGCGGCCCGCGCGCGCAATCGCGGTGACCGCCCGTGATTCCGCTGCGGTGCGCTTCTTCCCCGATTTAGGTTCACTAATATTGGGGTTGGCTCGGGCGCGTTCCTTTACAACGTCAGCAGCCTGCGGTTAGTTACCGGTCTGGCCCGGTTCCCCCGCCTTCCCCAAACCTTCATGCGATGAATCAATTCGGCGCGCTCTTTCGCTCTTCGATTGGCAGGAAATTTCTCATGGCCCTCACGGGCTTGGTGCTCGTCGGTTTCGTCACGGGTCACCTGGTCGGCAATCTCCAGATCTTTGCCCATCCCGACAAAATCAACGGTTACGCGCATTTCCTGCAGTCGCTGGGGCCCGTGCTTTGGGTGGTGAGACTGTTCCTGCTGGCCTGCGTGGGCATCCACATCTGGGCGGCGGTGGCGCTGGCGATCGAGAATCGGGCCGCGCGGGGCCCCGAGTCCTATGGCGTCAACAAATGGCTGCAGGCGGCGTTTGCCTCCCGGTACATGAAGCAAACCGGCCTCGTTGTCCTCGCCTTCCTCATCTATCACCTGGCCCATTTCACCGTGGGCGCCGCCCAGACGGAGCACTTCAAGACCGCGCTGCCCGAATACACCATGGCGGGTGAATTTCATCTCCTGGGATTCCCGGTCGTCGCGTCGGGGCAGCGCGTGCACGACGTGTACAGCATGGTCTATCTCGGCTTCGCCAGCCCGGTGGTTTCGATATTCTACATTGTCGCGATCGGGCTGCTGACACTCCATTTGTTGCACGGGATGGACTCCATGTTCCAGACCGCGGGCTTCCGCAACCATCGCTGGTCCGCCGGCCTTCGCCGCGTGGTGGCGCTTTTCTGCCTGGCGTACTTTCTCGGCAACCTGGCGATTCCCGGCGCGATTCTGGCCGGCATCGTGAAACCCGCCGCCGGCACCACCGCCGCGGTTTCGGTCGCCCAACGCTAACCTTTCCCGCCCATGGCCAATCTCGACTCCAAAATCCCGGCCGGCCCCCTCGCTGACAAGTGGCGCAACCACAAGGCGGGCATCAAGCTCGTCAATCCCGCGAACAAGCGAAAATACGAGGTCGTCGTCATCGGCGCGGGCCTCGCGGGTTCCTCCGCCGCGGCCACGCTCGCCGAGCTCGGTTATCGCGTGAAGTGCATCGTCTTTCACGACAGCCCCCGCCGCGCCCACTCGATCGCCGCCCAGGGAGGCATCAATGCCGCCAAGAACTATCAGAACGACGGCGACAGCGTGCACCGGCTTTTCTACGATACGCTGAAGGGTGGGGACTACCGGGCCCGCGAGGCCAACGTCCATCGCCTCGCCGAGGTGTCGGTGAACATCATCGACCAGTGCGTCGCGCAGGGCGTGCCCTTCGCGCGCGAGTACGGCGGCCTCCTGGCCAACCGGTCCTTCGGCGGCGCGCAGGTGTCGCGGACATTCTACGCCCGCGGGCAGACCGGACAGCAGCTGCTCCTCGGCGCCTATTCCGCCCTTTCCAAGATGGTCGGCGCGGGTGCCATCGAGCTGATCACGCAGCATGAGATGGTGGATCTCGTGCTGGTCGACGGCCACGCCAAGGGGGTCATCACGCGCGATCTCGTCACCGGACAACTGCACCGTCATTCCGGGGACGCCGTGATCCTCGCCACCGGCGGATACGGCAATGTGTTCAATCTCTCGACCTACGCGCGCGGCTCCAACGCCACCGCCATCTGGCGCGCCTACAAGCGCGGTGCATGCATGGCGAATCCCTGTTACACGCAGATTCACCCGACCTGCATTCCCGTTTCCGGCGACTACCAGTCCAAGCTGACCCTGATGTCCGAGTCGCTCCGCAATGACGGCCGCATCTGGGTGCCGAAGCGGAAGGAGGACGTGAAGAAGAACCCCGCCGATATTCCGGAGGCGGACCGCGACTATTATCTCGAGCGCATCTATCCGAGCTTCGGCAATCTCGCCCCGCGCGATGTGTCCTCGCGCGCCGCGATGCGCATGTGCGATGAGGGTCGCGGAGTTGGTGAGACCGGCCTCGGAGTTTATCTTGATTTCGCCGATGCCATCAAGCGGCTCGGTGAGCCCGCCGTGCGCGAGCGCTACGGCAACCTGTTCGACATCTATCACGAGATCACCAACGAGAACGCGTACCGCACGCCGATGCGCATCTTCCCGGCGGTGCACTACACGATGGGCGGCCTTTGGGTGGACTACAACCTGATGTCCAACATCCCCGGCCTCTTCGTGCTCGGGGAGGCAAACTTCTCCGACCACGGCGCGAACCGGCTCGGCGCCTCCGCGCTCATGCAGGGCCTCGCGGATGGCTACTTTGTCATTCCCTACACGATCGGCGACTACCTCGCGGGCCAGAAACCGAACAACAAGCCGTCCACCGAGCGGGCCGAGTTCAAGGACGCCGAGGCGAATGTCGCGTCCATGGTGCGGCGCCTGATGGCCAACAAGGGCCGGGAGCCGGTGAACTACTATCACAAGAAGCTCGGCCAGATCATGTGGAAATATTGCGGCATGGCCCGGACGAAGGAAGGCCTGCAGCAGGCCCTCCGGGAAATCCCCGCGCTCCGCGAGGAGTTCTGGGCCAACGTCAATGTGCCCGGTTCCGCCGACAACATGAACCAGGCGCTCGAGCGCGCCGGTCGCGTGGCCGATTTCATCGAACTCGGCGAGCTCCTGTGCCGCGACGCGCTCACGCGCGAGGAAAGCTGCGGCGGCCACTTCCGCGAGGAGTACCAGCACCCGGACGGCGAGTGCAAACGCGATGACGAAAAGTTCGGTCACGTCGCGGCCTGGGAATACCAGGGCGAGGGCAAGGAGCCGCTCCGCAACGTCGAGCCCCTCAACTACGAATTCACGAAGATGAGCGTTCGCTCGTACAAATAATCTGGAAGTAGCGAGTAGTGGGTGGCGAGTAGCGAGCCTTTCGCCAAAGCCGCCTTCAACTCGCCGCCGATTCATCTACTCGCTACCCACTACTCACTACTTCTTCCCTCCCCATGGTTGCGCCTTCCCCCTCCGCCAAGCTCATCTCCGTCACCCTCCGCGTCTGGCGCCAGGCCGGCGCCGGGCAGCCCGGCAAGTTCGTCGAGTACAAGGCGGAGAACCTCAACCCCAACATGTCGCTGCTCGAGATGCTCGACGTGGTGAATGATGGTCTCGAACGGCGTGGTGAGGACCCGATCGCCTTCGCCCACGATTGCCGCGAGGGCATCTGCGGCACCTGTTCCCTCGTCATCGACGGCAAGCCGCACGGGCCGCACCGCGGCATCGCCAGCTGCCAGACCTACATGCGCAGTTTTGAGGACGGCGCCACGATCACGATCGAGCCGTTCCGCGCCGCGCCGTTCCCGATCATCAAGGATCTCATCTCGGATCGCAGCGCCTTTGACAAGATCCAGCAGGCCGGCGGATTCATCAGTGTGCGGACCGGCGCCTGCGGCGATGCCAACGCGATTCCGGTGCCGAAGCCGGTGGCCGATCTCGCCATGGACGCCGCCTCGTGCATCGGCTGCGGGGCCTGTGTCGCGGTCTGCAAGAACGCGTCCGCCATGCTCTTCGTTTCCGCCAAGGTCTCGCAGCTCGGACTCCTGCCGCAGGGCCAGCCGGAGCGCGATACCCGCGTGCTGAACATGGTCGCCCGGATGGACGAGCTCGGGTTTGGCAACTGCACCAACCAGTACGAGTGTTCCGCCGCGTGCCCGAAACTCATCTCGCACGATTTCATCGCGCGCATGAATCGCGATTACGTCGGCGCGCTCTTCCGCACCAGCCTGAAGCCCGCTTCGAATTCCGCCGGGGGCGCGGGTTGATTCGCGGCGCGGGGATTTCCGAGGCGCACGATGGGCGCCTTTTCGATCGAAGCGCTCGGATTGCGAACTCCGATTAGTGGTTGTCCCATGGGGGCCTAATCCGGGGTCGCCGGCGAATTTGCGAAAGTCTGCAACTTTTGCGCCGGTGCCGGGTTTTCATGACATCAACATGAATTCCATGAAAACCGCTCTGATCTCCGTTCTCACCGCGACCCTCCTGGGCATCGCGTCTCATGCGAGCGGTCGTCCCTTCGACGCCGCCGATTTCACCGCCATCCTCTTCAGCACCGGCCTCGTGGCCTGGACCGTCGTGCAGTACAGCACCGTGCCGCGTCCCCTGACGCGGGCCCGCCCGATTCGCCTGGCCGCGGTCGCGGCCGCTCGTCCGCGGGTGCCGGTCGCGTCCCGGATGGCGGCCTGATCGCCCCGCCGCATTCGATTCGAGGCTCCGGCATACCGCCGGGGCCTTTTTATTTCGCGACGACGGGCACCGACCCGGAACCAGAGAGGTTGAACCGCTCCACGTCGTCGTCGACGATCAACAGCCACAGAGTCGCATTCAGCGTGTAATTCGCCGACCCCCGTTGAAGTGCGCGGGTCACGGCCTCCGCCGCCGCGCCGCTGGGCGCGGGCAGCACGCCGTTCTGTTCCATTTCGTTCATGCTGGGGATGCCGAAGCGTTGCTGCCCTTCCAGGGTCCCTATGGCGATGCCATCGAGGCTGAGTTTCAGCGAGTTCTTGGTCAGCACATACGACACTACATTGGGGTTGCGCACCCGCCACGTCACCAGGAGGTCACCGTTCCCCGCCCGTTGGATCTTCAGGAGGTCGGCCTGCAGGCCGGCCGTGGTGGCCTCGATGTGGCTGGCGCAACCTGCCAGGAGGAGGACGACAAACGACAGCAGCAGGGGAGCGAACAGCTTCTTCATGGAGGGGAATGTGCGGATTGAAGGGGGGCCGGCAAGAACTACTCTGCCTTGGCTTTGCCCGCCGCCTTCCTGCCGCCGAGTTCGAGTTGGGTCACGACGCCGACGGCGGCGACGCCGAGCACCGAGGGGAAAATCCACCCGTTGCCCTCCAGCAGGGCGGGCATCTGGTTGGGTGACCGAAAATAATACAGCCAGTCGATTCCCCCGGTAAAATAGGTCAGCGCCACCACGGCGCGGAAAGATCCGAGCAACGAGGTCGAAAGCACGATGAGAATGCGCTGCGCCTTCACGGCGAGGAACCCGCCGACAACGCCGAGGACAATTCCCGCGACGAGGGCGACAATCTGGTGCTGGCTTGCGAGGAGGAGCAGCGCCAGGGTGGCCCCGAAGCCGAAGCCCGCGACAAAGACTGCGGCGAGGTAGAGGAGAAAGGCCAGGGCGGCCCCCAGCATGGCGCCGACGACCAGCAAGGCGGTGGTTACCGCCGGCGCGGAGCCGAGTGCTTCAGTCAGGGCATGCGCCGCCCCAAGTCCGATCAACCCACCGACAACGGCGAGCGTGACCTTGAAGATCCGGTAGCCGAAAAATACATCCAGCAGACCCCAGATGATCGCTCCTGCGGAGATCCACGGGTAATAATCGTTGAAATGTGACATCCGGTTAGCGGGCCAGAAAGAGCGGCGCGCCCGGGCCCATCGGCAACCCGGCGCCGATCCAGATCATGAGCAAGAGGATCCAGCCGATCAGGAAGAAAAGCGAGTACGGCATCATCGTGGCGATGAGCGTGCCGATGCCCGTCCGCGCGTCGTACTTCTGGGCAAAGGTCAGAATCAGCGGGAAATAACTCATCAGGGGCGTGATGATGTTGGTGCAGCTGTCCCCCACGCGGAAGGCGCCCTGCACCATTTCGGGGGAATATCCCAGCAGCATGAACATCGGCACGAAAACGGGGGCGAGCAGGGCCCACTTGGCCGAGGCGCTCGAGATCAGGATGTTGACCGTCGCCGCAAACAGCACGAGCGCGAGCATCAGGGGCAGCGGCATGTTCTCCAGCCCGAGGTGCTGGATGAACTCGGCGCCGCGCACGGCGGTGATGATCCCCAGGTTAGTCCAATTGAAATAGAAGATGAACTGCGCGGCAAAGAACGCCAACACCACGAAAGACGCCATGGATTTCATCGTCACGGTCATGCCTTGCATGACGTCATGGTCGCTCCTCAACGTGCCGGCCGCGACGCCATAGGCGATACCTGGCAACAAGCCGTAGATGAAAATGAAGAAGATCAGCCCCCGGATAAAATAGGACTCCAGGAACGACGGGTCCTTCGGATCCACCAGGAATCCGTTCGGCGCGAGGGTGCCCCAGAGTACGATGGCTGTGATGGCCAGCACCGTGGCCAGGGCCGCCCAGAGCCCCTGCTTCTCCGGCACGGAGAGGGGATTCAGTTCCTCCCGCTTCGCGTCGCCGCGATAATCGCCGAGGCGTGGCGCCACTATTTTCTCCGTAACCCATGCACCGATGGCCGTGATCAGAAAGGTCGAGATGCCCATGAAATACCAGTTCGCGAAGGCATCCACCGCATAGCTGGGATCCACGATGTGCGCGGCGGCCTCGGTCAGCCCGGCCAGCAACACATCCACGGAACCGACGATTAGGTTCGCGCTGTAGCCGCCCGACACGCCGGCAAACGCGGCGGCCAGGCCGAGGAGCGGGTGGCGGCCGAGTGCATGGTACAGCGCGGCAGCGAGGGGGATGAGCAGGACATAGCCGACTTCGCTGCCGGCGTTGGACATCACACCCAGGAACACGACCATCGGCGTGATGAGTCGCGCGGGAGATTTCAGGACAAAGAGCCGGAGCACGGCCCCCATGAGACCGGTGTATTCGGCTATCCCGATGCCGAGCATGCAGGTGAGGGAGATGCCCAGCGGCGGATATGCCAGAAAGTTGCGGGGCAGCTCGACAATGATCCGCTGCAGGCCGGCGGTTGAAAGCAGGTTGACCACCTCAATGGTCTTGCCGGTGGCGGGATTCGTCACGTCGACGCCCAAGCGATGAAAGATCCAGGAGAGCACCACGACCAATGCGGCCAGCCCGGCGAACAGCGTCGCGGGATGAGGCAGCGCATTGCCGGCGCGTTCGACGAGGTTGAGGAAACGGTGCAGCCGTGAGCCGGTCGCGGCACGGGTGGGGGCTTGGGTCATGCCCCGATGCAACCGCCGGCAAAGCCGGCGTCAATTCCCACCACCGCCGCCTCAGGTGAGCGCGAGGGCCCGCAAGCTTTCGGCCGCGACCCAGAGAACGGCCAGAACCACGGACCAGCGCCACGCGGCGCGGCCCAAGCGCCGCCGGCGCAGGCTCCGGCCGAAATGATCAGCCCGAAGCGTGTTCAGCGGGCGGAAGGGTGGCTGGCTGCGCCACTGGTCGAAGGGAGTCGGCTTGTGCCAGCTCGAGCGCACATACTGCACCCGCCCGCCAATAGGCAGCGGCAGATGATTGAGCAGGCGCCGGAGGGTCGGGGGCATCGGGGGGCGATCAGCTCCGCCAAAATAGCGCTTCCGTTCAAATCGTTTATCTCTATCTCGACACCTTTCACGCTGCCTTTACCCAACCACGATGCACCACTTTCACTACGCCGGACAAAAACTGCATTGCGAGTCCGTTGACCTCGCCGCCGTCGCCCAACTTCACGGCACGCCCACCTACGTTTACAGCGCGAAGACGATCGCCGACAATTATGGGCGCCTGGCGGGCAGCCTGGCGGGCCTGGATGTGCAGATCTGCTATGCGATGAAGGCCAACTCCAACCTGGCGATCCTCCGGCATTTTGCGAATCTCGGCGCCGCGTTCGACCTCGTGAGCAGCGGGGAGTTGCGCCGCGTCGTCGCCGCGGGAGGAGATGCCAGTCGCAGCGTCTTTGCCGGCGTTGGCAAATCCGAGGCGGAGATTCGCCTCGCCCTGGAAACCGGGGTCTTCGGCTTCCACGTCGAAAGCGAGCCGGAGCTAGCCCGCATCAATCACGTGGCGGGACAACTGGGCCGCAAGGCGCCCATTGCGATTCGCATCAATCCGGATGTGGACGCCAAGACCCACGCAAAGATCACGACGGGCAAGAGCGACAACAAGTTCGGCATTCCGCTGAAGAACGCCGCCGCCGCCTACGAGGCTGCGTCCAAGTTTCCTCACCTGGAACTCAAGGGCGTGCAGATGCACATCGGTTCGCAGCTCACGTCGATCACGCCCTTTGCCGAGGCGGTGCAAAAGGTCGTGCCCTTCGTGGCGGAACTCAAGGCGCGCTACGGCATCACCTACTTCAGCATCGGTGGCGGCATTGGCATCATTTACCAGGACGCACTCGCCAGCGGCAGCCAGGCTTGGTGGGACGGGAAGCCCGAGGGCGAGCGCCCGCTCACGCCGGAAGCATATGGCGCGACCCTCAAGCCGTTGCTCGCCCCGCTGGGCTTGAAGATCCTGCTGGAGCCCGGCCGCTTCCTGGTCGGCAACGCCGGAGTCCTGCTGGCCCGGGTCGAGTATCTGAAGCGGGGGGCAAACAAGAACTTCCTCGTGGTGGATGCGGCCATGAACGACCTCGTGCGCCCCGCCATGTACGAGGCTTATCACGAGATCGTCCCGCTCACCCGTGATACCACCCGCCCGGCGCTGACCGCCGACATCGTCGGCCCGATTTGCGAATCGGGCGATTGCTTCGCCAAGGACCGAACGCTGCAGGCGGTGGGGGAGGGAGAACTGGTCGCTTTCATGAGCGCGGGCGCCTATGGCTACACCATGTCCAGCCGCTACAACACGCGCGCCCAGGCCGCCGAGGTGTTGGTGTCGGGCAGCCGGTTCGAGCTCGTCAATGTGCGTGAGTCCTTTGAGGCTATGGTGGCCGGCGAGAAAATTCCCGGCTTTCTGAAAACCTGATCGTTGTCATGTCGGAGCCGCGCCCACTCAGATTCACCGTCATTGGGGCGGGAGCGTGGGGCACGGCCGTGGCGGCGCATCTTGCGCGGCGCGGTCAGCAGGCGGCGCTGGTCACGCGGCGGCCGGAGCATGCGGTCACCATGCAGCTGGCGCGGGAAAATCGCGATTATCTGCCGGGAGTCCGGTTGCCCGATTCGCTCGTCGTGACATCGGACCTGCGCGCCGCCCTGTTGGAGGCGGAGGTGGCGTTGATTGCGAGCCCGTCGCACGCCCTTCGCGAGTGGAGCGAGAGGATGCGCCAGGAATTGGGGGGCACCGGGCGCCTGGAACTGTTGATCAGCCTCGTGAAAGGGCTCGATTTGGACACCCATCTCCGGCCCAGCGAAGTGATCGCGCAGTCCTTTCCCGGTTTGAATGTGGCCACCCTGACCGGCCCGACCAATGCAGCCGAGGTGGCCCAAGGCTTGCCCGCAGCGGTGGTGCTGGCGGTGGCCACCTCGAATCCCTTTGTGGAACGAGTGCAGGCCGCCATGAGCGGGTCCACCCTTCGCATCTACACCAGTGACGACCTGGCCGGCGCGGAATACGGCGCATGCCTCAAGAACATCTACGCGATCGGCGCGGGCCTTTGCGATGGGTTGAAACTTGGCGACAACGCGAAGGCTTCGCTGATAACCCGATCGCTCGCGGAAATGGTGCGGGTCGGGGAGACGCTCGGCGCGAAACGGGAAACCTTCTACGGGTTGAGTGGCTTCGGGGACCTCGTCGCGACCTGCCATGGGGAATGGAGCCGGAATCGCCAGTTCGGCGAAAGCATTGGCGCCGGCAGCACGGTCGCCGATCTGCTCGCGGGAAGAAAGACCGTGGTCGAGGGCTATCGCACCACGCAGGCGCTGTACGACCTCTGCCTCCACCGGGGAATTATTGCGCCGATCCTGGGTGAGGTCCGCGCTATCCTTTACCAAGGCAAGAAGCCAATGGATGCGCTGATGGCGCTGATGACTCGCGAACTGAAGCGCGAGACGCACTCGCCGTTCGCGCGGAAGTGATCGCGGGCGTCAGTCCTTGGCCTGTTCAATCACCGTGGCGCGACCGTCCCTGAAGACGATGCGGATGCGTTCCTCGACCTCCTCGCGGTAGGTGTCCGCGAAGGCGGGGCGATAGTGCACGCGGTAGCTCCGGAGCAGCGGGTCATAATAAACCCGGCGATGGTAGCCAACCATCCGCGAACCGTCGTAGCGATCGTAATAGGTGTTATAGATCCAGGTGAGCGTGCGGCCGTTCTCGGTCCGTGATTCGCGCTTTTGGTTGGGCTCGCCCAAGGCGAGGTAAACCATGTCGGGGGTGTACCCGAGGTCGATGATGCCTTGCCGGATTTTCTCCTGCGTTTCGAGGTCCAGGCCTGCGTACACCTCGGGTTTCTCCCGGATGCGGCTGTCAACGCTCTGACAACCGACGAGGAAGCCCAAGCTAGTGGCAAGCACGAGGGTGCGGAAAATACGGTGGTTCATGATGGTGGCTTGGACTGCGGGTGCTCGGCGCGGGTTCCGTGAAATCGCCTCACAGTTTGAGTCGCCTTAAACGCAGCGCATTGCTTACCACCGAGATGGAGCTGAGGCTCATCGCTGCGCCGGCAAACATGGGGCTGAGCAGCCAGCCGGTGAACGGAAACAGAGCGCCTGCCGCCAGGGGCAGGCCGGCGGTGTTGTACGCGAAGGCCCAGAAAAGATTCTGCCGGACGTTGCGCATCACGCCCCGGCTCAGGTGCAGGGCGCGCACGAGTGCGGCGAGGTCGCCTTTCACCAGCACGAGGCCGGCGCTGTGCATGGCCACGTCGGTGCCCGTGCCCATGGCAATGCCCACGTCGGCCGCGGCGAGGGCCGGGGCGTCGTTCAGGCCGTCGCCGGCGAACACGACGCGTTCTCCGCGCGCCTGATGCTCGCGCACCAGCTCCAGCTTGCGCGCCGGTGTGACCTCGGCGTGATAGCCGTCCAGGCCAAGCTGCTCCGCCACGGCGCGGGCGGAAGCCAGACGGTCGCCTGAGACCATGACGACGCGCAGCCCGAGACGCTGCAGTTCGGTGATGGCCGCGGCCGTGCCGGATTTGAGCGCATCGGCCAGGGCGATCACCCCCGCCTCTTTGCCGTCCACCGTCATGCTCACGAGGGTCGCGGTCGGGTGACCGGGCAGATCGTGACCGGCGGGCGCGCGGCTGAGCACCACGCGGCGCTCGCCGATCACGGCGCTGACGCCCACGCCGGGTTCGGCGGAGAACTCATGCGCCGGGAGCGGCGTCAGTCCGCGGGCCTGCGCCGCGGCGACGATGGCGCGGGCGAGCGGATGCTCGCTGCCGGCCTCGGCGGAGGCGGCGAGGCGCAGCACCTCGGTTTCGGCGAAGCCCCCCGACGGCTGGACGAAGGTGACCTGTGGGCGACCGAGCGTGAGCGTGCCGGTCTTGTCGATGAGCAGCGTGCCGGCGCCGGCCAGCGCCTCGAGCGCGGCGGCGTCCTTCACGAGCACGCCGGCCTGCGCGCCGCGGCCGATGCCGGTGACAAGCGAGACCGGCGTGGCGAGACCGAGCGCGCAGGGGCAGGCGATGATGAGCACGGCCACGGCATTGAGCAGACCGTAGAGCCAGCCCTGGTGCGGGGCGAAAATTCCCCACGCGAAAAACGTGACGGCGGCGATGACGAGCACCCCCGGCGTGAACCACGCGGACACGCGGTCGGCCAGGCGCGCGATGGGGGCTTCACTGTCCGTGGCCTGCCGCACGAGCTCGACGATCTGCGCAAGCAGGGTGTCGGCGCCGACGCGCTCGGCGCGATAGACGAAGGAGCCGGTCGTGTTCAGTGTGCCGGCGCTGACTTTGTCGCCGGGATCCTTGGTGACGGGCAGCGGTTCGCCGGTGAGCATGGATTCGTCGATCTCGGCCGTGCCGGCGGTGAGCACGCCGTCCACGGGCAGATTTTCGCCGGGGCGCACCCGGAGCCGGTCGCCGGGTTGGATGGAATCGACCGGCACGTCCGTTTCGGAGCCGTCGGCCTCTATGCGGTGCGCGATCTTCGGTGCGAGATCCATGAGGGCGCGGATGGCCGCGTCGGTGCGGGCGTGGGCGCGCTGCTCGAGGATCTGGCCGAGGAGCACGATGGTCGTGATGAACGCCGTGGCCTCGAAATAAAGCGGCACGCCGTGGTGCGTCTGGTATCCCGCCGGAAAGCGCTCCCAGAACAGCATGGCCGCCGTGCTGTATAAATACGCTGCGCCCGTGCCGGTCACGGTGAGGGTGAACATGTTCGTGTCGCGCTCGCGGATGGATTTCCACCAGCGGCGGATGAACGGCGCGCCGGCCCAGAAGAAGACCGGCGTGGTGAGCAGGAACTGCAGCCAGCCGCTCATGAACGGCGTGATTCCGTGGACGAGGCCGGGTGCGACCATTTCGCCCATGGCGAGGAACAGCACGGCTAGTGTCAGCGCGGCGGCGACATAGAGCTTCGGACGCAGGTAACGCTCGTGCGGCAGGCCCATGTAAACGGGTTCGTTCGGTGCGGGCATGTGACCGGCGCCGGCGGACGCAGCGTGGCCATGATGATGATGATGGCCCTGGCCGGAGTGGGCGGGAGTGGCGGGAGAGTGTTTCATGGATTTGGTGCTCACCGGGGGGACGGAGCTGGCGGCGGTTTCTTACACCCGCGGCTTTGATCGCATCGCTTCGCGTGGTTGCCGCCCAGGGTGTCGCGGGGCAACGACCCGCACCAGCATCCAAGCCAGCCGGCATTCCTTTCAGGCATCGTCTCGCTCGGCGCAGTCGCAGTCAAGGCAGGCGCCGTCGGCGCAATCGCCGCAGAAAGTTTCGAGCCGGGCGCGGAGGTCCTTGCGGGCGCGGTGCAGGGTGACGCTCGCGTTGTTCGCGGTGATTCGCAGCGCCTTGGCGGCCTCCTGCACGGATTCGCCGTTGAGATCCACGCGGCGGAGCAATTCGGAGTGCTGGGGCTTGAGCGTGTCCACCACGCCGGCGAGGCATTCGCAGAGCTGCGGCTCCCAGCCTGTCGGCGCGGCGTCAATGTCGTCGCCGAGGGCGGCGATCATCTCGCCCAGCGCGTCATGGCGACGGCGGACCGAGCCGCGGGCGCGATAATGGTCCACGACGGCGTTGCGCAACAACTGGTAGAACCAAGCGGTGAGCTTGGCGTCGTCCTGCAGTTCGCCGGCGCGTTGGAGCGCCTTGAGCAGGCCGGTTTGGAGAATGTCCTCCGCCTCGGCCTCGCTGCCGACGCGCGCCGCGAGGAACGCCTTGAAGGAGTTCCGGCGCGCATTGAGTTCGGCGGCGAGCTGGTCGGGACGGCGGGCCATGGCGGCAGGCTGGCTCAGGCGGCGGGCTTTGTCAGGCCCCGTTCGCGCAGCCACGCGAAGATGACCGGCGTGACGACGAGAATGTGCAGCAGGCTGGAGAGGCTGCCGCCGACGACGGGCGCGGCGAGGGGTTTCATGACCTCGGCGCCGGTCTGCGAACTCCACAGGATGGGCAGCAGCGAGGCGACCGTGGTGGCGATGGTCATGACCTTCGGGCGCAGGCGGAGACGGGCGCCCTCCTTCACGGCGGCGAGCAGTTCGTCGTGGTTGAGTTCCCGGCCGAGGCGCTCCTTGGCGCGGGCGACGGCTTCCTCAAGATAGACAACCATGACGACGCCGGTCTGGATGGCGGTGCCGAAAAGCGCGATGTAGCCGACCCAGACCGCCGTGCTGAAGTTGAAGCCCATGGCCCACTGGAGGAGCACGCCGCCCGTGAGGGCGAACGGCACGGCGAGAAGGACGTGCGCGGCCTCGGCCGCCGAGCGGAACGTGAAGAACAGCACCGCGAAGCACACGGCCAGCACGAGGGGGAAAATGAACATCATCGTGCGGTTGGTGCGGAGCTGCTGCTCGTATTCGCCGGCGTATTCGATCGCCATGCCCGGCTCGAGTTTCACTTCGTCGGTCACGCGGCGCTTCACGTCGTTGACGAAGCCGCCGAGGTCGCGGCCCGTGACGTTGGCCTGCACGAAGACGCGCAGGCGGCCGTTTTCCGAGGCGATCTCGTTGGGGCCGACCACGCGCTTGATGTCGGCGACCTGGTGGAGCTGGATCAGCGCGCCGGAGGGAGTGGTGAGCGGGAGCTCGCCGAGGCGGTCAATGTCGCCGCGGTCCGCCTGCTCGAGGCGCACCTGCAGGGGCCAGCGCTCGCGGCCCTTCAACGTGGTGCCGACGGTGGCGCCGCCGAGACCGGCTTCGACGTAGTCATAGACCTGTTTCACGCTGAGGCCGTAGCGGGCGAGATCCTCCCGGCGCACGGCGATCTCCAGGTAGGGTTTGCCCTGCACGCGCGACGGCGCGACGCCGGTCGCGCCCTGCACGCGGTTGACGACGCGCTCGATCTCGAAGGCCTTGCGCTGGAGCGCATCGAGGTCGTCGCCAAAGAGCTTGATGCCGAGCTGGGCGCGGATGCCCGTGCTGGTCATGAGCACGCGGTTCTCGATGGGCTGGAGGAAGCCGGGCACATAGCCGGGCACGTTCATGAGTTTTTCAGAGAGGTCGGCGATGATGGAGGCCTTGGTCGTGCCCTCGGGCCACTCACGTTCGGGCTTCAGCATGATCGTGGTTTCGATCATCTCCACCGGCGCGGGGTCGGTGGCGGTGTCGGCGCGGCCGAGCTTGCCGGCGGCGGAGGCGACCGCGGGATGCTCACTGATCACGCGGTCCTGCCAGGCCATGATGCGTTTCACCTCGCTGAGCGAGGTCGCGGGCAGCAGGACGGGCATGAAGAGGAGCGAACCTTCCTCGAGCGTCGGCATGAACTCGGTGCCGAAGCCGTCCGTGTGGCGAGCAATTGAGTCGGGCAGCCGGTCGTTGACGAAGCGCGGCAGGCCCCAGGCGAGCACCACGCAGAACACGAGCAGCGCGCCGGCGAGCGCGAGCACCGTGCGCTGGCGACGCAGCGCGAAGTTGAGCAGCGGATCGTAGAGCCGGAGCAGGAACTTCATGAGCCAGTTTTCCTCCTCGGGCTTGAAGGGCCCGCGCACGAACAGCGTGCAGAGCACGGGCACCACGGTCACCGCCAGCAGCAGCGCGCCGAGAATGGCGAAGACCTTGGTCCACGCGAGCGGGTGGAAGAGCTTGCCCGCCTGCCCGCCGAGCATGAACACCGGCACAAAGGCCAGCACAACGACGATGATCGAGAAGAACATCGGCCGACCGATCTGCTGGCACGCGCCGAGGGTGATATCGAAGATTTCCTTCGCGGTGAGCTGGGGGGCGGGATTCCCGGACCCCGCTTCTGTCTGTTGCCCGCCTGCGGCGGGGTTCGGAGACCCCGCCTTAAATCTTTTCTCCTCCAGCGCCCGCTCGCATTGTCGGATGACGTTTTCCGTCATCACGATGCCGGCGTCCACCAGCACGCCGATGGCGATGGCGATGCCCGTGAGCGACATGATGTGCGAGGGAATCCCGAACTGGTCCATCAGGATGAATGAAACCAGAATGGAGGCGGGCAGCGGGATGGTGACGATCAGGATGCTCCGGAAGTGCCAGAGGAAGAATACGTGCATCAGTGTCACGAGCACGATTTCCTCGATCAGCGCACCCTTGAGTGTGGCGATGGCGCGGCCGATGAGGTCGCTGCGGTCGTAGAACGACACGACGCTCACGCCCTCCGGCAGGCCGGCGGCCAGACTGGCGAGGCGCGCCTTCACGTCCTGGATGACCTGCCAGGCGTTTTCACCGTAACGCATGACGACGATGCCGCCGACGACCTCGCGGCCGTTGACGTCGAGCGTGCCGCGACGGAAATCGCCGCCGATGCTCACGGTGGCGACGTCGCGCAGGAAGAGCGGCGTGCCGTCGCGCGGTTGGAGCGCGATGGATTCGAGGTCGGCCGCGCCCTGCACGAGACCGAGGCCGCGCACGACGTATTCGGCGCCGTTTTCCTCGATGGTCTTGCCGCCGATGTTGCGGTTGCTGGCGGCGACGGCATCCATCACCTCGCCGAGCGTGACGCCGTATTGCTTGAGCTTGAGCGCCGATACCTCGACCTGCCACTGGCGCACGAAGCCGCCCAGGCTGGCGACCTCGGCCACGCCGGGCACGGCGGCGAGCTGGTAGCGGACGAACGTGTCCTGTAGCGCCCGGAGCGATCCGAGGTCGTGCGTGCCGGACTCGTCCTTGAGGTAGTATTGGTAAACCCAGCCCAGGCCGGTGGCGTCGGGTCCGAGGCGCGCGGTGACGCCCTCGGGCAGCACGTCACCGAGCGAGTTGAGCCGTTCGAGCACGCGCGTGCGGGCGAAGTAGGTGTCGGTCTTGTCCTCGAAGATGACGGTGAGAAACGAGAAGCCGAACATCGAGGTGGCGCGCACGGATTTCACGCCGGCGAGGCCCTGCAACGACACGCTGAGCGGGTAGGTGATCTGGTCCTCGACTTCCTGCGGGGAGCGGCCGGGCCAGTCGGCATAGACGATGACCTGGTTTTCGGAGAGGTCAGGAATGGCGTCGATCGGCACGCGGTTCAGCGCGAACACGCCCCACGCGCAGAGCGCGAGGAACGCCGCGATCACGATGAACCGGTTGTGCAGCGACCAGTGGATGAGACGGTTGATCATGGCGCGACTCCGGTTGAGGCGTGGGCGCAGCCGGCGGCCTGTTCAGCTGTGTGACCGGCGCAGCAGCCGCCATTCTTGCCGGCGAGCGCGGGACGGTTCATGGCGAGCAGGTACGTGGCGACATTCAGCGGCGGATGGCCGGCCGGCAACGAAGTCGTGTCGCCGTGACCGTCGTGACCACCTTTGCTTTCCTTGGTTTCCGGCTTCGCCGGGGCGGCATCGAGTTCCTCGCCGCATTCGAGCATTTCCGAGCCGAAGAACGGATTGCGAAGTTCGGTGCCGCGCGAGAGCCAGCGGCCGGTGCCGAGCACGGGGGTCATCGGGCACTCGAAGGCGTGCAGGCCGGGCTCGCGGTGGTGAACGTGTTCCGCGCGAACGAGGTCCACGAGTGCAGTGCTAAAGGGTTCGAACGCGCGGCGGGCCGCGCCGAGGTCGGGGCCGTCAGCGAGCGAGTCCTTGAATTTCGCGAGCGGGCCGCGAGCGGCGGGGGCGAAACCCGCGAGATAAGCCTGAAGCGCAGCGCGCAGCGGGGGCAGCTGTTTCTGGTAGCCGGGCAGGTCGTCGGCCGCGAGCACCGCGGAAGCGTCGGCGGCGGCGAACGCCAGGTCCTTGAGCAGCGCATAGGCGGCAGGATCGTGTTTCGGTTCGCCGGCGGCCACCTTGGCCGGAGCGGATTCCCCGTGATCGTGGGTGCCGCCGACCGCGGCGTGGGCCAGTTGGGCCTGGCCGTCGAGGATGAGTCCGCCCTGTGTCACGACCTTGTCGCCCTCGGCGAGACCGCCGAGCACCTCGGCGGTGGTGTCGCCGATGCGCCCGATACGGATGCGCGTGGCGGCGTAGGCGTGATCGCCGCGGTCCACGAACACAACCGGGCTGCCGCTGTGGCGGAGCACCGCGCTGCGCGGCACGAGGAGCAGGTCGGGGGCGTCGAGCCGCACCGAGGCGATGCCGGTCTGCCGGTGCAGGAGCCGTCGGTCGGTGTTGGCGAGCACGACGCGCGCGCGGGCCGTGCGGGTGGTTTCGTTGAGGTTGGGATCGATGAAATCCACGGGTGCGGTGAGCAGCTGGCCCGGCAGCGAGGTGAGGGCGATCTCGACGGTCTGGCCCGGCCGGACCCACGCGAGGTCGGCCTCATAGATGTCGAACACGAACCACATGCGCGAGAAGTCCCCGATCTCGAACAACCGGTCGTTGGTCTCCACATACTGGCCTTCGTAAACGGCGCGCGACACGACCGTGCCCGACATCGGGGCGCGGACGGTGACCATGGCGGTCGGCTCCATGACGGCCTCGAGGATGCGGATTTCCTCGTTGGTGAGGCCGAGTTCGAGCAGCCGCTCGCGGGCGGCGGATCGCTCGGAAACGGTGAACGCCGTAGTGCCCGCGCGCAGGCGCTCCACGTAGGTGCGTTGCGCGGTGAGCATCTCAGGGCTGTAGATGGTGACAAGCGGCTCGCCCTCGCGCACCTCGGCGCCGACGTAGTTTATGTGGAGCTTCTCGATGCGGCCGGGCACGCGGGCGGCGAGGATGCGGTGGCGCGTCTCGTCGTCGTCGATCACGCCGTTCACGCGCAACGTGCGCATGAGCGGACCGCGCACGACCGGCGCGGTTTGGATGCCCGTGACCGTGGCCTGGGCGGGCGTAAGCGTGACGAGGTTGGGATCGAGCGGCTCGATGGCGGCGCCGTTCCTGGGCGCGGCCACGGCGACGAGCGCCATGCCGCAGATGGTGCAACGGGCGTCGGCTTTGTCCGACTTGATCCACGGGTGCATCGGGCACTGGTAAACCGGGGCGTGGTCGTGGCCGGATTCGGCCGCGGTGACGAAGAGCGCGGCGAAGGCGAAGGTGAGAAGGGAGAAGAAAGTTTTCATGACGATACGGAGGGAGACGGAGTGAGGCAGGAAATCTTACCCGGCATGCAGAGACGCGCGGGCATACGACGGCAACGCACCGCACGGCGACGTGCGGGCACACTTCACCCCGGACTCAGATCAGGAGGCTGCAATGCGCCTTGAACAGGGGCACACTCGCAGCAGGCGTTCCCCGGAGGGACACGCGACCCGCCGGCACGCCGGCCGGACGGGAATCAAAACCGACGCGAAAAATCTCGTAACGGGCCTTGGCGGAAGGGGCCGGTTTGCGCGCCTCGCTGCGCTGGGCGGCGACCGTCGGCAGGCCTTGGGCACAGGACGGTGCCGCGGGGGCGGGCGCGCAATCGGGCATCCCGCAGGCGCCCGCGGCTTCGCCGGTGCAGCAGCACGCCTCGTCCTGGGCGGCGGCCACGACGACCGGCTGCACCTGCGCGAGGGCGGTGCAAACGACGGCGATGAGGAGCCAGACGAGGCGTTTCATGGCGTGGAAGACAGCAGGATGAATACTGACGCGAGTGTTTCCCGCAACCGGATATTCCGCTTCCGTCAGCCGGCGCAGCGGCTTGGACAAGAAATGCACAGCTGCGAAAGTCGTTGCTCACGTCGCCTTCTGCGAGGATGGCGCGGAGGGGATTGCGGCGACGGCCTGGCGCGGGGCGATCGTCAGCGTCTTCTTGTTCTTGGCGATGGTGATCAACGCCACGCCGGCGATGATGATCGCGGCGGCGACAAAAATGCGCGGTGAAACCGTCTCGTTGAGCACGAACCAGCCGAGGAAGACGGCGACGACGGGATTCACGTAGGCGTAGGTGGACACCTTGGCGG
Organism: Verrucomicrobiota bacterium; assembly: GCA_023433275.1. Lineage (GTDB taxonomy): Bacteria > Verrucomicrobiota > Verrucomicrobiia > Opitutales > Opitutaceae > Lacunisphaera. Next base: position 117,080 of record JAEZDN010000165.1, read on the forward strand.
GCGTGCTGTGCTTCATCAGCCAGGTAAAGGTGCTGAAGCCGATCAGCGAACCGAAGACCACCAGGTAGGCCCACGCGATCACGGAGCGGCCCGTGACCAGTGACGGGTCAAAGCGGCCGAGTTCACCCGTCGCGAGGCTCGCGAGCAGCAGCCAGCCGCTGCCGCAGATCATCTGGATGCCCGAGGCGGTGAACGGCTCGGCGGGATCGCGCACGTAGCGCATGATCATCATGCCGACGCCCCAGAAAAAAGTCGCGCCGAGCAGGCCGAGCAAACGCCACGGGTCGAGCCCGCCCACGCCCGTGGCGAGCACATCGGGTCCGACGAGGATCGCCAGCCCGACAAACCCGAGGCCGAGCCCGGCAAAGGTCAGCGCGTTGGGCCGGCTGCCGCGTTTGCCGTCCCTGGCCCTGGCGTGGACCGCCCAGTCCATGAGCACAATGAACACCGGGCCGGCGGAGATGACGAGCGTGGCGATGCCGGAGGGCACCTTTTCCTCGGCCCAGGACACCAGGCCGTTCCCGCCGAGGCAGAGAAAACCACCCACGATGGCATTGTCGCGCCACTGTTTGCCCGTGGCCTTGAAGCCGCGCGTGAGCGCGATGAACGCCGCCACGATGCCGCCGGCGACGATGAATCGCGTGCTGGCCATGAGGAAGGCCGGCATGGATTCCACGGCGATGCGGATGCCGAGGTAGGTCGAACCCCAGATGATGTAGATCGCGGCGAAGCCGGCGATGAGGGCGGTGCGGGAGGGCTGGGCGGACATCGGAAGACGGAAAACGGAAGACGGAGGCCAGAGGGCGGAGATCGGTATAGGACGACGGTGATGGAATCTTTCTCTTACTCTTAATCGTTCTCTTAATCTCGGTTTGAAAGGCGGGCGGTTCTGAATCGAGAGAGCGATTAGGAATACGAAAACGGGAACGATGGAGGGCTCAGCGCCGCGCGCCGCCGTCGTTGGTCCAGTGGTATTCCATGTAGGCCGCGGTGCGCTGCGCGGTTTCAACGCCGTGCAGGCGGGCGACGATGTGCAACGACAGATCAATCCCGGCTGAAATGCCTGCGGCGGTCAGGATGCGGTCGTGCTCGGTAAAGCGGACATCCTCGCGCACGGTGGCGGTGGGTTCGATCTCACGGAGCAGATCAAAACATTGGAAATGCGTGGTCGCGGGCGAAGCGGCGAGGAGCCCGGCCTTGGCCAGGAGGAGCGAGCCCGTGCAGACGGAGGCCACCAGCTCGGCCTTCGCCGACTTGCGCCGGATCCAATCGATCACGCTCGCCTGCTTGAGCAGGGTGCGCGTGCCCTGGCCGCCGGGGACAATGAGCAGCTGTGGTTGGGGCACGGATTCCAGCGTGTGTTCGGGCACGACCTTCAGGCCGTTGCGGGCGCGGACCGTGCCCGGTGTGAGGCCGACGGTGTGGACGTTGAACAGCTTTTCACCGTCGAGCTCCCGCGTGACCGAGAACACCTCGAATGGTCCGGCGAAGTCGAGGACCTCGACGTCGTCGAAGATGAGGATCGATACGGTGCGCATGGGGGAAATCAGAGGACCGAGGACAGTTGGCCGAGGATGGAGGGTCAGAAAGCGGAGGACCGACGACGGGGTTCGGAGAACAGAAGTATGAAATGAATCATGTGGGAGGATTCGGGTGTCATCCTGAGATCAGCGAGGAATCCAGAATCATGGTCGGTGCGGCTATCTTCTGGATCCTTCATTGTGTTCAGGATGACAGAACGCGTGGGTTCGTGGTGTGCGAAGGGCGAAAAACGGGCGCGAGATTCCGGCCGCGAGAAGAGAGGCTGGTCGAAGACCGCCCAACTTCACAGCTGCTGCTTGATAAGATCGCCGAGCGTCTTCAGCGCGGCATCGATGGTGTCGGACCAGGGCACGCTGCAGCTCATGCGCAGGCAGTTCTTGTAGCGGTCCTTGACCGTGAAGAGGCAACCCGGGGCGATGTTGATCCGCTTGTTGAGCGCGTCCTTCCGCAGCCGCAGCGTGTCGACCTTGGCCGGAAGTTCCACCCAGATGAAGTTTCCGCCCTGGGGGCGGCTGTAGCGGGTGCCTTCGGGAAAATACTTCTGCATGCCCTGCGCGAAGAGGTGCAGGTGCTGATTATACGCGCGCCGGAGCGAACGCAGGTGGTGATCATGACCGCCGTCGCGGAGGAATTCGGCGAGGGCTTTTTGAAGCACCAGGGGGGTGCCCATGGTATTGGTGAACTTGAGCCGCCGCACCCGCTCCAGATACCGGCCGGGGGCCGTCCAGCCGACGTGGAATCCGGGGGCGAGCGTCTTGCCGAACGAGGAGCAGAGCATGACTCGGCCATCCTTGTCCCAGGCCTTGAGCGGCTTCGGACGGATGTCCCCGAAATGCGTGTCGCCGTAGATGTCATCCTCGATCGCGGGCAGGTCATGCTCGCAGAGAAGCTCGTACAGGCCCTGCTTTTTTTCATCGGGCATGACGGAACCGAGCGGGTTGTGCAGCCCGGGCATCACCATGATCGCCTTGATGTCGTTTTGCTTGATGGCGGTGCGGAGGGCATCGAGGCAGATGCCCTCGCGGGGCGACGTGGGGATTTCCAACGCGCGCAGGTTGAGGCTCTGGATGATTTCCAAAAAACCGAAGTAAGCGGGAGTCTCGATGGCGACGGTGTCGCCGGGCTTGGTCACGGCGCGCAGGCAGAGGTTCAGGGCCTCGGTGCAGCCCGTGGACACGACGAGTTCGTCATGGGCGAGCGGAACGCCGGCCTGCAGGTAGCGGCGGGCAATCTCGCGGGCCAGCGGCTCGTAGCCGCGATTGAGGCTGGACCGCACCAGCAGCGCCGGATCGCGGCGGGCCACCGAGCCGAGGATGCGCGCAAGTTTCTTCGTGGGAAAGAGGCTGTGGTGCGGGCAGGCGGAGCCGAAGGGAATGTAGTCGGTGTGTTGCGCGTAGTCCATGACCTCGGCCGTGAGGTCGTTGACGCCAACGTAGGAGGGCTTGGCCATCGGCTTCGCCATGCGCGGTTCCGGAGCGAGGCTCGGCGGGCGCGGGCGCACATAGTAGCCCGATTGAGGCCGTGCCTCCAGGAAGCCGCGATTCTCCAGCACGGTGTACGCCTGGAGCACGGTCGCGATGCTGACGTCCCGCTGGCGCGACATGATGCGCACCGACGGCACGCGGTGGCCGGGACGGAGCGTGCCTTGTTCGATAAGGGCTTGGAGGGAATCCGCCAGCTCGACATAGAGCGGGCGGGACGCGCCAGGCGTGATGGCACGGGCCGGGACGGCGGGCTTGGGCGGGGTAAGGGTTTCAATCATGGCGTGGAGGAGTTACCGCGGACTATACCGGAACAGCGTTCGACGCAGTAGCCGCAGCCGGCATAGATTGAATCCAGTACAGTTGATTGCCAAGATAAACTGTGACCATGACACTTTTCGAAGCTCCGCGAAACCATAGCGGCCTGCGCAGAAGCCGCTTGGGATACGCAATCGGGGTTGGGCGGGCAATCAGCCCGCGTCAGGAGAGGGCGGACCCAAGCCACGCAGGGCTCCCTTGTGACCTAGAAACGCCCGCTCAGACCGAGGGTGAGGAAACCGTTGCCGCCGCCGTCCAGCGTCACGCCGCGGTCGAAGTAATCGAATTTTTGGTCGGTGATCACGCCGGCCTCGGCGATGAGCGCGAAGGATTTGGTCAGCTTCCAGTCGCCGGCGAGGCCGACGCGGATCTCGTGGTAGTCGAGTATGGTGTCGTCGAGGCGCGGCCCGATGGAAAGCGAGGCCGGGCGCGGATCTCGGCCGACGTGGAAGTTGCCTCCCTGCACGGAGACGCCGAGCGTGAGCTTCAGCGCGGGCGTGGCCGCGTAGCTGAGTCCGGCGCGGGGCATGCCGAGGGAGAATTCCCAACCGGGGGCGAACTTCCAGTTCACGCCGACGAATGGGATCACCGTGCGTTCGGAAAACCAGTCGGCGCGCAGACCGAAGGCCCAGGCGAGTTCGGGGCGCCGCACCCAGGTCGCGAGCAGAAGCATCGGGGCGTTGAAGGCATCAGCATCGTCGCCCTCGGAATCGCCGTAGAGCCCGGGGCGGAGTTGGCCGGTGAGCAGCCAGTTTTCGCTGAGCCGATGGCCGGCACCTAGCACGATGGCAACTTCCTGCAGGGTGTCGGGCACCCCGAGAGTTGGGGGTCGGTCGAAGTCGAAGCGCTCCCAGTTGAGACCGAAGGTAAGGCGGGTCTCGGGTGAAAGGGTCGCGGACGAGCGCCAGGTCGCCGCGAAGGCGCTGACGCGGACGTCGCCGGCGGAATTGCCGGCGCGCGTGAGGTCGCTGTCGGCCGAAAGCGAAAACCGGGCGGTGGCGGACTGCCCGCCGGGCGGGTGCGGCTGGGCGGACGCGGCGCTGAGGCCGAGCAAGGCCAGGGGAAGGAGAGAGGTCAGCAGTTTGCGCATATGCATCCCTTACGCGCCAACCGCCCGGATGTATGCATCCCATTCGGATTAACTCAGACCTCGATCGTTCCCCTGAGGTAAAGCACGGCGTGGCCGGCGATCTTCACGCGGTCGCCAACGAGTTCACACCAGAGCTCGCCCCCGCGGGCGGAGAGCTGGCGGGCATGGAGTTTCGGTTTGCCGAGGCGCTGCGCCCAGTAGGGCGTGAGCATGCAGTGCGCGGAACCGGTGACAGGATCCTCGGGCACGCCGACCCGCGGGGCGAAAAAACGGGATACGAAATCGCAGCCCTCGCCGTCGCCCGGTGCGGTGACGATGGTGCCGTATTGCTCAAGGTTGGCCAACGCCGCGAAGTCGGGCTGCAGCGCGCGCACTTCCGCGGCGGTATTGAACACGGCGAGGTTCGCCTGGGCCTCTGCGTAGTGGGCGGGCGTGGCGCCGAGGCCCTTGAGCAGGGCGGGTGGCGTCGCCATCGCCACGGCCGGGCGCGACGGGAAATCGAGTTCGATTTTTCCGTCAGGCAGGCGGCAGACGTGCAGCGGCCCCGAGCGCGAATCGAAGGTGATGCGCTCCCCCGCGAATCCCAGCTGCGTGAACAGCACGAAGGCCGTCGCGACCGTTGCATGGCCGCACAGGTCCACCTCGGCGCCGGGAGTGAACCAGCGGAGCCCAAAGCGGCTCTCGCCGGTTTTCACGAAGAACGCCGTCTCGGCCAGGCCGTTTTCGAAGGCGATGCGCTGCATGAGCGGGCTGGGCAGCCAGGCCTCGGCCGGCACCACGGCGGCCGGGTTGCCGGCGAAAGTCTTCCTGGTGAATGCATCGACCCAATAGATTGGCAGGATCATGGCGGGTGGTGGGTTGGGGAAGGCGGATACGTTGGGGACGACAGCCGGCCTGGCCATCGTGTTCTCCGTGTGCCGCCATGGCATGGCCGGTCCTGTGCCGGCGGGGCTTTGTGCCTCGACATCACCCGTGGCGCTCGTACCAATCCTTGGGCTACGCGTCGTTGCGACATGACATGACATTGGGTTCCCACCTTAGACACCTCGTTTTCGGACTGCTGTCATGGGTTATCGGGACAGGTGCCATCGGCGCCGAGGGCGAAGGGTTGGAGCGGGTGGTCCTGCAGTTGCCGTATTCGCACCAATTCCAGTTTGCGGGCGTGTATGCGGCGATGGAGCAGGGTTACTTCCGGGAGGAGGGCCTGGAGGTCGAGGTGCGGGCGACATCCGCCGTGTACCGTTCCTCAATCGCGGAGGTGTTGTCCGGCCGGGCGGAATTCGGCATCGCCCAGGGTCCGCAGTTGATCGGGAGTCGCCTGAGCGGCGATCCGGTCGTGGTGGTCGCGGCGATCATGCAACATTCCCCGCAGGTGCTCGTGACCCTGGCTGAAGCGAATCTCAACACGCCGCACGACCTGATCGGCAAGCGGGTGGCCATGGACCAGACCTCGCTCCAGTCGGAGGTTCGGCTCATGCTCGAGCGCGAGGGCGTCGGCTTTGACCGGATCAAGATTGTGCCGAACCACTGGCGCGACAATGAGCTGGTTGATGGCACGGCCGACGCGATGAGCGGATTCGTGATCGATCTGCCGCATGCCATGAAGAAGGCGGGCACGCCGGTGCGCGTGATGCGGCCCCAGGACTACGGCGTGGATTTCTATGGCGATTGCGTCTTCACCAGCGAGACCGTCGCCACGCGGGATCCCCGGCGGCTGGCGGGCATGCGGCGGGCCATCGTGCGCGGCTGGCAGTATGCGCTGCAGCACCCCGACGAGGTCATCGCCCTGATCCTGGAACGCTATCCGGTTGACGCCGCGGTTTCCCGCCGGCCGGAATCCGACGGGGAGGCGATGAAGTACGAGGCGAACCAGATGAGCCTGCTCATCAACGCGGACCTGGTGGAACTCGGCCACATCAATCCGGGCCGGTGGAATCGCATGGGGGAGATCATCCGCGGTTATGATGGCCAGGGCGACCTGGCGCGGCTCGAGGGGATGCTCTATGAGCCTCCGGCCGCCGCGGGCGAGCGGTTGCAGGCAATTGCACCGTGGCTGTTGTGGGGGCTCGCCGCCGCATTGATCGTGGCGGCCGGCGCGGTGCTGACGAATCGACGGCTCCAGTCCCTGGTGGAACGGCGCACCCGCGAACTGGAGCTTTCCGAGCAGCGCCAGCGCGAATATTTCGACCTCGCCCCGGCCCCCATCCTCATCGAGGACTACACGGCGCTGGAATCCGTGCTCGCGGGTTTTCGCGCGGCAGGGATCACGGACCTGCGCGCGCACCTGCGTGACGCCGGCGAGAAAAGGGTGCGCGAGTTGCACCAGCTCAAGCGGGTGGTGGCGGCCAACCGCCTGGCCCTTTCCCGCAACGGATTCCAGACAATCGAGGATCTCAACCGGCGGTTGGACGAAGTGGCGACGGCGCAGACGCTTGAAACTTTCATCGAGGAACTCGCGGCCATTTGGGACGGAGTGGACCACCTCACGCTCGATAAGGTTTATCAATTGAACGAGGGGGAGGTGGCGCACTTGCTCTTGAACTGGCAGGTGACCCGCCGCGGCGGGCGGGCCGACCTCGCCAATGTGCGCCTGGTTTTCACCGACGTGACGTCGCAGAAAAAGGCGGAACTTGCCCTGCGGCAGAGCGAGGAGCGTTACCGCCTCTTGTTCGAGCAGGCACCGCTGGCGGTCGTGGAGTTCGACTATTCGGGATTGCGGGAATGGTTCAAGGAGCTGCGCGCCCGCGGGGTCGCCGACCTGGCGGCGCATTTCGAGGCGCATCCCGCCGAGCGCGAGGTGATGCTGGCGAAGGCCCCGCTCGTCGATGTGAACCAGTCGACGCTGAGGTTGCTCGGGGCGAAATCCAAAGGGGAGCTCGTGGCGCGGCTGAAGGACGTCTACACGGAAAGCCTGATCCGGGTGCGGTGTGACAATGCCGTGCGGCTATGGCACGGGATCCTGACGGCCACCGGCGAATTTGACCTGAAGCGCCTGGATGGCGAGCGGCGGACCATCGCCTTCCACTGGCAAATGCTGGAGGAGGAGGGCCGGCCCAGTTTCGGCCGCACCCAAAGCGTGCTCGTCGACATCACGGAGAAGCTGGCGGCCGAGCGCCGGTTGCGGGAGAGCGAGGCACGTTATCGCGAATTGTTCGAGCGTGCCGCCGGCGGCATCTACCGCTCGAGTCCGGAAGGTGTCTTTCTCACGATCAACCCGGCCCTGGCGCGCATGTTTGGGTTTGCCCGGCCGGAGGAAATGATCGCGTGGGCCGAGCAACATGCGGCCCAGTCCCTGTACGTGCGACCCGGCCGGCGGGATGAGTTCAGGGCGGCGTTTGGCCGCGCGGGCCAGGTGAGCGATTTCGAGTCGGAGGTGGTGGCGAGGGATGGCCGCACGATCTGGATTTCCGAGAACGCCCGCGAGGTGCGTGACGCCCAGGGACGCCTGCTGTATTATGAGGGGTTCGTGGCGGACATCACGGACCGGCGGCAATTGGAAGCCGAGATGGCGCGCGCGTCGAAGCTCGAGGCAGTGGGCATCCTCGCCGGCGGCATCGCGCATGATTTCAACAACATCCTCACGGTGGTGCTCGGCAACGTGACGCTGGCGGAGGCGGACACCGATGCGGACAGCGCGATCAGCCGCCGGCTGGCCGACGCGCGGCGGGCGACGTTGCGGGCGCGGGACCTCACACTGCAGCTGCTGACTTTCGCCAAGGGTGGGGAGCCGCTGAAAGCGTCGGTCGACCTGCCCGATGTGCTCAAGGAATCGAGCGCGTTTGCCCTGCATGGCGCCAAGGCGCGGGCGGAGTTCAATATCGCGCCGGATCTCTGGCCCGTGAACGCGGACAAGGGGCAGTTGGGGCAGGTGGTGCAGAATTTGGTGATCAACGCCGTCCAGGCGATGCCGGCGGGCGGGGTGGTCACGATCACGGCGGAAAACACCGAATTGGACGGCGCGACCCCCGGCGGGCCTCCACTCGCGGCCGGGCGTTACGTGCGGCTGGCGGTGGCCGACAATGGGGTGGGCATTGCGCGCGAGCATCTGGTCAAGATATTCGACCCGTACTTCACCACGAAGACCCAGGGCAGCGGGCTCGGGCTGGCCACGGTGTACTCGATCATTCGCAAGCACGACGGGCACATCGTGGCAGAATCCGAGCCAGGCAAGGGCACGGTCTTCCGCCTCTGGCTGCCCGCAGGCGGACCGGTCGGCCTGAAGGCCGGCGCCGGGCCGGAAGCCAAGCAGCCGGCGGGAAGGTCGCGCGTGCTTTTCATGGACGACGAGGAGGCCATCCGCGGCATGGCGGCCATTTTCATGGACCGGCTGGGATTCGATTGCGAAACGGCCGCGGATGGTGCCGAGGCATTGCGCAAGTACCGCGAGGCATTGGAAACCGGCCGCCGGTACGAGGCGGTTCTCATGGATTTGACGGTCCCGGGCGGCATGGGGGGGCGCGAGGCCATGGAGCATCTCCTGCGGCTTGACCCCGGCGTGCGCGCGATCGTTTCGAGCGGATATTCCCGCGATCCGGTCATGGCCAACCATCAGGCGCACGGCTTCAAGGCCGTGTTGCCGAAACCGTATGGGCTTGCGCAGTTGCGCAAGACTTTGAACGAGGTGCTTGATGGCACGGGCGGGGCAGCTTAGTTTCGGGCTTTTCCCGCACAAAACCCCACGCTCCGGGTCAACGGTCTTATGAATAACGAGAATATTTCCTGCCGTGCATCGCGTCGAATTCGCTGGGCGGCGAGCGCGGTCACCCTCGCGATGCTGCCGTGGCTGAGCGGATGCGTGGTCGTCGCCGCGGGCGCCGTGGGCGCCGGCGCCGTGGCTTACGTGCGGGGCGAATTGTCCACCACCATGGAGCATGACCTCGACGCGGTTTACCGCGCCGCGCAAACCGTGCTCAAACGGCAGGCCTTTGCGCGCATCGAGGAGCGGAAGAGCGGCGTGGATGCCCACCTCGTGCATCGCACGGCGCTGGACAAGCGGGTGGATATCAAGCTCGAGAAAATCAGCGACCGCCTGACCAGCTTCAAGATACGCATCGGCTTGGTCGGTGACCAGTCCCTGTCGCTCGCCCTGCTCGAGGAAATCCGGGACGAGCTCAAGTAGTCTCGGTCGGGGTGTTTTTGCGGAGTTGCAATAGCGGGCAGGCGCCGTGATAAGCACGACTTCCTTTCATGTTTCGCAAGCTCCTCTCCAAGTTAACCCAGACGTTCAAGCCCGGCGGTAAGAGCGCCGAAGCGGCCAGGCCCGCCCCGGCCGCAAAATCGGGTCGCCCGGCCGGACGCGACGGCCGCCAGCGACAGGAGAGGAAGAGTCCAGCGTCCGGGGGTCGTCCCACCACGGGCGCACCGGCGCGGGCCGCCCAGCCCCGGCCGGCGCCCGCGAGGGCCGCCGCGCCCGCGGCCAAACCGTTGCCGGAGGTGCCCAAGATGGACACGGCGTTTACCTTGCTGGGGCTCGGTGACCGGATTGCGTACGCCGTGCAGGAAAAGGGCTATGAAAACCCGACGCCTATCCAGACGCAGGCGATCCCCGTCGTGCTGGCCGGCAAGGATGTCATCGGTTCGGCCCAAACGGGCACGGGCAAGACGGCGGCTTTTTCGCTGCCCATCCTGCAACGCCTGGGTGCCCATGGGCCGATTCGCTGCCTGGTGCTCGAGCCGACCCGGGAGTTGGCGCTGCAAGTCGAGGAATCGTTCAAGGAGTATTCCAAGTACACCGACCTGCGCACGACCGTGATTTATGGCGGCGTGGGTTATGGAAAACAGCGCGATGACCTCGCGCGGGGAATGGACATCCTGGTCGCGACGCCCGGCCGTTTGCTCGACTTCATGGAACAGGGTGAGATCCGACTCGATCACATCCAGACGCTCGTGCTGGACGAGGTCGATCGCATGCTCGACATGGGTTTCCTGCCGGACGTCAAACGCATCGTCGCGAAGGTACCCAAGTCCCGCCAGACCCTCTTTTTCACCGCAACGTTGCCGCCGGAGATCGAGCAACTGGCCGCGTGGGCGCTCCGGGATCCGTTCAAGATCGCCGTGGCGCGCGAGCGTTCGACCGCGGAAACGATCACGCACGCCTTCTACCCGGTGGTGCAGGCGCAAAAGTTCGATCTACTGGCGCACCTGCTCGAGCAAACGCAGTATCACAGCGTCATCATTTTCTCGCGCACGAAGAGCGGAGCCGACTACGTGGCCAGCCGGCTCAAACAGGCGGGGCACACCTGCGCCGTGATGCATTCCGACCGCAGCCAGCAGGAGCGAGTAGAGGCCCTGAAGGGGTTCAAATCCGGCAAACACGAGGTGCTGGTCGCGACCGACATCGCCGCGCGCGGCCTCGACATCGCCGACGTGTCGCACGTGATCAACTTCGACGTCCCGGAGAACCCGGAGGATTACGTGCATCGCATCGGCCGGACCGGCCGCGCGCAGAAAACGGGCGACGCCTTCACCCTCGTGACTGAGGAGACCTGGCGCGACGCGCGCAGCATCGAGCGCTTCATCGGCATGAGCATCGAGTGGAAGAAGGTCGAGGGCTTCAACTACACCTACTCGGGCATCTTCGACGGCGGCGGCATGCCGCAGGTCGCGCCCGAGAAGCCGAAGAGCCGCCTCATGCGCGGCGGCCGGCGCTGAGTGGGGAGCAGGGCCGTCTTTGACTGGCCGCAATCGCGGCGCGGATTGTAGGGCGGGATTTCCAAATCCCGCCGTAAGTAGCCGCATGGGAGCGCAGCGACCATGTGGCCTGCTGTCGGCCACGCCTTCATCGGGCCTCAAGCGCGCTGCAAAAAGTCTGCGTCCTCCGGCAGGGTCGTGCGTCTGCCTTGGGTGAATCCAAATCACCCATGAAAAATCCCGCTTCCCCCACCGAAACCGTCCGCGAATATGTCCGCGAGCGCTACGGCGCCATCGCGATCGAGGCTGACTCGGGCGAATCCGCCGCTTGCTGCGGCGGCGCTCCAAAGGCCGACGCGACCGCCTGCTGCGGCGCGGACGAGGACAGCAAAGCCGCCGGCCAAGCCGGCTGTGGTTGCAGGCCCGCCGGTGCGTCCGAGGTTTGTTGCGCCACGTCGGAAAGTTACACCGCGCTGCTCGGCTACAGCGCGGAGGAAATTGCCAGCGTGCCTGCCGGCGCCGACCTTGGCCTGGGCTGCGGCAACCCGCTCGCCATCGCGAGCATCCGGACCGGCGAAACCGTGCTCGACCTCGGCAGCGGCGCGGGCTTCGACGCCCTGCTTGCCGCCCGCCAACTCGCCGGCACGGGCCGCGTGATCGGCGTGGACATGACGTCCGCCATGCTCACCAAGGCCCGCCGCAACGCCGCCAAGGCCGGCTTCGCCAACGTCGAGTTTCGCCTCGGCGAAATCGAAGCCCTGCCCATGGCCAACGCGAGCGTGGACCTGATCATCTCGAACTGCGTGGTGAACCTCTCGCCGGAAAAGCCGCGCGTGTTCGCCGAGGCCTTCCGCGCGCTCAAGCCGGGCGGCCGTCTCGCCATTTCCGATGTGGTCGCGACGAAGCCGCTGCCCGACGACGTCCGTGCGCAGCTCCCGCTCATCGGGGCCTGCATCGGCGGCGCCACGCTGGTGACCGAGCTGCGCGCGATGCTCAACGCTGCCGGGTTCCAGCGGGTGGACATCGTGGAGAAGGGCGCCTCGCGTAAGTTCATCGCCCAGTGGGGCACTGATCCGAGGGTTGCCGACTACATCGTCTCGGCCATCATCACCGCGTGGAAACCCTGAACATGCCCAACGCAGAGTATTTTGAATCTTTTGTAGGGGCGTGGCTTGTCCACGCCCTTCGCGGGCTGACACAAGGTCCGCCCCTACAGTTCCAGTCTAAACGATGACCGATATCATGCCCGCTACCACCGCTCCCGCGACCCGGCGCCCGCGGAATTTCGACGCCGGTGTGCTGGAATTCGCGCCGCGGCTGCGGGCCTTCATCCGCCGCCGCGTGCGCGACGATGCGACGGCGGACGACCTCACGCAGGAGGCACTGCTCAAGGTCTATCGCTCGCGCGCCACCCTGCGCGATGGCACGCGCCTGGAGGCCTGGCTCTACCAGATCGCACGCGGCACGATCATTGACCATTACCGGCGGCGGCGGCCGACGGAGGAGCTGCCGGCCGGGCTGACCGGCGAAAGTCCCGACGAGCGGGCCGCCCTGCGCGCCCGGGTGCTGACCTCGATGAAACGCTTCCTCGTTGAGCTGCCCGCGGCCTATCGCGAGCCGGTGCGTCTCGCGGAGCTGGAGGATCTTCCGCTGGCGCGCATCGCGCTCCGGCTGGACCTCTCGCTCACCGCCGTGAAATCCCGGGTGCGGCGCGGCCGCGCGATGCTGAAGAAAAAGCTGCAGGCCTGCTGTCGCTTCGAGTTCGACCGGCTGGGACAGATGATCGGCTTCGAGCGCCGGCAGCAGCTGTGCTGTGCGGAGTGCGACGGTCCGAAGTGACGATTGCGTGACGGAGTTTTCCGGGCTTGAATCATATTCCTGCAACGGAATATGTAATCCGCATGGAATTGGTCGAAATCTACGAGTGCCTCTGCGACCTGACCCGCCTGCGCCTGCTGCACGTTTTGGGGCAGGGGCCGTTGTGCGTGTGCCATTTCCAGGCGGTGCTCGACGAGCCGCAGGTGAAGATTTCCAAGCACCTCGGCTATCTGCGAGAACGCGGGCTCGTGACCTGCGAACGCGAGGGCAAGTGGATGGTCTACGGCCTGCCGGCGAAGCCGTCGCCCGAACTGCGCGCCAACCTGGCCTGCCTGCAGGATTGTGCGCGGGAGAATCCCGTTTTCCGGCGCGACCTCGCCCGGTTGAAAAAGTTGACTCCGCAACTCGCCCGGGGTCCGGCCGCCTGCGCCTGTCGCACCTGAGAGTTTATGAGCACCTCCTCCAAATCCGCCGTCCTCATCCTTTGCACGGGCAACTCCTGCCGGAGCCACCTCGCTGAAGGTTTGTTGCGCGCGGCCGCCGGCGACCTGTTCGAGGTGCACAGCGCGGGCTCGAAACCCGCGGGTTTCGTGCATCCGCTCGCCATCCGGGTGATGCAGGAAATCGGCATCGACATCTCCAGGCATCGCTCGAAGTCCATGAACGAGTTTCTCCAGACGCCGATCGAGACGGTCATCACCGTCTGCGGCAAGGCCGACCAGGCCTGTCCGGTTTATCCGGGGCAGGTGAACCGGCATCACTGGCCCTTCGAGGACCCCGCCCATGCCCCCGGCACAGAGGAGGAACAACTCGCCGTGTTCCGCCGGGTGCGGAACGAGATCCGTCGCACGCTCGATGCCTATGTGGCTGGTCGTCGCGACGCCCTGAAGGTCCGTCGAAGCTGAACTGTCATGACCGAATCCCTCGTCCGTCGGCTGTCGTTTCTCGATCGCTACCTTACGCTGTGGATCTTCCTCGCCATGGCCGCGGGCCTGCTGGCCGGGCGTTACCTGCCGGCGATCCCACAGGCGCTGACGGCTTGGAGCGTGGGCACGACGTCCATCCCGATCGCGCTCGGTCTCATCCTCATGATGTATCCGCCGCTGGCGAAGGTACATTACGAAGAGCTGGGCGACGTGTTCCGCGACCGCAAGGTGCTGGGGCTGTCGCTCGTGCAAAATTGGCTGGTCGGACCGGTGCTGATGTTCGTGCTGGCGGTGATTTTTCTGCGTGACCAGCCGCAGTATTTCGCCGGCCTTGTGCTCATCGGACTGGCGCGGTGTATTGCGATGGTCATTGTGTGGAACGACCTCGCCGGGGGGAGCCGCGAATACTGCGCCGGGTTGGTGGCCTTCAATGCGTTGTTCCAGGTGCTTTGCTTCGCCCCGCTAGCGTGGCTGTTTCTCAAGGTGCTGCCGCCGCTTGTCGGAGTGGAATTGGGCGTGCTGGACCTGTCGGCCATCACCATCGGCAGCGTGGCGGAGAGCGTGTTCATCTACCTCGGCATTCCGTTTCTCGCCAGCTGGCTTGGGCGGCTTGCGCTCCGGCGAGGACCCGCGGGGATTGCGTGGTATGACGGCAAGTTCATCCCGTTCGTCAGCCCGTTCACGCTGGGCGCCCTGCTGTTCACGATCTTCGTGATGTTCAGCCTCAAGGGAGACACGGTGCTGGCCATCCCGCTCGACGTGCTGCGCATCGCGGTGCCGCTGCTCGTGTATTTCGCGCTGATGTTCGGCACCACGTTCTGGATGAGCGTGCGGGCCGGCGCCGATTATCCGCGCGCGGCCACGCTGGCGTTCACGGCGGCGGGCAATAATTTCGAACTGGCGATCGCCGTGGCGGTCGGCGTGTTCGGTCTGGCGTCGGGCGCGGCCTTCGCGGCGGTGGTCGGTCCGCTGGTCGAGGTGCCGGCGCTGATCGGGCTCGTGACCGTGGCGCTGGCGTGGAAGCGCCGGCTGCGGCCGGCGTGATCGCGAAAAGGTTTGGCGCAGACGGGGCGCGGTGCTTCGCTCGCCCTTCCGCATGAAACTCGACATCCCGTCCGGCGACTTCGCCGGCTACATCTTCGATTGCGACGGCACGCTGGTGGACACGATGCCGTTGCACTATCGCGCATGGGACCGGGCCATGCAGCGCGCGGGTTTGGCGGGCACGCTCAGCGAGGAACTCTTCTATTCGCTGGGAGGCATGCCGACCCGAAAGGTGGCCGCGGTGTTTGCCGAGCACTACGGGCTCACGATCGACGTGGATTTCGTCTTCCATCACAAGGAGGAGTTGTTTCTGGAAATGCAGGCGGAAATGAAGGTCATCGAGCCCGTGGTGGAATTCGCGCGGGGCCTGCGGGGCCGGGTCCCGTTGAGTGTCGCTTCGGGAGGCCCGAAACCCGTGGTCCAGAAAACGCTCGAGTTGATGCACCTCGCCGACTTGTTCCCGATCGTGGTGACGCCGGAGGACGTCGCCCATGGCAAGCCGGCGCCGGACATGTTCTTGCTCGCGGCGGAAAAAATGGGCGTGTCGCCGGAGCGATGCCTGGTTTTTGAGGATGCGGGGCCGGGGTTTGAGGCGGCGGCGGCGGCGGGCATGCAGTGCGTGCGTGTTCCCAGTCGCGTGCGGAGCTGAATTTGCATTGATCCGCCGGGACAACCCGCATCGTTTTGCGCCATGACTTTTGCCGAGCTGGCCAACCCCGGGATCCTCACGCAACCGGTTTATGAACCGGGAAAGCCGATCGAGACCGTGGCCCGCGAGCTCGGACTCGACCCGGCGGGCATCATCAAGCTCGCGTCGAACGAGAACCCCTATGGATCGTCACCGCTCGGTCTGGCCGCGGCGCAGCGTGCGCTGGGGGATGCCCACCTCTATCCCGATGGAGGATATTATGCGCTCCGGCAAAAACTGTCGGCGCGTCTCGATCTGGGCATGGACCAAGTGGTCGTCGGCAACGGATCCAACGAGCTGTTGGAATTGTTGGGTCATGCGTTTTTGGCGCCGGGCCTCGAGTGCGTCATGCATCGCTCCGCCTTTGTGGTCTACAAGCTCGTGACCCTGATGTTCGGGGCGACGCCGGTGGAGGTACCGCTTGGAGCGGGTCTGAAACAGGATTTGAACGCAATGCTTCTCGCCGTCACGCCGCGTACCCGCCTGCTGTTTCTGGCGAGTCCGGCGAACCCGGTTGGTGTGGCCAACACCGCCGATGAGATCGTGACGCTCGTGCGAGCCCTCCCGCCACATGTGATCCTCGTGATGGACGAGGCCTACGCCGACTACCTTGACCAGGCCCCGGATTTGCGCCCGCTTATCGCGGAAGGGCGAAAGGTGGTATGCCTGCGGACGTTTTCGAAAATCTACGGTCTGGCCGCGTTGCGTATCGGTTATGGCTATGGCGCCAGCGAGTTGATCGCCATCATCCAGCGAGCGCGCCAACCGTTCAATGTGAACGCCATCGCCGCAGCAGCCGCGGTGGCGGCGATCGACGACACGGCATTTGTGGCGCACTGTCGGCGCCAAAACCGAGCGGGCTTGGCCCAGTTGTCCGCAGGATTTGCGTCGCTCGGCCTCGAATTCGTGCCGGGCTGGGGGAACTTCCAGTTGGTGAAAGTGGGCGACGGCATGGCGGTGTTCGGTGGCTTGCAACGCGTCGGTGTGATCGCCCGGCCCGTGAACGGCTATGGCCTGCCCGAATGGCTGCGCGTCACGGTCGGCACCGCGGCTCAAAACGACAGACTTTTGGAGCAGCTCGCGCCGTTGGTGAGGCGGTGAGCGGTTTCCACCCGCGGCAGCGTTTGCCTTCGCATATCGCAGCGGGTTTGCGAGAATCGCGGAAAAAGCTGTTCCACCACGGTCCGCTTAAGAAGGTTTTCTGTCTTTGGCCGCGCAAATTTTTGCTCCAACCCGCGGGCCGGATTTGCGCATCGAATGGGTTATATAACCCATTGAAGTCGAGCTAGCTGACAAGCTTAGTCTTGCTCGATTTTTTGATAAATACCGGCGCAAGAGCGGAATAAGGATCTCACGCCAGAACAATAGTCTTGAACAGGGTAATGCTTTGCATCTGTTTTACCGCGACCAACCATCAAAGGGCCAATTAAGGTTTACTTATGAAACACACCGTACGTCTGGCAGCGCTTGCTGCCCTTGCTGCAATTACCGCGAAAGCCGCGCCATTCATGGCGGTCGGTGACGGCGCCGAGCTCTTCGTTACTGCCGGAGTAAACGTCCAATTCGACGACAACATCTATCTCGACACCTTGAACGAGCAGGATGACACCATCATCAGTTTCACCCCCGGAGTGGACTTGGTCTTTGGCAAAGGCACCGCGACCACGGGCAATGCTTACTATCGCGAGGAGATCCGCCGTTACAGCGACAACAGCGCGCAGGACGCGGAGCTTTCCAACGTCGGATTTCGTTCCAGCACCAACACCGGTGGCTCCAAGTTCGATTTCAACGGCTCGTACGCCCAAATTGCCCAGAACGACAATGACATCCGTCTCACCGGAGACATCGTCCACCGCAATGTGACCAACCTCGGCGCTTCCGCCGAGTTCGAGGCCACGGGCAAGACGTCCGTTGCCTTCGGCACCAGCTACGTAAGCACCGAGTACGATGTCGCCAACTACACGGATAGCGATGTGTTCGCCCTTCCGGTTGACGTCTATTACGAGGCCACCGAGAAACTCGATTGGAGCGTTGGTTATCGCTACCGCAGCACGTCCCAGGATGGCCTGGCGCGCGACTTCACCGACCACTTCGTCAACATCGGTGCTCGCGGCGAGTTCTCGCCCAAGCTGACCGGTCAGGTCCGCGTTGGTTACAACGCCCGCAAGATTGACGGCGGCGGTGACGATTCCGATCTCGGTTTCGATTCCAACCTTAGCTTCGCCGCGACGGAGAAGACCAGCATCCAGATCTTCCTGAGCAACGATTATGGCAACTCCGGCACCGGTGACGGCACCAAGACCCTGCGTTGGGGCGCGAGCGCCAACAGCCGGCTGACGGAACAATTTTTCCTGACCGCCTCGCTCAGCGTGAACTCGACCGAGTATCCCACGCGTGATGACGATTTCGTCGATGGTCTGATCGCCGTATCCTATAGCTATAACCAGTTTGTGAACTTCTCCGCCTCTGTCGCCATGCGCGACAACCGGTCCACCCTTGCAGCGGCGGAGTTCGACAATACGGTGTTCAGCTTCGGCGCCAACGTCCGCTACTGAGCCTCTCAAACTCGGGTCGAACGGAAGAAGGTCGTTGATCTTCTTCCGTTTTTTATTTCCTGAGTCCTTTCATGCGCCGCAACGCCTTCTCCATCGTCCTGATCGCTGGCCTTGTCCTTCTATCGGGAAATGTTTCCGCCCAGAGTGAGGCCGGCAACACAGACTACATTCTCCGTCCCTCGGACCTCGTCCGCGTCCAGATCTTCCAGGAGCCGGACTTGGAACGGATCGTGCGCATTACCCAGGAGAACACCATCACGCTTCCCCTCATCGGTACCGTGGATGTGCGGGATCGCACCGTGCGACAGACGGAGGAGCTGATCCGCGGCCTTTACGACAAGGACTACCTCGTGAATCCGCAGGTGAACCTGACGGTCATGGAATACTCCGAGAGCACCGTCCAGGTCGTCGGCGCAGTCAACCGCCCGGGCGCCGTCCCCTTTCCCCCCGAACAGAAACTGACCCTGGTCGAGGCCATTGCCCGCGCCGGGGGCCAGTCCCGCATTGCGGATCTCCGCAAGGTCCGGTTGTCGCGCACCACGTCCGACGGCCGTACGGAAAATTTCACCGTCAACGTGGATGAACTCATGAAGCAGGGTTCCGGCGAGCAATGGCACCTCACGAAAGGCGATGTCATCTTCGTGCCTGAGCGCCTCCTGTAATACTATCCATGGACACGGCTCCGAAGGCAGAGAAACTTCAAGGTACCAGCGAGGGCTACCCGGCGTATTACGGCGGCGGCCAGGGCGGCTACGGCGCGCTGGGGCAGGGCGAAAGCCAGATGCACCGCAGCATGCAGGATTACCTGCTGATCCTGCGCGAACGCATCTGGTATATCGTCCTGGTGTTCGCGCTGGTGTTCTCGGCCGCGGTGATCTTCACGTTCACGCGAGTGCCCCAGTATGTCTCCGTGGCCAGCGTGCAGGTCCTGCGCAACGACCCCGTGGTCATGCAGGTGCAGAGCGTCGTCAACAATGAGATCCGGTCGGCGGAGGATCTGAATACCCAGGTGAAAGTGCTGGAGAGCCTCGCCATCGTGCAGCGGGTCGCGGACCGCCTGACCGGCGCCGATCTCGAGGCCTTCATGGCGCCCTACCGCACGCCCGACGCCGAGGTGCCGGTGACCGCGGCGGAGGTGATTTTTGAGAATCGCAAGATCGTGCCGGTGCGCCTGAGCCTCGTGCTCCAGGTGCAATACACCCACCCCGACAAACTGATTGCCGCCAAGGTCGCGAATCTCTTCATCGACGAATACATCGCCTACAATTCCCGGCTCCGCATCGAGGAGTCGATGAAAGCCGTCGACGACCTCAAGGAGCGCACTGACCAGCAAAAGAAGCGGGTGGAGGAGCTCGCGATCAATCTCCAGGCCTACCGGGAGAAGAACCAGCAGGTCTCGCTCGACCAGCGCAAGGACATCGTCACCGAGAAGCTCAAGGCCCTCAATGCGTACGTCACCCAGACCACCGCCCGGCTCAACGAGGCGGAAGTCCGGTGGCGCCAGGTTCAGGAACGCAAGGCGAACCCTGCGCTCCTGCTCGAGCTACCCTTCATTGCGAACCAGTCGCTGATCACCCAGCTGGTTCAGCAGGTGGCGGCTCAGAAAATTGTCATCGCCCAGGTGCGCGAGCGCTATCGCGACAAGCATCCCCGAATGATCGAGGCCGTGAATTCCCTCTCCCAGACGGAGAAGGAACTGAGCCGCGCGATCGATTCCATGGCCGCAACCGTCGAGGCTGATTTCCAGACCGCCCGCCGCAACGACGAGGACGCCCGCGCCAATCTCGCCCGCCAGGAAAAGGAGTCGCTCGATTTGGACCGCGACGCGGTGGAGTACTCGAACCTCGAGCGCGACCTCGCGATCAACGAGCACCTGTTGAATACGCTGCTCTCGCGCATGCGCGAAACCTCCATGAGCAGCACCATCGAGACCCAGAGTGCGCGCGTGGTGGACCGCGCCACGCCGGCGCTCAAGCCCTCGTCGCCCAAAATCCTGCTCAATCTCGCCCTCGGTTTCCTCGGTGGCCTGGCCCTCGGCACGGCGTTCGCGTTTTTCGTCGCCTACATCGACGACCGCGTGAAGAGCTCGTTCGACATCGAATCCGTCATCGGTCTGCCCTTGGTTGGCATCATTCCGGAAATCAAGCGCATGGATCAGCCGGACAAGGCCCAGATCGTCATCAACAACCAGGACAAGCAGGTGGTCGAATCCTTCCTGACCCTGCACTCGAGCCTTCGGTTGAAGGACGAAAGCAAGGCGGCCCAAGCCGTCCTGGTCACGAGCACGATCCCAGGCGAGGGCAAGTCATTCACGACCACGAACCTCGCGCTCACGTTTGCCGCGCACGGCGAGAAAGTTGTCGTGGTGGATTGCGACCTGCGGAAGCCGAACATCCACAAATCATTCCGGTTGGAGAACATCAAGGGCGTGATCGATGTCTGTGCCGGCACGCATACCATCGACCAGGTCTTGATCAAAGGGGTGCATGCGAATCTCGATGTCATTCCCGCCGGCGGTCGCGCCAAGAATCCCACGCAGATCCTGAACAGCCGCAACTTCGAGCATCTCCTCGCTGATCTGCGGAAGCGGTACGACCGCGTGTTCATCGACACCCCGCCCCTGGCGGCCGTGAGCGATGCGTTGATCATCCTGCCGCTGGTCGACGGTTCCATCTTCACCATCTTCTTCAATCGCGTCCGCCGCAAGGCCGCGCAGTTCAGTGCGCGCAAGCTCCTCGAGGCTAACGTGCCTTGTTTCGGCGCCGTGCTGAACGGTCTGAACCTGGCGGTCTCCGGTTACTACTACGCCCAGTATTACGACAAGTCCTACAAGGACTATTACGTCACGATGGCGAAGCAGGACGGCGAAGAAGATGCCCGCTAGGCGCGACGCTTGGCGGCGGCCCGGTCGATCCGGTCGTTGATTGCGGCCGCGAGGCCGCCCGCCGCAAGCGATACCCGTTCGATCAGGATCCGCCGGTGACCGTCGGCGTCCGCCTCGCGCAGCACGCGATAAAGATTTCGCGCAATCTCCGTGAGCGAACCGTTCCGGCTTAGCCAATAGATACCCGGGTGGGGTGAGCCCGAGGGTCGGGTCAACCGGATCAACGCGGTGCCACGAGCTGGAGTCGCGCGCGAAGATGTCACCGACAGGGGCGTGCGTGGGCTGTAATGCTTCTCCAGCAATCCGGGCGACCGCTGCGCTGTGCTTCGTTTCCCCTTGCGCCGCATGGAGACGACCTTGCGACCAAGCACCCGGGAAAGCTCGGCGCCGCTGATGGCCCCCGGCCGCAGGATTCGGGGCCGCGACGGATTGGAAAGATCGAGCACGGTGGATTCGACGCCGATCGCGCATTCGCCTCCGTCGAGAATATAACCGATGCGCGCACCGAGCCCTTGGCGCACATGTTCGGCGCTCGTGGGGCTGATGTAGCTGAAAGGATTGGCGCTCGGCGCCGCCAGGGGGATTCCGCTCAAACGCAGCAACCGGCGGGCGAGTGGATGCGCCGGTGCACGCAGCGCCACCGTCGCTCCATTCGAGGTCACAATCGCGGGCACGATGTCCTTCTTCGGCAGGATGATGGTGAGCGGACCGGGCCAGAAAGCGCGGGCCAGGATGCGAGCGGGTTCGTTGAAGCTGGCCAGCGTCTCGGCCTGCTTCAGGCCGGAAACATGGACGATGAGCGGGTCATGCGCCGGCCGGCCCTTCGCTTCGAAAATGGCCTGACAGGCCTTCGGGTTCAAAGCATCGGCGGCCAGTCCGTACACCGTTTCCGTCGGGATCGCGACCAGCCCGCCGCGACGGAGAACGGTGGCAAGACGGCGCAGGCGGGCAGGGGTGGGCGGGAGGATCCGGGCCTTCATTTTCGGCGACAAAAAAGCCGGAGCAAATGCTCCGGCCGAAAGGGATGCTCAGGCAACCGCCTTATTGCATCGTCAGCATGTTGCGCGCGGTCTTGATCTTGGAGGTGATCGCGCGCTGCTCCTTGGCGGACAGATGCGTGTATTTGCGGGGCAGGATCTTGCCGGTGTCCGTGATGAAACGGCTATAAAGCTGGGGGCTGGTCAGGGGAACCTGCTGCGGCGTGAGAGTCTGGGTCTTCTGTTCGGTCGTGCTCATGTTGGAAAAGGGAGGCGGAACGTTGGGTAAGCGGAGAGCACTGTCAACGGGCATTTTTAGGTTGCCAAAGCATTGGCGTGGGCCTGTTTGGAAAGGCCTTCCGTCCCCGTAGCTCAAATGGATAGAGCGCGCGTTTCCTAAACGTGTGATCCCGGTTCAATTCCGGGCGGGGGCACCAGATGGGATTCGAAAGCACCGGACCACGCTGCCCTGGAACGCGGAAGGGAGCGGATGTCGGGGCAACGGGGTGGTGCTAGGGCTTGCCTGACTCTGTCCGAAGCCCAACGTTTCGGACCATCGTGCCCAATTCCTTCGGCAAAGTTTTTCAAATTTCCACGTGGGGTGAAAGCCATGGTCCCTCCGTCGGTGTGGTGGTCGATGGCGTCCCGCCGCTGCTGCCGCTCACCGTGGAGGAAGTCCAGGCGGACCTCGATCGCCGCCGGCCGGGCCAGAGCGATATCACCACTCCCCGCAAGGAGTCGGACTCGGTCGAGTTTCTTTCCGGCGTGTTCGACGGGCGCACCACGGGCCATCCCCTCGCCATGTTGGTGCGCAACGCCGACGCCCGCTCCGAGGCGTACACGGAAATGATCGAGAAATTCCGGCCCTCGCACGCGGATTTCACCTACTCGGCCAAGTACGGCATCCGCGATCACCGCGGGGGCGGGCGCTCGTCGGCTCGCGAGACCATCGGCCGGGTCGCCGCCGGCGCCGTGGCGCGCAAGATTCTCCGGCTGGCCGGGGAAGTGGAGATCCGCGGCTTTGTCACGGAAATCCACGACATCGCCGCGCCGAAGCTTGCGACATTTCCCACCTTGGCGCAGGTGGAAGCCACCGCCGTGCGGTGCCCTCATCCCGCGACCGCCGCGCGCATGATCAGCCGCATCAAACAGGTGCGTGCCAAGGGCGATTCCGTGGGCGGCGTCATTGAATGCCGCGTGCGCGGCCTGCCCGTCGGGCTGGGCGAGCCGGTGTTCGACCGCCTTGAGGCGGACCTGGCCAAGGCGATGCTCTCGCTCCCCGCGACCAAGGGTTTCGAAATCGGCAGCGGCTTCTCCGGGACGCGACTGAAGGGTTCCCAACACAACGATGTCTTCATCAACAAGCGCGGCCGGGTCGGCACGCTGACCAACCATTCCGGCGGTGTGCAAGGCGGCATCAGCAACGGCGAGGAACTCGTGTTTCGCGTCGCCTTCAAGCCCACCGCCACGATTCTCCAGGCCCAGCGCACGGTCGACCGGCGTGGGGCCGACACGGAGCTCAAGGCCCGCGGCCGACATGATCCCTGCGTCGTGCCCCGGGCGGTCGTGATCGTCGAGGCCATGACCGCGCTCGTGCTGGTCGATCATTGGATGCGCCACGCGGCGCAGAACCGCACCTTCAAATTCTGATCGCCGGGCGGTGCCCACACGGGCTGGCGTCGCACCCGTGAACGCACGGCAACGCGTTGGATTCGCGATCAAAACGCGGGTTGTCTTTTCCCCTTTTTGCGCCTCTTTGCGCCCAGATGAACGCTTCCATTCCCTCCGTGTATTTCATCCTCGGCACCCCGGGCTCCGGGCGCCGCGCGATCGTCCGCGATTTGGTGGAGAACGGCTTGGAGGCGGAGGAAAGGGCGATCTTGCTGCTGGCGGAAAGCGAGGATGGAAACGAGCAGGACGCGCG
This sequence comes from Verrucomicrobiota bacterium, assembly GCA_023433275.1. GTDB lineage: Bacteria > Verrucomicrobiota > Verrucomicrobiia > Opitutales > Opitutaceae > Lacunisphaera. The sequence goes on from JAEZDN010000165.1 coordinate 140,957, forward strand.
ACTCGAGGCTCTCCCCAACCTCGAGATCCGTCGCTGGCGGTGGGAGGGCCCGGAATTGCCAACCCTGGATCTCCCGGCTGGCGCCACCGTGTTCTGGCTCGCTGATTCGCGCGCCAGCCAGATCGACCAGCTCGAGGCGCTCAAGCCCTGGCTCGCGGCGCACGGGCTCGAGCTCGCGCGCATCTTCGCGGCGGTGGATTGCCAGCTGGCGGAAAAGAATCCGGTGCTGCGGCAGTGGTTCGACGCGCTCATTCATTTTTCCGACGTGGTGTTTCTCACCCGGCGCGAGGGTCTCGCCAACAAGTGGCTCAGCGACTTCATCAAGCATTTCAAGGACCAGCGTTTTCCCTGCCATTTCGTGCAGGTGAAGACGAAGGGCGACCTGCCGACCCCGCTTGTCTGGCTCGACCCGACCGCGCGGCGGATGACGCAATATTTCGACGAGGGGGAAGTCTACGAAATCGAGGGCCTCGAGACCGACGACGAGGAGGACGATGACGAGGACACGGGCCTGCTGCCGCCGGAGCCGTATTTTGTCCGGCAGACAAGTGGCCGACGCGACAAGGAACTCCCAGACCCGCGTGAGTTCCTGCCGGGAAAATAGCGTGCCCGAAAACCGGCGGCGAGGAGGACGCGGCGTGTGCTAGAGTGCCGGCATGCCAGATTGCAATCCTTGCCACGTGTCGGGTTTCCCCGAAAAGGTGAAGCCGCCGGAGATAGGCCGCTTCACTCCCCAACCTGACGAATCCATGCCCGCGCCCGCCCGCTCGCTCCCGAACGCCCGCACGATGTACCGGGCCATCTCGCGGCGCGACCCGGCGTACGAGGGGGTATTCTTCACCGGTGTGAAAACGACGGGCATCTTCTGCCGGCCGACCTGCAAGGCGAAGCGCCCGCGCCTGGAGAACGTGGAATTTTTCCCCACCGTGGCCGAGGCGTTGCACGGGGGCTATCGTCCGTGCCGGCTTTGCCGCCCGATGGACGGGACCAAGCCGGTGCCTGCCCTCGTGGAGCGATTGCGTCGCGCCGCCGAGGACGCATCGGACGGGCGCGTGACCGACAAGGATCTGGCTGCGATGGGGGTCGAGCCATCCACCGCACGCCGTCAGTTCAAGGCTTACCACGGGATGACGTTTCATGCCTTCCAGCGCGCGCGGCGCATGGGTCTCGCCCTGCGCGATGTGAAACTGGGCAAGCCGGTGATTGAAGTGCAGCTCGACCGGGGCTATGAATCGAACAGCGGATTTCGCGAGGCCTTTGCGCGGGTCTTTGGCTCCGTGCCCAGGGGAGCCAAGGACGCGGGGTGTTTGTTCGCACGGCGCATCGAGACACCGCTCGGCACGATGCTCGCGCTCGCGGACGACGCGGGGCTGCGGTTGCTGGAGTTCGTGGACCGGCCCGGGCTGGAACGAGAACTTCTGATGCTTCGTCAGCGCCTGCGATGTGCCATCGTTCCCGGCAGCCACCCTACGCTCGCGGCCGTGGACGGGCAGTTGAGGGAGTATTTCGCGGGCGAGCGGATGACGTTCGAACTGCCGCTTGCCCCGGTCGGCTCCGACTTCCAACGGAAAGTCTGGTCCGAGCTGCGCCGGATCCCACCGGGCCGCACGCGCAGTTACACCGAAATGGCGGAACGGGTCGGGTTGAGGAACGGACGCCGGGCGATTGCACGGGCGAACGGCTCGAACATGCTCGCCCTCGTCATCCCCTGCCATCGCGTGATCCGGGCCAATGGGGACTTGTGCGGGTACGCGGGGGGTGTCTGGCGCAAGCAGAGGCTGCTGGAACTCGAGGCCCGTTGCGCCACCGGCGCTTGATCACGAAGTCGGCGGGGCGGGAACTGCCACCCGCCGACGGGCCAAAAATCGGACGCTGGATCGAGTCCAGCGAAAGCTTTGGCGGTCTATGGGGCATGAGCTTTCGCTTTTTCTTCTCCCCAGGCACGGCAGGGTGGCGGCTTCCGGTCGTCGCGCTGCTGATGGGCTGGGCCTCGATGCCGGCCGCCGCCCAAGGCGTTTATCGGACGGAGGAGGCCTTTCCGGGCCTCGCGTTCAATCAGCCGCTCGGTTTCGCCCGGGCCCCGAACGAAACCGAGCGAGTGTTCGTGCTCGAAAAAACCGGCCGCATTTTTGCGGTGAACAACCTGGGCGGGACGCCCGCGAAGCAACTGTTTTTCGATCTTTCGTCGCGCGCCGTGACAGACAACGAGGGAGGCGTGCTCGGGCTGGCCTTTCATCCGAATTTTGGCACGAATCGGTTTTTCTTTGTGTTCTATACGTTGAACACGACGACCAGCGCCGGGTCCGGCCGCCATGATCGGTTATCGCGATTCACGGCCCTGACGGGCACGGCGACCAACGCGGACATCCTCGCCACGGAAGTGCCGTTGATCTCGCAGTATGATGAGGCGGGAAACCACAACGGGGGCGACCTCCATTTCGGCGCCGACGGTTACCTCTACGTGGCTGTGGGCGATGAAGGCGGGGCGAACGACCAGTACAATAACAGCCAGCGCATCGACCGCGATTTCTTCTCGGGCCTGCTCCGGATCGATGTCGATTCGAGATCGGTGAACCTCATGCCCAATGCCCATCCGGCAGTGCATGCGGGAACATACCGCGTCCCGTCGGACAACCCGTTCGTCAATGCGCAGTCGTTCAATGGTGCGGCCGTGAATCCTTCCGCCGTGCGGACCGAATTTTGGGCGGTTGGCCTGCGCAACCCGTGGCGCTTCTCGTTTGATCCGCCGACCGGCCGGCTGTTCGCCGCGGATGTGGGCCAGTCGGCCCGGGAGGAAATCAACCTGGTCACGCGCGGCGGCAATTACGGCTGGGCCTATCGCGAGGGCGGCGTGGGCGGCCCGCGCGCCAATCCCCCGGCGGCTGCCACCTTCGTTGAGGCCATTTGGGAGGCCGACCGTTCACTGGCCGGTTCCATCACTGGAGGCCTGGTTTATCGTGGCACCCGGTTTCCGGAGATGACCGGGCGATATTTCTTCGGCGATTACGTCACGGGTCGGATTTTTGCCATGACCATCCCTGTGTCGGGTGCGGCGCAGGTGGAAACGCTCCTGACGATGGACTCGCCTGCGGCCTTCGGGGCCGATCCGCGCAACGGGGATATTCTCATTGCCAGCATTCGCACGGGCACAGTGCGGAGGCTGCTGCCGCCTGAGCCGCCAGCCCCTGCGCCCACACCGGTACCGACACCCAACCCCGATCCCACCCCAACCCCGCCGCCCCCGGCCCCCGCGCCAACACCCGCGCCGACACCGGCCCCGGCGCCGAGTCCGGCGGCCCCGCCTTCGTCCACGCCGTCTTCAGGTGGGGGCGGGGGCGCGGTGAGCGGATGGTTCGTCACGATCTTGGGAATCCTCTGGCTTTTCCGGCGCCTCGAGCGATAGCCGTCTCCACCTGGCAACAAAACTCTTGCGCCACCCTTGGTGGGGCGTATCCATGGCCCTTCTGTTTTTTGCCCAGGTGGTGGAATTGGTAGACACGCAGGTCTCAGAAGCCTGTGCCTAACCGCATGGGGGTTCGAGTCCCCCCTTGGGCACCATTTACATCAGCCGCTTACCTTGCGAGGTTGGCGGCTTTTGCTTGGAGGGGGGGGCTTCGCCCCCAATCGCGCCGGCCAATCATGGATTTTTCCCGCCGGGGCTTGAGGGCCTCGGGCCGCTGGGGCAGCATGTGTCCATGTTACTGTTCAAGCGACTGATGGATTTCCCCCGGGCCGCCCTGTCGCGGCTCGGGAACAAACGGCGCTCCGCGCGTTGTCCGGTCGCGCCGGGCTTCCCGCTGAAGGCCTCGATCAGCCTCTCGGGCGCGCCCGAGCCGACCACGGGGAAACGAGATTCCCGCAGCGGGATTCGCTGGGGCGGTGCCGTGCTGGATCTTTCAAGCGGGGGCCTCAGCCTGAGACTTCCGGCCGCCGCGACGACGACGCGCGGTGAGCCGTCGGTGCTCACCCTGAGCCTGGAGGATTTCGAGCTGCACGTGCCATGCACGGTGGCGCATTTCCGCACCCACGCGTCCGGTGCCTGGTGCGGGCTCGCGTTGGCGTTCGACGACGACACGCAGCGCAAGGGTTACTTGCAATTGCTGGAAGCTGTGGTGCTCGGCGCGGAATTTTCATTCGACAAGGCTCCGAAGGATTCGTCGGGCCTTTACTGCGAGCGCTACCGGTCGGGCGGCAAACGCGCCGTGCTCACCGTGTGGCGAACCGAGAAAGGCGGCGATCTTTACGGTTTCGAATTGTCGGTGGGCGAGCATTGCGTCCGCGGGGACATGGCGCGCTCCACGCTGCAGGCGTGCGCCAGCGACGAGGAAAGGACACCGTTGCCTGCCGGTCCCGAGCGCAGCGAGGTCATTCGCCTTTACCGGATCCTGACGGCGAATCTGCCGAAGGCCTTGCCGGCGGATTTGCGCGCGGCCATGGCGTCGCTGGGGCGGCCTGAAATCTCCGCCCCGCGACGCTAGAG
>JAEZDN010000172.1 GCA_023433275.1 Verrucomicrobiota bacterium
GTCCTCAGAACCAGGCCCGGACAACCTTTCGTGCCTTTCGTGTGTTTCGTGGCTAACCAATCAGCAGATCGTCCCACAGCTCAGAGTTGAGGCTTGGACTGCAGAGCGTCGACCTACCGCGGCCAACGAGCCAAGATCTCCAACGTGCGCTCGTCGGGCTGGCCGGCGTAATAGCGGTCGAGGACGATTTGAAACGGCAAAGCCGAGCCGGCGATGGCGCGGAACAGGGTCATGCTCGATCGCAGCTTCAGATCGTCAGGTGAGCCCATGATTTCCGAGGCGGTTCGGCCCGTGACCGACAGCAAAGCTTGCGCACATTCGATGAGCCGCGGTCCGAGCACCGGATGCGCGAGATAGGCCTCCGCCTCGGCCCGCGATCCGATCGCGTATTTTTGGGCCATGGAACTCGTCCCCAGCCCCGCCACCTGCGGAAAGATGAACCACATCCAATGCGTCGTCTTCCGCCCCGCCTTCAATTCCCCCAACGCCCGCGCATAACTCCCCGCTTGCGCCGCGACGAATCGCGCCAGATCGAAAGGGTCTTCGCCGTCTTCTCGCATGCTCCTTTTTCTGACCACCCGCCCGCTCGACGCGAAGGGAAAGTGGCGGATTGGTTATTGGTTATTGGTTATTGGGAGCGGAATGCCAGGAGCTAAGAGCTATGAGCTAGGAGACTAGAGCCGGGTGAAAGGAGGGGCCGGGGTTGAGGGACAGCAGTTAGGGGTTATCGGGCACGGTGCAGAGGGCACGGTGCAAAGGGCAGACGAGTTAGAGGTAATCGCACCCCGCGATATATGAATCTGTCCGCTTCATCCGCGCCATGTGCGGAAAGAGGATTAAGCCCGGCCACGCTCGCCTACCGCCCACTGTCGACCGTCTCCACGCCATGACCCTTAAGTCCACCGCCAACCGCGGGCCGTGCCTACCCCTGCTTACCCGACCCCCTACTCGCTGCTCGAAGTTGTGCGTTTTCGCCGCGAGGGACGGTTACAAGGGGCACGCACCCTGCGCTCTCCTTCCCCATGATCAAAACCACCTGCCTGTTTCTCCTCTGCCTCGCCACCGCCCTCCGCGCCGACGACACCGCCGCGAAACTGGAGGCCATGTCCCGCGATTTTCTCGACCTCGGCTTGTTCCGCGGCGCGATCCTGGTCGTCCAAAAGGACAACGTCCTGGTCGACCGCGGCTATGGACCGGCCGACGCGGAGTCGGCCATCGCCAACACCCCCGACACCCGGTTCCGCATCGCCTCCATGACCAAATGGTTCACCGCGGCAGCCGTTATGGATCTCGTCGCGGAGGGACGCCTCGCCCTCGACACGCCGGTGACGAAATTCCTGCCCGAGGCACCGCCCGCCTGGGCGGCGATCCAGCTCTCCCACTTGCTCATGCACACGAGCGGCCTGCCCAACTTCACCGACTTTCCCGACTTTCATGCCTCCAGCACGAAATCGTTCACGCCCGTCGAACTGCTGGGCTTGTTCAAGGCACACCCCCTCGCGTTTGCGCCGGGAGCGAAGTTTTCGTACACCAACTCCGGTTACGTTTTGCTTGGCTTGATCATCGAGCGGGTGACGGGCGAGGACTACGGCGCGTACATGCACCGCCGCTATTTCACGCCTCTCGGGCTCAAGGACACCACCTACACGTCGTCGGCCGACTTTGCTCCGGGCATGGCGATCGGGTACGTTCCCACCGCCAGCGGACCCCGGCGTGCTCCACCCTGGCATCTCTCCACCGCTTACGCCGCGGGCGGACTGGTTTCCACCACCGGCGACTTGCGCCGCTGGTTCGACACGCTCAGGGCCGCCAAGGTCGGCAAGCCGGAAGACTGGGCCATGCTCAAGGTGGAGCGGGTGGATTACCGCGAAATGGGCCTGACCTCCGCTTGGGCCGGCGGAAAGAGGATCCTCGCCGCCTCGGGCGCCATTCCCGGCTTCCTCAGCAACCTCGTGTACGACACCTCCAGCGACACGTTGATCGTCGTCCTCGCAAACATCGGCGGCGCCGGCGGAGAGGATCTCATCAAGAAACTGCTCCACATCGTGCAGGGCGGAAACCCGGAGCTGCCTTCCGCCCGGAAGGGAATCGCCCTGCCCGCGGAAACTCTTGCGCGCTACGCTGGCACTTACCGGATGGCGGCCGGCTTTCCTCTCGTGATCGTTCTCGCGGATGGCCGATTGCATGCCCAGGCCCCCGGCCAGGCCCCGGTGGAACTGGTCGCCATCTCCGAATCCCTCTTCGAAGCCAAAGCTCTGGACGGTAGCATCGAGTTTGCCCGCGACGCCGAAGGTAACGTGGCCCAAATCGTCCTCACGCGCGGCGGCAGAAAAATCCCCGGCGCCCCCGAGCGATAGAGCGCGCCACGGCCGCGCTTGAATGCGCGGCCGTCAGTTTAGCGGCTACCCGTTATTCGTTGTCGGTTATTGGGAGCGGAGAGCCAGGAGCTATGAGAATGGCGTCGGGAGGAATGAGAGGCTGGGGTTAAGGGCAGCAGTTGGGGTTATCGGGCACGGTGCAGAGGGCACGGTGCAAAGGGCAGACGAGTTAGAGGTAATCGCACCCCGGGATATATGAATCTGTCCGCTTCATCCGCGCCATGTGCGGCAAACGGATTGATCCCAGCCAAGGCAGCCTACCGCCCACGGTCGACCATCCACACTTCCGACACACCCATCACCACTACTCGTTGCTCCTCCCCACCGCCCCGTCCATCCTCACACCCTCACCTCCTCTCCCCGGCCCCCGTCGCCGTAAGCCGCCGGCGCCGCATCCCGCGGCTCATACCCCAACATCTCCCGCGCGCCACGCAGGCTCCAGATCTGACGCGGGTTGTTCGATGTGCCGAACACCACCGCATCGGCAACGTGCTTGGCCGCCAACGCGCACAGGAACAGCTGGCAGCAATCCCGGTGGCTCAGCCACTTCGCCCGCATCCGCGGATACCGTTCCTCCGGCGTCATTGCACTCGAGCGTCCGCGGCCCGCTTCCCGCGTCCGCGGATCGTCCCCCGGCAACACCATCCCAATCCGAATCGAGATCACGCGCATTCCCTCGTGTCGCGCATAGTGGCGCCCGAGCGTCTCCCCGTACAGTTTTGAAACCCCATAAAGCGTGTCGGGCTCCGGCGGCGTGGTCTCATCGAACTGACGCGTGTCCCCCAACTCATAAAGCCCCGCTCCCGCTCGTTGCTCCACCCCGCCGAGCACGTGCCCGGACGAGGCATAAATCACCGCCGGCGCCCCCGCGCACTTCGCCGCCGCAAAGACATTGCGCGTGCCCTGCATGTTGTGTGTGAGCACATCGTCCCATCCCGCCTGCAACGTGATCGCCCCCGCGAGATGAATGACCGCATCGGCCCCGGCAAACACCTCCCGCAATCGCACCTCGTCCGTAATGTCCGCCACCTCGCTCGCAAACGGCTGCGGAGTGCGCGTCAAACACCGCAGCGCATACGCCTCCGCCAACCCCGCGCGCAACACCGTGCCCACCACGCCCTCCGACCCCGTGATGACGATCGTCTCGCGCCGCGCCGCATTCATTCACCCAGCTTCAACTCCCTCCACCCCAAGTCAACCCGCCCCCCCGCCGGTGCCGTACTAGCCGCTTCCCCCAGCCCTCCCCAAGGAGATTCCAGCAATCCCGTCCCCCGTTCCCCCCGATGGCCCGCGCCCCGGAGCCGGGCTACCCTTTCCGGCTATGAATACCAATACCACCCTGAGCTCCGGGCTTCCCGTCGTCACCGACACCGTGGCCGTCACCGACCGACGCTCCCCCGCGTGGGGCGCCATCATGGCCGGCGCGGTCGCCGGCTTGGCCACGCACTTCCTTCTCCTGATGCTATGCGCCGCCATCGGGCTCGGCATCGCTGAACCGGCCACGGACGAAAACCCCGTCGCCTCCTTTGGCATCGGCGCCGCCATCGCTTGGACCGTGAGCGCCCTCATCTCCCTCTTCGTCGGCGGCTGGGTCGCCGGACGCTGCGCCGCGCGCGTGCACAGCGTGTCGGGCGCCATGCACGGCTTCCTCGTCTGGTGCGTCGCCACCATCGCCGCGGGCCTGATGGTCGCGTGGGGCGCGGGCGCCGTGATCGGCGGTACCGCGCAGATCCTCTCGAAGGGCGCCTCCGCGCTTGCCCAGCCCGCCGCCGGCGTCGCCGACCTCGCCAAACAAGCCGTGGAGGAAAACACCACCGCCATCTCCAGCATGATCGATGAAGCCACGCAGAACCCGGCCGTGCAAAACTCCGCCAACGGCGCCGCCGCCCGCCGCGAGATCGGCCAGGCCGTCCGTCACCTCTTCCGCAACGGCAGCGACCTCCGCGATCCCGCTGCCCGCACCGAGACCGTGCAGGCTCTCACGCGCGCCGGACTCGCCGAAGCCGACGCCAACCGGATGGTCGACAACTGGATTTCCGGCACGGAGCGCATGCGCGCGCAGTTCGAGGAAGCCAAGGCCGCCGCCGCCGCCAAGGCTCGCGAAGTCGCCGACAAGGGCGCCGACGCCATGGCCAAGGCCGAGATGTGGAGCTTCATCGGCTTCGTCCTCGGCGCCCTCGCCGCCGCCATGGGCGGCCGCCGCGGTCAGCACTGGGAATACCGTCACACCGAAATCAGCAACGTGACCTCCCTGAACCCCAGCATGCGCCGCGCCTCGTTCACCCCCGGCTCCCCCGCCACCGCGCAGCTGTAAGCCCGCGCCCATAGCC
>JAEZDN010000023.1 GCA_023433275.1 Verrucomicrobiota bacterium
GGCGCGTCCAGGCCGTCGGTTCGCGGGGCGAGAATTGGGCGCGGTCAAGCCGCGCCCCTACATCCAACGGCTCAGGATGACCGTGGGGCATTAGCCTGGCGCCAAAACAAAGGCACGCCTTGGGAGCGTGCCTTGGAAGCGGGTTGGGCGTGACAGGCCTACTCAGGCGAACGCGGTGGTCTGCTCGGCCACGGGCACGTTGACGGGATTTTGCTTCGCCAGGAGGCTGAAGAAATTGTCGCGGCGTTCGCGCGCCACCTTGACGTCCTTCGTGCCGAGCGAGCGGCGGATGCGCTCCTTGGTGAAGGGGGTGGGGTAAACGGTGTAGTGGAGGAACCACGTGCCGTTGTTGTTCCACAGGTGGTGGTTGGGGTTCGCTTCACTGATGCGAAGGGAGGCGAGGGTGAGGAGGTTGGACATGATGCGTGAGCGGTTAGCGGTTTTGGGTTAATCGTTCGCGCACCAGGGTTTTCCGGAAAAAACGAAAGCCGCCTGAGGGCATCAGGCGGCTTATCGCTTTTTTAGGAGGAGTTTTTTGTTAGAGGGTTTTATCCCTCTCACATCCGGGTGACTTGCGTCACTCGAAACCACCGTGATCACTCCTAGACCCGGTTGGCAGAACCGACCGCTTTCGGTCGATCCTTTCCTGATGCAGCGCTGAAAGTGCAAACCACAGCTCTTGAGTCCAGAACTTTTTTAAGAAAAGTTCGGAAAGACCTTAACCAGTGGCGCCGCAGGGGCGCGCGGAGGGAAAACGGGTGGCAAACGAAGCCGGACATACCGGTTCAGTGAGTGGGGATGAACCGGAAAGAAGAAATACCCTCCGTCGTCCTGAGCGCAGCGAAGAATCCAAGGGAAAGGACGGACGCGCTGACCGCTTGGATCCTTCGCTGCGCTCAGGACGACGGTAACGGTGGTTTGCGGTACTTCCCATGCGAGGACGGTTTTGAAGCTCACAACTGGTCCAGCTCATCAGCAGTCCAGCGAGGGATCCCATGGAAGGGGCGAAGGGCGAATGTGCGTGGATCCCGCAGATCCTGATTCGCTCAGGATGACGGTAATCCAAACGCCCCTCGGTTGCCGCTCGCTCAGGATGACTTCGCGCGGGTAGCGGGCTGGCACTCTTGGGCAGACCTGTTTGTTGGAAACGCTCTAGTGGGGAACAGGATGATCGCCGTGCGCGGCGGCGTGGTGTTCGCGGAGCAGGTCGCGGCCGAAATCCCCGGTGAAGTCTCGCCACACCGTATGGATGTGGTTCGCCCCATTCTGGACGTTGTCGTACTCGATGACGAAACCGGGCCCCTGAATGCGGTAATAGTGGGGCGCGCCGCGTTCGAGACCGCCAGCCCAGGCGAAGTGCACCTCGTTCCAGCCGCGGTCCGCAATTTTCTGAATTTCCGCCTGCGCGAGCTCGGGCCGCAGGCGGCCGGCGTAATATTCGAGCAACTCACGCAGGCGGGTTTGCTGGTCCTTTGTCATGCGCGCGTAGGCGAGCCCGGCGGGCGCGGCCAGTTTAACCTCCCGGTCGGCGCCGGTAATAATGTCTCCTGGAGCCCTCGCGGAGATGACGGCGATGCGGCGCTGGTCTTCGTCGAGCGCTTGGATCAACGCGCGGCCCAGGTCTTCCTCGGCGGCGAGGGCGCGGCGTCCCTTCTGCTCGTGGTCGATGCGGACCTCGGCCGGGTTGGCGCCGAAGAACATCGGCGTGGCGGAAACGCGTCCGTCGCGGGCGATAAGAAAGTTGATCGAGAGGTGGTGGCCTTCGATGCGCCAACCCCATGCCTGGTCGGGACCCGGCACGCCGAAGACGGTGAAGTAGTAAAGGCCCCGGTCGCGGCGGCCCGCGCCCTCCATGCTGAACAACACGTCTTCAAGCGCGATGATGGCCTCCGTGCTTAACGCGCCCCGCTGACTGAGACCGGCGGCCACGAGCTGTCGCGCCCGTTCGCGCTGGCGGGAATCCATGGATTTGAGCGGCACGCCGTTGCGCCCCTTCGGCACGAAGTGCCAGTTTTCGCGCTCGTCGTCGGCGAGGGCAAACACGGCCTCGCGGCGTTTGCTCTCGCCGAGCGAGTCCAGCCACGCGGAGGCGGCGGCGGACATATCCTCCGCGGGGCGGTGGTTGGGATGAGCCGAAGCGGAGGCAAAGCCGAGCAGGAGTAAGGCGACCAAACGGGGGCGGGGTAGCATGATCGCAGGATGCCCAGCTCGTGAATCCGGGCAAGAGCCCATCCGCGCTTGGCCTTGCCAAGGCCGTCGACGAATGCCCGAGTATCCGCATGAGCCAACCCTCCCTCCGCCTGGCCCTGCGGGCCGCCGGCCTCTGGTGTGTGATGCTGGTCCCGACCCTGGCGCAACGACCGCATTTCGACCCGCAACGGGATTATGCCTATGACCTGGCGGCCACGGATGCGCAGACGGTGACCGTGGAACTGGATGCCACTGGATTTGCGTGGCCGGCCGTGGCGGAAGCCGACACGGCTTTTCTGGAAATCGCACTCGATTCGTCGGAGCCCGCGCCAGCGCTCCAGGCGACGCGCGGGGCCACGGCGGTGCGCCAGGTTTTCGAAACCGGCGCCCGCGGACGCCGCTTTTTGGATGTCAGTCCCCTGTTGAAGGGCGAGGGCCGGGTGGAATTGGCCGGAACGGGGCTGAACTGGACGCCGGGCCAGGCTCGGTTGTTCCTGTATCGAAACACGCCGCTGGCCGGCCGGCGGGTGCTGGTGTTGGCGCCGCACCCGGACGACGCGGAGATCGGGGCGTTCGGGCTTTATCGCGACACGCAGGCCGACGTGATCACGGTGACCTCCGGCGATGCCGGCGGGGAGAATTTCGTGGTGCTGTTTCCCGAGCCGCCCGAACACTACCGGGTGAAGGGCTGGATCCGCACCTGGGATAGCATCAGCGTGCCGTTTTATGGCGGGGTTTATCCGGGCAAGGCGCGCAACCTGGGGTATTATGATGCGACGCTGCGCCGCTTGCAGGCGGCGCCGTCGGTCGCGCTGCCCCCGCTGCTGGCCCACCTGGACGACCCGGCCTATTATCGAAAGCTGAACATGGACGCCGACCTCCGGGCACGGCCGTTCGTCGGAACCTGGAACGCGCTGGTCGCCGACATCCTGTGGGAGTTGGAACGCGTCCAGCCCGAGGTCATCGCCGCGCCGCACCCGCTGCTCGACAATCATGCGGACCACCAGTTCACCACCATCGCGCTGATCGAGGCCCTGGCGCAATGGGGCGGGAAAGCCGAGTTGTACCTCTTCACCAACCATGCGCTGGAGAATGAGGCTTGGCCGCTCGGCGACCGCGATGCGATGAGCGGGTTGCCGCCGACGAGCCGCGGCGAGCTGTTTTTCCGGCGCATTTATTCCCACCCCGTGACGCCTGGGACCCAGAAACTGAAACTGGTCGCGCTGGAGGACATGCATGATCTCCGCGCCTTCGATTTGCGGGACGGGAATCCGGCCGCGAGCGACGCCGAGCGCGAATCGTGGAAGACTTTGGATTACTACCGTCGCGGCCCGCGGCCGAACGAGCTCTTCTTCGTGCTCGATCGCGAGGATGCGTTCCGGTTGCGCGAGGCGTTTCTGGCGCGCTGAGGCGCAATTGCCTGGGCTGGAGACTTGACGTGTCTCCGCTGTCTGCCGTGGTAGACGGATCAATTCGTCATGAACGGCATCGATCTCATCAAGGATCTGGCGGTGGTCATGCTGGTGGCGGGGCTCGTCGGCTGGGCCTGCCACCGGGTGGGCCTTTCCGTGATCGTCGGCTTCCTGGCCGCGGGCATGGTGATCGGGCCGTTCACGCCGCCGTTCTCCCTCGTGACGGATGCGGCGCGCATCGAGACGCTGGCGCAGGTGGGGCTGGTGTTCCTGATGTTCTCCATCGGCATGAAGCTGAGCCTGCGGAAGCTGCGGCGCCTGGGTCTCTCGCTCCTCGTGGCCACGGGGGTCACGGCCCTGATCGTGTACAATCTCTCCCGCCTCGGTTCCCCGTTGCTGGGGTTCAGCGGGTCCACGGCGGTGTTTTTCGGCGCGATGCTGATTGTCTCCTCGTCCGCCATCATCGGCAAGGTGCTGCAGGAATCCGGGCTCACGCACGAGAAGTCGGGGCAGATGGCAATGGGCATCACCGTGCTCGAGGACGTGGTGGCGGTGGTCTCGCTGGCGCTGCTCAATTCCGTGGTCCTCCTCGGCGGGATCGGCGAGGCCCGCGTGGGCGAGACGCTCGGCCTGTTGACGGCATTCGTGGCGCTGGCCGGCGTCATCGGCCTGCTCGCGGTGCCCTGGCTGCTGCGGCGGCTGGGGGAATCGGCCAGCGACGAACTGCAGACGCTGGTGGTCGCGGGGCTGATGCTGGGCCTGGCGCTCACGGCGCAGAAGGCCGGTTACTCGCTGGCGATGGGGGCGTTCATTCTGGGTTCGATCATCGCCGAAACGCCGCAGCGCGCCCAGATCGAGCGCATGTTCGAGGGCGCCCGCGACATGTTCAGCGCGGTATTCTTCGTGTCGATCGGCCTGTTGATCGACGTGCGCCTCCTCGGACACTCCTGGCTGATGATCCTCGGCGCCTCGGCGCTGGCGCTGGTGGCGCGTCCCTTCGCCGGCACGGTCGCGATGCTGGTGACGGGAGTGAAACTGCGCGACGCGGTGCGCGTGGGGCTGATGATCACGCCGATCGGCGAATTCTCCTTCATCATCGCGCAGCTGGGCGTGAGCGCCGGCGCGGTGCCGGCCAGTTTTGGCGCCATCGCGGTGGGACTTTCGTTGGTGACGGCCGTGGCCGCCCCGGTGCTGACCCGGCGTTCCGGGATGATCAGCGACTGGCTGGCCGCGCGGCAGCCGGAATGGCTGGAGGACTGGCTGGGTTATTACGGGCGCCTGCTCGAGCGGTTGCAGCAGATCCAGCAGCGGAGCGTGTTGTGGAAGCTGAGCCGCAAGCGCGTGATCCAGATCGGGCTGGAGATGCTCCTGGTGACGGGCCTCGTGGTGTTTTCGGAGCAGATGTTCGGACTGGTCCGCGACTACCTGCCGGTGCACAGCCGGGTCCCGCGCGGTGCGGAGATTGTTTTCTGGGGTGCGCTGGTCTTGGTCGCGCTCGCGCCGATGGTGGCGATCTGGCGCAACACGTCCGCCCTCGCCATGATCATCGCCCAGATGAGCACGCACGGTCACCCGCGGTCGGCCCGGCTGGCGCCGCTGGTGGAAACCGGCCTCAAGATTGCGGCGGCCCTCGTGTTGGTGCTCTGGCTGAACGCCATCCTGCCCGTCACCGGCCTGGCCCGCTGGCTGCCGGCGTTCGTGATCGCCGTGATTGTTGCCGGTTTGCTGTTGTTCCGCTCGCGGCTGGTTTACTGGCACAGCGTGCTGGAAGTAGAGTTGCAGGACGTGCTGGACGGGCGCGATCAGAAGTTCACCGGCACGACCGCGCCGTGGATGGCGCCGCATACGGACTGGAACCTGGCGTTGACGGATTGCATCCTGCCCGATCTCGCGGACAGCCGCGGACGCACCTTGGGCGAACTGGCGTTGCGGACGAAGTTTGGCTGCACGGTCGCGGGGGTGGAGCGCCAAGGAGTGATGGTGGGCAACCCGGTCGGGGACATGGTGCTTTATCCGCGCGACAAGGTGTTGCTCCTCGGCACGGCCGAGCAGGTGGCTGCGGGCAAGGAATTCCTGCAGAAGGCATCGGGCGCGCCGGCGACGTCGAACTTCGACGAAGTGCGCATGGAGGCGATCGAGCTGCCCAGCGGCTCCCACCTGCATGACCGCACGCTGGCGGAGATCGCGCTCGGCCGCGCGTTCGGGCTGCAGGTCGCCGGCATCCAGCGCGCGGGCCGCCGAATCCTCAATCCCCGGGGCGAGGAGAAACTCCAGGCCGGGGACAACGTGCTGGTGCTCGGGAGTCCGGACCAGATTGCGACTTTCAAGGCGTCGGTGCGCGGGTAAGGGCGCGGGGACGGCGAGTCATCGCCACGAAGGCGCACCGATGGAATCAACTACCCGTGGCGTCCGGGCGTCGCGATTTTGCGAGCACGGCGACGCGCACCGACAGGGTAACCGTCAGGTGAGCGGGCAGGCGGCTTTGCCATGACTCGCCCTCGCGCGTCAGGCGATGAATGGAGGGCGACATTTCAACCAGGTTGACCAGTTGGTCATGCGACAAATTGCGCGGCGCGCGGACATCCTGGGCGTGCACCGGAGCGAATCCATCGAGTTCGGAGGAATTGAGTTTATCGGAGCCGATGGCGGCCAGCGGGATGAATGCGCGGAGTTCGTGCCAGTGGTCGGCTTGGGGATAAACGAACAGAGCGTGGCCGCCGGGCCGCAGCACGCGGTGGATTTCGGCCAGCGGTCGCGGGGCGAAGATCGATTGGATCAGGTCAATACTCTCGTCGGCAAAGGGCAGGGGATGGAGCAGGTCGGCGCGCACGATGAGCGATTGCGTCAGCGACCGGGCGGCCAGTTTCACGGCGTCGACGGAGAGATCCAAACCAAAGCTCGTGGGAATGCGATGGGCCTGGGCCACGTGGTGGAGGAAGAATCCCTCGCCGCAACCCAGGTCGAGGAGGGTTTGCGGCAGAGCGGGTAGGGGCAAGGCGGTGAGGGCCGCGACCAAGGGATCGAAAATGCCCGCGCGATGGACGCGGTCCCGGGCGAGGATCATGGCCTTGCTATCGCCGCGGCCCTCGCCCTTTTGGCGGCCGTGCAGGAGCGACAGGTAACCCTCCTTGGCGCGATCGAAGCTATGACCCGCGGCGCAGCGGAAGGATTTTTCCGCCGGTTGCAGCGCGCCGTGGCAAAGGGGACAGGTCAGGGCCATGAGGTGGCCGCGATAGTGGCGCGGAACCAGTTGGGTTGGCGAATGATTTGAGCGGGATGATTTTCTTGGCGCGACGAGACGGCGGTCGCTTGTGGCGAGGCGGGGCGCTTCGGGCGCTTGCAAGGAACCACCCCAAAGCTCTGTCTTGGAAAGAATCGCTTTCCGTTTGGTAAGAAATTGAACGGATGCCCGCGACGGCGCGCCGGGCGATTTCAAGATCTTCCAGCGGGCAATGGACAGAGGGAAAACGGGAATAAAGTAGCCTGACCCCCTCCGGCCGCCCCAGCGGGTAGTAAGCCAAAGCTACCCCGAAAACTGAAGTTTTGGTATTTCCTATTAAGCTCTACACGCCGCCGCCAGTTGTCTTTTCTTGTGGGCAACCATAGTAAATAAAGTTGGATCATGACAATCGTCAGCCGCTGTGCCTTTCTTGTGTTCTCCATTTTTTTTGGACGAGTCGTTGTGGACGTCAATTATGTGGATCGTGCCAAACGTTTTTTGCGAGCAGGGCTCATCGAGCAAGAACAAGAGCTGCGGGAATCAATTCAGGGAACTGCGGCCGCGCTTAGTATGACGTCCACTCCTTGGCTCGATAGACTGAATGATAGAACCTATAGCGCTTTGGGGCATGAAGCATATCAACGAGCTGCCGCTGCTGCCGAAGACGGGATTGTTCGGATGAAAGGCTATCACTTGGCACTGCAGGAGGTTGGAGCCACCGTTGGGCGAGCCCTTTGGGGAGAGGAAATATCTGATACACGCGTAAAACAGATTCTAGAGATTAATCGGGTAGTGTAATCGAGGCCGAGCCGAACGTCACGTCTCGACAATCGACAAATCGCAACCTCGGTTCTCCGGTGATTTGTAAGTGTCAACTCGGCAAACCAACGGGGTCAGGCCTTGGGGTTTGGGGTTGGCGACCGAGGGAGGAGGTGCGGGATGTCGGCCATGGCACGACCGCTGCGAATGGAATCCGAGGCCGGAGTGTATCACGTGCTGAACTGGGGCAATTACCGGGCGGACATATTTCGAAGCGAGAAGGCGAAGGCGCCGTTCCTGAAATGCCTGGACGAGGCCTGCGGGAAGACTGGCTGGCGGGTGCATGCCTGGTGCATCATGTCGAATCACTACCATCTCGCGCTGTTGACCCCGCAGGCGAACCTGGTGGACGGGATGCGCTGGTTGCAGGGCACGTTTTCGGTCCGGTTCAACCGGCTGCGCAACGAGCGCGGGCACCTCTTCCAGGGTCGCTACAAAAGTCTGGTCGTGGACCCCGACGAAGGCCTCGGCCCCTTGTGTCACTACATCCATCTCAATCCCGTCCGGGCGCGCCTGTGTGAGCCTGCCGGGCTGCCCGGCCAGCGCGGGAGCAGCATCGGCTGGCTGATGGAGCCGAAGCGCCGTCCGGCGTGGTATGATCCCCGGCCGGCATTGGAGCAGGCCGGCGGATTGCCAGATACGCCGGCCGGTCGCCGGAAATACCTCGAATACCTGGCTTGGCTGGCCGAGGACGAGCCGGCGCGGAAAAAACAGCGCTTCGCGGAAATGTCCCAAGGCTGGGTGATCGGCGGCGGCGAGTTCGCCAAGGCGATCGTGCGGGAAAACCGGGAATTGACCGGACACGGGCGGCGGCTGGCCGCCGAAATGCAGGAGGCGCGCGAAGCGGTGTGGCAGGAAGAACTAGACCGTCTGTTGCGGAGGCTGCGCCGCCAGCCGGAGGAGTTAGCCGGCACCGGCAAATCGGCCGATTGGAAACTGGCGCTAGCCGCGACGCTGAAGGTCCGCACCACGGCGACCAACCGCTGGCTGGCCACGACCCTGCACATGGGCAATCTGCACGAAGTCAGCCGCAAGGTGAACGCCTGGACCCGCCAGCCCGATGCGGCTTTGCAAAAGAAACTGCAATGAACCCCAACCCCAAGGCCTGACCCCGTCCTCCCTGGTTGGTCTTGGCAGTGATCGGCAGGATCATCCGATCGCAACGTGTGCACTTGATTCGATCGGCCATGTCTTAGCCCAACGTTATAGATGAGCCACGGCTCTGACCGGCGTGCCGCGTGCCTCGCACGGCAGGCCGGTCAGAGCCGCGGCGCTCTTGCCTGGTTAGGCTTATTCATAAGCCGGATCCAATTTTTTCTCGCAGACAAATGCCGCGCAACTAAGCACCGTGGCAATCAGCCACCACGCCGTGTATAGAAACGGCTCATCAGGACGACTGCTGAGCATACGAAAGAGCCAATATCCGTTGTACATTATCGACGCGCTCCAAATGAGGCGTCTCAAACCGAGAATCAACCGAAGATCTAACGCACGCACAACCCACGCGCCCCAGACCAAGAACCCTGGGATAAAAACCCAAAGCACCCGCGGCACACGTGCTACGGCCACAAATGTGAGCAACAGAGCCCACATGACGCCGCATACTGACAGCAGCACTGCAACATATCGGGCGATTTTTGTCTTCATTTCGCCCAACGAGACTGTCGGAAAAGGGGTTCGTGTCGAGGTTGGTGACCGGATCCCACTGCTGTCCGGAGGGATTCAAGCAAGCCCTGCTCCAGGAGCACGCGGTGACGGCCTTAACCCGCGCTTGGGAAAGCGAGGGCGTGAAGGGTGAGGGAGGCGCAGTGGGAGGCCGTCTTGGATCGCCTCCGACTGGAGCGCAACTCGCCCTCCGGATAAAGAACGCAACCGATGCGACCAATGCCTGGCTGGCCGCTCAGCTGGACATGGGCTCGGGCTTCTATCTGAGCAAACACGTCGGTCTGGCACGCCGAAAGTTAAAAGGTAAAGCAGACCCCTTACCAATCTGCCCGCAGGTATCCGATGTCGCGGGCGGGGTCGCCCGCGCTCCAAGCGAGCAAGCCCAGGACGAGGGCGCGCCGGGTCCACCACGATTGTGTCCGACGGAGCGAGGTCGGCGCGCGATGATCTGGGTGGTGGGCCGCCTCGGGAGCAGGCCCTGATGTCTCGGTGATCTCTGTGCTCGCTCGTGTACTCTGTGACGAGATCCGGGGATTCGCCCTGCCGGAAGTTATTTCACCTGCAGTTCGAAGCTCTCGGAGTGGCTGTTGAACTCGGGGGCGTACATGCACTGGATCTCGGCGATGCCGGTCTGGTAGGCGCCCTTGAGCTGCACGCGCGTGGAGTATTCGAACACGTAGGTGCCCTTCGGGAGGTAATCGATGAAGAAGTGCGAGGCGGTGTCACGCGTGCTTTCGTAATAGGCGAGGCCATCCTGATACTTGTACTGACTAAGCACATTGACGGGTTCGGTGCCGCTGCCTCGCTGGTCCTTCAAGTGGATGTATTCCATGTCGCGGTCGGTGCGGAGTTCGAGGCGGACGACGAGCTCGTCGCCCACCGCGACGGGACCGGTGACGGGTTTCAGGACCGGGCCGCGGCTGGTGGTTTCTTTGATGTAGAGCGCCTTCTTCAGCTTCAGCGGCGTGCCCTCGTGGGGCGTGACCTTCCGCATGTCCTCAAGGTATTGCCAGTGCACGCTGCCCCAGCTCACACCTTCGTCGACTTTTCGGACGGTGACGCGGCCCATCGCGGGCTGGATTTCGGAGCGGAAGAACTTCTGTTCGTAGAAGCCGGTGCCGGCTTCCACGTTGGCCGGCTCGATCTCTTTTCCGCCGAGCTCGACCTCGACCAAGGCGTCGCTGGAGAGAAGATTCCGGCCGCGCCGCAACAAGCCGTAGACGGCGTCGGCCGTGGCCTTGGTGGTTTTCCAGTCGCGGGTCTGTTTTTGTTTCAGCAGCCAGACCTTGCAGTCCTCCACCGCCTGCGCGTCCTGCGCGACCTCGTCGAAGGCCTCGATCATGAGCGCCTGGGTTTCGATGGGGGCGTGGAACCACCACCAGCTGTGTTCCTGGTCACGCCAGTAACGTCCGAGTTCCTCGCTGGTCACGCTGCGCTCCTTGAGCGACTTCATGATGGCCTGCGGCGTGTCGCGATCGCCGAAACGTTGCAGGGCGAGCGCGAGGTGCGCCTCGCTCTGGCGGCTGCCGACCTTCGTCCAATACTTGCGGGATTGTTCGAGGAAGAAATCCACTGCCGCCTGGCTGTCGCGGGCGATGGGTTTGTCGGACAGGAAAAAGCTGCGGCCATAGAGGTACAGGGCCTCGAGGGAGTTTGGGATGTGATCCTGCGGGTTTTTGCGTTTGAGGGCATCCCGATGGCGCTGCGCGATCCACGCATCGAGGGCATCCAATGAACGCAGGGCGGGATTCAGGTCAGTCTTTGCGCCGAGCTGGCGCAGGCGGCCGAAGCCGGTGGTGATATAAAGGGTGATGTATTCGTTGGGGCCGCCGCCGGGGAACCACGACCACATGCCGTCGGGTCGCTGGCGCTCGGCGAGTTGGGCGAGGGCACGGGAGGATTCGTCATTCAGGCGGTTTTCGTCGAAAAGGAGGCCGACGTTGCGGCGCGCCTGGGATTCGTCGGAGGCGTCGCGAAGCCAGGGTGTTTCCTCGATCATCACGGATTTCAGGTCCTGGTTTTTCATCAACGGGCTGTCGAGGGCCGGCGTGTTTTTCCAGAGGTCGAAGATGCGGCGGATCTTTGGGTCGGAGCCGGCGACATGGCGGGCGAGCGTATTGGCGTAAAGCCGGTTGAAGACCTGCTCGTTGCACTCGTGCGGGTATTCCATGAGGTACGGCAGCGCGAGGACGGCGTACCAGGCGGGCTGGGAAACCATTTGCACGGTCAGGGCCTGGTGCTTGAGCGTTTGGGACTGGCCGGACTCGATCAGTTTCTTGAATTCGAATTCCTTCGTGGCGGGGCCGCGGATGGGAAGGGGCAGCGATTCGGTCACGAGGATCCGCCGGCTCAACACAGGCAGGAAGCCTTCCTCGCCGTCGCTGGCTTGCGCGCTCGCGCCGACGGCCTTGTAGGTGAGGAAGCCCATGCCGTCGGGCACGGCGATGCGCCAGGAGTAGCTGCGCGATTGTTTCGCGGGCACGTTGAAATCCTGCTCGGTGTTTTGGTTGCCAAGCGCGGCGTCGACCGACGCAAGCGTGGCGGCGTCGGCAAAGCTGAGGCGCACGCGGCCGGTTTGTGGATGGTCGGTCTGGTTGCTGACCTTGACGGTGAACTCAAGCATGTCGCCCTCGCGGACGAAGCGGGGTGGGTTGGGTTCGACCATGAGGTCCTTGACTGTGACGGCCTTGGCGGTCAGGTAGCCGGAACGCAGTTCGGGATCATGCGCGAAGCCGAGGAATTTCCATTCGGTGAGCGCCTCGGGCATGGTGAACTGGATTTTGACCGTGCCGGCTTCATCCGTGACGAGGTGCGGGAAGAAGAATGCGGTCTCATTGAGGTTTCGGCGCGCGGTGACCTGGTTCAAGTCGGGCGCGGCGGGATTTTCGTCGGGTGCCGCGGACTTGGCCATGCCGCCTGGCGGCGGCGGGGCGGATTGCGGGGCGGCCGCATCGGCGGCGGCGAAGGCCACGGACTCCGTGCGCATGCGATTGCCGGCCAGCGTGCTTGCCGCAGCGTAGCCGCGTTCGCGGGGGGATGCGACCATGAAGGGTGACAGCACGAGAACATCCTCGTCACGGGAGTAGCGCCAGCCGCCCAGGTCCTCGGTGAACGTCGGGTAGCGCCAGTCCACGCTCAGGTGCTCGATATTCCAGTCGCGGCTGACCTGCTGAAAGCCGGTGAGTGTGTTGTGAAAGGACGTGTTGCCCCGGCCAACATATTCCTGGCGGAAGCCGGTGAAACTCTGCCGCCAGTGATGAGGCGCGAATTGATCGAGCGACGCGTCGTAGAGCGCGGCCACCATTTCGGCGGACGCGCGCTGGGCGTCGGGTCCGGTGACGATGGCGGACCAGGTTTCCGCCTGGCCGGGCAGAAGCTTGGAGCGGAAGGTTTCCCATTTTATGGCGAGTTCCTTGTTCGACCAGGGAACGTCCACGAGGCGCTCGTTGAGATAGGCGCGATTTTCGCGCACGTAAGTGACGCGAAGGGTTACGCCGCCGCGCAACTTCTCGGTGATGGGGAGCGAGATCAGATCCTGCGTGCGGTCGGGCGAGGTCCAGTAGCTCTTGAGGGTGCGACCCGCGCTTTCGAGTTCCACGTACGCGCGGCCGCGCTCATAGCCGGTTGACCAGAGGGCCTTGAAATCCTGACCGGGTTCGACCGACCAGGCCGGCGCGGCGAGATGGTTGGCGAGTTTTGTCGGGTAGCGCGCCGCCGAGGGATCGAGGACCTGGAGGGTCTGGCGCGCGGTCACTTTCTTGCCGAAGCGGTCCTGGGTTTCGAGTTGGAGGCGGTAGATGCCGGCGGGAAGGGTGACGCTGAGCTTCGCGGCGCCGTCGGCGTTCGTCTGGAAGCCGAGGGATTCCGCGGCCGCACCGATTTCCCAGGCATCGGGATTGGTGGGATCCGGATCGGGCTCGGTGGGAAGACGTGCGCCAAAGCGATGGGAATAGAGCCGATGATTGGCGAGCGGGGCGCGGGACACTTTTTCGGGCTGTTTGAGCGGGTGGATGGCGAGCGTGCCTTTCGCGCCCTGGGGCATGCCATCGAGCGAGTGGGTCGTGATCTCGATGGCGACCGGTTGATCCGGGGTCTGCCATTCGCCGGCGGCGACCTCGGCTTGCAGTGCCGTGTAACCGATCCGCACGGCGTGATCATCGGAGCGGGTTTCACCGGTGATATCGGTGACGTCCGCGTTGATGCTGAAGGTGAACACTGGCTCGTTCTTCTCGGGCACCGAAAGATCCGGCTCCGCCGTGAAGGTAATCTCGAAGGTGCCATCGGCGGCGGTGAGTGCGGTGCCGTGGGCGATCGCCTTGGGCGGCACCGGATTCCACCACCAGCACCACCGGGGCAACTGGGTTTCGCGCACGACGCGCCATTTGACCTGGGCGTTGCCGATGGCAGCGCCCGTGTAGGCCGTGGCCTTGCCGGTCAGGCGGGTCGGCGCGGCGAGTTTCGGGGCTTCAGTTGGGGCGGAGAGTTCGACTTGGAATTTGGGGCGCTTGTATTCCTCGACGCGGAACGAGGCATAACCGCTCGCGCCGCCGTCCGCCGCCAGCGACATATGGCCCAGGCCGCGATCGCGCGGCGCGGTGAAGATCCCACTGAACGAGCCGAAGTCATTCGTGACGTGGGCGGCGCGACTGACTTCCTGGCCGTTGGCATCGCGGAACGACACCTCGATGCGGGTGCGGGCGAGGGTTTCGTAATTGGCGCCCACGCGGTCCTGGCGGATGGCGATGCCCTTGTAATGGATGCCCTGGCCGGGGCGATAGAGCGCGCGATCCGTGAAGAACACGACCTGCGGGACGTCCCGTTCGCGGTGCTCCGCTGGGTGCCAAAGCGGAAGGCTGGAGACCGTGTGGCCGCCATGATGCGCGACAATGACCATCTGCTGGTCCCTCACGGTCAGGGAAAACCGCCCGTTCTGATCGGACTTGGTGGTGTGGGCCGGCACGAAGCTGCCGCGCCGATCGCGCCGGAAGACTCGCACCGTGGCATCGGCCACCGGTTCGCCGGTGTCGGCGCGGAGAACGAAACCGCCATCCTTGCCGCCGGCGCGGGCGTTGGTGACCAGAGCGAGATCGCTGACCCAGACCGGAACGACGCTGATCTGGTTGTCCTCGGGATCAAAGGAACGGTGGTGGCTCGCGACGATGAAGTAGAAACCCGGCTTGAGCGACGCGGGTGCAGGGAGCGATTGCGTGCGGGTGGCGAAGTCCGTGGTCGCCGGGAGGGACGCGCTCCATTCCAGGGCGGCGGGTGAACGCAACAGGGTTTCGGCGTGGGACGCTTCGTGCCAGCGGGGCCGGTCGAGGAACGGGAGGTGTTCCTCGAAATCCGCCGCGATGGCGCGGAAATGGACCTCGGTGATGTTGCGGTAAGTGACATCGAGGGTCGGCCAGGGCGCGCTCCAGACTGATTCGGTGCGGAGGTTCGCCTCCTTCGCCTCGATCTGGCGGATGAGGTTCACGCACATGATTGCGCCGGCGCTTTCGGGAAATCCCTTCGCCCCGCGGGTGGCGAGCGCATGGGCACGCGCCGGATCGCCGGCTTGGTAAGCCTCGCTGGCCAGCGTGGCGAGGGCGCGGGCGGAGATTTCATGTTTCTCGGTGGCCTTGATGAATCGTTCGAGTGCGGCTTGGTACCGCTCATCCTTGTCCTCGCCGACGGCCGTGTTGTGGCCGTAATTCAGGCGCTCGAAATCAACGTCGAAGTAGGCGGACTTGTCCGCGTCGCCCCGGTGAAACTCCAGAAGTCGCTGGAAGAGGCGGATGGACCGAAGAACGGGGGAGTGTTCCTCGGCGGATTTCGGCTCCCAGCGGAGGAACTCGTCGACGTCGGCGAAAATCGGGCTGTCGGCGTCGAGGACGAAGGTTTCCTCGGCCTGGATCGCGGCGTGTTCGCCCGCTTGGTAGAACTCGAGCGCCTCGTGCGCCAGGAAGTCGAAGAGGGTCGGGCGGTAGGCGGCGGGCGCGGTGCCGGGTTCGAGCAGGGGCGCGTACGCGCTGATCGGGGTGGTCTTGAGGATTTTCTCGCCGGCGAGCGCGGCGGTGAAGCGCTGGTCGATTTCGGACAGGATGCGTGCGAGGTCCCAGGTCTGGAAATCATCGCCGGCGGCGCCGGCCGTTTGGGTGCGTTGCAGGAAACGGCCGCGGTTGTTGCGAAAGTAGTGCCAGTACCAGTGCGCGATCATGGCCTCCATGGCTGGCTTCATGGCGGGCGGCGCCTTTTCCAGTTCGGCGAGGAGGCGGATGATTTGTTCCTCGGGTTTGCCGCCCTGGATCTCGCGCTCGAGGGCGATCTTGCGGCCGATGGCCTTCAGGGCCTCGGCGTGGGCGCCCTCGGCCTGGGCGGAGGCGATGATCGGTTCCAATGCGGCGATCGCGGACTGCGGGAGCTTTTGGTCGATCGCGGCCTCGACCTTTTGCCATTGTTCGTCGCGGGGGCCGGCGCAAAGGTGGGTGGCAAGCAGGAGCAGGAGGACCAGGGCAAACGGAAGACGCAGGTTCATGGCTGGAGAGGGGACAGAAAGGGGGAGGAGAGGGCGGGCGTCGGTATTACGGCGCGAGCGGCGGTTTCTTAGGGCGGCAGCCGCGACGGGCGGCCAGGCCGAACGATCAACCCGGAGGCGGTTCCGGGCAAGCGGGGATCGTCAGGAGGGACGGAACCATTCCGTTGCACCACGAATGGACACGAATCGACACCAATGGCGAACCCGCCAGATGGCGATGGGGCAAGTTGATCACCGAACGGAGATCAGGAATTTCCCCCTCCATTCGTGGGCCTTCGTGTGCATTCGTGGTTAGTCAATTGCATCGTTAGGCTTGAAGAGGGGAGCTCGCCACCCGCTTCGGAGGGAGGAACTCTGGGTCGGGTCAGTCGCGGGCGTCGTTGATCTCGAGCCAGTAGCCGTCGGGGTCCTGAAAATAGATTTGTTTCACGCCATCGACGCGGTTCGTGACGGCCATCTTTTCGCCGGCCCAATTTTCATAGGGCACATTGGCGGCGTTGAGGCGGGTGATGAAATCGGGGACCGAGGGAACGGTGAAGCACAGGTGCGTGTTCTTTTCCTTGGGCAGGCGCACGGTCGAGCCGGAGATGATGTGGAGATGGGTCTTGGGTCCGATGAGGTACCACGCATGCCGGCCATCCTTGAATGGTTCGGGAATCGTCGGCAGGCCGAGCACCTTTTCGTAGAAATCCGCGCTCGTCTTGAGATCGGCCACATAGAAGGCGATGTGGTTGATGCGGGCGGTGATCTCGGCCGCGGGCAACAGAGTGACGGCAGCGAGGGCCAGCGTCACGACGAGGGAACGGAGGGGCAATTTCATGGAGTGGGGGTGGGGAGCTCCGAATCGAAATCCGAAACTCGGAAAAGGCACCTGCTTTCCGTGACTTATTCGGGGATGGACAACCCACGCGCCGTGCCAAGCATCCCGCCCGCATGCCAAGTTTGACGCAACTCTTTGAACAGAACCAAGCATGGGCCAAGGCGATCAATGCGCGGGATCCGGAGTTTTTCGCGACGCTTTCCCGCCAGCAAAGTCCCGAGTATCTCTGGATTGGGTGTTCCGATTCGCGCGTGCCCGCCAACGAGATCATTGGCCTGCTCCCCGGCGAAGTATTCGTGCACCGCAATATCGCCAACGTCGTCGTGCATGCGGACCTGAACGCGCTTTCCGTGATCCAGTTCGCCGTGGATATGCTGAAGGTGAAGCACATCATGGTCGTGGGGCACTATGGTTGCGGTGGCGTCAACGCGGTGTTGCGCTGCCAGCGCGTCGGGCTGGCCGACAACTGGCTGCGGCATGTGCAGGACGTGAAGGTGAAACACGAAGACTGCCTGTGTCGGTTGCCGGACGAGATCTCGAGGAGCGCCCGTCTCTGCGAACTGAACGTGATCGAGCAGGTGGCCAACGTCTGTTCCACCACGGTGGTCCAGGATGCCTGGGCGCGCGGGCAGTCGCTCGCCGTGCACGGGTGGGTCTATGGCCTGAGTGACGGTCTTATCCGCGACCTCAAGACCTCGGCCAACAGTCCCGAGCAGGCCAGCGCGGTTTACAAGACGGCGGTCGAGTCGCTCAATCGTTAGTCGCTTTTCAGCATTCGGTTTTCGCTTACCCCTTAACCCAATGATCCGCCAGCTCGCTCACCTCTGTCTCATGTCCCACCAGCTGCCGGCGATGACGGCGTTTTATCGCGACGGGCTGGGATTGCCGATCAAGTTTTCGTTGAAGCACGACGATGGCACGGCGTTCGGTCACTATTTCGAAGCGGGGCACATGAGCTTCATCGAGATCTTCGATCGCGCCGGGGCGGTGAAACAGTGGGGTGGCGATTCGGAAAAGCTGAAGTCGCACGTCGGAACCCATTTCAATCATTTCTGTTTCGAGGTGCAGGGGCTCGAGGATTTTTGCGCAAAGATCGCGGCGCGCGGCGTGACGATCGACCGGCCGGTGAAGGTCGGGATGGATCATTCCAAACAGGCGTGGGTAAAGGATCCCGACGGGAATGTCATCGAGCTGATGGAGTACACGCCGATGAGCATGCAGTTTTGAGAGCGGCTTGAGAGGGGCGCAGTCTTGGCTGCGCCCATCGGGCGGCGAAATTCCCTGGGCGCAGCAAGTCTGCGCCCCTACCGCGGGGACTGTCCGCAAAAAAGCCCGCGGGGAAAACCGCGGGCTGGATTGAGTGAGCCTCGAGCTTAAGGCCCGGCCTTGCAGCTGATCTCAGGCGGAAACATGCGGTCGGATGTAGCGGTCCGGCTTGACCGCGCCCTTTTCTCGCTGCGGGAACCGAGGGCGTGGACGAGCCACGCCCCTGCAACCGAACAGTTCGACCCCGCACGCTGCGGAATCGAACTCGGATGCATCGTTCCGGCTCAGGCGCGGCCGAGGTAGGAACCGTCGGCGGTGCTGACCTTGATGAGCTCGCCGGCCTTGATGAAGAGGGGGACCTGGACGACGAGGCCGGTCTCCATGGTGGCGGGTTTCTGGACGTTGGAGGCGGTGTCGCCCTTGATGCCCTCGGAGCTCTCGGCGACCTTGAGG
This sequence comes from Verrucomicrobiota bacterium, assembly GCA_023433275.1. Taxonomy (GTDB): domain Bacteria; phylum Verrucomicrobiota; class Verrucomicrobiia; order Opitutales; family Opitutaceae; genus Lacunisphaera. Next base: position 18,363 of record JAEZDN010000023.1, read on the forward strand.
GTGACGGAGGAGGGAATGTCGATGGTCACGGGCGCCTCGTTGATGAAGAGGACCTCGGCCTTGCCGTTGGCCACGAGGTAGTTCTTGGCGTCGCCGATCATGGCGGCGCTCAGTTCGAAGGTCTCGAAGGTCTCGGGATCCATGAACGAATAGGAATCGCGGTCCGCGTAGCTGAATTCGAGGGTGCGGCGGTCGGTGGGGAGAACCTCGACCGGATCGGGAGAATTGAAGCGTTGTTCCAGCGACTTGCCGTAGCGCAGGTTGCGCATCTTGACCTGCACAAACGCGCGGAGATTGCCCGGGGTGCGGTGCTGGGTCTCCATGATGAGGTGGGGCTCACCGTTGAACTTGATGACTTGGCCTTTGCGGAGGTCGTTGGCTGCGGGCATGGAGGATTCGGGTCGTAGGGTTCGAGTTTGGAAAGGGGACAGGAATACCGAGCGGCTTTTGGCGGTGTCAACAGCGGTCTCTCAGTGGGGCTGGCGGGGCGAGTGCTCCGGACGAGCTGCGTTCCGACCCGGGCATGCGTTCACGTTGCGGAAACGCGGCGCGTCCGGAGGACTCGCCTCACCGTGAGCGCGTTCGTTGGCTGCCTTTCATCTCCAAGCTTGTCATTTCCAAGTGGTTTCCGACAGTGAGGCACCCATGAAGCAGCGCACCCTTCTGCGCGAGGTCTCCATCAAGGGCAATGCCCTGCACACCGGAGACGCCGTGCATATGACCTTCAAGCCCGCCCCGGCCAACCACGGGATCGTGTTCAAACGCACCGACCTGCACGGGCACCCCGAGTTGAAGCCGCGGATCGAGCAGGTCACGGACCTGGTGCGCGCCACCACCATCCAGGTCGGCCACGCGAAGCTCCACACCGTGGAGCACGTGCTGAGCGCGTTGAGCGGTTGTGGCATCGACAATTTGCTCATCGAACTCGACGCCAGCGAGCCGCCAATCATGGACGGCTCCGCGCGGGAATTCGTCAAACTGATCCAGCAGGGCGAGCCGGTCGAGCAGGACGCCGATCGCGAGTATTTCGCCGTCACCGAGACCGTCTCCATCTCACGCGGCAATTCCTCCATCATCGCGCTGCCGTACGATGGCCTGAAGATCACCTGCACCAGCGCCGACGACCGCGGCATTCACACGCAGCACCTCTCACTGGTGATCGATCCGGACAGCTACATCACGCAGATCGCCGCCGCGCGCACGTTCACGATTTACGAGGACATCGAGGAGCTCATCAAGCTCGGCAAGATCAAGGGCGGCAGCCTCGACTGCGCCGTGGTCATCAAGGGCGACAAGATCATCTCGAAGGAGCCGCTGCGCTTTCCGGATGAGTTCGTGCGCCACAAGATCCTCGATATCATCGGCGACATCGTGCTGCTCGGAATCCCGCTGAAGGCGCATCTGGTCGCGACGCGGCCCGGGCATGCGGCCAACGCCGAGCTGACGAAGGCGTTGTTCGAGCAATACGAGGCCTGGAAGAAGGGCGGCAAGAAACCGGCCAAGCCCGCGGCGCCCAAGGCGGAGATCGCCACCGAGACCACCCTCGACGTGCGCCGGATCCTCGACACGCTGCCGCACCGTTACCCGTTCGTGATGGTCGACCGTGTGGTGGAGATTGGCGAGGATTCGCTCACGGCGATCAAGAATGTCACCATCAACGAGCCGTTTTTCCAGGGTCATTATCCCGGCAATCCCGTGATGCCTGGCGTCATGCAGGTGGAGGCGATGGCCCAGGCGGCCGGCATCCTCCTGCTCCGTCGCGCCAGCATCGAGGGCAAGACCGCGCTGTTCATGAGCTGCGACAAGGTGAAGTGGCGCAAACCCGTGCGGCCGGGCGACCAGCTCAGCATCAAGGTCAAGCTGACCAAGGTTCGGGGCACGGTGGCGTGCGCCGAGGGCGAGTGCAGCGTGGGCGGCCAGGTGGTTTCCTCCGCCGACCTGATGTTCGCCGTGGTCAACAACGCGGACGTGGACTGACACCGATGGCCCGCCAAATTCATCCCACCGCGATCATTGAACCGGGCGCGCAGCTGGGCGAGCACGTCGTCGTCGGGGCCTATGCCTTCGTTGGCGGCAAGGCCGTCATCGGTGACGGCACGATCCTGCACCACCACGCCAACGTCGAGGGCCGCACCACGATCGGCCGGCAGTGCGAGATTTTCCCGTTCTCGTGCGTCGGCACGAAAACGCACGACCTGAAGTACAAGGGCGGCGAACCGGGCCTGGTCGTCGGGGACCGCAATGTTTTTCGCGAATACGTGAGCGTCCATGGCGCCACCAACGAGGCGGACTACACGCGGATGGGGGATGACAACGTGATGCTCGCGTACAGCCACATCGCGCACGATTGCATCGTCGGCAATCACCTGGTCATGAGCGCGCAGTCCGCGCTGGCGGGCCACGTGATCGTCGAGGACCACGTCAACATTGGCTGGGGCTCGGGCGTGCACCAGTTTTGCCGGGTGGGTTGTCACGCCATGCTCGGTGCGATGTCGAAGGTGGTGCAGGACGTGCCGCCCTTCATCATCGCCGATGGCAACGCCGCCATCGCGCGGTCGATCAACAAGGTCGGGCTCGAGCGGCACGAGTTCACGCTGGAGCGCATCGACGCGATCAAGCACGCGTTCCGCCTGTTCTATCGTTCGGGTTATAACCGCACGCAGGCGTTCGAGCACATGCGCCAGCACAAGCTCGCGACCGCGCCCGATTTCCAGCACTTCCTGAATTTCGTCACCAAGAGCGAACGCGGCGTCGTGGCGGGGAAGTAGGCGCGGCGCGGGCGCGGCGAGGCCGCGCCGGTTAGCGGTTATCGGTTGGATAATGAAAGAAGGCGCCGCCGTGGACACGTGTCGGGGGTCGCCATTCTGCTTTCTTCGTAGGGGCGCAGCCTTGCTGCGCCTTTCGTCTCGTCCACGCCTTCGGTTCCCGCCGCGAGATGAGGGCGCGGTCAAGGCGCGCCCCTACATCGAACTGCATGGTTCCGGCTCAGGGCGCTGCAAGTCTGCGCCCCTACGGTCGGACCGCGGGTGGTCGGGCGGTATTCAGGCCGACGCCTCGCCGAGCTTGCGCAACAGCTCGTAGGCATAGAGGCCGGTGCGATGGCCGTCGCTGAAATCGAACCGGATCGCGTAGTTGCCGACGCGTTCCCAACTCGTCACCTCGACGCCGCGATAGTCCTTCGGGGCCTCGCCGCCATACACTGTGCCAAAGATGTCGCGCTCGCCCTTCACTTCCGCGCTCGGCGAGTTGGCCCGCAACGTCGCGAACGTGATGTAACTTTCCTGGCCGTCGTCCCAGCGGATGGCGACCTCGGAGCCGATGATTTGGATGTCGGTGGGAGCGGGCATGCGGGCATTCATTGCCCGGAGGAGGATGACGTCGAGGCCGAATCGCAATCAGCGGCCTCACCAGGCCTCGGGCGCTTTCTGCGGAGGCTTGGGTTTCTTCAGTCGTCCTTGGAAGCTGCGGTCGATCTCCTCGATCTCGGGCTCGGGGATGCGCGTGAAGGCGATGCGCATCGGGGCGTCCTTCGTGGCGCCGTGGGCGCCGCCGAGATAGACCGTGTTCTTGCCGAGCACCTTGTTCAAATGGTCGACCGCTTCGAAGAGTTTGCCCCGCGTCTTCTCCGTCTGTTCCTCGAACAGGTCGGGCGTGTGCAGTTTGAGGTCGATCAGCCCGGTGAGGTGCACCCCGATGCGCAGGGGTGACAGGCGAGAAAAACGGGCGGGGCGCTTCTTCCACAGGTCGTTCAACGCATGCGTGAGGCGCAGGGTGTCCTGGGTTTCCGTGAGGCGCAGCTCTTCCGACCAGTCGGTGTCGTTGGTGTAGTGCACGGAAACGCGGAGCGCGGACGCGTAGCATTTCGAATGGCGCAGGCGCATGGCGGCTTTCTGCAGCAGGCGGTGGAGCACGGCGAGCGCGTCGGGGTGGTTGCGTCGCGCGGGCGGCAGCACGCTGCCGTGGCCGATGGTCTGACCTTCCTTTTGCTCGAAGTAGGGGAGGTCCTCGCCGTGCAACAGTCGCCAGATCTGCTCGCCGCGGATGCCGCCCCAGATGCCGCGGAACTCATGCACGTTGGCGGCGTAGAGTTGTGCCATCGTGGTGATGCCATGCTCCTCGAGGCGCCGCTGGATGTTGGGTCCGATGCCGGAGATGTCCCCGGGTTTCAGGTGCAGGAGTTTTCCGGGAAGATCCTCATCATCGAGGATCACGAGGCCGTCGGGTTTTTGCATGTCCGAGGCAACTTTTGCCAGGAGCCACGTCGGGGCGATGCCGATGGAACTGCGCAGGAGCGGGCCGACTTGGCGGTGGATGTCGGCCTTGATCTGCTGCGCGAGTTGCGTGGCCTGCTCGCGGTTGAGGAACGCGTGCAGTTGTGCAGTCACCTCGTCGATCGACTGCATCTTGGTCTCGGGGACGTGGGCCCGGATGACCTCGGCCAGCGCGCGGTGATATTGGATGTAGGTCTCGGGGCGGGCCTCGACGATGACGATGCCGGGGCAAAGCTTGCGGGCGTCGGCCACGCGGGCATTGCGGGTCAGACCCATGGCCTTGGCCTCGAGGCTGACGGCGACGCAGCCGGTGGTTTCCGCCATCACCGGGACGATCCCCACCGGTTTGCCCCGCAATTCGGGTCGCTCCTGCTGCTCCACCGAGGCGAAGAAGGAGTTGAAGTCGATCGTGAGGTAACGGAGCGGCACGGGAGGAAAGTTGCCGGGAACAGGAGCGAGGCAAGGGACTTGTCGGGCGGGCGCTGGAGTCCCGGGGTTGCTCCTGGATTTGGATTCTCTGCGCATGGCTTGGTCAGGAGGACGATCCCGTTTGAGACCGGGCAAAAACCCGGTTTGGTGGACGTGTGCCCGCGCTGCTGGCCGCAGCGCCTTCTTCAACGTCAACCCCCTCCGTCATGCACCTGCCCCCGTCCATCGGTTATTCGCGCCGTCAATTCCTCAAGACCGGCGCTGCCGCCTCGCTCATTCCGTTACTCGGTTCGGTCACGCCCGTGTTCGCCGCGGGGACGGATCGGATCCGCGTGGGCCTCGTGGGCTGCGGCGGACGCGGCATTGGCGCCGTGCGCAATTGCCTGGCCGCCGACCCGTCCGTGCAGCTGGTTGCGCTCGGCGATGCCTTTGCGGACGCCGTGGACGCGGCGATGGCGGAGTTTACGCAGGGTGGCCGCGGCGAAGGCCGGGCCCCGCTGGCGGCGGACCAGTTTGCGGTGACGCGGGAGCGGTGCTTCACCGGATTCGACGCCTACAAGCAGGTCATCAATTCGGGCATCGACCTGGTGCTGCTGGTCACGCCGCCCCAGTTCCGCCCGATGCACCTGCAGGCGGCCGTGGATGCGGGCGTGCATGTTTTCATGGAGAAACCCGTGGCGGTGGACCCGGTGGGCGCGCGCCTGGTGATGCGCCTGTCGGAGATTGCGGCGCAGAAGAGGCTCGCCATCGTGGCCGGCACGCAGCGGCGGCATTCGGCGGATTACCTCGAGGCCATGGCGCGCATCAAGGACGGGGCCATCGGTGAACTCACGGGTGGATCGTGTTACTGGATGCAGGAAGGATTGTGGCACCGCGGGCGCAAGGCGGAGTGGAGCGACATGGAATACCAGATGCGCAACTGGCTGTATTTCACGTGGCTCAGCGGGGATCACATCGTCGAGCAGCACATGCACAACATCGACATCATGAACTGGGCGTTCGGCGGCCCGCCGGTCAAAGCCTACGGCATGGGCGGGCGCCAGAGCCGGACCGATCCCAAGTACGGTGACGCGTGGGATCATTTTTCCATCGAGTTCGAATACGCCAACGGCGTGCGGGTGCAAAGCATGTGCCGGCAGGTGCCGGGAACCTCGACACGCGTCAGCGAGCGTCTCACCGGCACGAAGGGCTCGGCGGATCCCTCCGGCACGATTCGCGGCGAGAAGCCGTGGAAATTCAGCGGAAAGCTGGTGAACCCGTATGATCAGGAACACATTGACCTGATCCGAAGCATTCGGGCCGGCACGCCGTTGAATGAGGGGCGTCAGGTGGCTGAATCAACGCTCACCGCCATCCTGGGACGAATGTCAGCCTACACGGGGCGGGAGGTGAGCTATGCGTGGCTGTTGGAAGCATCCAAACTGGATCTCACGCCGCCGGCATTTGCGTGGGGCGCGGCGCCCGCGGTGACGGTACCGGTGCCGGGTCAGACGCCGCTGATCTAGCCCGTCTCCCTCTTAGTCCCAAGCCTTGGTCTCGCGCCCGTTTCACCCGGAGCGGTCGCGAGAGCTTGGGGCGGCGCGGAATCTGGGGGTGGGGAGGTAGGACTAAACCCCAAACCCGCGTAAGTGCGCAATTTGTGAACAAGTTTTGACGATATCGCTCGGGTTTTTACTTGATTGTCGGGAGGAAAATGGGGAGAAATGGGGTGTTCTGGGGAGTAAGGGACCCGGAGCTTCCACCCATGGCGTCAAACGGCACATCCATTTATTCCGGGCGTTTTGAGCACACGCTCGACGACAAGAATCGTCTCACGATTCCGTCGGCCTGGCGCTGGGTGCACACGGACATGGAGCAGTTTCTGGCGATGCCTCACCCTGACGGTTACATCGCGGTCCTGCCGCCCGCGCGCGTGCAGAAGCTTCTCGCGCAGGTTTCGGAAATGAAAATCTCGGACCGCGATGCGCAGGCGGTGAAGGCGAAGATTTTTTCCGAGGCGCTCTCGTTCACCTTCGACAAGCAGGGTCGCTTCGGCGTTTCCGCCGACCTCCTGCGGCATGCCGGCATCGCGAAGGACGCGGTGCTGAGCGGCATGGGTGACACCTTCAACATCCTCAGCCCGGCGCGCTGGACGGAAATGCAGCGCAGCACGGCGGGCGAGAACTTCGGCGACATGATGCGCCGCATCGGACTCTAACCCCATGAAAATTCTCACGACCCTGATCAAGACCCAGCCGCTGCCGAAACTCTCGACCGTGTTTTGCGCGCAGCGCCGGTCGCTCCTGCGGGAGCCGATCTCGATCGTCTTGCCGTGGAAGAAACCCCATGTCCGCGCCCGTCATTGAGTTTACCCCCTGCGCCATGACCCCCGGGCACCTCCCAGTCATGCTGCACGAGGTGCTTGAATACCTCGCTCCGCGCGAGGGGCAGCACGTGCTCGACTGCACCTTCGGCGGGGGCGGGCATACCCGCGCGATCCTCGGTGCCGGCGCGCGCGTCACCGCGCTCGATCGCGATCCGGCGGCGGCGGAGCGGGCCGCGCGGGTCGGCGGGGAATTCCCCGGCACGTTCCGTTTTGTCGACCTCAATTTCGGCGACGTGGCCCAGCTGACGGAATCCGGATTCGACGGCATCCTCTTCGACCTGGGGGTTTCCTCGTTCCAACTTGATGAAGCCGACCGTGGCTTCGCGTTCCGGCACGATGCGGAGGCCGACATGCGCATGGATCCGCGCCATGGCCAGCCCGCGGCCCGCTGGCTCGAGGTGGCCAGCCACGATGCCTTGGTGAAGGCCATCCGCGACTACGGCGAGGAGGACAACTGGCGTCGGGTGGTCTCCGCCATCGAATCTGCCCGCGGCACCGGCCGCCTCGCTCGCACGGCCTCGCTGGCCGAGCTGATTGCCGGCGCGATCCCGGCCTTCGCGAAACGCGAGAGCCGCATCCACCCTGCGACGCGTTCGTTCCAGGGCATCCGCATCGCCGTCAACGACGAGATCGGGGCGATCGAACGCGGCCTGCCCGCGGCCTTCGCGAAGCTCGCCCCCGGCGGGGTGATGGCGGTGATCAGCTTTCATTCCCTCGAGGACCGCCCGGTGAAGCGCTTCTTCCGCCAGGTGTGCGGCCTGCCCGTCGACGAGAACGACGCCACGCCGCAGCAGTTGCGCGAGAAACACGCCACGCTCCTCACCCGCAAGCCCCTGACCCCTTCCGCCACCGAAATCGCCACCAACGCCCGCAGCCGCTCCGCCAAGCTGCGCGTCCTTCGCAAGCTCTGATCCCCCATGAAGCCGCCCCCGCCCCGGACCATCGTCAACCGCATCATCCTGCTGACCCTTTGCGGTCTCATGCTCACCGGCACCCTCGGTTTGGGCGCCGTGTGGATGCGCCAGGAAATCTCCCAGACCGCCAACGAAAGCCGCGTGATCCAGGAGAAGATCGAGGACGTCGAGCGACGCCTCGACGAGGTGCAGGCGCAGGTCGCGGCGGCCGTGAATCCCGACACCCTGCTCGATCGCAACCGCGCGATGCACCTGGCGCTGGCCGCCCCGCGCGAGCCGCAGGTGGTGCGCGTGGGTGAGTCCGTCGAGCTGCGCCTGGCCGCCAAGCGCAACCGCGAGATCTTCAGCGTGGCCACCGCCTCCCTGGACATCTCCGCCCGCACGCCCGCCTTCCAATTTGTAACCGCCTCCCTGCGCTGAACCAACCTTCATGTCCAAGGGTTTCGCCACCAATCGCCTCACCCTGCTCGCCGTCGGCGTGCTGACCTGCTTCCTCGCGGTCGGCGTGCGGCTGGTCTTCCTGCAGGTCGTGGATCGCGAGGACCTGCTGGCCTACGTGGACAAGGCCCGCCGCCAGATCGTGGTCGAGCACGCGCGCCGCGGGGCGATCCTCGATGCCAAGGGAAACCTCCTCGCGACGAGCCGCTCCGAAATCACCCTCGCGGTGGATCCGTGGTCGCTGGTCGAGTATCTCGAGTCCGACAAGAATCCCGCGCGCCGCGCGCGCAAGGCCGAGGCCGAGCGCACCAAGCGCGTGCAGGCCGCCAATCTCCTCGGGCTGAGTCCCGCCGATCTCGAGCAGGCGTTCGTGCCGCGCATGCGGGCCGTGGATCCCGAGAAGGACCGCCGCGATGGCGAGCGCGACGGCCACGTGAAGGACCGCTGGGTCAAGATCCGCGAGGGCATCGATGAGCCCACCTACGACAAGATTGCCGCGCTCAACATCCGGGGCTTCACCGCCAACCGGGTCTATCGCCGGGTCTATCCAGGCGGCGGTCTCGCCGCCAATCTCATCGGCTACCTCAATCGCGAGGGCACATCCGTCACCGGCACCGAGCGCCACTTCGACCTCTACCTGAAGGGGGAGGACGGCTGGATCGAGTCGGAGAAGGACGGCACCCGCCGGGAGCTCGCGCAGTTCCGTTCCCGCGAAGTGCCGGCCCGCGACGGTCATGACGTGGTGCTCACCATCGACTCGGTGGTGCAGAACATCATCGAGGACGAGCTCCGCTCGCTCGCGGAGCAGTACAACCCCAACTTCGCCACGATCATCGCCAGCGATGTGCGCACCGGCCGCATCCTCGGCATGGCGAACTATCCGAGCTTCGACCTCAACCATTACAACAAGGCCCCGCTCGAAGCGCAGCGGAACTATGCCATCACGGACATCGTCGAGCCCGGTTCGACCTTCAAGATTGTCGCGGCGGGCGCGGCGATCGACCTCGGCCTGGTGACCCCGGCCTCCGCCTTCGACTGCGGCAGCCCGGTGGCCAACTACAAGGGTCGGGACCTCAAGCTCCCCAAGGAGGACCACCCCTTCGGCCTGCTCACCGTTTCTGAAATCGTCAGCCACTCGAGCAATCGCGGCGCCGCGCACCTCGCCATGCTGATGGGTGGGGAGAAATTCCACGAGTACGTCGAGCGCTTCGGTTTTGGCTCCTCGACGAAATTCCAGCTGGGCGGCGAGGTGCGCGGCCTGCTCGAGCCCCCGTCCCGCTGGGACGGTCTCACCATCACGCGCATGCCGATGGGCCACGCGGTCGCGGCCACCCCGCTGCAGATCCACATGGCGATGAGCGCCGTGGCAAACGGCGGCGCGCTCCTCCGCCCGCAGATCATCCAGGAAATCCGCGACGCGGACGGCCGCGTGGTGCGAACCTTCGAGCCGGAAAAGCGCGCGCAAGTCCTGAAGCCCAGCACCGCCGCCATGCTCGCGCAGATGTTGCACGGCGTCGTCGGCCCCGAGGGCACGGCGAACGGCTTCGACATCCCCGGGTTTGAGATCGCGGCGAAGACGGGCACGACGCAGAAGATCATCGACGGCAGGTATGTGAACAACCGTCACGTGGCTTCGTTCGTCGGCTTCTTCCCGGCGAGCCGCCCCGAGATCGTCCTCTCGGTGATCGTCGACGACGCGAAGATGGCGAAGGGCAATGCGTATGGCCGCGCCGTGGCCGCGCCCGCGTTCCGCAATGTGGCGGAACAGCTGATCCAATACCTGGGCATCCCGCCGGTCACCCCGCTCAGCCGCAACCTGATCGCCATGCAGGGAGGTGCGCTGTGATCGGCTACCTCACCCCCAACTATCCGCTCGTCGCCGCCTTCCGTTCCCTGCCCAAAACCCGCAAACGCCCGGCGGACCGCGTCACCCGGCAAATCTTCAAAATGGCCCCCAAGCTTTCCGATTATTTTCAGGATGGCGAGATTCGCGCCAGCAAGGGCGACCTCGACCGTCCTATTTCCGGCCTGGCCATGGACAGCCGGCGGGTGATGCCGGGCAACCTGTTCTTCGCGCTGCCCGGGCGCCGCGCCGACGGCAATTCCTTCATCGACGAGGCCATCCAGCGGGGGGCCGTCGCGATCGTGGCGGAGAAGATCCCGTCCGCCACCGCCGCGCGCGTGACCTACATCCAGGTCATCGACGCGCGCCGCGCGCTCGCGCAGGTGGCGCAGCGCTACTTCAATTTTCCCGACAAGTCCCTCGAACTTGTCGCCGTCACCGGCACCAACGGCAAGACGACCGTCACCAATCTCACGAAGCACCTGCTCTCCACCGGCACGCAGCGGGTCGGCCTGGTCGGCACGGTGAACTACGACCTCGGCGCGCGCGTCGTGCCCTCGTACCGCACGACGCCCGAGTCCCTCGAGCTCTACGGCATGCTCGCGCAGATGCGGGACGCCGGCTGCCGCCAGGCCGCGATGGAGGTCAGCTCCCATGGCATCGACCAGCAGCGCGTGCTCGGCATGCAGTTCGGCGTGGCGGTGTTCACGAATCTCACCCGCGACCACCTCGACTATCACCAGACCCTCGACGCGTACTTCGAGGTCAAGTCCCGCCTCTTCAACGGCGGGATTGGCGCGGCCCCGCGCGTGGCGGCGATCAACGTCGATGATCCATATGGCCGCCGCCTGGCCGGCGAGGTGCCGCAGCACGTGCGCGTGATCACGTTCGGTGAATCGCCCGACGCCGTTGTTCGCGCCGAGGACGTGCGGTTGAATTTCAAGGGCACGAGCCTGACGCTCGTCTGGCCCGCCCCGGCCGGCGCGGACAACGCCGAATGCCGACTGGAGATCGAGAGCCCCTTCATTGGGCGCTTCAATGTGAGCAACTTGTTGGCCGCCTTCGCGGCGTGCTACGCGCTGGGCCGCGACCCCGCCGTCATTGCCCTGCGCCTGAAGAGCTTCCCCGGTGTCTCCGGCCGCATGGAGCGCATCGAGGAAGGCCAGCCGTTCAACGTGCTGGTCGACTATGCGCACACCGACGACGCGCTCCGCAATGCGCTGGGGATGCTGCGCGCCATCACGCCCGGCCGCCTGCTGGTGGTCTTCGGCTGCGGCGGCAACCGGGACCGCACGAAGCGCCCGCTCATGACGGCGGCGGTGCAGGAGTTCGCCGACCTTTGCTGGGCCACGGCCGACAACCCCCGCGGCGAGGCGCTCGACCAGATTTTTGGCGACATGAAAACGGGCGTCACCGCGCCGGAGAAGATTTCCTTCGTCGAGGACCGGCGTCACGCGATCAGCCTCGCCCTGAACGCGGCCCGGGAAGGCGATTGCCTGCTCATCGCCGGCAAGGGCCACGAGACCTACCAGGAATTCGCCGACACAATCGTGCCGTTCGACGACCGCCAGGTGGTGCGCGAGCTGATTGGCATCAAGAGCATCAAGCCGACCTGATCGCATGCACGTCCCCACCGTCCTAACCCCGCCATGCGCGCCAGCGTTCCCAAGGGGCGAGCGCGCCCAGCGGTCGGGGCGGGTGGGAAGAACCCGCTAACGCATTACCTCACGATGCCAACCTTCGCCGCAGAAAAGCTCGCCACCTGGACCGGTGGCACTTGGTCGCCGTATCCGGCGACGGCGGTAACCGGTTTCAATCAGGATACGCGCACGCTGCAGGCGGGGCAGGTGTTTGTGGCGTTGAAGACAGAGAAGCGCGACGGCCATGACTATCTCGGCGAAGCGCGCGCGCGGGGCGCGGCGGCGGCCTTGGTTGGCCACGCGGTCGCCGGCGAGTCGTTGCCGCAACTCGTCGTCGCCGATCCGCTCGCGGCGTTCCAGAGCATCGCGCGGGAACATCGGCGCGAATTTCATGGGACGGTGATCGGCGTCACGGGCAGCGTGGGCAAGACCTCGACGAAGGACTTGTTGGCTGCGCTGCTGGGTGGAGCCGGGACGGTCCCCGACGGGCGGGAACAGTCACAGACTGGCCCGACGGGTGGGCAGGTTCTCGCGACCAACGGCAATCTCAACAACCATCTCGGCGTTCCGCTCACGCTCACCCGTCTCGATCCAGCACGGCACCGCTTTGCCGTGGTCGAAGCGGGCATCAATTCGCCGGGGGAAATGACGTCCCTGGCCGCCATGATCGAGCCGGACCACGCGCTCGTGACGCTGGTCGCCCCGGCGCACTTGGAGCGACTCGGATCGATCGAGCAGGTTGCCGCCGAGAAGGCCACGATGCCGGCCTTCGTCCGCCGCGGCGGGCTGCAGGTGTTCCCTGTTTCCTGCTGGCGCCATGAGGAGTTTCAGTTGCTCGCGAACCCGCTCGTGCTGGTGCCGGAGAACGAGGGCATGACCCGCGTCACCGGGAGGACGGTGAAGTTCAATGTGTTTCACCGCCCCGAGCGCACCGAGTTGCGCCTGGACGGTCGCCGCACCTTCATCCTGCGCCGCGTGTCGTCGGGAATGGCGCAGAACGCGGCGCTGGCCCTGGCGCTCGCCGCGGAACTTGGGGTGGCCGACGCCACGTTGCAGCAACGCCTGGAAACCTGGACGCCGTCGAAATGGCGCGGGGAGTTCCGTCAGAACGGCGCGGCCACGGTGTATTGCGATTTCTACAACGCCAACCCGGCCTCGATGGCCGACGCGATCGATGCGTTCAATGGCGCGGTGCGGCCGGAACTCCCGCGGTGGTACGTGATCGGGTGCATGGAGGAATTGGGGCCGGACTCCGGCGAGTACCATCGGCAGTTCGGGCGGACGCTCCTGTTGCGGCCGGGCGATCATCTCTGGGTGATCGGCAGCCAGGCGGCGGCCTTGCGCGAGGGCCTGTTGGAGAATGGCAACGATCCCGAGCAGGTCGGCGTGATCACGGATCTCGCCCCGGTGCGCGAGCGGCTCGCCGGCTTCGCGGGCGCCGTGTTCCTCAAGGGCAGCCGCCGTTACCAACTCGAGACCGTGCTCGATCCGCAATCTTCCAGCGCCCACTGATCATGCTGACGTTCCACCACAGCTTTTCGACGCGGATTTTCCTGTCTGCGAGCGGGTCGGGTTCAAGCGCAGCGAGTGGGCGCGACGGCCATGGCCTCGCCGGAGCTCGGCCCTCCAGGTCGGGCACGGGCTCGGGTGTGATGAAGGGGAGCGGCGCCCGGTCGGTCGGGAGACCGACCCTCCAGGTCAAGGGAGGTCATTATGCGCGGTAGTTTCAGCCCCACGTCCGCCGCCGCCCGGCTGATGGCGTCGCCGGCGAACGCGCCCAAGCGGGCGACCGCGATGCCTTCCCCGATGGAAGCGCGCTCATGCGAATGGCCGCGGCGCAGGCCCGCGCCCGCCGCCCGCGGCGGAATCTGGCGCGCGCTGCAACAAATCCAAGCCGGCCATGCTTAGCTATCTCGCCCAGTACGACGAGGTCTTTGGCCCGCTGCGCTTGTTGCAGTACATCACCGTGCGCTCCGTGGGCGCGGCGGTGACGGCCCTGTTGATCGGGTTCATCATCGGGCCCCGGATGATCCGGCGTTTTCGGGAACTCAAATTCGGCCACGGGTACATCGACGACCGCACGGGGGCGCTGGGCGCGACGTACTTCGACAAGAAGCACACGCCCACCATGGGCGGGCTGATCATCTTCATGTCCGTGTTCTTCAGCACCGCGCTCTGGGCGCAGCCGAATGTCTGGACCGTGGTGGCGCTGTTTGTCTACACCGCGCTCACCGTGCCGGGCTGGCGCGATGATTACCTGAAGGTGGTCCACAAGAACAAGGACGGCATCAATTCCTGGGAGAAGATCGCCTGGCAGACCGGTGCCACGGTCGTCGCGCTTGGCGTCCTGTTGTGGCACCCGCAGAGCTCCGGCAAGATCCGCGAGTTGTGGGTCCCGTTCTTCAAGACCGCGGTGATCGGCTACATGCCCTGGTGGCTGTTGCTCGTGCTGATTTATCTGTGGGTCGTCGGCTTCAGCAATGCGATCAATCTCACCGACGGCCTCGACGGGCTCGCCACCGGCTGCACGATCACGGTCGCGCTGGTGTTCGGCATCATGGCCTATGCCGCGGGCAACAGCATCATCGCGCAGTACCTGCTCATCAGCTACGTGCCGGGCACGGGTGAACTCACGGTGGTGTGTGCCGCATTGATCGGCGCCTGCATGGCGTTCCTGTGGTACAACTCGCATCCGGCCGAGGTGTTCATGGGCGACACCGGATCGCTCGCGCTGGGCGGCCTGATCGGCGTCATGGCGTTCATGATCCACCAGCCGTTTACGCTGGTGATCGTCGGCGGCATCTTTGTCCTCGAGGCGGTTTCCGTGATCTTGCAGGTGGGCTGGTTCAAGTTCACCAAGCGCCGCAGCGGCACGGGCCGGCGCCTCTTCCTCATGGCGCCGATCCATCATCATTTTCAGAAGAAGGGCTGGCCCGAGACCAAGGTCGTCCTGCGCTTCTGGGTCCTCTCGCTGGGTTTCGCGCTCGCGGGCCTCGCCACGCTGAAACTCCGGTGACCCTTCGCTCCTTCCGCACCACGCCCGCCTCCTCCCTCCTAACCCAATCCTCCCATCCTCCGCTGCCATGTCCGCCATGATCAAAGCCCTCACCAAACAGCTCGACGCCCACCTGCCGTTTTCCCGCGGCACCCTGCTCATCTCGGCCCTGTGGGCGTGCGTATTCATCACCTTCGTCGCCCTCGGCCTGCGCCGCTAACCGCATCCCAACCCCGAACCCCATGCCCATCGACTACAACTTCGAGCACACGCCCAGCTTTCGTGACGTCACGCGCACCAGCCTGTTGCTGTTGAAGCAACCGCTGGTCCGCTCGCTTTCCAAGATGCGCCGCCTTCGCGCGGGCCAGGCCCTTCCCGAAGGCCCGGCCGGGCGGCGTTCCAAGTCTTTCGCAGGAGCCCGCTGACAGGTTCTTTATCCAATCCAATCGGAACCTTACCATCCCGCTGTCAGCGGACTTCCTGCGTTTTTTCCATGATTCCCGCGCCGCCCCCCTTCCTTGCCGCGCCGCTCGCGCGACCTGTCGCCATTTTCGGCGCGGGCGTGAGCGGGCAGGGGGTGCGCGGACTGCTCGCGGCGCTCGGATTCTCGAGCGTGATATATGACCAGCGCGCGGCGGAGAGCCGGCCCGAGTTCACCGCGCGCGAGGCGGCGCAGCACGGGTTGGTCGTCTTCAGCCCAGGCTTCCCGCCGGGGCATCCGTGGTTGGTCGCGGCCCGCGAGGCGGGTTGCACCTGCCTGGGCGAGCTCGATTTCGCCTCCCTGTTCTGGCGCGGCGAACTCATCGCGATCACGGGAACCAACGGCAAGACCACGCTCACCGAGTTCCTGGCCCACGCCTTGAATCACGCCGGCCGCCGCGCTGCGGTGACGGGCAACGTCGGTTATCCGTTCAGCCGGCTGGTGGTGGAAATGGCAGATGGCTCGATGACGGCCGAATCCGCGCCCGGGGACGAACGGTCCGGCACGGCGGTGCCGGCGATTGCCGTGTGCGAAGTCAGCTCGTTCCAAGCGGAAACGCTCCAGCATTTCCGACCGAGCGCGACCCTGTGGACGAATTTTGCCGAGGATCATCTGGAGCGGCACCCGGGCCTGGACGCGTATTTCCGGGCAAAATGGGCTTTGGTCGAACGCACGCCCGCGGCGGGGGTCTTGGTGGGAACATCCGTGCACACGTTCGCGCTTAACTCCGGTCTGACTCTCCCTCGATCCGCCGCCCTGCTGACGGAAGGCCGGCCGCGCGATGCGCGGGTGGCGGGCACGGTTTTCGAGCATTACCCGCAATACGAGAATTTCCTCCTGGCGCAGGCGTGGTGGCATCGGGCGGGATTGCCGGAGACCGCCTTGATCGAGGCGGCCCGCTCGTTCCGCCTCGGCGCGCATCGGATGGCACGGGTGGGCGAGAAACGCGGGGTCACTTTCTGGAACGACTCGAAGGCCACGAACTTCCACGCGGTCGAGGCCGCGCTCGGGGCGTTTGCCGAACCGGTGCTGTGGATCGGCGGCGGAAAGGCCAAGGGCGGCGACCTGGGTGGCTTCGTCCGGCGCATTGCCCGGCACATTCGCCACGCCTTCCTCATCGGGGAGACCCAAGCGCCGCTCGCCGCGCATTGTCGCGACCTCCAGGTGCCCGCAACCCCGTGCGCCACGCTCGCCGCCGCCGTCCAAGCCGCCGTGTCCCGCGCTGTCGCCGGTGACCACGTTGTGCTCAGTCCGGGCTTCGCGAGTTTCGACATGTTTCGCGGCTACGATGACCGCGGTCGCCAGTTCGAATCGCTGGTGGGAAACCTGTGAATAACTCCGCTTTTTAGATAGCAAATCTCCAACCTCAGTCCTCATATATCGCCATGAAAATCCTCCAGATCTTCGGAGCAGTTGTCGCCGTGCATCTGCTCGCGTTTATCTTCATTTTCGCGAGTCCCGGATGCCAGTCCGGCCCCCGCAACCTGCCGACTCCTGATGCCACCTTGCCCTCGGCTCCGGCCACCCAACCGCTCGCTTATGGTTCGCCGGCCGCGCCCGAGCCCGTCGATTTGGGCACGCCCTCCGTTTCCTATACGCCCGCGTCGCCCTCCGGCCACGCCACGCCGACCCGCCCGGGTTCCGCGGCGGCGGTCGCGGTGACCCCGGCCAAGCCGGTGGAAAACGTCGCGCCGGTTTCGACCTACACCGTCGAGCGCGGTGACAGCCTCTGGAGCATTTCGAAGAAGCACGGCCTCACCGTCGCGGAGCTGGCCAAAGCCAATAACATTTCGACCGGCGCCGCGCTGCGGCCCGGACGCAAGCTCATCGTCCCCGGCAAGGTCGGCGTGACCCGGGAGCCGACGGCGCCCGCCGCCATGTCGCTCCCGTCCGAGAAAACTCCTTTGCCCGCTCGTCCGTCCAACGGCGAGGCCGTCACGCACACCGTGGTGGTGGGTGAGAGCCTCGGCGTCATCGCGCGCAAATACCAAGTCACCGTCGGCGAACTCGCCGCGGCCAACAATATCACGGATCCCTCGAAGGTGCGCGCCGGCCAGCAGCTCGTCATCCCCGGTTTCAAGGCTGTGAATGCCCGCCCGGGCGGCACGACGACGACGACGCGGCCCGCCGACACTCCGGCCGCGCCCGCCACGACCACGCCGCCGGCCGCAACTTCCGCCGCGCCGCGTTTCGAAATCGCGCCGCCGCCGCCCGGTCAGGATCTGGACGCCGGCCTCAAGGAGGTCGAGATGGAGGTCCCGACCATCAAGGTCGAGGAACCCGCGCCATCCGACTCGAACTGAGCCCGTCACCACCATGGTGAGTTCGACGAGCGCCGTTCTGCCCCGCCGCCCTCTCACGATCACCCCCGCGAGCGTCATCATCGTCTGCGTCGCGGCGTTGATCTCGATTGGGCTGGTGGTGTTGTTCAGCGCCAGCTCGCCGATCAAGGGCGGGCCCTACGCGTACCTGTACAAGCAATTCATCTTCCTTGCCCTCGCCATCGGCGCCGGGTGGCTGGTGGCCATCGCGGACCTGGAGCAGATGCGCAAGTTCGCGTGGATCGCCGCGGGCGTCTCGCTGGTCCTGCTCCTCCTCGTGCTGATCCCCCAGATTGGCATCAGCGTGAAGGGCAGCCGGCGATGGCTGAACCTGGGCTTCACCCGCCTGCAGGTTTCCGAATTCGCCAAACTGGCGCTGGTCTTCTCGCTCGCCCATTACCTGGCGCTCAACCAGAGCCGGCTGCACGAGTTTCGAAAGGGCTTCGTGATCCCCGCGGCGTGGACCGGCCTGTTCGCCGTGCTCGTGCTGGCCGAGCCTGATTTCGGCACCGCCTTCCTGCTCGGCACGATCGGCATGGTGATGCTGTTCCTCGCGGGCGCTCGCCTGAAGTTTCTCCTGCCGTCGATCGGCGCGGCGCTCGTCGTCTTCGCCCTGCTCGTGTGGCACAATCCCGTGCGGTTGCGCCGCATCACCTCGTTCATGGACATCGAGGCCAACCGGGGCGACGGCGCGTACCAGCTCTGGCAGGCCGTCCTGGCTTTCGCGGCCGGCGGCGTTGACGGCGTGGGCCTCGGCCAGGGCCGCCAGCAGAATTCCTTCCTGCCCGAGGCGCACACGGATTTCATCTTTGCGATCATGGGCGAGGAGATGGGGCTGATCTTCACGCTCACGGTGGTCGCCCTGTTCGTCACGATCTTCATCGCCGGCCTGATGCACGTACGGCGCGCGCCGAACCTTTTCCAATTCCTCCTCGTGACCGGCTGCCTGTTGCTGATCTGCCTGCAGGCGATCATCAATCTCGGCGTCGTGACCGGCATGCTCCCGACGAAGGGAATGTCGCTGCCCTTCATCAGCGCCGGCGGTTCCAACCTGCTCCTGATGGGCCTGCTCGTTGGCATCATCATCAACACGCAGCGAACGTGGGAGCGTCCGAAACCGCTGGTGCGCCGTCGCGCGCTCACGGAGGTGATCGGGTGAGGCGTGATCTGCATTTCCCTGCGAAGGCCAGGGCGAACGCCGCGCGGTCGCTTCGTGCGCATCCCGCCGGGCCGGGCAAGTCCGGCCCCTGTGAGGGGGGATTTTTCCCGTGAGCTCCTTCCTCATCGCCTGTGGTGGCACGGGGGGACATCTCTCGCCCGGGATTGCGCTCGCCGAGGCGCTCGTCGCGCGCGGTCATGCGACCACGTTGCTCATCAGCCACAAGAAGGTCGATGCGCGGCTTAGCGACCAGTATCCGAAACTGCGTTTCGAGCGCGTGCCCGGCTCGCCCTTTGGCTGGCGGCCGGACGTGCAGGTGCGCTTTCATTGGGAGCAGGCCAAGGGGCTGATGTTCAGCCATCGGCTCATCCAGCGGACGAAGCCGGACGTCATCATTGGCTTTGGCGGATTCACGAACGCGGGCGTGGTGCTCGCGGGCCGGATGCGCGACGTGCCGGTGGCTTTGCATGAGGCGAACCGCGTGCCAGGTCGAGCGGTGCGGGTGTTGTCGCGTTTTGCCCGGCGCCTCTATCTTCCGCCGGGTGTCCGCCTGCCCGGCCGGCTGGGCCTGATGGTCCGTCACACCGGCCTTCCGGTGCGCAGCGAGATCGTGCGCCTGCCCCGAGCGGAGGCGCGGGCCCGGCTCGGCGTCGACCCGACGCAAAAGCTGCTGGTCGTTCTCGGCGGCAGCCAGGGCGCGGGACCGTTGAATCGCTGGGTCGACCAGAATGCCGCCGCGCTGGCCCACGAGGGAGTGCAGGTGTGGTGCGTGACCGGTCTCGGGAAAGGCGAACCGGCCGTGCGCGAACTGCCCGGCCGCAACGGCCAGACGGTCCGTGCGTGGCAGGAACCGTTCTCGGACCGCGTGGGCGAACTGATGTCGGCCGCCGACCTCGTGCTCAGCCGGGCGGGCGCGGGCACGTTGTCCGAACTGGTGCGCTGCGAGGCGCCGGCGATCCTGGTGCCGTACCCCTTCGCGGCGGACAATCACCAGCAGGCCAACGCCGCGTATTTTGAGCAGCAGGGAGGCGGGCTCGTGGTCAAGGAAACCGCGCTCGGCGGGCTGCGCCAGGAGGTGCTCGACGT
The DNA here is from genome assembly GCA_023433275.1 of Verrucomicrobiota bacterium. Classification (GTDB taxonomy): domain Bacteria; phylum Verrucomicrobiota; class Verrucomicrobiia; order Opitutales; family Opitutaceae; genus Lacunisphaera. The sequence continues at coordinate 38,305 of JAEZDN010000023.1, forward strand.
CGTATTCAACGACTGGTTGCTGAACAAATTCCGCGCCAACCTGCGGCGCATGGCGCACGAGAACTCCATTGAGATCATCGTGCACGACCTCGAGGCGCTCGCCAGCGGCGAGCCGCCCGCGCGTTTCCCGCGCCGCCACGCGGCGGCGCCGGTCCACTGAGCGACCCATGAAACCGCGTGCCCCCGTTTTCGGAATCGAGGCCGAGCGCATCCACCTGCTTGGCGCCGGTGGCATGGGCATGGCCCCGCTCGGCCTCTATCTGGCCGGACTGGGGTTCAAGGTCAGCGGTGAGGATGACGGCTGGAACCCGGCGGTGCGCGCCTTGCTGCAGGAGGGCGGGGTCGCGGTGACCGCGGCGGGAACCGTGCCCGAGGGGGTCCAGCTTGTGGTGTATTCCTCGGCGGTGGCGCCGGACCACGCATCCAGACGTGACGCCACCGCCCGGAGCCTGCGGCAGGTGCGGCGCGGCGAGATGTTGGCGGAAGTCGTGAAGGATCAAAAATTGGTCGCGATCACGGGTTCGCACGGCAAGACGACCACCACGGCCATGTTGATCACCGCATTGGAGCGAACCGGATTTCCGTGCGGGTGGGTGCTGGGCGGACTTTTCAACGCCACCGCCGATGCCCCGCAAGCCGGCACGCCCGGCCCGCTGCCGCCGGCCCGGGTCAGTGATTCCCCCTGGGTGATCGCCGAGGTGGACGAGAGCGATGGCACCATCGGATGTTTTTCCCCGGCGGTGACCATCGTGGTGAATCTGGATTGGGATCATCCCGACCACTATGCGCGGCTGGCCGACTTGGAGGCGACGTTTGCCGCGCTGTTGGGACGAACCAAGGACGCGATCTTCCTGAGCGCGACGTGCCCGACATCGGCCCGGCTCGCTGCGGGAGGATTTTCCGCGCCCGTCCATTTCTGCGGCAGCAAGGGTGACTACGCCTGCTCCGGGTCGAGCGACGGACCCAACGGGCAGATGCTCGCGCTGGGGGGAAAATTCAAACTGACCGGGGCCGCGCTGCGGAGTCACGGCGAGTTCAACGCCGCGAACGCCGTCATGGCACTGGCGGTTGCGCAGCACCTCGGCGCGACCATCACGTCGGATTCCCTCGGGGAGTTCGCCGGCGTCCGCCGTCGGCAGTCGCTACTCCACGCCGCGAACCCGACGGTGTACGAGGACTACGCGCACCATCCGACGGAGATCCGCGCCTTGATCCAAGCCCTGCGGCGCGAGACCGCGCAGAAGCCGGGGGGCCGACTCGTGGTGGTGTACCAGCCCCACCGGCACACGCGCACCGCGAAGTTCAAGGCGGAGATCGCCGCCGCGCTGGCGGGGGCTGAACTGGTTTTCCTGATGGACGTGTATTCCGCGGGGGAGGCCCTGGTGCCCGGGGGGACCTCGGCCGATCTCTACGCCGAGTTCAAGAAGGACGGCGCCGCGAGTTCGGTTTATCACCTGCCCGGGGAGGACGCGAAGCTGATCCAGTCGTTGCCGGGCGCGCTGCGTCCGGCGGACATCCTGGCCTTTGTGGGCGCCGGCGACATTGAGCAGACGGCACGGGCGTTCGTGGCGCGGCTCGAGGCGGAGGAGCAGCGCGAGTCAACGTGGCGGGAATTCCTGGCCGTGAGCCGGGCGCTGCTGGGGCCCGACAGCAAGCTGCTCGAGCGGGAAAGCCTGGCGGCGAAGACGACCATGCGGGTGGGGGGACCCGCGCGCGTTTACGCGGAGCCGGCGACCACGGGCGACCTGCAGATGCTCCTGCGCGAAGCGCACCGCCGGGATCTGCCGGTGTTCCTGCTGGGTCGCGGATCGAATCTCATCGTGCCCGACCACGGGGTGGACGGGTTGGTCATCAGCTTGGCCCACGCGCACTGGCAGGCATTCGAGCCGCATGCGGATGGGCGCGTCTGGGCTGGAGCGGGACTGCGACTGAAGAATCTCTGCGGGCTGGCGACGAAGGCGGGCTTGAAGGGGTTCGAGTTTCTCGAGGGCATCCCGGGTTCCGTGGGCGGCGCCCTGCGCATGAACGCCGGCGCGATGGGCGGATGGATGTTCGATGTGGTCGACGAGGTTCGCTTGATGACGCGGCAGGGGGAAATTCGCACCATGAAGCGTTCGGAAATGCACGTGGCTTACCGGCATTGCGCGGAATTGCACGAAGCGATCGCCCTCGGTGCGTGGCTCCGGCCGGCGGCAGGCGCCGACGCGGCCGACATTCGCCGGCAGATGGACGTTTACCAGAAGAAGCGGCTCGAGTCGCAGCCACGCGAGCCCAGCGCGGGGTGCATTTTCAAGAATCCCCCGGGCGGCTCGGCCGGTCGGCTGATTGACGAATCGGGGCTGAAGGGCGAGCGGGTGGGGGACGCCGAAATTTCAACCGTGCACGCCAATTTCATCGTCAACCGCGGTCACGCCACGAGCGCCGACATTATTGCGCTGGTGCAGAAAGTGCGGGCCCGCGTGCAAAGCGCCAAGGGCGTGGAACTCGAGCCCGAGGTCCTGCTCTATGGCCAGGAGTGGAGGGACGTGCTGTGACGTTTCGAATTCTGATACTCGGGTCTCGGTCGAAGGACAACGGGTCGCACCCGCTTGGGAGGAGCCTGCCTGCAGGCGATTCTGCAAGGCAATCGCCTGCAAGCAGGCTCCTCCAGGGAGGTTTGGCGTGACCGCCCCCATTATCGCCGTGTTGGCCGGCGGCACTTCGCCGGAGCGCGAGGTTTCGCTGGGCTCGGGCCGCGCCGTCGCGCAAGCGATGGCGTATTCCTTCCCAACCCGGCTCTTCACCGTCGACCACGACGCGCTGCCCGAAGAACTGGATCCAGCGCGCCACGTGGTTTTCTCGACGCTGCACGGGGTTTTCGGCGAGGACGGCGGCATGCAACGGTTGCTCGATGGCGCGGGTTGCCATTACAGCGGTTGCGACGCCAAGGGCAGCGACCTGTGTTTCGACAAGTGGCGCACGCGGCAGAGCGTGTCGGCGCTGGGCGTCCAGGTCGCGCCGGGCCGGGTGTTCCAGGCGACCGCGAAGCCCACGGCCGCGGCACTCGCCGCTGAATTGGGCGAACAGGTCGTGCTCAAGCCCAACCGGCAGGGCAGCAGTGTCGGGCTGCAGATCGTGTCGTCACGGGTCGGGCTCGAGATCGCGCTGGGCGGCATCCGCGCGGGCGAATGGGTGGCCGAGCGGCGGATCCTGGGGCGGGAGCTGACGGTCGGGCTGCTGCGCGGCCGCGCCATGGGGATCATCGAGATCGTGCCCAAGTCGGGTTTGTTCGATTACACCAGCAAGTACACGAAGGGGCTGACCGAGTACATCGCGCCGGCGCGGCTCTCCGATGAGTTGGCCGCGCGCGTGCGCACGGCGGCGGAGACGGCGTTCGCCTCGTGTGGTTGCCGTGACTACGCGCGCATCGACTTCATGCTTTCGGGGGAGGGCGAGTTGTATTTGCTGGAAATCAACACGCTGCCCGGCATGAAGGACACCAGCCTGCTGCCGATGAGTGCGCGTTGCGTGGGGTTGGATTTTGTCGCGCTGTGCCGCGAACTGGTTGCTCCCGCCGTGGAACGATTCCAGCAGGCGTCCGCCGTGTCCCGATGAAACCCACCCCGCCATCTTCCACCGCCGTTCCCGGCCGCTCCTGGCGCAGTATTCGCCAGGAAGTGAGCTCGCCCGCGATGTCGCGACGCGGGCGCCGCCGGCGGCTGGTCGCCTGGCTCAAGGTGACGTCGCTGGTGGCGACGGTTTCGTGCGCGGGCTGGGGAGTTTACCAGCTGGCCAGTTCCTGGGTTTCCAATCGCGCGGCCCTCACCACCGCGGTGCACAGTGCCCCGGTGCGGGATACGGTGTTGATCACGGACGGCGTGCTGGACCAAGAGTGGGTCAAAGGCGTGCTGAAGCTGCCCGCCGGAGCCAGTCTCATGACCTTGGACCTGGCGGCGCTGCGCGACCGGCTGCTGGCGTACGGGCAGATTCGCGTGGCGGTGCTGACCCGCAGTTTTCCCGACATGCTGGTCGTGACGTTGCAGGAGCGCTCCCCCGTCGCCCGGGTTCAGGCGACCGAGCCCAGCGGGATAACGCGGCGCCTGCTGGTCGCGAAGGACGGCGTGGCCTACGAGGGTTTTGGCTACGAAAAGTCGCTCCTGGCGACGCTGCCCTGGCTGGACGGCGTGCGCCTGGTGAAAGCCGAGCGCGGGTATGCCCCGATCCCGGGCATGGCGGATGTTTCCGCGTTGCTCTCGACCGCCCAGATTCAGGCGCCGCACCTGTACCAGAGCTGGCTGGTCGTTTCCCTCGCACGCCTCGCGGAAGCCGACGAGATTGTCGTCAGGGCCCAGGACGTGCCGGAGGTGGTTTTCAGCCGGAAGCGCGATTATTACAAGCAGATCGCCCGCCTCGACTACGTGCTCGATGCCGCGGGGGCGTTGCCGGAGCCACGCCTGCAGTCGGTCAACCTGACGCTTGACGGCCAGGTGCCCGTGCGCCTGCTCGGCGTCCATGAACCCGTCGCCGCCCCGGTGGGGCCGCCGCCGCAGTTTTCCCTCCATCCTTCCCAACGCACCAAGCAACGTGATCTCTAACAGCAGCAGAATCATCGGCGCCGTCGAAATCGGCACCGGCAAGATCGTCGCCCTCGTCGGCGAGATCGCCCGCGGTCGCAGCCTCAACATCATCGGCGTGGGCGTCGCGCCCGCCCGGGGCGTGATGAAGGGCGAGGTCGTCGATTACAAGGCGGCCTGCGAGGCGACGCATCATGCGCTCGAGATGGCCGAGCAGCGCGCCGGGGCGCGCATCGAGGAGGTGTGGCTGGCCCAGAGTGGCGGCCATCTCGATGCCTTCTACAACGAGGCCTCGGTCAACGTGAAGTCGGCCGACAACACGGTCAACGCCCTCGACATCAGCTCGGTCTGCGCGCTGGCCAAGGACAAGGAGCTGCCCGCCGGGCGTTCCCGCATCCATGAGATCCGCCGTCCGTTCCGCCTCGACGGTCGCATCGTCTCCGATCCGGAGCACCTGTCCGGCCGGCGCCTCGAGGTGGGTTACTGGATTGTCCATGGCGGCGAGAGCAAGGTGAGTGACAACATCCACGTCGTCGGCGGCTACCATTTGGAAGTCCGCGAGCTCGTGCTGGCCAGCCTGGCGAGCGGCTCGCTGTTGACCACGCCGGAGGAGCGCTCGCAGGGCGCGCTCGTGATCGACATTGGCAAGGGCGTGACCGACTACGTGCTTTATCGCGACGGCCATGTGCTCGTCACGGGCACGCTCCCGGTCGCGGGCGACCATGTGACCAATGACCTCAGCATCGGCCTGCGGGTGACGCTGGCGCAGGCCGAGATGCTCAAGCTCCGGCATGCACGGGGCACGGTGCAGACGCGCGACAAGGCGGACAAGGTCTGGCTCGACGGCGATGGGGCCTTCGGGGACCGGCAGCTGCCGAAGCTGGCGATCGAGACGATTTCCTCCGCCCGGGTGCTCGAGCTCCTCGAGGTGGTGCGGCAGAAGTTGGGCGCGGCCTTCGTCCCCGAACACTGCGGCGCCGGTGTGATCCTGACCGGGGGCACGGCGCGGATGCCGGGAATCGAGGAGGCGGCCGCCCGCGTGTTTGGCCTCAATGCCCGCCGGGGCGAATCGCCCGCGTGGGTGAAGGATGAACTCAAGGAGCCCATGTACAGCACGGTGCTGGGCATTTTCCAATTTGGCCTTCGCACGGCGCATGAGCATTCGCTGCCCGCCCGGCGCAAGCCCGGCCTCCTCAGCAACCTGACCCGGATCTTCGCCACCTCCTGACCATGGACTCCTCTCCCAACGAACTTCCCCTCGAGGCGATGGCCGACCGCGACGTGGGCATCAAGCTCATCGGCGTCGGCGGCGGCGGCTCCAACGCGGTCGACCGGCTCAAGATGGAGAATCTTGACCGCTTGCAGCTGGCCGTGATCAACACGGACCTGAAGGCGCTCGGCACTTCACCGGTGCAGGACAAGATCCTGATCGGCGCGGGTCTGACGCGCGGACTCAGCGCCGGCGGTGATCCGGAGCTCGGCTGCAAGGCGGCCGAGGCGGACGCCGACAAGATTGCGGAGATCGTGAAGGAGACCGACCTGGTTTTCCTGGTCGCCGGCCTGGGCGGCGGAACGGGATCGGGCGCCACGCCAATCGTCGCACAGATCGCGGCCGAGTCCGGCGCCGTGGTCATCGCGTTTGTCACGCTGCCGTTCAGCTTCGAGGGCGGCCGGCGGGCGCGCCAGGCCGAGGAGGCGCTGGCGGAGCTTCGCCGCGTGTGCGATGCGGTCATCCCGCTTTCCAACGACATGCTCCTGCAGGAAGGGACGGAGCAGACGAGCGTGCTGGACTCCTTTGCGCGGGCGGACGAGTGGATCGGTCGCGGCGTGAAATCGATCTGGGCCATGCTCTCGCGCACGGGTTTGATCAATGTCGACTTCACGGCGGTGCGGCAGGTGTTCCAGCACCGCGGCGGCAAGACGCTTTTTGGCCTGGGCAGCGGGGCGGGGGAGAATCCCGCGCAGGCCGCGCTCGACGACCTCAAGCATTGCCCGCTCCTCCACACCCCGGAGCATGCCCGCCGGGCGGATCGCCTGCTCGTCAACATCACGGGCGGCGCCGACTTGAGCCTCACCAAGGTCAACGAGATCATGTCCGCAGTCACCGAGCAGTTTGGACCCGAGGCCCATGTGGTGATGGGCGCCGCGATCGACGAGGCGATGCAGGGCCGGGTGGAGTTGTGTGTGCTCGGAACCACCGACGTGGGCAGCCGGGGTTTTGCCCGCCGGCCGACGCCCGCGCCGGCGCGGCGGACCGAGAAGATCGCGCCCCCGGGGCAGCCCGTGGTTGCGAGCGGCGCGGCGGTTGCCGGCCCGGTGAGCGTCGAGGCAGTCGCCCGGCGCGCGCCCGCGGCCACGACGCACAAGGAGAAGCCCAAGCAGGAGGAGTTCGGATTTCAAGGCGGCGAGCCCGTCGAGAACCGGGGCGCGTTCGACAAGTCGGACCGCAATCTGTTCGAAGGGCAGGATCTCGATGTGCCCACGTACCTGCGAAAGGGCATCAAGGTGGCGCTTTGAGGCGCCGCCGCGCGGTTATTTGTTGCTGGTGAATCGTTATTGGGACCTGTCAGTCTGCGACCCATAACAGCCAACCTTTAACTTTTACCCGACGCGCAGCGCATCCCATGTTCATCGACGAAACCACCATCAAGGCCCGCGCCGGCGACGGCGGCCGCGGCTGCCGCAGCTTCCGGCGCGAGAAATACGAGCCCTGGGGCGGCCCCAACGGCGGCGACGGGGGCAAGGGCGGCGACGTCGTGCTCCGCGGCGACCACGACCAGAACAACCTGGTCGATTTCAAGTTCAAGCCGCATTGGAATGGCGAGCGGGGTGAGCATGGCCAGGGCAAGGATTGCAACGGCCGCGAGGGCCGTCCGGCCGTCCTGCGCGTGCCGCTCGGGACCATTGCCTACCGGGTGGACACCGGCGAGCAGGTCGCCGAAGTGCTCGAGCATGGCCAGGAAGCCGTGCTGCTGAAGGGGGGCAAAGGGGGCTTTGGCAACACGCGCTTCAAGTCCTCCACCAATCGGGCCCCGACCAAGACCGGACCGGGCGAGCCCGGTGAGGTGGGCGAGTTTCGGCTCGAGTTGAAAAGCATCGCGGACATCGGCCTCGTGGGATTCCCCAACGCCGGCAAGTCATCGCTCACCAACCTCATTACCAAGGCCCGGCCCAAGACCGCGCCCTATCCCTTCACGACCCTGCACCCGCAGATCGGGGTGATCGAGTATGAGGCCGAGTACGAGCGGCTCGTCCTGGCCGACATCCCCGGACTCATCGCCGGCGCCAGCGACGGCAAGGGCCTTGGGCACCGCTTTCTCCGGCACATCGAGCGGTGCAAGCTGCTCCTGATCATCCTCGACATGGCCGGCACCGACACGCGGGACCCGCGCGACGATTACAAGCAGTTGCTCAAGGAACTGGAGATCTACGACGAGGCCCTGCTGGACAAGCCCCGCCTGGTCGCCGCGAACAAGATGGATGAGGAGGTGGCGGTCGCCAACCTGAAGAAATTCAAGAAGCGTTATCCGAAGGCGGAGCTGGTCCCGATCTCGTGCTTGTCCGAGGAAGGAATTCCCAAGCTGCGCAAGGAGCTGTTGAAACGAGTGCTCAGGATGCGGGCCAAAGAAAAGAAATCGCCAAGGGCGGGGGCATAGGTAACTTACCCCAGACGTCCGCATGGCCACCTCCGAATACCGTCCGCTGCTGATGCGCGCCAATCGGTTGCTCGGTTCGGCGCTGATCGAGCACAACCTGGTGCGGTTCGAGGATCTCGAGGCGGCGAATGAACGCCTGCTCGAGGTCGCGGCCAGCGGGCTGGTCCGGCAGAGCTCGGTGCTCAACATCCTGGTCTACGAAAAGAAAGTGCTCCGGGAGGAGGACGTCCTGCACCATGTCGTGGACGATCACGGCGTGGGTGTCGTGGATCTTCGCGGCTACGATGTGCCCGAGGAAGTTCGCAAGGATCTGGATTTGGACGCGTGTTGGGCCACGTGGTCGGTGCCCTTCGATCGGGAGGAGGATTTTCACTTTGTCGCCACCGCCTATTATCTGAGCCCGGCGGTGCGCACGCATTGGGAAAAGAAGCTCGGCGGGCAGATCATCTGGCAGGCGACCACGATGGACATCATTGCCGACTTTCTCGACCGCGTGGGCGGCGAGCGCGCGGCGGAGAACAAGACCACGGTGCGCACCGGCGGCACGCGACCGCCGTTTCCCGCTCCCGCCAGCGCGTCGCCGATGCCCGTGCCGGCCAGCGTCCCGGCGCCGGTGCCGCCGGCCCTCGGCCTGTCTCTTATTCAGATCTCCGAGCCCACGAGACTA
>JAEZDN010000099.1 GCA_023433275.1 Verrucomicrobiota bacterium
CCCCCAACCACTCCGCCCCGCCCATGCACGAGTACCCAATTGGGTTACTTTTGCCCGGTCCTTCGCCCGCTTCTCCCCCTTTCCCGATTCCGCCACCCCAAAATAAAACCGCCGCAACCCGAAAGCAGGGGCTGCGGCGGTTCGCGCACACCACGGTTTTGAGACCGCGGCAATTCGTAGTTCAGGGAGTCCCGGCCTTCTCGCGGCGATCCTCCCGGCGCTCCATCCGGTCGCGCCGCTTTTCAAACTTGTCCTTCATTTTGTCGGCCTTCGCCCGCTGCTCGGGCGTGAGAATCGCATGCCGCTGCGTGCGGTATTTCTCACGGATCGCCTGCGCCTGCGCGCGCTTCGCGTCCTTGTCCACCGTCGCGGACCGCACCGCCTCGAGCTCCGCCCGCTCCTGCTGGGCCAGCTCCTTGAGGCGCGCTTTCTGGTCCTCGTTCAGGCCCAGTTCGTCGGCCAGGCGTTCCGCTCCTTGGTGGAGTCGTTCACGGCGTTCGCCACCGGGGGCCGCGCCATCGCCGGCCATCCCAGCCGGCAAGGTGATGAAAAGCGAGCCGAGCGCGATCGCCAGGCTCTTGAGGGCAAGCTTCGGGGAAAGTTTCATGGTCGCGATATGACGCGTCGCCCGGTATGAGGTTTCGGCCTTCGCTGTTTTTTTCGTGGGGGTGGCGAATCCGGCGCCTCCCGGCTCCCGTCCCGCCGCTTTCCGGAATTTAACTTGGCACCCGTCCCCCGCTTCCTGTCACTTCGCATCCTGCCATGGACTTCCCCCGCCTTACCGCCATCGCCCGCGACGTGGTCGCCGCCGCCGAGCGCCGCCTGCCCGCCGAGGTGCGCGAGGCGGCCGGTCAGGTCCCGGTGTGTTATGAACCATTGCCCAACCCCGAGATCGTGGCCGAGGGCTGGGAACCCGACATCCTGGGCCTCTTCGTCGGCCACGAACACGGCGGCGAACTGCGCGACGATCCCGCCCCCCTGCCGCCCCAGATCCTCCTCTTTCTCGAAAACCTCTGGGACTACGCCGAGGGCGATGAAAACATCTTTCGCGACGAGGTGCGCCTCACCTACCTGCACGAACTCGGTCACTACCTGGGTTGGGACGAGGACGAGGTCGCCCGCCGCGGCTTGGAGTAACGCCCTGGGTGGAACCCGCCCTCCAGGCGTTTGGGCCTCCCCGATCCCTCCACCCCGACTCCGCCGCCCCGCTTCGAGAACGGCCGATCCGGTCTCTCTCTTTTACCCGGTAGGGGTCGAGCTTGCTCGATCCTTGGATCATCACGTCGCACTCGGCCGGATTCATGCAGTTGAACCACAGAGGAACACCGATAAACACGAATGGGGACCGAGGTGGCGTCATCCGTGAACCCCAACTTCATTTCACCGAACGGCGAAACAAACCGCGAGCTCTTAACCGCTGTAAACCATTCCGGTGCGTATCTGTGCCTATCTGTGGTTTCCCTCTGAATTGTTCCGGCTTTAGCGAGTCGCCCCGATGAACCGTACCGACAAGCGTTTCCCCGCATTCAATCAACGCGTCCCGGGCGGGAACCCGTCACACCGGATTGCACGGGTCGCACCCGCCGCCACCCTCCTTCCACCCAACTAGGGCTTTCATTCGCCCGGCGAATGTGTTTAGTGCCAATAAGTAGCCCGGCACTCCCCGGCCAGCCTGCTGTCATCATCCACAATGAAGAAGTTTCTCACCGCCGTCCTTTCTCTTGCCGCCCTGGCCGTCAGCCTCCCTGCCGCCACGGGCCTCACGCGCGAAAACGTGATCACCCAACTCGATTCCTGCGAGGCCATCCTCCAGGAAATTCAGGGTAACGTGCGCACCGCCATCCCGGCCGAGGTGCTCCGGAAGGCCAAGGGGATCGTCATCGTCAACCAGTTCCAAGGCGGCTTCATCTTCGGCATCAAGGACGGCTACGGCGTCGCCATGGTCCGCCGCCCCAACGGCCGCTGGTCCGTCCCCGCCTTCCTCAAGGCCGGCGAGTTCAGCTTCGGCCTCCAGGCGGGCGCCAAGGCCATCAACGCCGTGTATATCCTGATGGACGACGACGCCGCGCGCCTCCTCTTCCGCAACCGCATGAACCTCGGCGCCGACGCCAAGGCCGTCGCCGGCATCCGCGCCAGCGAACGCGAGGCGGTCAACCGCGAGCTCCCCGGCGATGCCAATGTCCTGGTCTACTCCGCCACCGAGGGCCTGTACCTCGGCGCCACCATCAAGACCGGCTACCTGTCGCCGAACCAGAAGGCCAACGAACTTTTCTACAACAACAAGCACCGGATGCCCGAGCTGCTCTACAGCGACTGGACCCAACCGCCGCAGGAAGCCCGCTTCCTGATGGATTACGTCACGCGCCTCACGCGCTGAACTTCTTCCCTCGCTTTCACCACCCGCCGCACCCCGGCGGGTTTTTTATTGCCCCGACCCCCGACGCGGCATCCCCGATCCCGCTACTCTCCCATATAGGCGCGGTCTTCCGTAGGGGCGCAGTCTTGCTGCGCCCTGGCGCACGCGCCGCGAACACGCAACGGGCGCAGCAGGCCCACGCGCTCCGGCCGCGCCTGCCGTTCACCTCCGCGCCTCGCGCAGGTAGTTGACCAACTCCACCAACACCGCCTCCGCCACCCGCTCCTGCACCGTGACCCGATCCGCGCCCGGCACCTCGAGGTGACCCGATACCATGACCGCGCCGCCGCGATGCCCGTGGCAAATCGCCCACCACGCGTGCGGCGTCTTCACCTTCCTCGCCGGCGCCGCTTCGGCATAACCCGTCACCGCCACCGTCACGTCCGCGCCAAAGAGCTTCGCCGCCCCCGCTGCCATTTCGACGGCCACCCGCTGTGAGACACAATTCACGCCTCTCGCGTGCGCCCGGTTCACGCCGAGCAATTTCACTTTTTGCTCCAATGCATAGGCCGTGACGCCTCCGAGAAAATATTCCGAGGCACCCGACACCGCCGTGACGCGCGCCTGGATCTGGCCGCCCGTCAGGCTTTCCGCCACCGCCAGACTCAGGGCCGGCCGGCGCCGGAGGAGTTTCTTGAGTTCGGCCGCCGTGCTCATGAACGCATGCTGCCAGTCCCGCCCGCCTTGTCCACCCCGTAGGGTCTCCGACTGGCCCCTAACGTCCAAACCGCAACGCCGCCGTCGGATCGCGAATTCGCCGGGGAATCCCGGGCCTGAAAGTCGAACGCGCGAATCCCAGCACGTTGCGGGGCAGCCGCTCCGATCCAACGCGTTGAAGTCTACAACTTGATGTAGGGGCACGGCTTGACCGCGCCCTTTTCTCGCTGGGGCAAACGAGGGCGTGGACAAGCCACGTCCCTGCAACGGCACCGTTCAACCGCGCACACGGCGATCCCGCCAACTGCATAGTTCCGGCAGAGACTGCGCCCCGGCACCCGACGACCGCCCGCTACTTCGAGTGCGTCAGGAACCAATCGTACAGGTCCTTGCTGTCGTAAACGCGGATCCACGCGTCGTGCCGCATGTCCGCTTCGATCGTGAACCGCACCTCCGGGTGGCCCAGCCGCTCGAGCTCGTTCAGCAACGGATAGAAATACTTCACCGGCACGGCCGGATCGCGCCCGCCCGCGAATACCCACATCGGCATGGGCGGCTTCGCCAGCGCCGCCGCCTGCGAGGGGACGCCATAGCCGACGACCGGCGCGATCGCCGCGAATCGCTCCGGATGCTTCGCCGCCAGATACCAGGTGCCGAATCCGCCGAGGCTGATGCCCGTGAGATACACGCGTTTCGGGTCCCCCTTGTACTTGGCGAGCACGCGATCCAGCGCGGGCAGGACATCGTCCGCCATGGTGTTCCAACCATTCCGGCTCTGCTCGGGATTCGACCGCGCCGCCGGGATTTCCTCGGACAGCTGGCCGTTCATCACGTCAGCGTTTCGCGGGATCCACACGTACGGGTTGATGCCTTCCGCCCGGCGCGTCGGGATCTCCGCGCGCGTGCGATTCTTGATGTAACTCACCTCGCCCTGGTCCTGCATCGGCATCTGCGGCGAGATGATGACGAAGGGCAGGTCCTTTTTCTGGCACCAGGCCTCGAACAGCGGGCCGTGCTTGAGCACGTAATCGAGCTCGCCCTTGCCATCGCCCCGCTCGCCATTCCCGTGCAGGAAGAGGATCACCGGCCACTTGTCCTGCTTTTCAAAATCCGGCGGCAAATAGACGAAATAATCGCGCTCGGTGTTCAGCGTCTTGCTCGGATAGGATTCCCGGAGCAACTGGGGTTCGGACTTGGCGGCGGCCGGCGCGACGAAAGCCGCGGCCAGCGCGGCGGACAGGATCAAGGCGGGGATTTTTTGCATGGGGCGTGGGGTTGCCCGCATCAGTAACCCCAACGCGGGTTATTTCAACCCTCGCAACGCCCGCCGCACCCGCCAGCGCTGCGCGGAGTTGACGATGAACCCCACGCACTCCTTTGCCCCGCACCGGCAGGGATGCTCCCGCCAGTCGCAATAGTCGAAACCGTAGTCGTAGGAAAGCTCTTCGCCCGGCGCGATGTCGCGCAGCGCGACGATCCAAATGTGCCCGCGAATGATCTGAATCTCGCAGTTGGGCCCGCAGGAATGATTGATGCGCCGCGCCAGGTTCCACGACACCGCGCCGTCGATATCCCGGCGTTTGTTCAGGTCGAAGATGTAGACGCAGCCGTCGCCGCCCGCCGCGAGCCGCGCCAGGCGCTTCTGCTCGCGACGCCAGGCCTCGCCTTTCGTGATGCTTTCGCCCACGTATTCGATGACGCGTTCCCCCCGCGCGAGAAAATCCCGCGCAAACAGTCCGTAGCCATGCACGCCCGATCGCGCCAGTCGCACCTTGCTGCGATCCACCGCGGGTTTTGCCTTCACGCTCTTCATGCTGGTACGGATCATTTCAACTCGAGCCCCACCGGACAATGATCACTGCCCATCACCTCGGGCGAGATCCACGCGCGCTTGAGCGCGGGACGAAGTTTTTCCGCGGCGACGAAGTAATCGACGCGCCACCCGATGTTCCGCGCCCGGCAGTTCATCATCTGGCTCCACCACGTGTAATGCCCGGGTCCTTTCTCGAACTCCCGGAACGTGTCCACAAACCCCTTCGCCAGCACCTTAGAGAAATTCTCGCGCTCCTCATCCGTGAAGCCCGCGTTGCGCCGGTTGGTCTTGGGATTCGTGAGGTCGAGCTCCGTGTGCGCCACGTTCAGGTCGCCGCAGAAAATCACCGGCTTCCCCTTCTTCTCGAGCTTCTTCAGGAACGCCAGGAAGGCGGGATCCCATTCCTCCGTCCGGTATTTCAAGCGCGTCAACCCGCGCTGCGAGTTCGGCTGGTACACATTCACCAGGTGAAAATCCTTGAACTCCGCCGTGATCACACGGCCCTCGTCATCGTGGCCAGGCAACCCGATGCCACACGTCACCTTGAGCGGCGGCACCCGCGTGAAAATCACCGTGCCCGAGTAACCCTTCTTGATCGCCGAATACCAGTGCGGCGTGTAGCCCGCCACCCACGCGACATGCTGCACGTCGCCGGGATGCGCCTTCGTTTCCTGCAGGCAAATGACATCCGCATCGACCTTCTGCATGTAGTCGAGAAACCCCTTCTTCAGCACCGCGCGCACGCCATTCACGTTCCAGGAAACCAATTTCATCCGATCACTCCGCGCAATTCCCGCCACCCCCGCAAATCCTTTCTGCCCTAACCAATTCTGCAGGAGGGGCTCCACGCCCCGACCTCGCGCCCCCGAAGCGCCACGCACCACCCCAAAAAAACCAAATCCATACCACCATCCAGGGACAAAGGCACAATCGCTGACGGTTCCATAATAAGCGGAGATGATTTTGGAGGGCACAAAATATACCCGCCACCGTCATCCTGAGCTGCAGGAGCAACCGCTGGCGGTTGCATGGCGAACGGAGATGAACTCCGAAAATGCAAAATTACGACCGCCACCGTCATCCTGAGCGGAGCGAAGGATCCAAGGGAAACGACGGACGTGCGCCGACTCCGTGGATCCTTCACTC
>JAEZDN010000110.1 GCA_023433275.1 Verrucomicrobiota bacterium
CGGGCGCGCGTCCGCCCCCCGCTCCCCGCCCGCCTCTCGCTCTCGATCGCCGCCGCCCTCCTCATCCTCCTGGGCCTGCTCCCCTCCCCCCTCCTCAGCCTCTTCTAGTCAGGTCCTCCGGACGAGCCGCCCCTCTGGAGGGCCCGCGTCCCTGCGGGCCGTTCCCGCGCGCCCTCCGCGCCACATCCCTGAAGCCGGGGCGCCCCCGCCGCGGTCGTTCGCTCGCCCCCTATACGGCTCCCCTCCTCCCCTGCAGGGGCGCGCCTCGTGCGCCCGTTTGTGGTTCCTTGTTCGGCCCTCATCCATCCAGCGTCTCCCAAGCCGAAGGCTCGGCCTCGGCTCATTGGAGGGACAGCCGGGACCTCGGGGCTGTGAGCGTGGAGTCACGAGCTGGCACTTCCCGAGCGGCGCGGCTTTTGACGGCCACTCAAAACGCGGGTAGCATGACGCATGGCCACGAATCGCATGGATCGCTTCGCTCCCTTCATCGGCACGTGGAACACCACCGGCGAAGTGCTGCCGACTCCGAACTCACCCGCCACCACGCTCGCGGCCACCGACACCTACCGCTGGCTGCCCGGCCGCCATTTCATCGTGCACGAGGCCGACGCCCGCTTCGGCGCCGAGGTCGCACGCTCCCTCGAGATCTTCGGCTACGACGCCAAAAGGAAAAAGTACCTTGCCCACGCCTACGACGACCGCGGGACCCGCGAGGAATTTGAAGTGAAGTTGGACGGAGCGCGCTGGACGATCCTGGGCGAACGCGTGCGTTTTTCCGGACGCTTCAGCCCCGACCGCAACCGCCTCACGGGATCGTGGGAAACCAGGACCAAGCGTGGCTGGATCCCCTGGATAAAACTCCAGCTCGTGAGAGCGTAACGCCCCCGACGCGGCCCGCCGCTTTTCGCTCAACCGAGCCGCAGCACCAGCTCCACCACCGCAGGCCCGTCCGGCTCCGTGAAACTTTCCTCACCCACCACGATGAAGCCGTTTTTCTCCAGCACGCGAACCGACGCCGGGTTATGCTTGGCAACCCTCGCATTCAGGGGCCGCGTCACCTCGACGCCGAGAAAACTCCCCACCGCCGCACTGGCGATTCCCTGCCCCCAATACTCGCGGCCAATCCAGTAGCCCACCAGCCGCTCCCCCGTCCCGGCGTCCGTCCACGCGCCGATGTTCCCCACGACCTCGCCGTCGCGAACAATCGTCCGCGCGAGGTTGGACGGATTCGCGAGCACCTTCGCCCAATGCGCGGCAAACGCCTCCCACTGCCGCGACGGAAACGCCGCCAACCGCGCCGCCTCCGGATCCAACTGGTGCCGGCAAAGCACGGGAAGGTCGGCGGGTTCAACCAATCGCAAAGTGACGCCCGAGGACATGTCCGCAGGCTGTGGCTCCGCCGCCACCGGGCGAGCACGAATCTCACGGACGGTTCCTTAGTGCCCAACCTCCGACCTCCTTATCCGCGTCGATCTGCTTCATCCGCGGTTAACCGTGCGGAGTGCACCTTTCGCTTGTCAGCGCTTCCGCCGCTTTGCTTCCTTGCGGCATGAATGTTGCCATCCTCCGTTCCCTGTTCGCTCTTTGCTGCACACTCCTCGCGACCGTCCTCCCGGCGCAGGACGCGCCGCGCGCCGGATACCTGACCGGCCGCACCACGCGCGCCGATGGTTCGCCGCTCGCCGGCGTCCAGCTGCGTGTCTTTGGCACCACCGATGCCGGCCAGCGCTCGAGCCTGAACACCCGCAGCAAGGCCGATGGCACTTTTTCCCTCCGCCTCCCCTCGGGCAACTTCAGCCTCCGCGAGGCTGTCTGGCCCGTCACCCACGAGGGCCGGCCCTACCTGCTTCCGCTGTACCTGGCCGGCGAAAATAACGACGACTTCGATTCCACCGAGGGCCAGAACGCCCGCCTGACCTTGCCGATGGAGGGAAAAATCACCTCCGCCAAGGCCGATGACGACGAGTCGGCTTGGTTCGGCGGCACGATTGAGCTCGAATGGATCAAGCGCGATGGCAGCGGCGCCGATGCCCTCCCCGAGAATGCCTCCGTCACGATCGACCTGGTTCCCGTCGGCAGCCGTCTCGATGGATCACCCGCGTCGCGCCTGTCACCGTCGCGCCCGGTTTCCTGGCAACGCGCCAGCCGCGTGATCACCAATGTGCCGCTCGCGACCTACGAGGCCACCGCCACGCTCACGGTGGGCGGCAGCCGCACCACCCTCCTCGTCTCGTCGCGCGAGGGCTTGTCCAACGCCCGCACCACGCCCCTCGCCGAACGCGCACCCATCCGCTTCGCCCCGAAATCCGGCGCCGTCACCCTGCTGACAACCAGTGGCGTGGAAAAGTGCGTGCTGCAGGTGGCCCTGCCCGATGCACAACCAGCGTCGGCGAACACGGCCAGCGCACCCTCCGCCGGTTCCAACGCGAAAGATTCGGCACAGCCGGATGGCAAGGCGCCTTGGAAAGTGGGCGATCACCTCGACGTGCTGCGCTCGCCGTATCTGAGCCAATGGCACCCGGGCAGGATCATCCGCACGAAGGGCGAGCTCTACCTCGTCAAGTTCGACGCGTTCGGCGAGGAGCATAACGAATGGGTCGACGCCTCCCGCCTGCGTCTGCTGGATCGTTGAACCCCCACCGCCCGCCCCACCCCTTCCGGCCATGAACTTCTCCGTTCTTCTTCTTCCAGCTTTCCTCGGGGGTGCGCGACGTTCTTTCCGGGCCGCCTTGGTCGTGTTGGGCGCCACTTTTCTCCCGGGAATCGGTGCTGCCGCGGACCCGACGTCATCGCCGGTGTTCGACACGCACGTCCACCTCTGGAAGGGCGAAACGTCCCTCCAGCTGTACGAAGCCAAAATCCGCGAAGCGGGCATCGCCACCTCCGGCGTGGGCGCGATGTGGTTCGGCGGCATCAATCAGGCGCGGGAAGGCCAGCCCGCCCGGATCCGCCAGGGCAACGATGGCATCCTCGCGCTGGCCGCGAGCCACCCCAGCCTGGTGCCGATCGTCACGGTCCATCCCTACGATGGTCCCGAGGCCATCACCGAACTGGAGCGCGTCGCCGCGCAAGGGGCGCGCGTGCTCAAGATCCATCCCCACACCCAGCGCTTTGACGCGGCCGATCCCCGCGTGCTCGCGCTCGTCCGCCGCGCGGGCGAACTGGGCATGATCGTGATATGCGACAACGCGAGCATCGTCCCGAGCGACTGCGAAAAGCTGTTCAACCTCGCCCTCGAGGCGCCCCGCACGACCTTTGTCTTCGCCCACCTCGGCGCGCTGAACTTCCGTTTCTGGAACATCCTCAAGGCCGCCCGCACCGCGCAGGGCCTGTTCGCCGAAAACATTTATTTCGACCTGTCGGCCACCGTGGTGCTCGTCGCCGATTCGCCGATCGAGGACGAATTCGTGTGGACCATCCGCAATGTCGGCATCGACCACGTGCTGCTCGGCTCGGACTTTCCCCAATACTCGCTGGCGCAGAACCTGGAGGCGCTTGACCGCCTGCCCCTCGAGCCCGGCGAAAAGGAAAAGATCCGCCACGGCAACGCCCGCGCCTTGTTCAAACTGAAATAGGGCGAGTCGTCCCCGACGAGCGGCGGCTGCCGAGGAACTGGACCCCTTTTGGCCTGTAACCCATCGTCGCATGGGAACTGCCTCAAAGCCACCGCCAGCGTCATCCTGGGTGAAGCGAAGGATCCAAGCGGTCGGTGCACGTCCTTTCCCTTGAATCCTTCGCTCTGCTCGGGATGACGGCGGCGGGTATATTTTTGTACTCTCCACCGTCCGAAAACGAAGGGCACGCACGAGGCACACCCCGCTCACAGGGAGAAATGAACCTGCTCGTCTTGCTGGCCCATCCCGCTCTCGACTCCGCCGCCGGTGCGGGCGATTGTCGACGAGGCTCTTCCCCGTTCTTCCAAACCCCACCCATGAAAACCCTTCGTCTCCTCTGTTCGCTCCTTGCCCTCGTCGTCGTGACCTCTGCGTTCGCCGGCGATCCCACCGGTACTTGGAAATGGACCACGCGCTCCCCCGCCGGCGATATCGAAACCACCCTTAAGCTCGCATCCCGCGACGGCAAGCTGACGGGCGCCTACTCGAACCAATTCGGCGACACGGCCATCACCAACGCCTCCTTCGAGGATGAAGTCCTCGCGTTCGACGTCGTGCGCGAGCTCGGCGGCGGGCCGTTCGTGGTCAAGTACCGCGGCAAACTCGACGGCGATGCCATCAAGGGCACCCTCGAAGCTCCCAACCCCGACGGCGGCGAACCCTTCAAGCTCGATTGGAATGCGCAACGCACGCCGGGCAAAAGCTGAACGCCGTCATCGACCCGCGCGCCCTCCTGCGATACCGACTGGCGCGGTGATCCCTCCGCGAATGCTACCATGCCCGATTCCCCCGCTGAGGCGCTGACCATCGACCGCCGGTTCGACGCCACGCCCGCCCAGGTCTGGCGCGCTTGGACCGAACCGGAACAGGTCCAACTTTGGTTCGGCTCGGATCCCGCGGGCACCGTCTCGCATGCGCGGCTGGACGTCCGCGTCGGCGGCGGCTTCGAGGTCACGTTCGCGAATGCCGACGGCACATCCTACACCTGCGCCGGCGACTACACGATCGTCGATGCCCCGACGCGCCTCGCCTTCACCTGGCGATGGCGCAACGAACCGGGCGTCGAGACCGCAATCCATCTCCGCTTCGAGCCCGTCCCCGGCGGAACTCTCCAACATTTCGAACACCGCGGTCTCGGCGCCACCACCACACACAATTACGCTGTCGGCTGGCAAAGCACGTTCGACAAACTGGCCCGCGCTCTCGCGCGCTGAGCGCCAAGTTCGCCCGGGATCCCTGACCCCAACCATGATTTGTTTTCCCACGATCGATCGTCCAGCTTGGATCCTCATTCGCGTTCGTGCGTGTCCATTCGTGGTTTCCTTCTGAATCAATCCGGATCAGCCACGACGCCCGACCGGGAGCCTCGGTGCCGCAAACCTTCTGACCAGAATCCCTTCTTTTCTCGACCCTCCATGAAACTCCACGCCCTCCTGCTCCTGTTGCTTCCCACCATCCTTTTCGCCCAATCCTGGGAAAAGGGACCCTACACGGTGCACCCGATCATTCCCGGCGTCATGCGCATCGAGGACGCCAATCAAGCCAACCCCGCGGGCATCCACCTCGACGCCGACGGCAAGGTGAAGAGCTTCAATAATTGCTCCGACATGTACCTCATCGTCGGTCGCGACCAGGCGCTGCTGATCGATCTGTCCAATTTCATCAAGTGGGATGACACCGCCGTCGCCTCCCTCCAGGCCATCGTCGCCCGGGAAATCGGCGATCGGAAGCTGCACATCGCCGTCACCCACTTCCATGGCGACCACACCGGCATGCTGCCCGCCTTCAAGGACAACGCGGCCGTGACCTTTTGGATCCAGACAAACGAGTTCAAGGGCCGCGAAATCTTCCCCGCTGACCGCACCGTGCCCATCGGCGGCAATGGCTCGCTGGACCTCGGCGGCGGCATGATCGTGGACGCCGTCGAAATCCCTGGCCACACCGATCATTCGACCGCCTATTTTCTCCGCGGTAAGAACATCCTCTTCAGCGGCGACGGCCTCGGCTCCGGCCACGGGGTGTGGATCTTCTCGGCCGAAGGCTTCGCGAAGTATCGCGCGACCGTGGACCGCCTCATCGACTACATCCGCACCCCGGCCAACCACGTCGATGAGGACCAGCTCCTCGTCTTTGGCGCCCATTACTGGCAAAAGCGCGAAAAGGAAAAGCTCACCATGCAATACATCCTCGATATGAAGACGCTGATCGGGGAAATCAAAGCCGGCACCGCCCGCGAGGAAAAAGTGACCTTCGGCCCCTACCTCAACACGAACTTCATCTCCGGCGAGGCCATGATCACCTGGAACAAGGCCGACGCCCAGAAATTCCAAGCGGAGTGAAAAGCGGTTGAGACTAACCCAAGGGGGACTCTGCAGCCTTGGGCATCCGTCGAATCTGTATTGCTCTGTGGACTGCATTCTTCCGGCTGAGAAATAGCACCCCCGCCACCATCGTAATCCTGGACGCATGAGCACCGCTGGCCAGTTGACTGGTGAGCGGTGATGAACTTTGGAGAATGGAAAATACGGCCGCCACCGTCATCCTGAGCGGAGCGAAGGATCCAAGGGCAAGGACGGACGTGCGCCACCGCCGTGAATCCTTCACTGCGTTCAGGAGGACGGCGCGGGAAGCTCATCAGCTGCCGCAGCGAAGCATCCACGAGAAAGGACACCCTTGCGCCATCCCATCGCGATTCCGTGGGGTCCCTGTGCAACCTCCGCAGACTCCGTGTGGCATTCCCCTTGCGCCCGCCTCCCGCCTCCCGTCTCCGCCTCCACCCTGCCTTAAGCCAGCGTCATCCCGATCCGCGCGCTCGCCCGCGCTATCGCGGCTTCAAGCGTCGGAATCGCGACGGGCTTAACCAGGTGCTCGATGAATCCGACGTTCGTGGAGCGCTGGAGGTCATGTTCCATCCCGTACCCGCTCAAGGCCAACCCAACCAGCGCCGGTTGCATCTTGATGGCCTCCTCCATCAGCTGGTAACCGTTCCCATCCGGCAGGCCCAGGTCCGAGATCAAAAGCTGCGGCATGCGCGTCGCGAGTTTCCCGACGCCTTCCGCAATCGTCCCCGCCACCTCCACCCGGTGCCCGCGCCGTTCCAAAATCTTCGTCAGCGCGCGCCGCGTCGGCTCGTGATCCTCCACCAGCAGGATTTCCAGCGACGCGGGGATCACCACAGTGCGCTCGCCGTTGGGCTCCGCGCGTGATTCCGAGGGTCGCGCTCCCGGCACCCGCCCGCAGGATGGGATTCGCACGGTGAAGACCGCACCCTTGTCCCGCCCCTGGCTCGAGGCCTCAATCCGACCGCCATGCAGCTCCGCGAGCCGCTGGCTGATCGCCAGTCCCAGGCCCAAACCACCGAACTGGCGCGCCGATTGCGCGTGATCGCCCTGCGCGAAGGCGTCAAACACCCGCGCAAGTTCGTGCGGTTCCAAGCCAATCCCGGTATCCGAAACCCGCACGCAGAAATTCCCTTCCTCGTCATCCAGCGTCTCGACCGCAATCCTTCCGCCGGGGGGCGTGAACTTCGCCGCGTTCCGCAGGATGTTCCAAAGGATCTGCTGGAAGCGCACGGGGTCCACCTCGATGAGCGAACGGCTCGCCCGTAGCTGCGCCGTGGGTTTCAGCCCTTTCTCCGCCGCATCGGGCTGCACGATCGCGATCGCTTCCAGCACGGCGGCATGCCCATCAATCCGGCGCTTGTCGACCGACAGCTTGCCCCGCGTGATCCGCGTCAGGTCCAGCAGGTCGTCGATCAGTCGCGCCTCCAACTCCACGTTCTTCCGCACCAGCTCGAAGGTCGCACGCACCTCCGGCGTGTATTCCGGGTTCGTTGACCCGTCGCTCGCGACCATCAGGATCGGGCTCAGCGGCGTGCGCAACTCGTGCGAGAGCGCCGCGAGAAACGCGTCCTTGGCCCGCGACGCCTCGACCGCCGAATCGCGCGCGACCTCAAGCGCGGCGCGGGCGTGCCGGAGCTCCGTGATGTCGTGTCCTTCCACCAGGATCAACCCGGTGCGCTCGCCGCCTTGTATATACGAAAACGTGATGTCCATCCAACGCTCGCCGCCCGCCAGGCACCGGTAAACCGTGTCGAACCGCACCGGATGGCTACTCGCGCGCGGGACCGCACTCCGGATCGCCTCGCGGGCGTCGGGCAGGTCCTTCCACCAATCCAACTCCCAGAATGGCTCGAGCCTATCGGATCCACCCGCCCCCGCCTCGAGCGCGGCCCGGTTCAGGGCCATCGTGCCGCCCGACGGTTCGAGCAGCGCCAGGATCGTGCTGGCTTGGTTGAACGTCGCCCGGAACCGCATGTCGCTGTCCCGACGCGCCTTCTCCGCGCGCGCCCGCTCGACGAGCGGCCACACCCGCGCCGCCACGTGCTCAACGAACGTCATCTCCTCGGCGGTCCATTGGCGCGGCTTGTCATCGGTGACGCCAAGCACGACGTTGCACTGACCCTGCTGCCGGAAGGGCTGAACGGCGTAGGATTGGATTCCCAGCGCCAGATAATTGCGCGCCTGCTCGGAGACCAGCGGGTCCGACGCCACATCCGCGACGGCAAAATTTCCGTTCGAATACCGGGCCCACCACTCCCGCCCGCCGAAGTCGAACAAACGGTATTCCCCTTCAAGACTCGATTGGCTGTCCCGCACCCAGTTTTCGCTGAGCACAACGCGATTCTCGTTCTCATAACATTCCACGAAGTAACAGCGGTGCGACCGGAGCGTCGTGCCCACGGCCTCCACCGCGACCCGCACAATGTCGCGCTCCTCGGTGAGCCCTGAGAGCCGCTCCGCCAGGGACGCCAGCATGGTCTGGCGCAACTCGCTGTTTCGCTTGGCAGTCAGGTCAACGATCATCGCCACAATGCCGATCACCTTGCCGTCCGACCCGCGCAGCGGGCTCGTCTGGGCCTGCACCCAGATGCGGGAACCGTCCTTGCGCACATACTCGCGCTGCGCCAGCGCCTGGCCATCGCCCGCGAGGATCTGGTTTCGTCGCTGGATCGCCTGGTCCATATGCTCCGGCGGCACCAGCTGGAATACGTCGAGGCCGTCCAGTTCGTTGCTCTCGTAGCCAAACATCTCACACCACTTGGAATTTGCCAGCACGATGCGCCCGCCGGTGTCTATCTGGATGACGCCCGCCGCGGATTGCTCGAGAATCGAACGCAACCGCTCCTCGCTCGCCGCGGTCGCGGCCTGCGCCTTCTGGCGCAAGGCCGCCAGCCGCAGATGCGAGGCCACGCGCGCCAGCAGTTCCGCCGCCGTGAAAGGTTTCACGATGTAGTCATCAGCCCCCGACTCCAGCCCCACCGCGGTCGCCTCCGCGCCCGCCCGGGCGGAAAGGAGCAACACCGGGAGCGTCGCCGTGCGATCATCCGCCCGCACCCGGCGTAGCAATTCCAGCCCATCGCACTCGGGCATCATGATGTCCGAGACCACGAGGTCCGGCAGCTCCCGGCCGATCTCGTCCCAAGCCTCGTTACCCTGGCAGGCCTGCCGCACGCGGTAATGCCGGTCCAGCAGCCGGCTGACGTACGCGCGCATGTCGGCATTGTCGTCCACCACCAAAACGACCGGGGCCGAGGCCAGGTTCGTTGCCGGTGCGTCGCCGCCTGCCGCAGCCTCCCGAACGCCTCCCGCGACAGACGACACCTCCGCGCCGGCCAGGAGCAGCTCCGACTCCGCGCGATACAATTGGGCGATTTGCGGATCCATGCCCGAACGCACGGGAGTTTCCCCGCCGCCCAACTCGGCCCGCCGCAGGCCGATCGTCACGCGCATCGTCGTGCCTCGTCCCACCACGCTTTCCGCCGTGGCCGTGCCACCATGCAGCGCGGCGAGTTCCCGCACCAGCGAAAGCCCGATGCCCGTCCCTTCGTGCGAGCGTGATTTCGAACCTGGCACGCGGTGAAAGCGGTCGAAGATCCGCGGCAGCTCCTCCGGGGGGATACCCACGCCCG
Organism: Verrucomicrobiota bacterium; assembly: GCA_023433275.1. GTDB lineage: Bacteria > Verrucomicrobiota > Verrucomicrobiia > Opitutales > Opitutaceae > Lacunisphaera. The sequence continues at coordinate 9,586 of JAEZDN010000110.1, forward strand.
TGTCCGACACGGCCAGTTCCACGTGATCATCGCCAAAGCGAAGGACGACACGAATGCTCCCGGCAAAGGTGAACTTCAGCGCGTTGCCCAGGAGATTGAGCACGATCTTTTCCCACATCGCGGGGTCGACCAGCACCGGCGCGGCACCCTCGGCGCAATCCAGCACGAGTTCCAGGCCAGCCCGGCGCGCGGCGCTTTCAAAGATGCTCACCAGGTCGGTCGTGAGGCGGGTGAGGTCGGTCGGCACGAACTGCGCCCGCGCGCGGCCGGACTCCAGCTGCGCGAAGTCGAGCAGCGTGTTGACCAGCTTCAACAAGCGGAGGCCGTTCCGATGCGCCAGCGACACCCGGTCGCGCGATTCGCCTTCGCCGCCGGCCGACAGTTCCTCCTCGAGGCTGCCCAACATCAGCGTGAGCGGGGTGCGGAATTCATGGCTGACGTTGCTGAAGAACGCCGTCTTGGCCCGGTCGAGCTCAGCCAGCCGGCGCGCGCGCTCCCGCTCGGCCTCCAGCGCGGTCGAGTTCGCGGCCGCCGTGGCGCACTGCGCCGCCACCAGCCGCAAAAAGCTGCGATACCCATCATCCAGCGGCCGCCGCGGGCTGATGCCCGCCACGAGATAGCCGTACGGCGCAGTCGAGTCCGCCCGATGCAATGGCAACACCATCGCGCGGCGAATCTGCTCCGGCCACGGACCGGCCCGCAGGTCGCCGAGTTCGGCCGCCAACGGATCCAGGGTTTGCTCCGCGACCTCCTGCCCCGGCGTCAGCCCCCACGATGAGGCCTCGCGCCAGGCGCCGGGACCATCGAGGCCTACCGCCCGATCAAAAACCGGCCGGCCCGCGTCGTGGCGGAAAAACAACGCAAAGGGAATGTCATGACCGTTGCGGGAAATCACGTCGGCCGCAATGCGCAGCGAGTCGCTGACCGACACTGCGGTGCCCGTCTCCGCGCCCAGCGCGCTCAACGTCTTCAGCCGCCGGGCGTCGACAATCTGCGCCGTCGTCTCCGTGATGGTCGTGAACGCGCCGCTGACCGCGTCGCCCTCGATCCGCACCGGGGCGAACGAGAACTGGAAATAGCATTCCTCGCTGAAGCCATAGCGGTTCAGCACGAGCAGGATGTTCTCCGACCACGATGCCCGCCCCGTCCGCTCCACGCCCTCGAGCAACGGCCGGATGTCAGACTCCCAAATCTCCGGCCACACCTCGGGATACGGCTCCCCGAGCGCGCGCGGATGTTTCGCGCCCACGATCGGCGCGTACGCATCATTATAGAAGTAAATCCGGCGCGGGCCCCAGATGATGCAGATCGGGTAACGGGACGTCAGGCAAAGGCTGAGCGCCGTCCGCAGGCTCTGCGGCCACGCGTCCGGATGGCCCATCGGATGCGCCTCCCAGTCAATCCGTCGGAGCAGTTCGGTTGCTTCCCCTCCTCCTTCAAATAGATCGCGGGTGGAAAAGGGGGAGTTCGATGACATCAAGGGACGGGACGAAGAAAATTCCGAATCACGCTGACTCCCGCGGTTTACCCACGCAAGGCGCGCCCGATGGGGTTCAAACCCCATTGGAAAACCATTTTTCTGACCCAAACATCCTCGGCCGAGTCCCTGCGAGCCGGACCCCAAAGGGCAGGCCGAGTCCTCCGGACGAGCTGCGATCCACACCCCGGGCTCGTCGTCCTCGGTGTTTCCCCTAATTTCTTCCGCGCGCGGCCAACGACCTTGCCACCATTTCGTTCGCTCATTGCATCGGATCTCACTTGGTCGCGAAAAACCCGCACCTGATCCATCCGCCCTTCCCCGCCCCTCCCCATGCGCTGTCTCCTCGCCTCCCTCTCCGCCGGTCTATTCCTGGTCACCGCGTCCATCGCTGCCGCCGCCCTGCCGGCACCGAGCACGGCCAAGGCCGGCTCCATCCAAGGCTGGGTGGTGAACGGCGCCGGCCAGCCGCTCGCCGGCGCCACCGTGCACGTGTACGGCACCACCATGGCGGGCGCCAACAGCCGCTTCGAAATCAAGACCGGTGCCGACGGCAAGTACCGCCGCCGCCTGCCCGACGGCATCTACGGCGCCCGTGCGGAACACGTTTTTCAACAAGGCGGGAAGAACTACACCCTCGCCCTCGCGCCGACGGACGGCACCACCTCCATCGTCCACGATTCCGAGGAAGGCATCGCCAAGGACTTCGTCTGGCGCATCTCCGGCCTCAAGCCGGGCAACACCGCCGGCGAGCCGGGCACCCACAACGAGCCCTTCAAGTACTACGGCGGCTCGTTGCAGGTCTCCGTCGCGGACATTCCGTCCGGCCTGCAGCCGCTGCCGGAAGGGTCCACGCTCATCGCCGAACTCACGCCCAACGGGCCGCTCTTCGACGGCAGCGCCTCCAAGCCCCTCTCCTTTCGTCGCACATTCAGCGCCGCGGTGCGCAGCTCGGGCCTGTGGTATCCGTCCGACATTCCCCTCGGCCGCTACACCCTGCGCTTCCGCCTCGAGCAGCCCGGCGCGGCCCCGCGTGCCCTCGAAGCCCAGAAGAGCCTCGGCAATGAACCTTACGCCGCCACGGTGGCGCTCGATGTCATCCCGGACGCGTCCGGCTCCGTCCTCCCGATCCAGATCCGCGTGAAGCCGTAACGACGGGCTGGCGAAACCCACGCGCGTAATCCGGCGCGAATTCCCCTCCGCTCGTCGCATTCCCCTTGGCGCGCGTTCGCCTGGCTCACTGCCTCGGGGCATGTCGTTTCCCCGCCAACTCTCTTCGCGCGGCCGTCCGTGTCTGCTCGCCTTCGCTGCCGTTCTCGCGCTGGCACCCGTGTTGTCGGCCGAGTCCGGTCTCGAGCGCGCGGAACGTTTGCTCACCGCGCTGGGCGGACGCCAGGCCTGGGCCGGCGTCACCTTTGTCCACGTCGAGGCGACGCACGACCAGCTCAACATCCGCGATCCGTTCACCAACCGGATCTGGAACGATCTGACCCGCCCGCGCGTGCGCATCGAAGCCCGCAACGACGCGCTCGAACGCGGACGCATGGTGGCCGACGGCTCGGGGATTGCCACCCGCGATGGCGTCCCGCGCGAGCTCACCGCCGCGGAAGTCGCCGACGAACTCCGTTGGTGGGAGGCCAACATCTATCGTACGCTCCATCGGCTGGCCACCGCTGATCCGGCGCTCATTCCCACCGCCGTCGGAGACTCGCGCCTGGAAATTTATCTGTGCGATGGCCGCCGCCTGAACTGGTTCGTGCTCAACCAACGCGGCGAGCCCCATCTTTTCGGCACATGGGACAACGACCAGGGCGGCACCATGGGTCCACCCGCCAGCAACGGCACCGTCAAATACCCGGCCTGGGGCGCCATGCCCGATGGTTCCTGGCGCTACGTGATCCGCCAGTTCGTCACGGCGCCAAGCGTCCCCGACGAAACCGTTTTTCAAATTCGCTGATGGACCCGCGGCCGCAGCCATCCCGGTTCCGCTGCTGGCTTGTCAACGCCATGGCGCGGCGCAACCGTCCGCCACCATGGATCCTTACCGGCTGGCCCTGCTCGTTTTTTGCACCGCTGCGGCCCTCGCCCTGCCCGCGCAGGAGCTGCCCCTGCGGGATACCCACACGTATCGGGTGACGCGCCTGGCGGTCGGACCCAACGACCCCAAGACGCCCGACGGCAAGCCACACCGCCGGTTCTCGGTTCGCTGCATGGCGCCGGGCGACTACGCCGTCTTTCGGATCGATGGCGAGATGGTGAACCACGATTACCGTGAGCAACCCCAGGCCTTCGAACTCCGCCCACGATTGGAACACGGATTCATCGAACGTCAGGGCAATGAATGGACCGCCCGCTTCACCGCCAACGACGAGCTCATCTTCGATCTTGTCCTGATCGCGCCACACAGCGCCGGGGACGTCGGCTTTCAGGTCGACATCTACACGCGCGGTTGGGTCCCACCCTTTATGGAACGTTTCCGTCACGCCGGCACGCTCGCCGCGCATGCCGCCCCCGTGGACATTCCGGTCCAGGTCGATTCCCGCCGCGGACAGGTCGAAATCGACCTGTGGACTGACAACAAAAACCACATCCTCGAGTGGGGCGTAGGCCTGGGCAGCGAGTTCACTTCGCGGCCATGGAAATCCAGTTCCATCGTTGAGCTCGTGCCGATGAAATACCGCGGCGGCTACACGGAGGTGGGACAATACACCGTCCGGGTGAACAGCCTCGGCCGCCAAACCCGCTACGAATTGGAGATCAGCGCGCCGGCCGACATGCTCGTCGATGAATATTTTGAACCGGTCCCCGCGGCGACCATCACGCCCCCGCTCAAGCCCTTGCACCCTCGATGAGCGACGACCCTCCCCGCCCGAAATTCTCCGAGCAGCCGATCCAGATGCCCGCCGGCTGGATCATCGGCTGGAATACGTTCTGGGACATGGAAGTGCCGGCGGACGGCTTCAGCGGTTCCTCCCTGCTCTACTGCCTGCGGCACGACCGGCGATTGATCATCGACGTGGAATGGCGGCCCGAATTCGATCCCGCCGGTCATTACCATTTCTATGCCGAGCGCCATTTCCCCACGCGGGCGGACGGCCTTCCCACCGAGGTGGTGGACTCGGGTGAGTCCCGATCGCGCACCGAGGTGGCCGCCTGGGTCGGCCGCTGGCTGGCACGCGGCATCAGGGAGACGCCGTTTGACGTTGAGCTTCCTGAAGCGGGATTCTCCCCGGCGCCCGAATCCCTCCTGCCCCTGCACCTCCCGTCCGGCTGGATCATCCACCGCAACGCGCTCACCGCATCCGAGCTCCTGCCCGACTCTCTGCCCGCAGGAGCCCTGCTCTTTCGCGCCATCCATGAGCAACGCGGCTTTCGTGCCGACGTCACGTGGCAGGAGGATCACGGTTGCCAGCTCGAGATCCTCCACGCGCCGCCGAGATCACGCCGTGCGAAGGATCCGGTGATCCCACCAATCTTCGACGCCGCCTCAGAGGTCGCCCATCGCTCGCAGTTCACCACCCTGGACCGGCTCGTCCCCCATTTGGAACACTGGCTTCACCACGCCTCGTGGTGGGCCATGACAAAGCGCTGAGCCGGACTCCTGCGGTCGGAATGCAATTCCGCAGCGTGCGCGTTCGAACGGTTCAGTTGTAGGGGCGTGGCTCGTCCGCGCCCTCGGGCCCGCAGCGAGAAAAGGGCATGGTCAAGCCGCGCCCGGACCTCCAACGGCATCGTTCCGGCGAGTCTCGCTGACACCCCTCAAAAGGGCGAGTCCGCCGGACGAGCCACGCCCGGGAGGCGGCGTTGCGAATCCCGCGCCCTTGCATAGGGTTTGCTCATGCAAGTGACACGCGGCCAGATCTTCCAACGCGGCCTGACCCATCGCTGCCCGAACTGCGGTGAACGCGATCTATTCCGCCGCGACAAGCTCTTCGAGTTGCATCCCGCCTGCCCGCGCTGCGGTTTCCGGTTCGACACGGACGAAGGCGGATTCCTCGGCGCCCTCGCCCTCAACTACGGCGTGACCGCCTTCGCGATCGTCCTCCCCCTGGTCGTCGGCGCCTACGCTTTGGACTTTTCCACCCAGGCGATCGCCGGCCTCGGCCTCGCTGCCGCCCTGATCACGCCCGTCCTGCTCTACCGCCCATCGCGCAGTTGGTGGCTCATGTGCGACGCCCTCTTTTCTCCCGAGGAGTTGCCAGCTAACCAGGCCGGCCACCAGTAGGGCCCGTTCCTCCGGGAGGAGCACTGCGACTGTCCGGTCCCGCGCGAGTCCGGTTCCTGGGGGATCGGCTTCACGCCGTGACCCGAAGCGCCCGAATCCATCCCGACCCGCAGTCCCACCACATCCATCCTCCCCGGCTTACGCAGAAACACGTACGCTCCGCGCAACTTCAACGTTTCGCCGGATCGGGGGTGATGTTTTCAATGGAGAGAAATCCTCCCCTCCATGACCCGCCTCCGCCGCCACCTCCTCCCGTTCCTCGCGCTCCTGGCGCTTCCTCTTGCGACCGTCGACGCCGTTCCCGTTTCCGAGGCCGCCACGGTCAAACCGGGCAAGGCGCTCGACCTGACCCAGGTGAAGCCGCTGTTCAAAAAACACCGCCGCGTCGTGATCGCGGGCTACCAGGTCGCGTTCGTCACGCGCAACAAGGCCACCGCACACGCCATGAATCTCCTCGGCAGCGGCACGGCCAAGGCGTCCATCGAGACCTTCCTCGGCAATGTGGACGGCGCGCTGATGAAGCAAATTGCCGACGAGGCCTACGCCACCTTCGTGACCAAGCTCCAGGAAGCCGGCCTTGAGGTTGTTCCCTGGGAAACCGTCAAAGCCTCCAAGGCCTACGCCCAGCTCGAGCGGCATCCGCAGCAAAAGGGATACACGGTCGCCTTCCAGGGCGCGACCTACGCCATCGTGCCCGCCGGGGAGATGCCGCTTTGGTTCAACAACTACGATGGGCTCGCGGGCGGCAAGGGCTCGCGCAAGAACATCAAGGTCATGAGCGACCTCTCGCAGGAACTCGACGCGGCCGTCATCCAGCCGTCGCTCGCCGTCGATTTCGCCTACCTCGACACGTCCGGCGGAAAGTTTTCGAAACGCGCCTCGGTCGAGGCCCAGAATGGCATGTTGATCGTCCCCGCCGCCTCGGTGTTCTGGGGCAGCGTGCCCGGCGGCCTCGTGTACGCCAAATTCACCGACGGATTCTGGGCGGAGGGCGCCACCGGCAAGTGGACGAAGGCGGGCGCTTCCAATAACGCGGCTTTGGTGAAGGGTCTCGCCGGCCTCGGCATCGACATCGGGCCCGCCTCCTCCAAGAAGGCCATCGTGCTCGACGCCGATCCCGCCATCTTCAAGGCCAAGACCCTCGAGCTCCTCGCCGGCACCGGGGAGCTCTACAAGCGCGCAATCCAGGAAGTTTCCCGCTGACACCCCACCTCCGCAACCAGGGGCCGACCTCGGTCGCGCCCACGCTGGCCGGGAAGGGTGGAGCGACTTGAACCCGAGACGCTGGATCGGAGCGGGCCGCGCCGCAACGCGCTGGGCTCGGCGCGTTCGACCTTTCAGCGATGGTGCTGTGGGAGCGAGCCTGCTCGCGACCCCGAGCACCCGGCGCCCGAACCCCGCGAACTCACTCCTTCTTCGCCATCTTTTCCCGCAATGGCTTCAAGGCCCCGCCCCACGCGACCACCTGGTCGAACACGCCGTTCAGCGTCTTCTCATGCCGCGCGTCGGGCTTGAACGTCTCGCCGTCGAAATCCGTGTAGAGCGATAGCGCCACCTGCTCGCGCACGTCCGCCACCTGCACCTCGCCCATGATGAGCCGCAGGTTTTCCACCGCCCGCGTGCCGCCGGCGCTGCCATAGCCCACGAAGCCCGCCGCCTTGTTGTTCCACTCGCGATAGACGAAATCGATCGCGTTCTTCAACGCCCCGCACGTGGCGTGATTGTATTCGGGCGTGACGAACACGAACGCGTCGAACGAGTCCACCTTGGCGGCCCAAGCCTTCGTATGGGGCTTGGTATACTCATGCATCAGCGGCGGCACCGGCTCGTCGAGCAGCGGCAGGTTGAAGTTCTTCAGGTCCACGAGCTCGAACGTGGCATCCTTCCGCTTCTGGGCGATCCGATGCACCCATTGGCCGACGGCCTCGCCCTTCCGACCCGGACGCGTGCTCCCGATGATGATGGCTACTTTGATCATGATACCCTTTGGAACGCTTCCCCGCCCGTGGGTGCCCCGCTTTGTTGCCCATTTTCCGCCGCGGGCCGATTATTCCCCTTCAACCATCCAACTGGCCACTCCAGCCCCGACTTGCGGCTTCCCACCGGCGCGGCGTCCGCTACGGTAATTTTCCCGACAACCCCCATGAAAACAATCCTGTCCCGCCTCGCCCTCCTTGCTTCCCTCCTGCTGGCCGCCCCGGCGGTCCATGCCGGCGACGCCAAGGTCCAACTCGGCCTCCAGACCTGGACCTGCAACCGCATGAACTTTGACCAGGTCGTCGAGTTCGCCGTGCAACACGGCATCAAGCACCTGCAATTCTTCAGCGGCCAGTTCGACCCCGCCGCACCCAAGGAGGAAACCCTCCGCAAGAAGGCCATCCTCGATGCCCGCGGGCTCACCTGCTACACCTTCGGCGTCAGCAAGACTTCCCTCAACCCCGCGGAAAACCGGCAGCTCTTCGAATTCGCGAAACTCATCGGCGCCAAGCTCATCGTCGTGGAGCCCCGCGACCTCGCTGAATGGGACAACCTCGAGGCGCTCGTGAAGGAATACGACATCAAGCTCGCAATCCACAACCACGGCAAGGGCACGGTCTACGGCGATCCCGCCACCGTGAAGGCCATCCTCGACGCCCGCGACGCTCGCATCGGCGTATGCCTCGACGTGGGTTGGATCACCGCCGCCGGCTTCGACGCCGCGAAGGTCTTCCGCGACTACGGCGACCGCGTGTTCGACCTCCACTTCAAGGACAAGAAAGTCGAACTCGCCGCCGACGGAAAGGAAGTGATCCTCGACGTCCCCGTCGGCACCGGCGCCGCGAACTACGCCGGCCTCTTCGCCGAACTCAAGCGCACGGGCTGGACCGGCGTTCTGGCGATTGAGACCGACAACCGCTCCTTCCAAGCCGACCCCCACGCCTTGGTGGAGGAGGCGAAGACCTTCTTCGCCGCCCACTTCGGCCCGGCCCAGCCCTAACCCTCTCCCCGTGTAGGTGCCTGTTCACGGGCGACAGGATCGCCGCCGCCGCTTTCCGCTCCCCGCTCCGCCGTTTCCACCCGCCGGAGCGTGCTCGCGCTCAATAAACTCCGCGGCGTATCCCTCGCCGGGCAGTTCAACACTGCTTTCCCAGCCAGAGCGAAATCAACCCGCTCCGGCCACTGACCCCGAATTTTTTCAGGATCGCCTTCACGTAGGTGTGCACGGTCGCCGGCGTCAGTTTGAGGCACGTAAGTCCGAGAATCGTTATGCCACTTTTTCAAACCGGCACGGGCACCACGATTCTTTCCGCAATCACGTCGAGCATCTCCAAGTCCGCCGGACCTCCCACCTGCGGCAGCGCATGCCGCGCCAGCTCGAGCGGCACCTGCCCGGCCAGATGCGCCAGGCGCGCGGCATTGTCGGGAAAGAAGTCCACCACCCCAAAGGTCCCGTCCGCCAGCCTCAGCCCCAACCACGCAATCGTTCCCTTCTCCTCCTGCACCCGGACCCGCCCCTCGCGGATGAACTCCTCCATCTCACGCGCATGGCCGCTCTTCGGCTGCAGGCGCAGGACGAGGCCCTTGCGGATCGGATCCAGCGGCGGCGTGACCGGCAATTTGCTCGAGATCACCTCCACGGCCTCGATCTCCGGCGGGCGCTCGAAAAGCTCGCCTGTGCGCGCCTGCAGCGCCTTGGCCAGCTTCCCCTTTAAATGCGCGTCCCGGTCCACCTCGTCCACAAACGCGCCCACGATGCCATAATCCAGCCGCCCGAACTTCACTGCGAACCACGCCATCGTACCGCTCTCAGCGCGAACCAGGCTGGCCCCGGCGACCAGGAACTTCTCCACGTCGTCCCCCATCTCGGGCCGCGCATCCAGGCGAATGAGAAGTCCCCGCGTGATCATGGTTGGTCAATGGACTGAGGGTTCCGGCCCGTGGCCGCCCCTCCAGTCTCATGCGATCAACGCCAACTGCAAATTCCCCTCAGGTTCAAAATCACCCTAATCACAGCCCCGGTTGCGGCCCGATGCCCCGCCCCGCATGGAGGCCGAACCGCGACGCCCGACCGGGGTCCATCCCCTTGGCCCCGCCCCCGGGCGCGCGCCTCCCCTCATGCGGGCACCCGAATCCCCACCCTCTTCGCCCCCCTTCCCGTCGATGCGACATCACGATGTGGTGCTGAATGCCATCGACCAGGGCTTCGCCATCATTGAAATCATTTTCGACGCCGCCGGCCAGCCCCAGGACTACCGGTTTCTCGAAACGAACGCTGCTTTCGTGCAGCACACCGGCCTGAGCGGGGCCACGGGACGGCGCATCCGGGAGCTCGTGCCGGAAATTGAGGAGATCTGGTACCGGACCTATGGCCAGGTCGCTCTCACCGGCCAACCCGTGCGCTTCGTCCAGGAAGCCCGCGACATGGATCGCTGGTTCGATGTCTATGCGTTTCGCGTGGACGCACCCGAACAGCACCGCGTCGCAATCCTGTTTACTGATATCACCGAGCGCACACGGACCGAACGAGGCACCCGCTTGCTCGCCGATCTCAGCGAGACCCTGATTACCCTCACCCGCGAGGAGGACCTCCCCGGCCTCATCCGCACCCGCACCGCCCCCCTGTTCCACCTTTCCCAATGCGCCTTCGTGGAACTCGACGTCGGCCGCCGCGTCGCCCTCGTGAGCCATTCCTGGAATACCCCCGCCGAACCCGCGGTCGCCGGCACCCACCATTTCGATGACTTCGTGGCGCCCGACACCTGGAAGGAGGTCGTCGCGGGGCGGACCATGGTGGTCGAGGACACCCATCAGGACCCCCGCATCTCCCAACCCGGGCGCTTCGACGCACTCCACATCCGCTCGTTCCTCGCCCTCCCCCTCCAGCGCGCCGGAACAGGGCAACACATCTTCATGCTCGGCCGTGCGGAACCAGGCCCATGGCGTGCCGACGAGATCGCGCTGGCCCGGGAGCTCGGGACCCGTTGCTGGACCCGCGTCGAACGTCTCCGCGCCGAAAACGCCCTCCGCGCCAGCGAGCAACAGCTGCGCCTCATCCTCGAGAGCGCCCGGGAATACGCCATCTTCGCCATGGACCTCGACCGGCGGGTGACCAACTGGAGCGAGGGCGCGGAACGATTGCTGGGCTTCACCGAGGAGGAAATGCGCGGGCAGCCGGCCGACATCGTCTTTACCCCCGAGGACGTCGCCGCCGGGGCGCCCGGCCGCGAGGCCGAGACCGCCCTGCGCGAGGGCCGCGCCACCAATGAGCGCTGGCACGTGCGCAAGGACGGCGCCCGAATCTGGGGCAGCGGAGCCATGATGACGATGCGCGACGCCAATGACACGGTCTGCGGACTGCTCAAGATCATGCGCGACCAGACGTCCGTGCGTCTCGCCCAGGAGGCGCTCCTCCAATCCCAGACCCAGCTGCAGGACGCGCTCGAGCAGGCCCAGAAGGCGCGCGCCGACGCCGAGGCCTCGGGCCGGGCCAAGGACCAGTTTCTTGCCGCCCTCTCCCACGAACTGCGCACCCCGCTGAATCCCGTCCTGATGATCGCGGGCGATCGCGCCCTCGATCGCGAACTCCCGGAACCCGTGCGCGCCGATTTCGAAATGATCCGCAAGAATGTCGAACTCGAGGCCCGGCTCATCGACGACATGCTGGACCTCAACCGCATTGCCCGCGGCAAGCTCTCGCTGCACCGCTCCGCGCATGACCTGCATGCCATTCTGCGCGATGTCGTCGAAATCGTCCGCCCCGCCGCCGTGGGCAAATCCGTCGCTCTGGAGGCCCGCCTCGGCTCGTCACCCGCCATCGTCTCCGGCGACGCGGCGCGCCTGAAGCAGATCTTCGTCAACCTGCTCAACAACGCCATCAAGTTCACCCCCGACGGCGGCGCCGTGACGCTCGACGCCGCGCTCCTCGCCGATCATCGCGAGATCCGGGTTGCGATCGTGGATACCGGCATGGGGATGACCGAGTCTGAACTCGCGCGCGCTTTCGAGCCGTTCATCCAGGGCCAGCATGCCGAGGAGAACCGCCGCTCCTTCGGCGGCCTGGGCCTCGGCCTGGCCATCGTCCGCGATCTGGTCGATCGCCACGGCGGCCGCGTCAGCGCCCACAGCCATGGCCGCGGCCGCGGCGCGACTTTCGAGGTTTTCCTTCCGCTGGCCGGTCCCGACACCGCGCCGACGGACGCCACCTCGCCGGGGTCCACCCGGATCTCCGCCCCAGCCGGTGGTCTGCGCATCCTGCTCGTCGAGGACCACGGCCACACCCGCAACGCGCTCGAACGGATGCTCACGCGCCGTGGATACCGCGTCCAATCCGCCGAGTCCCTCAACACCGCGATCACGGCCGCCCAGGCCGAGCGCTTCGACGTCATCATCTCCGACATCGGCCTTCCCGATGGCGATGGCTATGAATTGATGAGGGAAATCCGTACCATCCTCCCCGGCGCACGCGGCATCGCCCTCAGCGGATTTGGCATGGACTCGGACATCCGCCGTTCCGCCGCGGCCGGATTCTCCGCGCACCTGATCAAGCCGGTCTCGATGAAACAAATCGAGGCCGCCTTGGAGGGCCTCGCCTCCCCGGTCTAGATTCCCGCCCATCCGACGCATCTCCCGTAGGGACGCAGCTCGACCACTCGTTCTTCGCGCGCCAGATGTCACGCCCCGCGCCAATTCCCGCTCACGCGGGGACCGACCTCGTCGATGCTTCCCTGATCAGTATCCCCTCTCCTTGTCCACCGTGTGCCGCAACCGCTCGCCCCGGCCGAAACGAATGACATTCTCCACATGGATCGCATGGAATCGGGCACGCTCGCCATCGGACCGACCCGCAATGTGCGGGGTGAGAATGACCCGGCCCGTGCTCCAAAGCGGATGCCCCTTCGGCAACGGCTCGGTTTCCGTCACATCGAGGCCCGCTCCCGCCACCTGTCCGGTCTTCAACGCCTCCACCAGGGCCAGGTTGTCGTAAATCTTTCCGCGCGATACGGCGATGAACAGCGCGCCCCGCTTCATCTTCGCGAATTGCGCGGCGCCGATCATGCGATCCGTCGCCGGCGTATGGGGCGCGGCGATGAACACGACGTCCGCTTCCGGCAACACCTCGTCCAGCCGGTCCGGCCACACGCTGCGATCGAGGTACGGCGTGATGGGTAAGTCGTTCGGGTCGACGCCGATCACCGTCAAGCCAAAAGCCTTCGCACGCACCGCAATCTGCGTGCCGATCCCGCCGACGCCCACGACCACCGCCGTCTTGCCGTGAAGCTCGAGCGGCGGCCCGTAATTCGCGAGCGACGCCCACGTCTCGGTGGCGCGATTGGCCACGGCGACGTCGATGCGACGCGTTAGTCCCAGCAACAACGCAAACGCGTGGTCCGCGATCTCCACGCCCTGCACGATCTTCATGTTCGTGAGCACGACCGGGCTCGCGCGGAATTCGGGAATCGAGGTGAGGACCGTCTCGACGCCCGCGGAATTCACCTGCACCCACTTGAGCTTCTTCGCGGCAAGGAACTGTTCCCGATTGATCCCGCCGACGATCGCATCGGCATCCGCGATCTCCGCCAGCAACTGCTCGCGGCCCGGGAAAACCAGGGTGAGATTCGGCGCCGCTGCCTTGATGGCACTGAAGTCCTCGTCCGTGAAACGCGGATCGAAGGTGAACACCACTTTCCGGGCCGGCGCCGCCTCCTCGGCGGGCATTTCAACCACGGGCGAGATTACCAGCAGGGCAAACAAGGCGGGGAGAAAGCGCTTCATGGATCGGACGCTGTTCCTCGCCACCCCGGTTTCAAGTTTTCGGCCCGCCTTTCCGCCTGCAGCCCTGCGTCATAACGCCCGCGACCGGAGACCGTCCCCGTTCCTGCGCACGACTTCCAAAACCGATGGCTCAGCGCCGGTTCAGCGGCCGCGCTTTCAGCCACCACATTCCGGCCCGCGCGGGGCGCACCGATATAATCCTCACTTTCGTCAGCGCCTTCGGCCCGCGATGACCGACGGTATCGAACAACACCGGCTCATCCATCCTCCCGTCAGCCACCGGCGTGATCAACAAGCTCAACTCATCGACCAACCCCGCGGCCAGAAACGACCCCGTGGTCTTTCCCCCGCCCTCGACGAGCAGCGTACGGATGCCGAATTTCTCGCGCAGTTTCGTCAGGACCGTGCGGAGATTCAGCGTTCCGGCCCGCTTCCCCGCGAAGATATACGAGATGCCCCGCTCGCGCAGGTACGCGAGATAGGCGTTCGGCGTCGACTCGCTGAGCGCCACAACCACCGAGTCGCCTTCCGTCGTGGACTCGCGCCACGCCAGCTTTCCCGCCGAGTCCAGCGCCACGGCCCAGCGTTCTCCCGTCTTCGGCGCCACATGGTCGCCGCCCGGGACCTTGCCCGGGCGCTTTGCCGGCGCCTTCCACCGCCCGTTGGCAAACTCCTCCATCGTCACCCGACCCACCAGCCACGCGTCCGGGCGGTAGGTGTCCGCCGTCCGATCATACTCCGCCTCGCCGACGGCGGAAACATCCCAACGCTCGGTCCGCAAACGGCCATCCAGCGAGGGCATCATGTGGCAAATGACTTTGGGTTTCATTCCCGACAGACCCCCCGCGCGGCCCGCCGGTTCCCGGCGCCGCCGCTGCTGGCAATTTCGAGCAGGTTGAACAGGCTGGGACATGGTTCCGTTTTCCGTTCTCGATCTCTCCAACATCATCCAGGGCAGCACCGTGGCCGACGCCCTCCACCGGTCGCGCGAGCTCGCCCGCCATGCCGAGTCCCTCGGTTACCTCCGGTTCTGGCTCGCCGAACATCACAACATGCCCGGCATCGCCAGCGCCGCGACCGCGCTGGTCATCGCCCATGTGGCCGCGGGTACCTCCACCATTCGCGTGGGTTCCGGCGGCATCATGCTGCCCAACCACTCACCCCTCGTGATCGCGGAACAATTCGGCACCCTCGCCGCCCTCCACCCGGGCCGCATCGACCTCGGCTTGGGGCGCGCGCCCGGCACCGACCAGCCGACCGCCCGCGCACTGCGGCGGGGCGCCGCCGACACGTCCGACCACTTTCCCCAGGATGTCGTCGAACTCCAGTCGTACTTCCAACCCGCCGTGCCCGGCCAGGTGGTACAGGCCGTACCGGGCGCCGGCTCGGATATTCCCATCTGGATCCTCGGCTCGAGTCTCTTCGGCGCGCAACTTGCCGCCGCCCTCGGCCTGCCCTTTGGCTTCGCCTCGCACTTCGCCCCGGATCATCTCGAGCAGGCGCTCACGATTTACCGCCGCCAGTTCCGGCCCTCGCCCACGCTCGCCCGGCCCTACGCCCTCGCGGCCATCGGCGTGATCGCCGCCGACACCGACGCCGAGGCCGCGCGCCTGGCCACCTCCCTCCAGCAAAGCTTCGTGCTCCTGCGCCGCGGCCAGCCCGGCCCGCTCCCGCCGCCCGTGGATTCCATGGACGGCTTGTGGTCACCCGCCGAGCGCGCGGGCGTGGAACACGCCTTCAGCGAAGCCGTCGTCGGCTCACCCGCCACTGTCGAACGCGGACTGGCGGCCTTCCTCCAGCGCACGCGCGTCGACGAACTCATGGTGACCGCCGCGATCCACGACCACGCGGCGCGCCTGAAATCCTTCGAACTCGTCGCCCAGATCCGAGAACGCCTCACGCCTGCCGCGTCCTCCTAAGCCCAGGAGCAACCGCTCGCGGCTGCGTAGTAAACCGATGTGAAGTCTTACTGCCGCCAACACGGCTGGGCAGAGTCAACTTGGGAGAGGACAAAATACCCCCGTCATCCTGAGCCTGCGAAGGATCCAAGGAATAGGTCGCAAGTGGCGCTTGGGTCTTTCGCCTCACTTAGATCACTGGAAATGGAGCCGCGGCGACCCCGCCGCGGTCCGGACGCGTCGCGGGCGGAACACGATCAAATCCCAAACCCCCGGCGGATCACCGTCGCATCGCCGGCTCACGCCTTCCGCGCCTGCCGCTTCCGCTGGTGAAGCGTCACCATGCTGCCATCCGGATCGCGCACGCCAAACATGCGGCACGTCGGAAAATCCTGCGGCGGAATCGCGAATTTGATTTTCTTTCGCTTCATGTGCTCGATCGCGGCGTCGATGTCCTTCACCTCGAGCGCCACGGCGGCGCCGTGACGGGACGGTTTCCACAGATCCGGCGCGCGCGCCAGCACAAGCGTGCCGCGACCGATGTCGTACTCGATGAAGTCTTTCGAAAACGTGCGGCTGAGCTTCAAGCCCAGCACGCCTTCATAAAACTTCCGGGATTTGGCCACGTTTCTCACCGGATAGCCGGTGAATGCGATCTCCTTGTATTGGATCATGGTGCACGGGGTTCAAGTCACTGACCGCCCGCCAACCGCGCCGTTCCCGATTCCCCTTACAACTCCACTGGTGCGCTCGGCACGCGTCGAAATTTCCCCAGATCGCTGTTGAAGCGAACCTTGAACGACGCCCCCAGGCTGCTCCCGCCCGGGCCGAAACTGCTGTTCAGCGCGAGCCCCATCATCCAGATGCTCCGGCCCAGCGGGTTTCCCCGGCGCGGAACCTCCCAGATTACGCCCGGGCGGATCGTCACCACATCCTCGCTGCCCCGGCCGATCACGCGCGTCGTGTCGTACGCCACCTCGAGGGTGTAATGCCACCGATCCCGGTCCAGCACCCACCCACCGGTGACCCCGACCGAACTGTCGCGCAACGCATTCTTCGCAAACTGCCCGGGCACGGTGGTGTGTTCCACCAGATCCAGTCGCACGCCCGCGAAAATCCGCAGGTTCGGCCGCGCCTTGAAGCGACGCGAAAAAGTGAGGTAAGGCCGGAAATGACGAAGCCCGTCCGTGAGCTCCGCCGGGGGATGTCCTGTGGGAAACTCGTAGTCGAACCCGGCCGCCGTCTCGCAGCCCGGAAAAATCGATTCCCCCAGGTTCACCTTTGCCCCCACGCGCAGGCTCGCCAGCCCATGGCGGTCAAAACTCGGCACCGCTCCCTGCCCATGGCTGAAGTACGGCACGGCGCGCAGGCTCAACTCCGTCCTGTCCGTCATCCCATACCGCAGGCCGGTGACCACGCGCATGTGATCCCGCTTCTGCCAGTCACCGAGACGCGGATTGAGCGAAATCCGCAAGCCTCCCTCCTCCAGCGTCGTGGGCAGATGACTGTGGAACACGTTATCGATATTCAGCTCGTCGTCGCCCAACCGCGGTCGCATTTCCGTACCTGGTGGGCTGACCGTCAGCGCCGCGTGCCCGAAAACCGAGACGCAGGCGATCCCCAGCCCCAACAGCAAGGTCTTGCTGCGGGTGCGCATCCCGGGCGGACGAGTGTAGCAGTGGTTGCTCGGCATGAATCAACGAAGGGGGCGCCTAACTATGGCCCGGCCCCCGCGCTTTTTCACGGGGGTGTCCACATACCAGCTCCCGCGTCGGAACCCGCCGGATTGTCACCGTCGGTCCCGCATATCGCGGGGAAAATCCCCCATGCTGCACGGGGCGTTGCCGGGAATCCCCCAGCCCGGCGCCCGCTTTCCGCCCGGTGGCGGGCACACCGCGCCTCTGGTTTAATGTCCGCCGCCCCGACCGGATCAGCCGGCGCGGGAGTCATTGCCCTCACCATGAATACCACCGGACAAGATTCCAAAATCCTGATGCAAGGCATTCACGTGGATCTCTCGGCCGGCCTCCAATCGGCCATTCGGGAAAAAATGGGGACGCTCCTTCACCACGACCCTCGCATCATTCGCGTCAACGTCCGCCTCCACCGCGATCAAAAGGTGGGCCAGGACTACCACTTCACCGCCACGGCCCAGGTCGAACTCAGTGGACCCGACCTCGTCGCCCGCGCGGAGGCCAACGATGCCTACGCCGCGATCGACCTGCTCTCGCAGAAACTCGACCAGTTGCTTGAACGCCGTCACGACCGCCGCAAGGACAAGCGCAACCACCCCCAGCCCATCGATCTCGACGCTCCCGTCCCGAAGATGACCGCGGACACCTCCTCCGCGGGCGGTTGATTCACACCCCACGACTTCGCCGGATCCACTTTTCCACCCGTAAATCTCAACCCACCCCCACCATGAAGAAATCCATTTCCAGCGACCGCCAGCGCGTCTCAAGCCAGGAACACGAAATCAAGTACGCGGGACGCAAGGTCCGCGGCGGAGCCGACGCCGTCCGCGAGGCAAAATCCGAACTCGGGCGCACGACCTCCCGCTCCAAGGTCATTGCGCGCGCCCGCGGCAACGACGGGAACGACTGACCCACCTTCCGGATATAAATGACCTCCTCCTCCGCACCTTCGGACCACGCCGCTGTCGGTAAGGGTATGCCCGAACCACTCCCCGTCCTCTACGTCAAGTCCGGCTGCCCCTGGTGCACGGAGGCCATCGAGTTTCTTTCCGAGCACGGCATCGGTTATCGCGAGGTCAATGTGAGCGAAGACGAGGCCGCCTTCGAAAAAATGCAGCGCGTTTCCGGGCAGTCCAAGGCACCCGTTCTCGACTGGAAAGGGAAGGTCCTCGCGGATTTCGGTCTCGAGGAACTCAAGCCCTTCCTTCAGTCGCAAAACGTGAAGTTCGAGGACAGCTGATCGCCATCCCCAACTCGTGCATCGCCCGGGCGGATCCGTCGTTCCGCTCCGGCTCGTCGTTTGTCGCCGACAAAACTGCGCGATGCGCGCCACCCGACGACGCCGCGTTGCGCGCCGTCCGCGGCACTCGCCAAAAACTTCGTAAAGCTTGGCCCTCCTGAAACACGTCCTGGTCGCACCGGTCATTGCAGCCATGGACCCGCGGCCACTAACCGTATTTCTTCTCTTCTCCCTGCCCGCCGTCGTTTTCGCCGCCCGCGCCCTCCCCCGCGCCACCGTCGAGGAGGATCCCACTGCGGAAATCCGGCTGGGTCGCGTTCTGCCTCCGGCGCCGCCGGAGGTGATCATCGACGACCCCTCGCTGGCGCCGCGCGGTGACGCCCCGTGGGCGGAGGAACGCTGGTACAAGCGACGTTACGATTATTACTTTTATCCGGGCTCGAATGTTTATTTCCGACCCGCGGATCGCGTCTGGTTTTATCGCGACAACGGCGCGTGGCGGATCGGCGACGCGCTTCCCTCCCGGGTCAATGTCGACTTCGAACGTTCGGTCCCGCTCACGATCGAGGATGATCGCCCCTACACTTACCATCAGGAAATTGTCGCACGTTTTCCGCCCGACTATTTCAGCCGTGTTCAAATTCAGCGCGTGCCGGAAAACCGCTCCACCTTTGACGTCCCGCTCGAACCCACGGACCGCATCGACCGCAAGGCCCGCGACAAGGTGGAAAAGTAAGCGCCGTGCCGTGGCCCCGGGTGCCCCCCCACCCGCATGTGTTTCTCCCGATTGTTGGCGCACCCGCGGTGGTTCGCTCTCTGTGGGCGGGGTGCCCTCACCCCGCATGGCCGGCACTGCCGCCGAGTCCAGCCGGCACGGCCCTCCGCCCTTGTCACCCGCTGTCCCCGCATCCATTCGTCGGGAGTGACCGATCCCGCGCCCGACCCAGGCTCCCCTCCAAGGCCCCCACGCCGCCCTCGCTATTCCGGGAAACACCCCCGCCGCTTCGAGGAAAAGTACAAGGAACTCGATCCCGCCCGCTACGGCGCGGACGTCGCCAAGGTCCTCGCGAGCGGCAAGACCCCGGCGGGCACCCACCGCCCCATCCTCGTCGAGGAAATCCTTTCCGTCCTGGATTTGCGCGCCGGCGGGATCGTCGTCGACTGCACGCTCGGGTACGGCGGCCATGCCCGCGAAATGCTGCCGAGGGTTTTGCCGGGCGGCCACTTGGTGGGCCTCGATGTCGATCCCATCGAACACCCCAAAACCACCGCCCGCCTCCGCGCCGCGGGATTCGGCGAGGATGTATTCACGCCGGTGCGCTCCAACTTCGCGGGCCTGCCCCAAGCGCTCGCCCGCCTCGGCCTCGCCGGGGCCAACGCCATTCTCGCGGATCTCGGGGTATCCTCCATGCAACTCGACGACCCGGCCCGCGGATTCACCTTCAAGGTCGATAGCGCCCTCGACCTGCGCCTGAACCCCGGCCGCCCGCCTTCCGCTGCGCAGTGGCTGGCCCGCGCGAGCGCAGGCGATCTCACCGGGATTCTTGCCGCTCATTCTGACGAACCCCACGCGGCCCTGCTCGGTCGCGAACTTGCGCGCCGCGCCGCCCACGAGCCTTTCACCCGCACCATGCAACTGGCCGAGGCCATTCGCGACATCCTCCGCGCCAACCTCCCCCGCCGCGATGCCGAATCCGTCGATGACACCGTGCGCCGCGTGTTCCAAGCCCTGCGCATCGCCGTCAACGACGAGTTCGGGGTGCTGGAACTTTTCCTGCGCCAGCTTCCTTCCTGCCTGCTCCCGGGCGGCCGCGTCGCCATCCTCACCTTTCACTCCGGCGAGGATCGCCGCGTGAAACAGGCCTTTCGCGAGGGCGTGCGCGCCGGATTCTACACCGCGACCAACGACGAGATCATCCGCGCCGGCCCCGCCGAACGCCGCGCCAATCCGCGCAGCACGTCCGCCAAACTCCGCTGGGCCATCCGAGCCTGAGCCCGCCGCCCCCGCCAGGAACTCTCCGACCAACCGGGATCCATTTGCCGGTTATCTGGAGGGGCCGACGTTGGTGGGTCCCCGGGAATCACACCGACACGATCCTGAAACCGACCGCGCCCGGCACCCGCCCCATGCACGAGTAACCTATTGGGTTACTCCTGCATCGTCCGACGACGAGCCCCCTCGACGCTCGTGGGCCGGACGCCCTCACCCGGCGGTCCTCCACCCCTCTCAACCACTCCGCCGGTTCGGATCTTCCACGGGATCAGGCGCCCCGCTGAGCGCAATGCCGGCGGCGGTGAGTTCCTCCCGTAGCTGGGAATGGAATCGCGGGGCCAGTTCCTCCAGGCGAAACAAGTAGCCCTGCGACGGCACATCCTCACCCAGGAAACTCAGGATGTCGGTGAGTTCCACGACTTCCTCGTCGAGCAAATGCTCCTCGAGCACCGCCTGGCTTCCGTCGACGGCCTCGAGCCGCGGCCACGGCTGGCCGTCTTCCGGATCCGCCGCGTGCAGTTTCACCATGCCCTGCAGTCGCGCACGCGCGATCCGGGCAGCGAAGATGCCGAAATAATCATAAGCGTACGCCACGTTGGCGAGCCGCGCCTGGCGCAGCAGCGCGTCACGTTGTTGAAGCAATTGATGGTAATTCATGATGGATGCTCTCCTGTTGCGGGTTGATCTCGTCGCTTGACCGGATGCTCTCCTGCGCGGCCCACGGCCAGCCGCGCCCCGGCCTGGCCCATGCCACCGGGTCTGTTCCATTCCTGCGCTGTCCCTGACGTAGCCTGACTGCCGACTCGTGGACTGTCGCTCTGCGGGCGCTGCGCCCCTCGCTGTCTGACTCAAATCACGATCCTAACCGTGCATCTGACGACCTGACATCGAACGGCGCTATGCATCGTCACAATCCTACATCGCGCAAGGCAAATATCGCCCCGGCGAATGTTGGGGCGAAAAAATCCCCGCCGCAGGAATTCGTATCGGCCGCCCCTCACCGCGGGCGGCGACTTCCCTCATATTTCTCTCGGCGAAATCATCCAGCGCAGGAAAACCTTTCGATTCCGCAGCGCCAGAGCCACCACGGCGCCCTTTTCCAAATCAAACACGGGCGCGCCGGCCCGCCCCGTCAGCAGCAACGTGGCCAGCGCACTCAGGTGCGGCTCGTGTCCGACCACGGCCACGGGGTGGCGGACTTTCTTCAAACGCCGCGCCAACACCGCCGGGTTGGTCTCCGGCGTGAGCTCGGCGACCTCCACCAACTTCGCGCTCGACCGCATCCGGTCCGCCAGCCTCTCCGCGGTCTCCCGGGCCCGCACGAGCGGACTGTGCCAGATCTCCCGCGCCTTCAGCGCCCGGCTGCGCAGCAGGAACGCCGCCATCGCCTTCAACTGGCGTCGCCCCTTCACGCTCAGCGGCCGCGCCGCATCATCCTTCCCCGCGATAGCGTGCGCATGCCGTATGATGTAGATGTCCATTCCGGTAGAGACCCTCGGGCCCGCCCCAAGTGCGGCCGGCGGCGTATTTTCCCCTCCTTCGCCCCCAAACAAAGCGTCGCCAGCCGTCCCATGTCCGTTCGATATGCCGGCATGAAAATCAAATCAGCCGAGTTCGAAACCAGCGCACCCACGCTCGCCGCGGCGCCGCGCCTCGCGCTGCCCGAGTTCGCGTTCATCGGCCGCTCCAACGTCGGCAAATCCTCCCTCTTGAATCTCCTCGCCGAAAAGCGCGACCTTGCCCGGGTCTCTGACCTGCCGGGCAAGACGCGGCTCATGAACTTCTACTGCATCAACCGCAACTGGCGGCTCGTGGATCT
Source organism: Verrucomicrobiota bacterium (assembly GCA_023433275.1). GTDB lineage: Bacteria > Verrucomicrobiota > Verrucomicrobiia > Opitutales > Opitutaceae > Lacunisphaera. The sequence continues at coordinate 31,684 of JAEZDN010000110.1, forward strand.
GCCCGGCTACGGCTACGCCCACGTCTCGAAGGCGGATCGCGCCGATTTCAACGAGGCGGCCGCCGACTACATCGAGGGCCGCGAGAATCTCCGCGAGGTTTTCGTGCTCATCGACTCCCGCCTCGAGCCCCAGGCCATCGACCTCGCCTTCGTCGAATGGATCATCGAGGCCGGCGTTCCGTTCTCGGTCGTGTTCACCAAGACCGACAAGCAGTCCGCGTCCCAAACGAAGGCCAGCGTGGAACGGTTCCGCCAGGTGGCGCTCAGCGATTTGGACCCCGCTCCCAAGATCTTCATCACGTCCTCCAAGACGAAGGCCGGCCGCACCGACCTGATCAAACACATCACGGGCCTGCTCTGAAACGCCCGCGATAGCCGAGCGCGTTCCGCCCCCGCCGCCGAACCCGCGCCGCCCCTCCTCGCACCCCAAAAAGAAAACCGCCCCGGAGGAAATCCCCCGGGGCGGCGTAGTTTTCTTATCGATAGGAGCGGGTCTGGCTGCCGCTGACGGCCATGAGATAAATCATGGCGGCAACGTACCAGGCCACTCCAACGGCGGCGATAGTCATCATGACTGGTCGTCTCCTTTTTATGTGCCGCGCGAGGCGGCTTTGGAGCCCGTTCCCGCAAGGGTTCAGGCTGTTGATCAAACAACTGGAAGGAGCCCATGCGCCTTCCATCGCCGACGAACGTGAGATTCCACCCCATCAATGGCAAGAGGTCGCTCCGGCTTCATCGCCACACTCCGCCATCAAAAATCGGCCTCGACTGTACCGCCTCAAAACGGACATGCCAAATCCTTGTCCCACGTGCACTTGGATCACACTTAACCTGAAAACCCCGCCCGATAAGCCGGGCTTTTTCCGTTAACGCCGCCGCGCCTGGGCGCTCTCGGTCTTTTGGTCCTCGAGACAGTCGGCGCACACGCCGTGCGTGAACGTGATCTGGCTGCGACACGCGAAATAGTCCTCCACCTGCTGCCAATACCCGTCGTCGTTGCGCACTTTCTTGCACCACGCACAAATCGGCAACAGCCCGGACAAGGTGTGAACCTCGGCGTGCGCACTCGACAACTCGTCGTGGCGCACCTGCAGGTTCGCAATCAGGATGCCTACGAACAGCGCCACCATGAAGAAGCTCACCTCGAGGTCCCCGATCATCTGCAACGCGACCTCGGCGTTGTTCCAGCCCTGCGCGGCGAACAACATCGCCAGGCTCACCCGCAACGCATGGAAAACCGCGTGCGCCAGGAACACATTCGTCGGCGCAAATGCCGGCCGCCAGAAATGTTCGGACGCGCGCCGCAGGCACCACGCCGAGCCCACCGAGAGCGCGCCCCACACCACGCTGTTCACCATCATGCGGCCGCCAAACGTCTGCGCTTGCAGCAGGAAAAACACGAGCGCTGCCGCATGCAGTCCGATCACGCCGACGATCAGCCGGCGCTGCAAGCGGATGCCCGCGGTGCGCTGCGCGCCAAGAAAAAGCGCGGCGTGCCCCAGCGTCACCAACAGCGTCGGCAAAAACCGGCCCACCGCGTAGGGCAGCGACGGGCGAAGCGCAAACAACACGTCGGCCGCCGTCATCACCCAGGCGCCGAGCATCCAATAACGCATCGCCGCCGTCCGTCCCTGCCTCAGCCAGTAATGCGTCATCAGGCACGCCAGGATCGTGCAAATGACGATGTTCGTGAGATAGGTGATGGTTTCCTGACCCATGGCCTTCACCGGCAGCATGCCCCATCGCCCCCCTTTTAAAAGCTGATTCTGGACGACCCTCCGATCGTTGCGTCCAACGCGTCCCGTCCTCGTCATCCCACGACACCCGCAACCCGGCCCTCCGTACGCAGCGAAAAACGAAAGTCTTTCGCCGCCGACTCCCTCGATCCCAACGGCAGTCTATTGTTGAGCAAGGCCCGTCCTTGCCCGCGCCTTTCCTGCTCGTAGATACGCAGGCTTTCCCCTGTCGATTGTACATGGCCGCCGCCTCCCCCGCCCAACATTACCTCCGCACGATCGGCCTGCAGGTTTACACCGTCCGCAACGAGCTCGAACGGAATCTCCCCGGCACCCTGCGCGCGATCAGGGATGCGGGCTACGCCCAGATCGAATTGCTCCGCACCCTCAACGCCCGCGAGGTCGCCCCGATCGCCCGCGATCTCGGCCTCGGCATTACGTCGGCGTTCATCGACTGGACAGACCTCGCCCAACCGGGTCCCACCAGCGCGCAGAACCTGCACCAAACCCTGGCGATCGCCGGCGAACTTGGCCTGAAATACCTCGTCTTCGGCTACCTCGGCAAAGGCGGACGGGAGACCGTCGCCCAAATGAAAGCCCACGCCGCCGCCGCCAACACCTTCGGCCGTCAATGCCGCGACGCCGGCATCCAGCTCTGCTACCATCACCATTCCTTCGAATTCGCCCCGCTCGGCGACGGCGCCACCACCGGATGGGAAGTCCTCCTCCACGACCTCGATCCGCAGCTCGTGCAGTTCGAGTTCGATGTCTTCTGGGCCGCCATCGCCGGACACGACCCCGTCTCGATGCTCCACACCCTGCGCGGCCGCATCGCCCAGGTCCACTTGAAGGATCTCCGCTCCGGCACCCCGCGCCACTACGATGAAAATGCCGTGCCGGCCGACGCGTTTTGCGAGCTCGGTCGCGGCGGCCTCGACCTGCCCGCCATCCTTGCCGCCTGCGTCGAAACCGGCGTCGACCAATGCCACGTCGAACAGGACCAGTCACCCGACGCCCTCACCAGTATCCGAACCAGCCTCGACTGCCTCCGCCACCTCTGATCTTTTCCCCCAACCCCCAATACAACATGCACACATCCAACCCCCGCTCGCTTCTCTTCTCCGCCGCCGCCATCATTGCCCTCGGCTGCACCGCCTGGGCTTCCGCCGCCGACGCCATCCGCATCCGCGCCGGCACGACCAAGGATCACACCGATGAAAACGGCGTGGTCTGGCTCGCCGACCAGGGCTTCAACGGTGGCGACACCATCGACCGCGAGGGCATCAAGGTCGCCAATACCTCCACGCCCTCGATCTACACGGCCGAGCGCTACAGCATGTCCGGCTTCTCCCGCGCCGTACCCAACGGCAAATACACCGTGAAACTCCACTTCGCCGAGACCTACGAGGGCATCTACGCAGCCGGCGAACGCGTCTTCTCCTACACCGTCGAGGGCAAGGAATTCAAGGACTTCGATGTCACCGCCAAGGCCGGCGGCGTCCTGCGCGCCTATGTCGAAACCGTCGAGGTCGAGGTCACCGACGGCAAGCTGGACATCACCTTCACCAGCAAGATCGAGAACCCCGAGATCAACGCCCTCGAAATCATCCCGGCTTCCTGACCCGTTTCTGCGCTGAGGGTCGCCACGCGCCGACCATCCTCATTCGCCTTCTTCACGCGTCGCTCCACCCCAATCCCTCCATCCAGGTGGAGCGACTTGAACCCAAGGCGCCGGATCGAGTCGCCTTCAGTGTCACGCGCTACAGTCATCGCGTACCACCGCTGGCGACATCGCCGGGCCCGGCTTCTGGTTGCAGGTGCTTGTTCACAACCAATGCAAGGCCCACGGCCCCCGTTCCCACCCTGGATGCGTAGGAATACGTATTCCCGGCCTCTTTCACCCATGCTAGTTTCCGTTTCCGTTACCCGCACACCTCCCACCCGCACCCCCATGAAGACTCGCCTCCTCGCCACCGCCCTCCTGCTGCTCTCGCTTCCGTCCTTCCTCAGCGCTTCCAGCTCCATCGGCGACATTGTCCGCGCCCAGGTCATCATCAACCAGGTCCTCCAGGTCGTCGCCAAGGCCAAGGAAATCCGGGGCGCCACCGGCGGTGGCGCCGCCCCGGCCGAGCCCGTCGCCCCCGAGCCGCTGCCAACCGATGCCAAGGGCGCCAAGTTCTTCCTGCCGTTCGATGCGGACGGCAATCTCACCGGCTGGGCCAACAAGGCCCTCACCGCGCAGGTCGGTTCCGCCGTCGGCGCCAAAGCCGGTGAAAAAGCCGGATCCATGCTCGCCTCCAAGGTCCCGGTCGCGGGCGGACTTCTCGCGATGGGCGCCAAGAAGAAGGGCAAGGAAATGGGCGCGATCGCTGCCGTCGGCGGCGCGAAGTTCATCAAGGAAAGCTCCACCTACTCCTTCGCCAATGTCCAGGACCTCGCCCTGTACATGCACATCAATTGCTCGGACAACCCCGACTACGTGAAAGGTTTCGCGGCGGCCATGGCCCTCTATCCTGAACTCGAGAAAACCTACGAGGCCACCGTCAAGAAAGCCTACGGCTCGCGCTGACGCGTCCCCTTTGACCTGACCTAAGCAACCTCGAGCGCCCCGGCCGACCACCGGGGCGCTTTTTTTGCGCCCCTCGGTAAGGACCATCCACGCCCCGCAGGCCCAGTTTCAGACTGGCCCAGAAAATCGGCCCCAACCATCTCCCCGCGCCCGTCAACCCCGCCGCCGGCGAGGTGCGCCCATCCCAAAAAACTCCGTCATCCTGAGGGCCCCAGCAACGGATGGGCGGTTGCATAGGAAGCGGAGATGAACTTCGGGGAGTACAAAATATCCCCGCCACCGTCATCCTGATCCGCGCGAAGGATCCACGGGAAAGGGCGGACGTGCGCCGACTCCGTGGAGCCCTCACTGCGTACGGGATGACGGTCGAAAAGGTCTTGGATGTTTCTAATATCGACGCGGCTCACAGGCCCACAACTCGTTCGGTTCATCAGCAGCGAAGCGAAGCATCCACCCTAAAGGACGCACGCTCGCTTCCCCGTCGGCCAGTCTCCAACGCGCCAGACCGTTCACAATCCGGATCCACCTTATCCGCGCGTTAGCTTCCTGCCCGCGCTCCGGCCTTCCCCGCCATCAGCCAACAGATCCCGGCCACCGCCAGCGCTTCAAACACCCCTGCCAATTCGAACGCGTTCTTCATTTCCACGCTTCTCGGCACGTGCAGCAACACCACCCACAGGAAAATCATCACGCCGGAAAGCACCGCCGCCCACCACCGCGTCGCCGGAATCAAAAGCCCAATGCCCCCCGCGACCAACGCGCCGCCCGTCGCGCAGGTCCAGAACCGCTGGCCCGGCGGTATCCACGCCGGCACCAGCGTGTCCACGAAACCCGCATACACGAAATGTTGCACGCCCCCCAGACAGAGAAACACCGCGAGCAATCCCGCGGCCCATGCCACCGCGCGCGGCGCCGGACTCGCGAGCAGGAGCGCGCCGCCGATCAACGCTCCGATCTTCGCCGGGTTCGTCCACACAAAGCCGGCGCCGGGATTCGCCGCGATCTCCGGCAGCCGCAGCAACAGCGCGATGCCGAGCAACCCGCCCCAAACCAGCGCCGCCGGCCGCCGCTGCCGGTCCAGCATCAGCGCCACGCCCACCACGACCAGCACCACGCCGCTGGCCACGGCGAGCACGGGCCGCATTGGCAACCACGACGGCTGGGCGACGAGCCGTACGAAGGACGCGTTCACCACCTGCATGAGGCCCGACGCCACCACCGCGACACCCATGCTCACTCGTCCGGTGCTTTCCAGGGCTCTCACGGCCGCAACTTCACGAGCTCGCTGAACGTCACAAACTCCGCCCCCTGCGCCTTCAGCTCGGCGATGATGCCCGGCATCTCGACGAGCGTCTTCGGGGGCCACTCATGACAGAGGATGATCGTGAGATCGCGCACCCCGCGCGTGGCCCGCGTCCTGATTTGTTCAGGCGTCGTCGCCCCGTCCCAGTCCCGCGTATCCAGAAAATGAAACCCCAGCACCGGGAAATGCTCCAACCCCTCGGCGGCCACCGCGGCCGCGATGCGATCATCCCAGTCCCCGAATGGCGCCCAAAACCACTGCGGCGCACGCCCGGTCGCGGCCTTCACCGCCGCCTGCGTGTCCGCCACCTCGCGACGGATCGCCGCGTCCGCCAGCTCCTTGAAATGCGGATGCGTGTACGAATGGTTCACGATCTCGTGCCCCGCCTCCGCCGCCGCGCGAGTCAGCCCGGGGTGCGCCGCCACATTACGCCCCACGTGCGCAAACGAAACGCGCACGCCCTCGCGCGCGAACAACGCGTGGTACTTTGCACTCTGCACCGGGTCCGGGCCGTCATCGATGATGATCGCAACCCGTTTCCGGGCGGGTTCGGCCGCACCGACGCCGGCGCAAGAAACCAGAAGCACCAATGCGGTCAGGATCAGGCGGGTCACGGAAAGGGCAGGCATTTTGAGCGTGCCCCGTTCAACACCGCCGCGGCGGAATATCCTTCATGAAAATCCACCCCGCCCCGGTTCACTTGCTCGGTTCACCCACGGCCCCGAGGATCTGCAGGTCCTCCATGTCGACCTTGCCCGTCGGGTTCAGGCGACGGATCAGGCCCCCGCTGTCCCGACCGAAAAACCGCGAGGCAAACATGCTCATGTCCGGCAAGGCGGCCGTGAAATGATTCCCGCGCGCCGGGATGTTGTAGCGCACCGACCAGAGCGGCACCAGGTGCTTCGTGTCCAGCGCCGTCCGGAAATCAAACGCCGTCAGGATCACGAAATAGCGCGGCTCCTCCACGTCGGCGATCAACTCCCGGTAAAGCGTCCCGTGAATTCCCGTGTCCTGCAGGCCCACGTGACGCGCCAGCGACTCGCGATAGCCCAGCAACCCCGCATTCCGGAAATTCGTGCTGTCCCGCCGGCGGTTCCCGTCATCGAGAAGCGAGCCGGCGCCATACCAGTCGGCATCGAGGTTCATCGCCTGCTCCATCGTGCCATCCGACAAACCCGACCCCGGCAGGGCGCCGCTCGTCGCGCCCCAATACACATAGATCAGCAAATCGGTGTCCTGTGGATCGGACGCGGCGACGTAGTTCTGCCGCGCCAGCGCGGGGCTGATCAATCGGATGACCTCGTTGAACGTCGCCCGCTCCACCGAGGGATCACGCATGCCCCCCAACACGGGCCCTCCATTGGCGAAGGCAAACGTCTCCATGAGATAGCCGCCGACCGCCGAGGGCGTGCGCGCATAGTCGTTGAACACCTTCGCATAAACAGCGGTCTGCTCCTCCTCGAGGCGGGGGGCGGACCACGCGACAGTCGCCATCATACAAGCGGTTGCTGCAATCAGGCCGAATCGGGATTTCATGGGCTACGTGGGGTGGGGTTGACGGAAGGTGCTTCCGACCCGGTCGGGAGACAAGAGTTCAATCCGAAGCCAAAATCCTTCCCTCGGCCGCCTGTCCATCAACCGCGTTCGCCCGGATTCCCCTTCACTCCCGCCACAAATACCGAGCTCCCCGCGGGCAGGGTCCATCCCCGTTTCATCCACCCCCGCTCCCCCGCCGCCATCAGGGAGAGGAGCGCTTCCACCGGCGCCGGCAGCAACTGCACGTCGCTCCCCGGCCGCCGCGGCGGAAAGATCTTCCGTCGTGCCACCACCAAGGGCAGCGCCACGAGGTTCGCATAACTCGCGAACTTCACCACCAACCCCGACGCGGCAAACTGATCCACGAGTTCCCGCCGGGTGAAGCGGTGCTTCGATTCCACGGCCTCATCGTGATAGGACCACAACCACCGGTACGCCGGCTCGTTCACCACCACGACCCCTCCCGGCCTCAAACACCGCGCAAATTCCGCCACGGCCTCCCCGGGCTCGCTGACATGATAGAGCACATCGCCCGTCGAGATCGCATCGAAGCGCTCGCCGGGGAACGGCAGCGCCGTGATCGACCCTTCGCTGATGGCGACGCCCGTCCGCTCGCGCGCCAGCTCGCAAGCGAAGGACGAAACGTCGACGCCGTTCAACTCCCAGTCCGGATGCCGCGCACGCAACAGCCGGAGAAATCCACCCGTGCCACAGCCCGCATCGAGCACGCGCGCGCCGCCCGCCGGCAGCAATCGCGTCAACCAGTGCTCGCGCCGCGCATGCAGGGCGCGGAAATACCACATCCGGTCCTCCAGCTCGGCGAGCTTGCGATGTTCCTCGGGGCTCATCCCGCCTCACCCGCGGTCAAAACCCCACTTCCGATCCAGCGAATATTTTCCCGGTCCCGCCAGCGCCAGCAACAGGTACACGAACATCCACGAGAACGGCAGCTCGCCCGAACCGGGCCCCGTCAGGCGCATGCCGTGATGAAAGCCCCACGCGACCCCCATCGCGATGGCCAGGCCGAAGGAGTGCAGTCGCGTCAGCAACCCGGCCATGATCGCCAGCGAGCCAAACGTCTCGCACCAGGTCACGAGCACGTAACTCAATTCCGACCCGATGCCGATGTGGTTGGGAAACGTGTGGAATTCCTTCCGCACCCCATCGAGCGAAAACAGGTTGGGCAGCCGGATCTTCTCATCCGCCCAGCCCGTCAGCTTGCCCCACCCATGATAACGGATCATCAGCCACGACACCGCGACCCGCAGCAACAACAGCCCCACATCGGGCGCGAGCGGCAACCAGGAAAGGCCGAAAAACTTCTTCATGAGTGAGAGTCGTTGGAACCCGGCCGATCGGCGGGCCGCCCCGAAACCACTCCTTCGCCCGCATAAGTCAACCGCGCGCACGCCCGAACCCCACGCATCCGGCCGGCAGGGGCCGGGCTTGCTCGGTCCTTGGACTGCAACGCCCGATCAAATGATCTCCGCCTGCGCCCGGCGAAAGCCACCTCGTTCGCGACTCATCCTCCCGCCTGCCGCGCCTGGCCCTATCTCCACTGCCGCCCGCGCGTCCCGTCGTTCCCATCTCGCGCCCCCCGCTCCTGACGCCGTCCGTCATGCCACCTATCCCGCCGCGATTCCTTCGTATCATTTTCCCGCCGCTGCGGCTGAGCCAGGTCGCCCCGAAACGGATTGATCAACGGGGTCGTCGGCGTCGTGTACACCGGCAACGGTGCGTCGAAAAACTCATAGGTCACCGGCCCAAGCGCAAACGGCTGGTGCGGATGATGCCCATGCGAACCACGCCGCCGCGGATATCCCACATGCCGATAAACCGTCACCCGCTCCTCCCCCTCGCTCCCCTCCTCCAGTTCCGCCAGGCGCGCGATCTCCTCATTGCGCCGCAGCTTTTCCTCCAGCTCCTCATTGAGCCGCATCCGCGCGACGGTGAGCGGCTCCATCACCGGGACGCCCGGATAACTGCGCGCGAAATTCTCCCAATACGCCACTTGGAACGCGACCGGCGCTGCCTGAAACGAGACATCCGCCAGCTTGCGATCCCGCACCGCCGTTCCTTCCGCCAGGAGCTCCGCCCGGCTGGCCTCCCGCTCCACCCGCATCCGTTCCTCGCGCTCCACGTGCGCCGCGTGTTCTTCCGCCGACCGCAACCCCACCCGAATCACCCGCCCTTCGCGCAGCTCAATATCGCCGCGTTCATAATAGATTACCTGCCGGTCCCCCGCCACCGCCTGACCCTTGGGCGTGCCCAGCGCGGCGCGCACCTCATCCAGCGTCGCCCCGACCTCAACTTCCGCCGCCGCGAGGGAGGAAACGACCGCCACGACCATCGCCAGACTGTGCGCCATGCTTTTCATACCGGCTTCGACCCCGACAACCTAGCCGGGTTCAATCACGACGCAATCGATTCCCCGCCGCACGTGTTTTCAATCCCCGATCCGAGCCCCGGACTCCCTAACGGGCACACTATGGAGGAGGGACGACCTTGACTGGAGCCGGCCCGCCCTCGGGCCGGTCGAACACAGGTAAACGGATGGGCACCGCGATTGGCGTCATCAGTGCACCCAAATTCATTTCACTGAACGATGAAACAAACCGCGAGCGCTTCGCCGCTGTAAGCCATCCTGATCTGTGCGCTTCTGCGTTTATCTGTGGTTTCCCTGTGAATTGTTCCCGTAGCGATGGGCTCCATCAGCTAAGGCTTGGGGCGACATCCCTGTCTCCGTCGGTCCGCCCCCCGAAGGTGTTAGGGGATTCGCAACCGAGGTCCCCTCCGTGAAGAGGGGGCGCCGAGCAACGTTCGCGTGCCTGAATCGAAAGCACCAAGCAGCTCCCCTGATTCCCACTCTCGCATTGAACCGCCGTCGCCCCCGCGCATCCTCCCGGACATGCGCATGCGCGTCATCACCACCGGCGGCACAATCGACAAGGTCTACTTCGATGCCGCGAGCACCTACGACGTCGGCGATCCCCAGGTCGGCCCGCTCTTCAAGGAGGCCAACGTCACCTTCGAGTTCACCGTGGAATCCGTCCTGCAAAAGGACAGCCTGCACATGACCGATGCCGATCGCGCGCTGATCCGCGAACGCGTCGCCGCCGCACCGGAAAACCTCATCCTCATCACCCACGGCACCGACACCATGACCGCCACCGCGGCCTTCCTCGGCAATCTTCCCGGCAAGGTCATCGTCTTCACCGGTTCGATGGTCCCCGCCCGCTTCCGCCAAAGCGACGCCCTCTTCAACCTCGGTTGCGCCGTCGGCGCCCTGCAGGTCCTGCCTCCGGGCATTTATATCGCCATGAACGGCCAGGTCTTTCCCGCCGACCAAGTGAAGAAAAACCGCGCCCAAAGCCGCTTCGAGCCCAAAGCCTGACCGACTGATATTAACCACGAAAAACACTGATACACCGAACCCGTCCCCGGGAATTTCCGTGTGGTCTGTGTCTTCGGCGGCCAATCCCCTCGCCTGACCATGAAGAAACCCACGGCCGAAGACCGGAAACGCATGTGCACCGGCAAACGCCGCTACCGCACGCAAGGCGACGCCCTCGACGCCGCGCTCCTCGCCGGCGTCGAACGCTCCCGCTCCGCCTACCGCTGCGTCCTCTGCGGCCACTGGCACCTCACCTCCCGCTGAGCTTCTTTGTCCACGTAGGGGCGCAGTCTTGCTGCGCCCGCGCCCGTGATCCCGTCCCGTCGGAGCTGTTTAACAGGCGATCACCCGCTCACGCCGCGCACACCGTCATCCTGAGACGCAGGAGCAACCGCTGAGCGAGTGCCCAATGCGCGGCGATGAACCCTAGAGAGCACAAAACATACCCGCCACCGTCATCCTGAGCAAAGCGAAGGATCCAAGGGAAAGGACGGACATGCGGCGGCAACATGGATCCTGAATACGGCTCAGCATGACGCTCGTGGGTTCGCTGTATGTCAGGGAACTCGAGCGATCATACATCGCGTGAAACGATTTCCGAGACCGCAGGAGCAACCGCGGGCGGTGCATAGTGAGCGGAGATGATCTTCGGAGAATGGCAAATACACCCGCCACCGTCATCCTGAGCAAAGCGAAGGATCCAAGGGAAAGGACGGACGTGCGGCGGCAACATGGATCCTGGATACGGCTCAGCATGACGCTCGTGGGTCCCCTGTAGGTCTGGGATCTCGAGCGATCATCCATTGCGTGAAACGATTCCGAGACGATTGCCCGACGCCAATCTCCCGCCACCCACCACCTACCGCCTGTACCTAAATTTCTCCATTTTCATTTCCACCCCGGGCCGCCAAGGTCGCGCCCCATGTCCCGGCTTTCCCTTTTCCTCCTGCTAAGCCTGCTCACCGCCACGGTCGGGGCGCAGCCGGAGGAATCGCCCCCGCCGCGGCCCGAGGACACGCCCGCGCTGCCCGCCGATGACGGCCTCGTCCCCGAGAGCGAGCCCGCGTTTGTCCCCCAGCCAATTTCCGATTGGCTCGCCGCCCAGGTGGAACTCCACCGGCGCGGCTTCTCCTGCGGCTCGCTCGACGGCGTGCGCGGCGTGCAAACCGCCGCCGCCCTCAAGGCCTTTCAGAAAAACGAGGGTCTGCGCGAGACGGGCGACCTCGATCGCGCCACCAAGGAGGTGCTCAAGCTCACCGCTCCCGTGCTCGCCGACTACGTGGTTACCGCCGCGGATCTCGGCTCGCTCCAACCCGTGCCCGACACGTGGCTCGGCAAATCGCAAGTCGACGCACTCCTCCACGCAACCGCGCTCGAGATGCTCGCGGAACGCTTCCGCGCCAATCCCAAGCTGCTCGTGAAACTCAACCCCGAGGTCGATTGGGACAACCTGCTGCCCGGGACCGCCCTCGTCGTGCCGTCCGCCGAGGCCCTGCTCGCCCCGGGTCGCGTCGCGCGCATCCATATTTATCTCGCGGAAAAAGTCCTCCATGCCGTCGACGAGACCGGCCGCATTCTTCTGCACTGCCCCGTGAGCATCGCGCGCAACGTCGAGAAACGACCCATCGGCGAACTCCATGTCGTGGTCGTCATCCCCGACCCCAATTACACCTTCGACCCCGCGGTGTTTCCCGAGGTCCCCGAGGGCAAGGAACTCGGCCGCCGCCTCATCATCCCCCCGGGCCCCAACAATCCCGTCGGCGTCGCGTGGATCGGCCTAGATCGCACCGGCTACGGCATCCACGGCACACCCGACCCCGAGAAAGTCGGCCGCACCGAATCCCACGGTTGCTTCCGCCTCGCCAACTGGGACGCCCGCGTCCTCGTCCGCCTCGCCTGGAACGGCCTGCCCGTCATCGTCGACCCCTGACTTCCCCTCGCAGGAGTCGAGCTTGCTCGATCCTCGGGCCAACCCTTCCGCGCGTCGCGGGAGTCCGCGCCGAACGGTTGTAGGAGCATGGCTTGACCACGCCCTTCTCCCGGCCCCCGGCACCTCACGCCTGCCCCTCCGCTCGCGCCCGCTGCAAGCCCGCCCGTCATTTCCCCATTTACCCTTTTTCCGGCGCTCTCTTCCATCCACGCACCCCGATGACCCCACCTCGCCCTCTCCTCCTGCTGGTCGCGCTCGCCGCTTGGTTCCTTCCCTTCCTCGGCCGCGCCGCATCGCCGGCGCCTGCCGCCCCTGGCATTGTCAGCACCCACGGCCGTCTCCAGGTTTCCGGCAACCGCATTGTTGGCGCCGCCCACGGCCGTCCCGTCAGCCTCGCCGGCGTCAGCTTCGGCTGGAGCCAGTGGGAGGCCGCCCGCTTCTACAACGCCGGCACCGTCAACTGGCTCAAACAGGACTGGAATGCGCAGGTCGTCCGCGCCGCCCTCGGCGTCCACGAGGAACCGGGCAGCTACCTCCAAAAGCCCGCCGCCAACCTCAAACGCGTGACCGCGGTCATCGACGCCGCCATCGCGGCCGATCTCTACGTCATCATCGACTGGCACGACCACCACGCCGAGAACCATGTCGACCTCGCCGCCACGTTCTTCTCCGACATGGCAAAACGCTACGGTCGTCACCCTCACGTCATCTACGAAATCTACAACGAACCCCTGGCGATTTCCTGGGCGGACAAAATCAAACCCTACGCCGAAAAAGTCATCGCCGCGATCCGCGCCCACGATCCCGATAATCTCATCGTCGTGGGCACCCCGCATTGGTCCCAGGACGTGGACATCGCCGCCGCCGATCCCATCCGGGATCCCAATGTGGCCTACACCCTCCATTTCTACGCCGGCACGCACAAGGCCTCCCTTCGCGCCAAGGCCGTGAAAGCCCTCAACCGCGGGGCCGCCCTCTTCGTGACCGAGTGGGGCACCTGCAACGCCGACGGCAAGGGCCCCGTCGACGAGAAATCCACCCGCGAGTGGCTGGCCTTCATGCGCGAACACCAGCTCAGCCATTGCAACTGGGCCATCTACGACAAACGCGAGACCGCGTCGATCATTGCGCCCCGATCCTCCGCCAAGGGCCACTGGAAGGAATCCGACCTCACCCCCTCCGGCAAATTCGCCCGGGACATCGTCCGCACCTGGTCCGCGGAAAACTAATCCCTCGAGCGCGGCCAACCCCCGTGTTTCCACGGTGACTTCGGCGCGGCTTCGGTCACCGCCTCCCAGTCGTTCAGCGTCGCGTTGTCGATGCCGAGTGCATCCGCGAGGCCGATCAGGTGTTCCTGTTCCTGCGGGATGATCTTGCGCGATACCTCGCTCCACCCGAATTCACCAATGGCATCCAAACTCCGTTAGTGGTTCGCCTGTTTGTGTCCCCGCCAGGATGGAGCCGTTCCCGGGAGCCAAATAACCGGGGTTAATCGCTGGCGGTTCAGCCTTCTTAATTCTTAATTTCTCCTTCCTGTCCCATGCTCCGCCTCCTCCTCCCACCGAACCTCGCCGCGGCCGTCCCGCGCGACGCCGTGGCGCTGCAGGTGGAACTCGACCTTTCCGCCCCGCCGCCCGCCGAACTCCTGCCCGGCCTCGCCCTTCTCCAGCGTCTCGGCGTCAAGCCCGCGCCCGTCTCCCTGATCCAGCTCACCCGCGCCCAACTCCGCGACCTCATCGCCGCCCTCGCCGGCCAACCCGTCTTCTTCCACGGCCGCGCCCCCCAAGTCCCCCTCGCCTGGCACGGAAACGCACTTTCCGGAATCAGCGACCTGCTATCGAACAACGCCTTACAACCCAATGTTCGTAATACGAACATTGGCCCTACCTCGCCCCGCCAGCGCCCGGCGCCCTTAGCCAGGGAGCCGGAGGTGCCGGTGACGCCGATGATCGTCGATGGCTCGGAGCACTTTTTGGCCATCACGCTGCCCTCGAAACATTCGGCGCAGTACGACGACGTGCTCGAGTTCCTTCGCCAGCACCGCTTCGTGCTCGATCCCCTCACCCGCAAGTGGTGGCTGCGCGACCGGCACCGCGTCCTCAACATTCTCGCGACGCAAGGACGCCTCCTCCGTGACGATTTCGGCGCCGAATTCACCGAGAATTTCCAGCGCAACACCGCCCACCTCCACACCGCCGAACCGACCGCCCAAATCACCGAGGCCGGCGGCGGGTACGACGTGCAGCTCGGACTCGCCGCGGGCGCGGCCACCGAGGCCCAACTCCGCGAGGCCGTCGCCAGCGGGCGCGGCTACGTCGAGGACGGCAAGGCGATCTACCTCATCGACCAATCACGGCTCGAAAAAATCCAGGCCGCCCACCGCGCCCTCGCCGGCGACCCGACCGAGTCGGGCCTCGCGGTTCGCCGCCATCGCATCCCCAAGGCGCGCGCCGCCGAGGTCAACGACCTCCTCGAGGAACTCTCCCCCAGCTTCGCCGCGCCGGCCACCTGGCGCCAGCGCAGCTCCGCCCTCCGCAACCTCACGTCCCTGCCCGCCGCGCCCATCCCGCCCGCGCTCGACGCCATCCTTCGCCCCTACCAAAAACTGGGCGCCGCCTGGCTCTGGCATCTCCATCGCCAGGATCTCGGCGGCATTCTCGCCGACGAAATGGGCCTCGGCAAAACCCTCCAGGCCCTCGCGCTCCTATCCGCCCACGCCCAACGGGTCGCCCCTGGCGACACCGCTTCACCTCCAGTGGAACGCATTGAACCCAACGCACTGGCTTGGACCCGACGAAAATCAGCGGAAGCCGCGCCGGGGCCCGCGCGTTCCTCCCCGTCGCTCGTCGTCTGCCCCGCATCGCTCGTGGAAAACTGGCGCCGCGAGGCTCTCCGCTTCGCCCCCCAACTCAAGGTCTTCGTCCACCACGGCACCCACCGCCTCGCCGGCCGCGACTTCGCCCAGCACGACCTGGTTCTCACCTCCTACGGCACGCTCGCGCGCGACAGCACCCTGTTCGAATCCGTTGAGTTCGCCCTCATCCTGGCCGACGAGGCGCAGCATCTGAAAAACCGCCGCACCCAGGCCGCGCAGTCACTGCGGGCCCTGCGCGGACGCGGTCGCTTCCTCCTCACGGGCACGCCCATCGAGAACTCCCTCGACGACCTCCGGTCGCTCTTCGAGTTCCTCATGCCCGGTTTCCTCGCCAAGGTTCCTCCCGGCCTCAAGCGCGACGAGCGCGCCTGGTACGACGCCCAGCTCCGCGCCCAAACCGCGCCCTACATCCTCCGC
>JAEZDN010000025.1 GCA_023433275.1 Verrucomicrobiota bacterium
GCCTTGCGCACGCCCTCCCCCGCTCCCGTTGCCACGGCGCGCCTCGCGCGCCCCTCTTTAGCAGCGTTGCCATACAATCGCACCCTCCGTTCACTTTTCCCCGTCTTCTCCGCCCCGCATGCCCACGGTCCTCCAACGCTGGCTCCCGCTCGCCCTGCTCGCCCTCCTGGCGCTCGGCCTGCGCACCTGGGATCTCGACCGGCGCCCCATGCACGCCGACGAAGCCAACCAAGCCGTCAAGACCGGCCAGCTCCTCGAAGGCCACGGCTACACCTTCGACCCCGCCGATCACCACGGCCCCACCCTCTACTACGCCGCCCTGCCCCTCGCTTGGATCCGCGGCGAATCCACCCTCGCCGAACTCACCGAAACCACCGTCCGCCTCGTCCCCGCCCTCGCCGGCACCCTCGCGGTGCTCCTCCTCTATTTCCTCGCCCACGCTCTCGCTGCCTCGTCTTCCGTCGCGGAAACCGCGATTTCATCTTCCACCCGCCGCTCCGCCTTCTTCGCTGCCGCCTTCCTCGCCGTCTCCCCGTCCGCGGTCTACTTCAGTCGCTTTTTCATTCAGGAAACCCTCCTCCTCACGTTCACCCTCGCGACCTTCCTCTTCGCCGCCCGCTGGTGGCGATCCGGCCGTCTCGCCTGGGCCCTCGCCGCCGGCGCCAGCGCGGGTCTCATGCAAGCCACCAAGGCCAGCGCTCCGCTCTTCCTTCTCGCCGCACTCGCCGGCCTCCTGATCGCCCGTCCGTCACGCCCCGCAACCCTTCGCCTCACCCGCGACCTCACCGCCGCCTTCGCCGCCGCGCTCCTCATCGCCGCCCTCTTCTACTCCTCCTTCGGCGCCAACGCCGGCGGCATCCGCGACGCGCTCGGCACCTACCCGTCCATGTTCGATCGGCTTTCGGCCGGCGCCTCCGGACACGAGAAACCCGCCTGGTACTACTTCTCGTTCCTCGGCTGGCATCGCGACGGCGGCGTCGTCACGCATCAACTCGTCTTCTCCCTGCTCGCCCTGACCGGTGCAGTCATCGCGATTGTCTCCCGCCCATCCCGCGGGCTGCGCGGGGCCGCCAGCTTCACCGTCATCCTCCTGCTGGTTTTCTCCCTCACGAGCTACAAGACCCCCTGGCACGTCATCCACCTCATCCCCGGTCTGTCCCTCCTCGCCGCCGGCGCCCTCGTCGTCCCGCGAAAACACCCGTCGTTCTACACTCTCATCGGCATCCTCTGCGTCCTCCTCCAACTGGGACAGGTCCGCCTGACCTCCTTCCAGCGCCCCGCCGACGAACGCAACCCCTACGCCTACGTCCACAGCTCGAGCGACGTCCTGAAACTCCGCCCGCTCGCCCAAGCCGCCCACGCCGCCTTCCCGTCCGCCCCCATCCGCGTCATCAGCGAGGAATCCTGGCCGATGCCCTGGTACTTCCGCGACATCCCCAACATCGGTTACTGGTCCGCCGTGCCCGACGATTGCGACGGCTCGCTCGTCATCGCCTCAGCCGGCCTCGCCGACCAAGTCGAAGCCCGTCTCAAAGGCAATTACACCCCCGCCTTCATCGGCCTCCGCCCCGGCTTCACCCTGATCGTCTTCAAGCGCCAACCCTGAACCTTCGGGATTCCTCACCCATCCACGTCATCCCTTTGCGCCCCCCGCATTTTCCTTCTATCCGTTCCATCCCTACCATCCGCGGCAAAAATTAAATTCCTTCCCCTCGCGCCTCATTGGGGTTCCCACGGTGATCCAATCTTTCCCCTTTCTCCTGATCCTCTTCAATCCACTCTCTTGATCCCTTCGCGGCCTTCGCGTTTTCCTCCTATCCCCAACCCATCCGTTTCATCTGTGCCATCCGCGGTTAAAATGCCTGTTACCCCAGCTTTCGGATGAGCCCCCACGCTTCCCTCGTCATCCCGCTCTACAACGAAGCCGGCAATATCCTGCCGCTCGTCGAAGCCTGCGTCGCCGTCCTCCACGCGCGCGGCCCCAACTACGAGATCATCCTCGTGAACGACGGTAGCACCGACGGCACCGCCGCCGAAATCGCCGAGGCCTGCACCCGTTGGCCCGCCTGCCGCTCCATCCTCCTCACTCATGCCGGCCAGGCCGTGGCCTTGCTCGCGGGACTCCTCACCGCGCGCAGCCCTCTGCTCCTCACCCTCGATGGCGACGGCCAGAACGACCCGCGCGATTTCCCCGCCCTGCTCGACCTCGTCGAATCCAATCAACTCGACCTCGCCTGCGGCTGGCGGGTCGACCGCCACGACAACATGCTCCGCCGCCTGATGTCGCGCCTCGCCAACGGCGTCCGCCGTCGCTTCCTCGCCGACGGTGTGCACGACGCCGGCTGCCAGCTCCGCGTCATGCGCCGCGAGGTCCGCGACGCGCTCTTCCCCTTCGAACTTCTCCAATCGTTCATCCCCGCCATCGCCGTCGCCGCCGGTTTCCGCGTGGGCGAACTCCCGGTCCGCCACCACGCGCGCCGCCACGGCACTTCCAAATACGGCTTCCTCGTCCTCTGGCTGAAACCCACCCTCGCCATGCTCCGCCTCCGCCGCGAACTCCGCCGCCGCTTTCAACCACGAATGAACTCGCACGTCCACGAATGAGACGTCCGCCCCGAATTGCCCGCACCGGCGGCATTCCCTTCGTGTTCATTCGTGTCCATTCGTGGTTCGTCCGAACCGAACACTCTGACCTCCTTGCCTTGGACTGCTCCCAATCCTCACAAACTCGCCCGTCTTCCCGTTCGTGATAATTCGTGCAATTCGTGTCCCCTGCCCTGGCCCGGTTCTCCCTTTCGTGTATTCCGTGTGTTTCGTGATTAATTTCTTACTGCCCTCCCTGACATGACCCCGGCTCGCTTCGAACACGAGGCCATGGCCACGACCTTCGAAATCTTCATCGACGGCCACGATCCTGCCTACGCCCGCCAGGCCGCCGCCGCCGCCTTCCGCGAACTCGACCGCCTCGAATCCGAGCTCAGCCGCTACATCGAATCCAGCGACATCGCCCGCGCCAATCGCCTCGCGTCCGGCGAGTCCATCACGATCGGTGAGGACGCCCTGCATTGCCTCCTCGTCGCCGGCGAAGTCTCGGCCGCCACGCAACGCACTTTCGACCCCGCCTACGCCTCGCAACCCTCGCCTGACACCGCGCCCGACGCCCCGCTCTACTCCCTCGATCCCGCCGCCCACACGCTTACCAGCCACGCCGCGCGCCTCCACCTCGACCTCGGCGCCGTGGGCAAGGGCTACGCGCTCGACCGCCTCGCCGCGACCCTGCGCGAATGGGACATCGCTTCCGCTCTCCTCCAAAGCGGCGGCAGCACCGCCCTCGCGCTCGCCGCTCCCGCCGGTCAAACGGGTTGGTCCGTCGGCCTCGGCGAAAACGAATCCTACCGCACCTTCCCCCTCGCCCACGCCGCGCTCAGCGGTTCCGGCATCGCCGTCAAGGGCGAGCACCTCGTCGACCCGCGCACCGGTCGACCCACCGCGCGCCGCCAACGCGTCTGGGCCCTCGCCGCCAACGCCGCCGTGTCCGACGCGCTCTCCACCGCGTTCTTCATCATGACCGACGCCCATATCTCCGCCTTCTGTTCCGCCTACCCCGAAACCGGCGCCGCCATCCAACTCCCCAACGGTGACCTCGCCTGCCACGGCACCCTGGACCGCTGATCCCCGCCTCCCCTGTAGGAGCCTGTTCACAGGCGATTCCGATTCCCCCGTCCTGGACCGCCCATCCCGCCTCCCCTGTAGGAGCCTGTTCACAGGCGATTCCGACTGCCCCTGTCCTGACCGCCAATACCGCCCTCCCCTGTAGGAGCCTGTTCACAGGCGATTCCGACTGCCCCTGTCCTGACCGCCAATACCGCCCT